>CAVTCE010000027.1:0-124442 GCA_963733025.1 uncultured Nitrososphaeraceae archaeon | reverse complement strand
CTAGGTTCTGGGATATGATAGGATAGGATAGAGACTGCAATAGGAATCCTTGCAAAATTGCCAACGGAAGACGTAAGAAAAGTGTTGAATGTATTTAAAGCAAATACTAGTAATGGAAGCCTTTACAAGTTTTGTTCGTCTAACTCCACAATCTTTCATGATGGCAATATTAGCTACAATTGTAGATCTTTTGTAACCCTGCATTGCAAAAATTCTTTGAACCAGGGAAATTGCCTACTCTAACTGGTTCCTTTGTTTTCACAGCTTGCATATCCATGTTAGCAGTTTCTGGATTTGAAAATATTCCAGCAGGAATTAGCTGGTCTAGACCTTAAACATAATATATATCACTCTGAGAATAACATTAACAACAATCTCTCTTATGAGATCAGAAGACATCATTATATATGATGAGAGAAAACAAATAGTGCTAAAAACACAGGAGAAGAAAGAAAGTTAATCTACTAGTGACAATAGCACTACTTTACGAAAGCTAGCAGTTGGATTAGTTCTACTTTTCACAGAAAGTATTTTACCTATTTTCAAACACATATGAACGCATTGAAGAATGAGATGCATATCATATGGAAAAATCTATGGTATACTAACGAACACATCATTCTCTTTATTTCTTGAATCTATATCTATAAGCTTTTTATAATCTATTTAAGTTCTCTTTTGAATATAATGACAATTAATGTCTCATCTAATAATAAACGATCTACACTTACTAGGGATTCAAGGATTATTGTTGTCATCATTAGTATTATATTCATAATATGTGCTGCTTCAGGTACTATGGTGATGGGGCAGGAAACAATGTCACAAATGCAAGATACTGAAATTGATCCTGCAGAGGTTTCTGTCCAAATCACTCAAGCTAAAGATCAAATTGAAAATGAGTTGAATAATCAGGGAAATATTCTTAGAAATGAAATCATTGAACAATTCAGTTTCAACGATGTACAAGCTCAGTTGAGTCAAGGGTATCAATATATTATTGCCGGCAACGTTTCTGCAGGAGTAACACAGGTTGAAATGGCTAATGAAATTCTAGAGAATACCAATATTGCGATGCTTCAAAGTGGGCAGGAATTAATTTCTCTCTCTGAGAACAAATCTCTAGCAGTAAGTAATAGTACAAGAGAAATACTCAAAACAGTTGGCAATGGATTAACAGATATGGGCGTTGAAATCAACAAGGAACAATCAAAAATAAGTAGCAATATTCAAGGAGAAAGATAATTTTATATTATAAGACTGTCGTATATAGGGAAGAACCCGTCTGAAGAATTACAATCTAAGAAAAGATAGCAATTATTGCACGATCATAAATGTAATTTGATATTATAAAAATTTTTACAAATTTTGTTTACTATAAAACAGGAGATATTCTGCATCTTTTGTTGTTGCAAGTATAATATTTGTATTTTCTGTTGAGTATGCGATATTATTGTCCACACAATACTCTCATAGTGTTCTCTGTGGTTCAAATTTAGTAATATAATATAATAATAACAGCTATTCAAAAAAGCGGATCGAATAATAATAAACTAATAAATGAATCTTCAACTAATTTCATTACATTCTTCACAATCCTCTAAATAGGATAAAGAACAACCATTAGTTATTCCTACAATACATCTTGAAAAGTTATTTAGTTCCCCGATACCATTTAAACCATGTTGACGACATGGTTGATGGCAGTTTTTCTTTATTAAGCCTTGCAACTCATTTAGGTAAAATAAAATGCTTTGTTTGCAGGATATCCTGCACATAATATTACCTGAGCTATAGCTAGGTGTTGACTGTTGAGTTCGAAAAGCAGCTTGTAAATCACATTCAATATGAGGCGACAAGCTCCTCATAGAGAGAGAATCTAATCTGTAATCGATGGACTGCGATCCTCTCATACCAAGACAGACTGTCTACCAGTCAGAATTCAATTACTTCCTCAAGACTAGTGTTGAGGTTGTGGATTTGCAAGTTCTGCTAGACTGCAAACCCAGGATTATTGAGTCAATAATCATAGTGCATATCGAGCGTCTTAGGGATGTGGAGAAGTTATCCTATTGGACTATACAGATGCATTGTGCAGATATCTTTCATTTCTTGAATGAATTTCTTTGAAATGAATGATGTCAATCTGAACGCAAAAAAGATCAAAAGGTTCTTGCCACCTGACAAATCCGATCATTCTAACAGACCCTACACACTGTAAAGAGGAGATTAATCAGATATTGAGCAAGTGCGACATAAGACAAGATCTAAAGTCATTATCCTGCTTATGGCCTCAACAGATACGTATTGATCGATTACCAGGGCTGCGCATAGGAGACACAAAAAAGATAGATTGAAGAATTCAACTTATACATGATCTGGGTCTATGCTAGATATTTAATCCAGATGTATATATTTTTCACATTATGCACTCCAAAATGTGTTGCGGCCATTGACGCACACCTAGATTATCACAGAAGGTTTGGAGAGCAACTAAAGAAATGATAAGTCCCCGCTAATGAGGGAGCAGTTCAAAGTAGACAATCCATTTACCATACAATCCCCCAGGTTTCTATCTATCTATGTATGCGTATGATATCCTATGCGGTAGAGGAGGCGCTAAGGCATTCAGGCTTCAAAATTAAGAAAATGATAAGAGTAATTATGCGTTCACATGGCTTTAGAAAGTTCTTCATTAATCAATGTGGTATGGGATAACATTAACTATAATGTGCGGTAGTAGTATTTGTCAGGACATCAACTACCAAATCAAGATCCAAGTTAAGTTAGAACTTCAGAAGAGAATCCATATTTAAGTTGATATAATATGCCCATTCTTAGCATTTCTAAATTAACCTTTTTTCTGATGATGATGAAATGCTTGGCCTAGCAACGTCATAGTGGGAACCATGACTACTGGGAATATAATTGCCATCTGAATGTTAATAAGGGCTATTCCTATTGAGATGGCATAAACCGATGGAATTACCGAAAGGATACTGTACATATATCTATTATGATTTTTTTTTAATTCTATAGTCATCATATTTCTATGTCTTAATAGGTACATCCATAACAGTACTAATAATATACCATTTACGATCTGCAGAGAAGCTAGAGATGTTATTGAGGGCTGGACTTTGTACTGAAATAGAGCAACACTAAAGACTGGTGTAAGTAATACAAGTATAAAGAATGTCAGTGAAACCCAGACTACTATTTCATTAGATTCTTTTAAATGATCAAGAATTTTCGTATAAATTACCCAAAAAACGATGATTACGAAGAAGCTGCTTATGAGTCCGTAAAGATTATCTAAAAAGTCTTCTACTTCATCAGTGTTCAGCTGACCATTTACAACTGATGGAGGAACAAGATTGTAAGCTAGTAAGGTTAGAGCAACCAGGAGTATGGAGTCGCTCAATGTTTTGAGTCGTTCCGTAGTCATGAAACTTGTCAATATAAGGCTACACACATAATCATCCAGATACTGATAATAACCTTATTGGTTTAGCAAAATCAATATTAAATGAAATCATCTATGACAGGGCTAACGGTAAATTTGTCCGGTTTAATGTAAGCTAAATGCTCCACTACTAATATGTTCCTTTAAAAAAGAACTATCATAGATGTATATTAATATCTCTTTCCGAAAGCTGATGGAGAAGTTAGCTGTTTTTATTTGCATATCACTCTCGACAGGAGCGCTCTAATATCTTGGTTGTCTATGAAATCGATAATTTCATCAAAAACGCTCCTTACTTTTTGTTATAATAATAGATCAAATACAAAAATAACCTAACAATATTCCCCTTGCAATTGCTATATTGTACTCTGTATTTTCAAAATATTGAGATCTAGCTCTTATCTGCTAATGTCATATGATTTAGTTGCCAATTTTATATGGGTGCTTTTGTTGTTTCTTGGCAAGACAGAAAAAAAATATGCGCAACAACGTTCTTTGCTGTAGTTTTCTTCATCTGCATCATTTTTGTTGCATAAGAGTTCTTAAGAGTGTTCTAGTGCTCTTGGTAATTTTAAAAAATAATGTAAAGATTAACTAGCTGAGACTTACCTGAATATAAATCAAAGACCTCATCTAGGTAATGTTATGGAGGGTTTCTGATCTTAAGCCGTAGTAGTTAATCACAGTACGTTGTTGCAAATTGATGATGTTTCTTCATACAACATCATCAAATGCCTGTGGAAACTTATCCTTAATTCTAATAAGAATGCCAGCAATAGCTTCTCTTACCGTTACTATTCCAGTTCTGAATGGAAATGCGCCATGTCCCTCGCTGGTAATAGGATTTAACCATTCATAGAAACTGTATATGTGTGGCTTGCCTTCTGATGCAAGCTTTGAAAGGAGCATGTCGCATTCCTCAACCTGTCCAAATCTACTTCTTGCAAACATTTCCATGCCGGCAACCCATGGCCAGAAAGTATGATTATGATATTCATAGGGTTTCAGATGCCAAGGTGCACTAGCCTTTAGCTCTGCTTCAGTAATTAGAGGCCATTTATCTTTCCAACATCTGTTCTTAATAGATTCTAGTGTACTTAAAGCTCTTTTTTGAAGCCTGTCATTCAAAGTTCTGATAGGTTCATTCTCCTTTGCTAAACCTTTTGTTCTGCTAAGAATTCTCATACTATTTTTCTCTGTATTCTGCGTAATTGCTATTAAAAAGAGTGATACATCTTCAGTAAGTATTCTATATTGTTGCCCATTGTAACGTGTTTCATGTAAATCTAGATAACAGCCATCTTCGTCTGACCACAACTTTTGATCAACAGCATTTGTAGCCTTGTTTGCTAACTCTGTTATTTTAGAAGCTTCACTATTCTTTCCTATCTTTGATAGCAAAAGTGAAAAGTTCTCTAAAGCCCATATCCAACAGGCTTGACTATAAACTATTTTGCCAGTCCTAATTGCAGTATCCATCCAGTCCTCATTATGTTCTTGCTCCAGCAAACCGTCATTGTCAGTATCACGTTTGCTGAGATACTCAACAGCTTTTAGCATACGAGGAACAACAAACTCTGTAACTTTTATTGGATCTGTTGCTCCAATCTTTCCAAGTAGGGCAGTAACATAGTCTGATGATTGTTCTGAAGCAACTGTTGCTGATTCTGAAGAAGAAGAAGAAGAAGAGTATTTGTTATCTAAATTGGTCTCATGTAAAACATACCAATTAGCTAGAATCCAAGATGTTGTACTGAGCATCAAAGCTGTAGAATCAATATCTGGATTTAGACCATAGACTTCAGAAAAACCGGCTTGATAAATTGTTGTAGGAAGCAGAACCTTCAAATTCCATTTCTTTATTTGAATCTGCCACGGCGGCAGAAAACTTTGTGTTTGGCGATCCTCTGCCATAAACTATTTTTTCTCTATTTGGTGTAATTTGATGAGACCATATCTGATAAATCTGGAGTAGTGTACCATCAGTATTGCCAGACGCAAACCAATCTCCTAGAATATATGACGCGTCTCTACACCATATTGCTTGGTATATACCACCAGGATTACAGCCTTGATTTACATGCTCTTCTGTTCTTTTCATAAATGTCGTACCCTTAGATACAAAGGATTTCAAAATATTTTGAGTTGTTTCATTTGTCAAAAGCTCATTCGGTATTACCATGACAATAAGATTGTAATAAATTTTTAAGCTCTGTTAACTTAGCAAGATCTAAAGCTTGGCATATTCTAATATTGATTTGAAGTAAATTAGAACATATACAAAGCTATAGTTACTCATGGTTTATACACTCATGGTTTATACCTATATTTTAATTCTAGAAGTTACAGATGTGTGCTTCTAAATCTCGAACATCTCATATTAAAACGATCGCATAGGGATCTATATGGAAATGGATACAGAAAATGCTTCTGATGTTTTAGATCGATTCAGGATAAATAAATAAGAGAATCAGGCAAAAATGATATTTTTGTAGATGAAACATTAATTCAGATAGATGGTAGTCAGGATTATTGGTTATGGATCGCATATGAACCTAACATAGATTTGTGTTCGATGGTGGACACATATATGTCTCAAGAGAAAGAACTATGTTCACATGTTATCAGTTCTTCAAGAAATTACGAAAGAGATTTGGCAGAAAACTCATATTTACAACAGTGCATAATGATGCTTGTAAGTGGTTAAGATTGAAACATCAAGTTTATTATACACTTATATATATTTTTCAGCCTTATGATAGATACCTAAACAATGTTTCAAGTCACTTTCCCATCAGGACGTAAAGTTGTACCTGCTTTAGTCGTCGTAGATATGCAGAATGGTTTTGTTAGCAAGGGTGGTTCATATGATAGATTAGGTATGAACACCTCCAATTACAGGGAAATAATACCAAAGCTTAAAGATTTAATCGAATTCTGCAGGAGTAAGGAAATTCCTATCTTTTACACCGAAGCGGTTAAGGAAGCTAGCGGAATTGATGTTCTGACAAAAATCCATAACTTTCTACCAAAATCAAGACAAGAGCGACTAAAGTTTCCGATCTGTATCAGAGGCACATGGGATGGGGTTACGATTGACGAGCTAAAGCCTAAAGAGAATGATCCAGTAGTTATCAAACGAAGAGATTCTGCTTTCCAGGATACAGAACTACGGGTCTGGCTTCAGAGCGAAGGCATTAACTTGCTAGTTTTTACTGGAATTGATACTTCAATTTGTGTAGAGACATCATTAAGAGACGGATTTAACATAGGATATGATGTGGCATTGATATCTGACGCCACGGCATCAGGATATAAAGATCATTATGAGACCACATTAGAAAGAGTAAGAGACTATTATGGATTGGTAATGAGTATAGAACGATTTAAAAAAGCGATTAATAATCTGGACAAAGTGAGAAAAGGCGAGATAGATTTACGTAATGTACCAGAAAAAACTTTGGATAACTTTCTTGAGGAATTTAACTTACTGGACCCTAGGACGTTTGCTCTCAGTAGCTAAGCGTCGAGTCAATTAACTTTTTACACCTGATATACACGGGCACTCCAAAGCGTCGATGCGAAAATACGACAGAAATGATTTTAGCGTGACATACTGAAATCTGTGCCCGCTGGCCGGCTGCAACCGGTTAAGAGTAAGTGCAGTAATCACAAGTTCTTTGTTCAAATGGTGCTCATAACAATGTTAAAGAAAGCGAAAAGCTCTCAAATTAAGCCCCATCTATATATATATATTTTATCTAGAACACACATTATTCTTCCTAGTTATCCTGTATTCGAACATATAGCCATAATAGCACAATCTCATAACTAGACATAATTGGCTAATCTTCTAAAGAGTTTATTATACATTATCAATTTGTAACTTTAAACTTCTATTTTTCCAGCAATCACATATGTTACTGTTAATCGGTAAGATAATCCTTAGTGATAGTCATTAACATTGTTTATAACTACCTGAATTATAGGTTAGCATCACTGATCACTAGTATAAGGGTGGTATTGATAGATGCTTTGACAAAAAGTTTGTCAATGTTGACAAGGTCGTATTATAAGCCATGTTAAAAATGACTAAATATAAAACTTAACCTACTTTTGATCTTTTTTGCTGTTTTACTCGTAAAATTGGACTGGTTCTGTATATCTCTATCTTTCATAAAAGATGAATGTAAATAAGCTTATGTTCATTGTCTTTACAAGATAGAAATATCATGTACAACGTCAAATTTTTCTATCTATGGTTTCTTCTATAGAATCCTATAAAGAATAGTTATTATAACTTTAAATAGCTAAGATACAAAACCTTCCGCATTATATGAGTTCACAAAAGTCTCCCGGATGGAGACGTGCTGCCCAGATAGGTCTGGGAGCCATCGCCATAATTCTGGCAATAATTGCAATAGTATTCCCTGGTGCTACAGTAGTCTCTATAGTGATAATCCTTGCTATAGCATTGTTAATTGTAGGAATCGAGAAGGTCATAAGCGGAATATTTTTTGAACACAAGTCACGGTTCGCTGCTATTGGACTAGGTATTTTGGTAATTATTTTAGCTATCATTGCTCTTGCCTTCCCTGTGGGAGCGACAACCGTATTAATATTCATCCTGGCATTTGCATTAATGTTTGATGGATTTGCAAGGATAATACAGGGATTTGGTGACAAACAAGAAAGAGGATGGATAAGAGGCTTTTACATAGGTGTAGGTGTTCTAGCTGTCATAATATCGATTATGGTACTTGTATCTCCGTTCTTTGGAGCAGCCTTAGCAGGTTTTCTCATAGGAATAGCCTTACTGATAATAGGGATACAGGTGATAAGCGCAGGAATAACTGGCAGGCAAGCTCGACTGAGACCATCGATGACTTGATTTAAAAGGTGATAATTGATAGTGGTGGGGCGCGCAGCTTGACCAAAGAAGCATCAAATCTTAAGGCAATCATTAGCGATTATTTTATAGATATACTGAACCACAGAAAAATTGAGAAGGCTAGAATATAACTATGAGAATGCCAATTCTCTCATAAATGGTCTAACTTTGGTATCATGTTTAACACAAGAGTAGATACATGTGGCGAGACCAAACCTAGTGGAATGGATAATATCAGCAAATTCCTTCAACCTTTTGGTCTGTGAAAATTAGATCGTCTCAAGCTTATGAGTAAGGAAAGAGGAGGCTCAAATTCATCCCATTTCAAAGATCTAGTTAGTAGTGATATTAAGCCTTTCGACAGAAAGATACTTTTAATGATATGTTTACTATTTCTCATTTGTATAATTCGACATGCTCTTATTCTGCCAAATATGTTAGAATACACCCTATTTTCATGTTTATAAATTTTCATCATTATAAACAACTTATGCAACTCACAGAGCAGTAAATTAAACCTGAAGTCTCCGCTGTTATAGAGAATTTACTCAATTATTATGAGGTAAGGGAAGGAAAACTGCAGAAAAAAGTGAAAATATAAATACGATACGAATTTATTGTATCCAACATATGAACTAGTTCATGAACTTTTTTTGAACTAGTTCAGCCTTTTTTACCCACAATTTTCAAGTGAAGTTATATTAGTGACAGCTATCTATTCTAACCAATGTCGAGAATGTTACCAACAAAGAGAACATAACAGAAAAGAAAATAGTTGGTTTCAAAGTTAGTCCGCATGAATGCAATGTACTCAAACAATTAAGCCTATGTCTAGTCTAATCTTCTTATGGTTCCACCCTAATATGATCATTTTCATCATTACATCAATCACATTAGAATAGTTAGGCATATTGCTAGGAACAGCTTTGTTAATAATAAAGGGGTAATAAAAGAAATTATCATTTATGAATCAGAGTTATGGACTTTAAGCTCAGAACCTACTTACTTTTTAGCGTTTGATCATCGATCGATCGATTGTTATTCTCAACCAATAACTATAAATCATCATGTTTTTCATTGCTTGTTACAATATGAATCTTTCATGGACTAATAGATTTTTTTCAAAATTGCCATCTACAAGAAACATCTGGGGTTATGTCTTGTTTACAATTTGTTCTTGTATGTTATTAACTTATTTTCTTGTATTTCCTGCATTGACATCATCAACAACGGCTGACGCACAGCTTTTTTCAGGACAAAGACGAAACGATAATACTACTACTACTACCACCGCCCCCACTAATACTCCTTCGTCTGGCGATGGCTTACTTTCGATCCTCCGTGATCCCAGTATTTTGACTACCAATCTCAGCTCATCGGTAGAGAGAGTAGTAGACGTTGTAGAAGAAAGGATAGACTCAAGATTACAAAGTATTAAAACTAGGCTAGATGAGATCGCTGCTATTGCAATACCTGCCATAGTTGTTGCAGTGGCCGGTATCATAGCACTTGCGGCATTGATAATCGCCTTTATAATCTTCTATTGGATTAATGGGTTTAGACAAGGTCGGAGATACAAAAGAAATACCGTTCATTTATCTGAGCATGTCCTCCAAGAATTGAAAGAAAATGGCCAGCTGCTGGACAGCGTACCTTCGTCAAGCAGCAGGCAGCAGCAGCAGCGGCGATAATGGTAATAGTAATCTGTCTGTACAAACAGAGGAACTGTCTAATAGTGCTCTAAAAGCTGCCTATATCCTCGCCCTTTTTCTGGGATGTGTACTACTCCAATGCTCAGTATACTATGTTGAAACTTGACATGGCTATAGATAGATATAATAGAGTTCTTAGAGGTGCAGCTCAACTCAGAGAATCAGTTATTTTAAACAAGGTAGATGAACAAACTGCCAGTAAGGTGTTAAGAGGATACGATGCTAAAATAGCAGACTATAGGCAGGAAACTATCGATCTGTCTAAGCAGCTGAAGGGTCTAATAGAAGCAAAAGCAACTACTAAAGGTGTTGGTGGTGTATTTAAGGAAGCCTAAATTAGATAAATGATTGAAAGTGAATATGCATATACAAGGGATTAAACGTGACAAAAAAAAGGTGACAAAAAAGGTGACAAAATTATGTGATTTTGGATTCCTCCTTTCACCTTTTACAAAAAAAGCAATAATATTGACAAAAACGAGTAAATCCATGTGTTTGGCTTTAACCTGTCTACTCATAAAATCTTCTTTTATGTATTGGGGTTCTTCTGTAGCGACCCATAGCCAAGCTTGTGAGTACTAACAATCAATTTGTATCTGAGTTTTCATCATCAACTATGAAAACAGTAGTTATTATTCTACTCTTCATTTTGTTTGGGTATAGATATGTTGTTTTGTGGATTGTATTTCCTCATATATCCAATACAATACCACACCAGATGATGGCCGCATAACTCCTATTAACAAATGGTTTTATGTCTTTAGATGGTATACTCCTTAGATAGATTTAAACCAAGAAAATAAAATATTAGGTATAACAACGCACATATATATCTAATCTAATGACATAAGGCGTAGGTAGTTCTTTCTTTCATGTTTAAACATTAACAGATATTTATTAATCCAATCCAGATTTAGCAGTTACTACTGCTTAGCTTAACAGGACATTAGGACATTCTTCACATTCAAATATAACGAATATAATGAAGACATGAGATTCACAAACAAATTTAGATTTTATATCTCAAAAATACATAGCAAAAAAATTGAAAGTATTGCTTCTTTTTAACTATGGACGAGTAGCCCATATATACATCTAGTTACTGTCCAAATGGACTAGCCAAAACGTATGCTCCTACTGTTTGAGACCACGCACCACCGGGATCCTTATCGTTCGCTGGCTCAACGGTTATAATTAAATCACTATACGTGTATGCGTTGACCAGGTGTTCATCAAACTTTAGTGTGCCAGATGAAAAAAGCTGTCCTAGGCTAAGAGGATAGCCAGAAGCACCACCTCCTCCGTCTACAAGCCAAGCCTCAAAAACCTTGCCAGGAGGTGGTAGAAAATCTGTTGCAATAGCCACTTCTGTCGTGCGTCCATTTGTTGAAATATCAGCAACCCCAAAAGGTTGTCCTGTATATCCCACCACTACTCCGGTTTGTGTTTGTTCTGTTGTGCTAGTAGCTTGTGCATTTTCAAAAGGCAGCGAAATCAGAGTCACTCCTATAACTGATGTTATCAAGACAGCAACAATGCTAAATTTCATGTGTGGATACACTTCCTTGTTATATATAAAGTCTACTAATTATCTAATCAACACATTTATTCTAATGACGTTACCCATTACTAGAAATGCATAATTAAAAGCAGAATATCATCTTTATAAAGACAGCTTTAGTATAGACCAAAAATATTCATCCAGATCGACAGTACTGCAAAATTATTATAAGTTACAAATGAATCCGTTTCTTTTAATTTCCTAGGCCTAATCTAATAACTAAGCCAGGCAAATAGCTGGTTATTGTGCATAATTTGACTCAGGCTACGCCCATTTAAGTAACACATTTATAGTTGGCCAAGTTATATGAAATGAAATTATATGAAAAAGCAAATGAAGCTCATATTAATGGGAGTAGGTTTACTTTCGGCTTTAGCTCTCTTCTTATCTCCTACCACAGGTATCGTTGTATATGCTCAATCTCAATCCGAGAATAGAACTTCAGCATTATCGGGGGAGGCCCAGCAAAAACTCACCGCATTGGCTGATAGAGTTCGTCAAGTTGTTAGTGAGTCTGGTGTGAATATCACATTACCACAGGATGGAAACCTTACAAGTAGGATAAGTAGTTTGGTAGATTCAGATGCATTTAAGAAATTATCTGAGAGATTTACACAAGTATCTCAGGAGCTTGGAATAAACACAAC
The DNA here is from genome assembly GCA_963733025.1 of uncultured Nitrososphaeraceae archaeon. GTDB lineage: Archaea > Thermoproteota > Nitrososphaeria > Nitrososphaerales > Nitrososphaeraceae > JAJNBK01. Next base: position 112,165 of record CAVTCE010000027.1, on the reverse strand, counting down.
AAACGTTGCTCAGCTTAAACAAGAAGAAGGTTCTAACCTCACAAAACTGGTTCAGAAACTTCAAGATATTAGAGACACTCCTTAGAATAAATTAGATAATGACTGGCTGACAACTGGATATACTTAGAGCGACTTTAATCTTCAATCATTACTACTTTTATTATTCTCTCTTTTTTGCAATATCAAACCATCCTATTTACTCTATAAAGTGTTTCAGATTTTATAGTCTGCTGAATATATTTTTCATTTAGCTGTTACTATAGTAGATTATAGTAGATTACATAGTGATTTAATCAATGTTGTTTGTAAAAAAGGAAATAACATAAAAGATCATATCATCAATAATTTTTGAAAGAAAATACTGTATTTCTAAAAATACTGAATTTCAAACGGTCTTTGATGGGTAATCAAAAGAACTTTTTAAGATAGGACATAAAGATCATGACATAACTTATAGGAGATTAAAAGGGTGTAGAAGCACTACTAATAGTAATAGATACATATCCAAAATAATCTTGCTTTTTGAATTAACTTCGTAATTACCAGACGTCTGGTAATAATCAAGCATGTTATCTTGCATCAAGCAACAGAAAATATCATAATATAGAATATTTTATATATAAGGCTGTGATGTTTATTTGAATGGACAATAAGAGAGCACTTTTGTTAATTACTCTTCTTAGTATAATATCTGTATCAGCATTGGGAACTAGCCACTTAGGCACATACACGATAGCACAATCCCAAAATCAGACTGAGCCTCAACAACAACAACCGCAACAAGGACGTCTTTACGCGGATCTGACAGGGGAAGGTATACCTCTAATGCAGGTAAATACAGATGCATCAGGAAGAGCTACTTTTAATCTTTTAGGTGACGGAAAAACTATGTCTTATACTATCAACGGAACTAATCTAGAGAACATTTCCGGAGTAGTTCTAGGGTCTTCTACTGGTGGTCGTTTTACTGATTTGGTCTTGATATACTACGCCCCAACACAAGGTTTGATTGCAGAGGGTAACGGATCTGCAACGGGTAACTTTACATCTGCAGACTTCACTGGCCCGCTTGCAGGTAAGCAGATGTCTGATTTTCTGAAAATGCTTATTGATGGAAACATATATCTTAACGTACGGACTTCAGAAAATCCACTAGGAGAAATTGGAGGAAAGATAACACCGACGCTGGAATAATGAAAAGATACAGTAGTAACTTTTTAGCAGTCTAATTTCTATAATTTGGTCGATATCGTGAAATAACCAGAGAGATAAAAAATTCATTATTTCTTTATTTATTTTCTTAATACTCTTTTCTATTCTATGTACAATACATATTATTTGCCTTCTATACAGCAGGCTACTGAGATATATATACGCAATGATCTCAGTATGATTATATGCAGCTAGTCTGTGGTTCATGACTCTTAGTTACATATAGATAAAAACACATATAGATTGTTAAGTTATTACAGGTTTTCATTTAATGTCATTTATAGTGGGTATGAATATTATAATCGGTTATTCATACTGTACATATGACACCTCACTCTACTATAGAATTGGAAAAAGAATAAAGTCCTTTTATTTTAGTAACTATTAGCTCTTGCATTTCTAATAGATAGATAGATGCAATATAATTTCATGTGTTTCTAGCTGTTAAGCTACTCAATTTTTTTTATTTATGCGAAGCTATTCATAAATGTCGTCCTTTCTAATAGGCTTTTACATCTTTCAGGCAAGATAGCGCTATCTATCTTTTGTTCTTGTTCTTTAGCAAGTATCATTTGATTTAATGATTGATCTTTTGAAAGGTACCAGTATAGTAGTTGGTTTTCCTTATCCCATTCTATTTCTTTACTAGTAGCCCATACTCGGAATTCTGGCGAATAATGAAAATGATAAGGTACATATATTATAGTTGGAGCATCTACGGTAGTTCCCTTTAGAATTATTGCAGCATATTTACTTTCAATATCAAAAAAAAGTAATGTTGGTTCAGCTGAACTTCGGATTGGATATGGACGTGCTATAACATCCAAATTACGATGCGTTCTATTGGGTCCAAGAATGGAATAGTCCTCTAAATTCCAATTATCCTTTCCCTCTGCCGTATGATACAGATCGTAGTTCCAGTAAGTTGCATTGATCAGATACTTTTCAATCTGATTAAAGTGTAGATTTATGTATTCTCTTATATTTGGCGATTCTTGAAACCCGCCGAACTCGGTCAGAAATGGGATAAGTTCACGTTCAGTCGCAGCTTCAACTAATTGAGCAAATATGTCTGGAAACTCACGCTTAATCCTGTACAAATTCTCAGGTACTTTTAAAAATGATCCAGCTGTAGCCTCAAGATTATAATAATGAAATGATAAGACCCCACGACGTCTAACAGTTTCAAGCGAGGCAGAATCGCTTGGTAGAGAGCTATGCAGCTGTATATTGCTTACTTTACCTTCAATCATAGTATCATGTATGAAACGTAAATGGAACATGCGTTTTATATCGAAAAGTGAACGTCTAGATCCAGATTTATCACTGTCAGTGGAAGATACGGTCCAATCTACTCTTGGTTCAATGAACAGAAATATGTTCTTATCAAATCTCCTTATTTCAGATTCTACATTGGTATAGTATTCAAACAGAAACTCTGATTCAAATTTTTGAGGAGGTATTCCCACGGGATGGGGCTCGTTAAAGGGTTCAATACCCAGTATAGCAGGATGTCCACGATCATTGTTTAAGGATTTGAAAAACTTTACTGTTTGTCCGATAGTTTTTTCTAGATGAGTGCGAACAGGATAATTTCTAAGTCCAGCTTCATGGTTTGTTAAGTCATTATTCCAAAAGGATCTAAGAGTATGCCTTACTAGATTATTAATGAGATATGCCCTTTGCCATAGTTCGGCTTTGAGATTAGATATAGCTGGATGCTTATGCTTATCGTCTATAAGTGGACGCTTATGTTTATCGTCTATTGCTAAAGCCCAATCAGGAAATCCGTCTCCACCAAAGATCTCATGAGCTATATCTTGATGAAAATCTAAAATTACATACAAACCACGAGAATATAACTCATCTATTATTTTGCCAACAGCTGTAAGGTATTCTCTGCCTTCAGGTAATAATATCTCCTCCTTTAAGTTTCGATTAGGCTGAGGCTCTATAGCTTTCCAAGATATCAATAAACGTACAATATTGAACCCGAGATGTTTTAGAAGGTCTAATTCCGAACTAGCAAGTTCAATTTCTTTTTCTAAGTCAAGTTGATTTAAGTTCTTTATATCAATAGGAGCAATTGGAAGATAAGGAGGTAATTTGGAGCGAGAAGCAAAGTTTACTCCACGAAACAAGAGATATCTTCCGTGGGAATCACGAAACCATTTACCATCTTTAGATATGTCGCCAGCAGCATCGCTGCCTTCAGAATATCCAATCTTATTTCTGTTCATTATAATTCTATATCATTTAATTGTAATAATTAACGTTTGCTGCTATCATTATTTAGTGTTATTATATTTATATTTATTTTTATTTTTATTATATCTCCTCTTTTTTATTGCTATATTATAAGAAATAATTACAAAAGACCAACTCTTGTATAATTTAAGCATCTGCAAATCCTTGCATTAAATAAATTATTATTATTGTAGTAGGATTATTTCTAAGGTAATTTAGATCTAAAATGAGGAGCATGTATTCTCTTACCTTTTATTCCTACCATCAGCAGTTCTATTCCAGTTATCACAAGTGCAACAGCAATAATTACCATGAGTAAGTAAAAACCAAATCTTGGATAAACTAGTACTAGTATTGATATAGCAATACTCACTGCACCTGCACCCAGGCGAAACAGCCTAGTAAACCTTTCATATTCAATGTTTCTTAATCCATCGATAATCCTTAGAATTCCATTAGCTAATAAGCCTAATCCTAGAAGAATAATCAGCCATTGAGTGGTCAGCTTTGGAGTCAGGAAACCTAAAACTGCAAATCCTATTATTCCTAATCCTAATCCAATGCTGATTGCTCTAGATGATCTTTTTGTACCACGTGACGCTATGCCACTAGCTACCCTTTCTGATCCTATTATTATTAGAGTAATTTCAATTAAGAAAAGAAGAGTATAACTGCCAAGTCCAGGTGACAAGAAAATTGTAGTTGACAATAATACGCAGACTATTCCAACTATAACTTGTGCTGCACGTAGCCATCTCGGAATAATGATGTCGTCTTGTGAAGAAGATTTCAATATTATCTATTCCCTATCTTTTTTATCAACCTAAAGATTATTCCCTCACCTAGATAAAAGCATATCTTAAAGATACTAATGGAAAAAATACTCCATTGTTGCATAACTGACTCTTTTTAATGTCTTCAATATAATCTTGTTGATAACGACGGTTTGTCCAAGATATTTCATCATTGGATTCGGATTAGGTAATCTTAAAAGAGATAAGGATCCTCCAAACAAGAATCTTTAAGAAGCCGTAGATTTGTCTGTCATTATATTTTTTTCGAATATGGAAAGATGGATACGATGGCCAATAATTTCATATCTCTTAATGCATGAATAGGTTATCTCAAAATAATTATTGTTATAAAAGAATTTGGTGATAGATGGTTATCCAGAGTCGTTGAATCTTTCTTCTGCTTCCACTACTACTGATGGCGATATGATAAATTCTATTAAAATGCTTCATCTTGTTCCAAGAGTGATAATGGGAGTACTTGCCGTATTTGATACTTTTCTTGTATATAAAATAGCAGAGCGTCGCTATAATAATAGGACTATTGCATTAATTGCATCTATTCTCTTTGCGGTAATGCCAATAACCTGGCTATTAAGAAAGATATTATTAGAATCCCTTCTTCTACCTCTTCTTCTCTCATCAATATTATTTGCACTATATACAAAAGATCAAAAAATAAATCACGATATAAAGAACAACAAAAACAATCTCCTAATTTTACTTTCTGGCATTTTTTTAGGATTGGCTATTCTTACAAAGATTCCGATATTCACAATGATTCCATTAGTTGGATATCTTGTTTATGCATCTAGTGATAAGAATTGGAAGGTTGTGGGTTTATGGCTTATTCCCGTGATTTCAATACCATTAATCTGGCCTGTCTATGCTATATTGCTTGGCGATTTTAATCTCTGGCTAAATGATGTAGTATAGTATACAGAGAGAGAGAGAGAGAGAGAGAGAAACTACTAGTGATTCTCCAGTAGGTACTACACTCTTAAATTCGTTAAAATATGTGTTTCAAATTGAGCCAGTTCTATTGATACTTGGCATTTCTGGGATTATCTTTGCAGAGATAAAAAGAGATTTCATGCTTTTGTTATGGGTCATTCCATTTCTTATCTTTCTCTTCATTATAGATTTTGTTTCATTCTTTCACTTGATTCCATTATTACCTGCATTTTGCATTGCAGCTGCCAGGATGATAGTATATCTATTAAGTAGAATTAGTTATAAAAAGATTCAACAAATAATCTTACCATTTGTTGTCATTATAGCAATAGGAGCTTTTGGATTGCAAATACCACACCATGTTAATAACAACAAATGTTACTTCCAACTATTTTGCATTATATTCCTCTATTGTTCAATATCTAGTAAATGAGGACAAGATCAATGACGGTAATAGCAATAATAACAACAATGATAACGTCATGACCACCACGATGATTGGCCGCCTTTGGACTAGAGGATTATACTGGATTCCAAGATATGTATATGATCAAGATATAGATTTTGAAAAAGTTGATAATGCAAATGATATACCCAGAGCCGTTGAAACAGAAAAGGTTATTCTCATAGTAGACAATACAATCAAAGCCTCTTCTTACCTGATAAGAATAATAATATACAGAACGAACAACAACAGCTAAATCTATATTATAACACCATTCCGATTGCTACTTTTAAGGATAAATCATTGCGTTATGATTTTGATAAATATCCCTATGCCAGTATGAGGCAAAATAGAGACACGGAATGGATTGAAATCAGAGCAAATGCAAATACTAGTAATATATTATGGGATATCTATTAACCATCAATAATGTTCTAATATAATATCATTTAATGGTGATGGTCATATTAGATGGTAATTAAAGAGAACTACGCAGGTGTTTGTGGAATTGATTTACTGACAAGGTTCAATCTCTATATTAGAAGAGAATCTGAGTTTGGCTTATCATATTGGCAAAGAAGATAATAAAGTATACTGAACTTGAATACGATCCGTTAGTGAAGAGTCAAAGAAACCTGATTATGAAGATACAGAATTAGATAAGGAACAGGAGAAAAGGAAATGGAAGAATTAAGAACAAACCAAGACTTCTGACCTATTTAAAGAAAAGGGGCAAATTATAATACCATGAGCCAGTATCATATTCTATGTTACTTCAAATTCTTGCACTTTGGGGATGCATGCCTGAATTACATAATGATTGTATAGATATGACAACTGCATCAGGTACATATCTAAGTCTTGCTATAGGAGCGATAGTTGGTGTAGTAATAAGTTGGTGGATATTTCATATGCAGAAGAAAACCTCTGTCAAACAAGATGAGACTCTCATACACCTCAATGGACTGGAGGAAAATCATGATAAAATCTTGAAATCAATACAGCAATTCCAAAAACATCAGGACGAACTTCTCAGTCAAATACTTAATTTGGATAAAAAGATTGATGCCATAATTGAAAAGGAGGAGAGAGAATAGTACTATGAAGCTTGTAATAAAAGATAATGACACCTTAGTAATGGCATTAGCTGTCATTGCTGCAACGATGTTAGTTTCAACAGTGATAGTAGAGGTACTCGACCTAATTGATGATGCAGAGGCCAAGAAAGGAGAGAAGACAAAGTCCAAGAAGAAAGGTGGCGGCGACAGGCCCAATCGCTAGTAATATATATTCATGGTAAAACGACAGCTTGGCTTCTATAATGCCTCTAAATTATCTTTCTTTCTTCTTTCTGAGAACATTGTATATTTACATTTTAAGTAAATTAATAAGAATCATAATATACTTTCTGACAACCATTTTGTATTCCAGTGTAAGTTAACTATGGAATATACCATATGAATATGTTAACGACTAACTACATAGACAATATTAAGTGCATACACTAAAACTGTCCAATTGACTATCTAATCTCTTATCTCATCCTTTGATAAATCCAATAGTAAATCCTGCTGACATACTACCTGTAAGAGGAATACCAAAGCTAGTCATTGCTAATGATGAGGCTGTTGCTGCTGCATGGTTTATCACTTACAGTACCACCGCTAATAAATGGAATCTGCATAGTTAGATTTGCAAGTGTTGTTAACGCCCCTTCAGATACTTGCTGAAGTTTATTCCAGTTTATGTTAGCTATCTGATGATATTGTAGGTATGCTAATATGCCCAAGAATAATCCAACTATTATAGCTAGTAATTTAATTACTTTCTTTATGGCATAACCGATGAGAAGACCTACAAAGAAGCCACCTCCCATAGTAGCTGCAGTTGGTGCAAAACTTTCAATATTCATCATTCTAGATGCAGCTCCAAAGTTTAGTTGTAATTATGTAATGACTATTTTCATAAGTCTCTGGTAATACAATAGTCCTGTATATGGTAACGTTTACAGATATAATTATCCAGGTTATAGAAATCAAACCCTTGATAACATATTTCGTCAATAGTGGATTTTCTGTATCGTCTATACTCTTACCTAATGCTTTAACAATTTGTCTTTCTAGCATATTATCTATTTACTCTACAAAAGCTATAGCTTTTGTAGTAGACTTTTCTATCCAATAGTAGGTGAATTTATAGCCAGTTATAATGGGAAGGAGATATCATTTTCAACAGCAAAATAGAATAAGTTCATGATATTGTTGTTGTTTCTGACTCTTACTATTTATCGTGATATTGAACTTCTATTTAAATTCTATAATATCAGAATAGCGGCGCTTATCACAGTTGTCCATAGACCGTCTTTATTTCCTTCTGCTGATTGTGTAATATTCTGAGTTTTGTAAATTTTTCCTGAAAGCTTCCATTGTTCTTCTCTTTGATCCCAAGTAAGAGTAGGATCATTTGGTAAACCCAGTGTTGTCGCAAGCATTTCCATAGCCATATCTTCAGCATAATCCCCAGCCTTTTGTGCTGTTTCTCCAGTTGAATGATGCTCTGATAGATAACCATGTTGAGTATAATCATCATCAGCAGGCCTAGCAAGACCAATAGACGCAGCAATAAGCCTGTTTGGTTCATTAGTAGAGGAACGAGCTAAAATAGTAAAAACAATTTGTCCAGGCATTAGATATTTTCTGTCTTCTTGTCTAGAAACTATTTTGCATTGTGGTGGTTTTATACTTGGTACAGAGACCAGATTTAGATCAGCTATTTCTGCATCACGCAAAGCTAATTCAAAGCTTGTAAGATAATCTTTATGTAAGCCTTTGCCTTTTGTTAAGAACATCATTTTTGGAACATATAATATCGGTTTTGATAATAATGCCTCATTTGTCTTGTCTTGTATTTCCATTCTTTTAGTCGTCCATATTATATACATATAAATAATATATTATTAATACTACAAAAGACAATAGTAAATATATCAATAGACTATTCATTTTGAATTTGATTCACAAAACTACTACTAGACTCGTTAATTTGAATAAGTATTTGTGTAGGAATTGTTATTTGAAATTCCATGTGTAAGGAAGCTTAATTGTATTTTTAAATGAAAGATCCTAGATACAAAGACAACCAAAATCCGATGTTAGACAAAGTATTTTTCCATTATTCTTGACATCTTTAACTGGATAACATCCTTATCATTTAATGTTTCAGGATGTTTTTCCTTTAGGTGTTTTAATATAAATCTTACATTATCACCACATAGTTTACATTTTGCTTTTCCAAACATGATAATACATTTAGTATTAATTATCTCTGACATCACGTTTGGTTTGTGTCAATCCTTTGCTTCCTAGGGTTATCGTATCGTTTATAATAATTGTGATTTCTTTTCGACACTTTAAGACAGATCTATTCTTGAAGTTGAAAACAGTAGTAATACAACGATCGAACAATAGTTTAGGGTTTGTCAGGCTCCTGACTATCTGCTGATGTTATATGCATGTAGCATAAAACTTCATTCTAGAAACTAAAAGATCATGTCTTAATCCAATGGATGTGCATGATGCAAAGTTGATATTAAGAACTGTCATGCCAACACATAACAATAAAAGAAAAGTTCAAAGAAGAAGAATGTGAGATTAATTTAAAGAATGAAATTAAAAAAATTGAAGATAAGCTTATGATAATATCCTATACAGTAGCAGATTGAAATTTTTCTTATTTAGCCAGTTACAGAAGAACCAGCAACAGTGCCAGTGGCCTCATTATAAAGGAAAGTTTAAAGTCAACCTATTTCTTGATATGTTGAGTCTCTTTTTAGAACTGCTACCGGTGTGAGAACCACCGAACCCGTGTCAATCTTGTCCCTTTTTGCCACTAGCAAAACTTGGGTTGCAAGGTTTTCATTCCTCACCAGAAATACTATATATATATATATATATTATTTATCTATATAGTAGATATGATGTTCTAGAATTTCCTTGTAGAGCTTCCTTTATTCCTTAAGAGAGAATGTCAACCAATGGCTTGTCGGTTGTTTGCTTCTAAAATTACAGAAAATTGGGATACCTTATGCAGGATGCTCATCCACGTATGTAATGAATTACTTTGACTTATTTGACGACGTATTTGACGTATTTGACGAAACTTTAATTATCTATCATACATGCAATATTCCTCAGTTGCCAACTAAACTTCCAGAGAATATTAAATCAGCAGTCATACAACAATGGTTGCAAGGGAGCGCTAGAGACTTGATCGCAGTTGATACAGGGTTGAGCGCAGGCGCAGTAACAAACATAATAAATCAATGGCGTCGAGGTTTGAGTTATCCTCTTGCAGACGATCTCAGAGAGCTTGCAGTCACATTCAAAAAAGTTGGGATAACTGCTACTCAATGTGCATTAGGATTTAGACTTGCGACGATAATGATAAAGTTAGGAGTAAACGAACAAGAGTTTGAATACTTTATTTCACAAATATATAATGACTCCAAAAATTTAGATTTACAACCAGATAAAATTGCGTATTATCTAGATGAATTACTCAAATTCTCAAAAGATATACCACTTTCTCAGATTCCTGATTATATCAAGCAAAAAACAAATGAGAAAAGCAAACTAGAAAAAGACATTGAAGAATTGCAAGAAAAAATAAAACAATTAGAACAAGAAAAGCTAGCCTCCGAGGAACTAAACAATGCGTCATTAGAAAACGAGAGCAGGACAACCTCTATCCTTGCATGGTATTTGAAACTTAAGACAGAATTAGACAGATATAAGATACCTTTAGAAGATGTTTCGTCATTTGCCAAGGCTGTTCGCGGGTTAGGAGAATATGGTTATGATGTTGATAAAATAATAGCAGAATTTTCTGAACTTGACTTTTTAAAATGGCAGACTTCACTACTATCGGGATATTATTAATCCAGCCCTAGAAAAGAAGTATATAAAACTTAATGAAGAATGCGCTTCTCTTGAACAGATGTTAAATTTCCATCGTCAAAGACTTTCTATATATTATGAGCTTGAGCAAATGGGCTTTGGTCTAAAAGAGCTAAAACTATTATGGCATACTATTACTGAAATAGCAGAGGCAAATAATATATCCTCTGATGATGCTATGCAGAAATTCTTCAAAGATGTCGAAGAGCAATACGATGACAAGTTAGGCTTTGAATCAAAATTAGATAAACTACGATCTGATGTTGTATATTTCAATCATGAGCTTGATAGTTTACGTTCAACATTAACAACACAACCTTTGGTAGGACCTGCGTTACAAAGACTCTTTGAAAATGGAATAAAAGAGCAGGATATTATTGAACTTGCAATAATATTTGGAATGTATAGCAGCAGTCATTCTGGTAGTGGTCGTGGTGGTGGTAATAATCCTATAGATAAGCAGACATTAATCAGTGAATTGGCTAAATATGGCAGCGTTCAAAGCAATGATGCAAGCGTTAGAACAAAGAAATGACGAATTAAAAAATGAGATAGCTTCTCTAGAAGCAAAGAAAAATGAATTGAACAAAATAAATCATAGAATGCTTTCTATCCTGGCATATTCTAAACAAATTACATACTATTTCAAAGGAATGGGTGATACATTGAGAGATGAAATTCTAATGCGATATGTCACCTTGGTATATGTAAATTATATATTGAATCTGCAAGTCTCAACTGATTCCAAAATTCGATGACGCTTTATTAGGTGAATTTGCACCAATACTAAGAGCAGCAAAACTTGAGAGTGACAGAAGGTATCAGGTATGAGAAGAACAATAATGATAGACAGAGGAGGATGATGATGAGCGATGATGTTATTGTCTACCCTCCTCATCTAGCAATGAATTAAAGGTAGCTGTAGCAAGAGCTATCAGTCTTATGATAAATAATCTAAAGTATCGCAATAATTCTGATGATATTGCCTTGATTGAGATCTTGGATACTGCGCGGATTGCTTTAGAAAAATAACAGAGGAGTTATTAAGCAAATAAGACAATTTTTTAATTTGCGAACATATACAGAAATAAGACTTGAAACCATGAATTTCGATATCGAGGTCTTATTTTCTTCTATTACTAAAAATCCATATCAACTAAAGCGTGTTATTATCCATATAAACTGGTTCAGTCTATTATTTGTAATTATTACAATAAAGAGTAATTGTTACGTTAAGCTAACAGAGTCGTCATAGTCGTCCTTTATGTTATCTGGGTTTTCTTATTCTCTTTGGAATATTGGATTGACTAAGGTAATTGGTTAACGCCTTAACCATGGGTCCCATCTTGTACATTTCGGGCATAACATCGACCTGAACATCGTTCTCTTCAAGTGCCTTTTTTGTAGAAGGTCCTATTGCAACTACAATGACATTATTGTTAAGTGAAACTAGCAGAGGCTCTTTTATCTTATGATCTTCTGCTATCTTGAAAAGGTCTCTAGCAGACGGTGGACTTGTAAATGTTATTGCATGAATAAGTCCATTGTTTATAGCCTCTATGAGCTTGATCACCTTTGCTTGATCAGGATATACATATTTGAATCCCATCTCTTCGAGAATTTTAGCGCCACTCTCTTTGAGATCAAGTGAGTATGAGTAGGTAGAGAATTCAAATACCTCTGCTCCTGCTGCAGACATTTCATTTTTTAGGATTGGAAAATATGAGCCATGCCAAAGAACACCAATCTTCTTTCCTTGCATGCTACTTTTCTTGAGTAGCTCGACTATGCCATCTGCAGTATTTTCCTCAGGTACAACATCTGTCCTTATCCCATAATGAGCCAAGGCAATCTTTGGCTTTAAGCTTCTAGCAACAACAATTACCTGCTTTAAGGCCTCAACAAGATCCCTTTCTAATTCTAGTTTTTTGGCAGCAGACATAAGAGAATAAACTCCTGGCCCAGTCATGAAAACTACATAATCCAATTTCTCTTCTACTAATTTCTTTATAAAATCAGCAGCTTCCTTTGATGCATCCATACTTGTCTCGATACCGACTGTTGGTGAAATATAGGGTATGCCACCAAAGTTATTTATCAAGTGAGCTAATTCTAATGCTCTTCGGCTTGCTGTTATGCCAACTGTAAGACCTTCAAGTGACAAACCAATCACCAATTAATTATTAAACTTACTTGTGTTTTAATTATATTCTTTTGCATCTATGATAAAAAATTTCATCTCTTTCGCTCTCTCTCTGTCTCTGTCTCCTATCTCTCTCTTCTCTGACAGACACTAAAAACAAACATTTTCTATAGATTTTCTAACAAATATTTTGGGTTAATACTCAGATCAATATATTCAACATATATTTCTAATTAATAACATTATTCATCGTCACTACAGTAGAGACATTTTTAATTAGAATGCCACCTTCTGACTCTGCCGTACATAAGAGAGTAATGAATACTTCATAACTTTTGATAGATTTGAAATGATTTTTTCATAATTTATATAATCAAATTATCTATTGCAGTTATGATTATTTAATCTTAAATAAATTAAATATCTGATCTGAATAAACCATCTCAATATCCTTGAGTGTGTCGGATGGTGGCGGTTTTATTCCATTTTTCGTTATCATATAGAAACTAGTTGTGTGCTCGCTAACTAAATTCTTATATAATGCATATATATCGTCAGAAAATATATAGTCCCTTTCATCTTGTAATTTAATTTCCATCCATCCTCGCCAATGCTTTTCTCCTATGATTAACGAATGTGGATCTGTATTGTTATTTATCCAAGAAACTAGATCTATTAGATTATCATTATCATAGATATAGAGCACATTGAATTGCATTGAAAGTGGTGCAAAGTCCTGTATATATTTGCCTGCAATGACATAGAGAACAAAGTACTCATCATAAGGCATTACTGCATATAGTATTCCCATTGCAACGATAATAGATAAAAAAGAGTGTCCTATTATCTTTGCAATATTTGTATTTTTTTTCGCAATTAATTCAATAATGCCATAGCCAGCAAAAATGGAGAGAAAAATACCAAATAGAATAATCCACCTATCAGCAACTAGTAATTCTAATTCTTGGAAAAATATCCATGAGAATGCTCCTATCCCTGTGATTAGTAACGGGATTTTAAGTAATTTATTCTTCCAAAATTTGAAGCCAATAATTCCTAGTGGAGTGACTATCCCATTATATACAAGAAATAAAATTAATAGATTAGTTGGATTATAGGAAGGTGGCACAATAGTTTGAGAGCTCTTTAGTAATTCTATCGTATTATTATGAATACTATCATATCCTTGGATTAATGAGAAGGCAAAGGAAAATGTACAAACTAATGAACATAGAACTAACAATCTATTTTTAGCAGTAGTAAAAGTATAAATTATTAAAGAGAGCATACATAGCAATCCAACCATTCTATCAGATATAGCTGTAATTGCAGAAAGTATTAAACTCGCAATAATAACAATCCTATTATTATTGTTGGTATCCTTTCTCTCGTAAATTATTGAAAACAATAGCAGCATTGTAGAGAGTGAGAATAAATCACGATGAAGATCCCATGTAGTTCGAAGTACAGTTAATTGGAATATGACAAAGAAAGCCAAATACATGCTGTAACTGATATTTATTTTCAAAACCTTGCGTCCAATAAAAAATATTGAGACTCCGAAAATACCATATGTTATGATAGCAAATGCTGTAACAACAAAATGTGGAGATATGGATGATCCAATATTGTTGCTTATAACGTGAAGCAATGAAACATAAAATGGAAACTGTCCGGAAATCGTAGGCCAATATTTATCGAAATTTGTTACTACAGGAATATAGTAATTGATAACATCATAGCCTATTGGATAGGGATAAGCAATCAATTCTGGAATAGTTCGTACTAGAGAAGCAATTGAGAAAATAAATAAAATTGCATATTTCTCACTATTAATCAGCCTTTCCTTGACGTTTAGTAAAAGCATATTTGATCTCTTATCGTTTTATCTTAACAGAGCCAATCACTTAATTACTTATAGTCATTGAAGCGTTTAGTTTTATAGGCCGGAAGTTGGGTAAATTAATAATAGTAGTATAATAAGAGTAATCTCTATATGTATATATATGCTTATATATATACATATATATATTCAGAAAGCTTAAGCAGCAATTGACGACAATACAAGAGATATGACTACTATTCTGAAGTTTTTGATCATGTAGATAATAACAAATATTATTATAATGCATTGACAAGCCTTGTCATTTTATCAAAGCTAATTTCAAAACCAAAACGCTGCTCTTCTTTCTTCATATTCCTATACATACTCATCAACAAATTAACATGCTTGATTGTACTTAGTTTGCCATCCATTTTTAATCTAACAATTCTGTAAACATTATCATAGTATTCAAATCTATCGAGCACTTTCTTTCTGTACTGTTTGAAATCAAATTTACTGTTATTATTATTATCACTTTTATCAAATACATCAAGGAAAATATCGCAGCATAGTAACGATGGAATTATTCCTTCTCCTAACATAGGGAAAACACATCCAATAGATTCGCCTACTCCTATTACGTTATCGTGATAGAATGGTTCCATGCGTTTAGGAGGGGCAAGACGTATAGGCCTTCCTATTTTCTTTACAATTTTAGCTTTAGGCTGTTGCTTAAAAAATTCCGCTATACCATAGTATTTCCTATCAATATCTCCTGCACCTATGTAACCTTTCTTGTGATCAAGAGGAAAATACCAGAAATATCCCCTTGCTCCCTTGTATCCTATTACGTAAAAATCTCTCCTCTTCGTCTTGAATGTTTTCTACCAGATATTCGTAAGCAGGTATCAGGAAATCTTCCTTCGATCTTGGTAGGAGCGTACGATGTAGGCCAGTACAATCAAGAACATAATCATAGTGTTGGAAGGGAAAAGATTCTCGGCTGCATTTAAAACCATATGTAATTTTAACTCCTTCTAATAGATCTTGTTCCCATTTTTGTTTATTATACGTGACCAAACCCTTCAAATCCAAATATTCTTTTTTATCATTTGGAAGCTCCATTCTCAGTATTTTGCCAACATGAAAAATGTAATTGTCAAAATTCAGACCAGCACGCTCTGAGCACTTTGCAAGAATGTTTCTAGAGGCTCCCCAGGCACATACAGGCCAATGATTTTCTCTATTTGAAGATTCAAAGATCTCTACGTTATGACCGCGCTTTTGCAGCATATGTCCAAGATAACTACCAGCCACCCCTGCCCCGGCAATGGCAATATTCAACTTATTTCTTCTCCGTTCTAGTTTCTTTATAATTCTTGTTACTTTAAAGGCTCTGAAAAGATTTGCTGTGGTGTTAAGATAAAGAGTATAAAATATATTAATAATGATAATAAAAATTTCTGATTTCTTATTTCCTATGTTCTTTTAAATTATGTAACAATGCCGTAACAAATTTTGCGGATATAGAGAGAGACACGCCTCTATGATAATGTGATGATATATACATTCATCAAAGTCATGGATAGGTGAAGAAGAATTTTCAATATGGTTAAAGATTCTCCACCCAATCGTTAATGTAGAATGATAATAATAAGAATTCATGAATGGCTCTCCTTAATACATTGTGATCATATCTCATATTTTTATAAACATTGAGAAAAAAATTAAATGTATAGAGGCTACTATTGAATTACTAATAAAATTAGTTAGTAGACATTCAGCTAGATACTTAATGTAGTAGAACGACTAGTTATACTAATAGATAGTTACAATTAATATCGCAAATACTTAGTTACAATAGAAATAAGAGTATAGCATAAATAGTTTGACTCGGATACTCTACTGAATGAAACAAACTATGATGGCATACATGGTAGCGACAATAGTGTCATTTGCAGTGATAGGCGGTTTAATTATGCAACCAATTTCCTCAATGGCACAAGGACAACAAATACAACAAGATCAGGAAGCCAAGTGTAGATGTAAACCAAGTACAAACACAAGATCAAGGACAAGGACAACAAGATAACCAAGCACAAAGTGGAGACCAGCAAGATACTAGAACACCAACTACTACTGCTGCTTGCGGACAAGTTGTAGAAGGACTTGTAGAATTGAATTCTAACTTAAACTGTAGCGGCGATGGCTTGATTGTAGGAGGCGACGATACAACCATAAGACTAAACGGTCATACAATAATGGGTCCAGGTCCAGACAGTTCAAAAGTAGGAGTATCAGTAGGTAACCAGGATGGTGTAAGAATTGAAGGTCCAGGAACAATAGAGCAATTCCAAGCAGGAATCTTAGCATCAGGTGCTGAAGGTACAATGATAAGTGAAATGATCCTTGAAGATAATCAAATCGCAATTTTCTCAACTGGTACAGAAGGCTTACAAGCAATGCAAAATATAATTACTCGTAACAGTATTGGGATGGCATCGCATTCAAGTAACGGTCTTGAGTTAAGAGAAAACCTCCTGACTGGCAATGTTTTGGCTGGGATTACATTTGTAGCTACTGGTGAATCTCTAGTATCGACAAACAATGTAATAGAAAGTGAAAACGGAATATTCGTTGATCCTCAGAGCAGTGATAATAGAATAGAGTCCAACAATGTGCTAAGAAATAAGGTTGATCTGAACAACGCTAACGGTTTGGCTACAAACGTCAATCAGAACGGCTATTCTGACAACAATTGTCAAATAAGCAATCCTAGTGGACTTTGCATAGGAAGATAAAAATACTAGCGCGTGTGTGTCTGAAAATCTAAAAAACAGATACATCCTCTAATTTTTTATTATTTTTTATTATTTATTCTAAATTGATTAATTGTTTCTCTTGTGTAGTTATTTTAACCAATGAGAATACTCTATATTCACTCTCTTCTTGGACTCTGATTAATGTGTTGAGAAGAAATACTCTTATTATAATTGTATCTGATACTTTCACCTAGAATAGTAGGTAGAAATTTATAAATTCATGCGAAGCCTCTGTGTCTTTATGAATAAAAAACATCCGATGGAGTATCTAAATTTTTCTGGAATTGGATTTTTGGCAGTGATCGTAGCGGTATCATCGGTTTTCACTATTAGTCCATTCCTTCAAAAGACTCTGGCACAAGAAGAAACCCCAACGACAAATGCAACTGAACTAATGAGTAATCAGACCGGTCTCTCATTACTTTCATCCGTACTTAATATCTCACGTACCGCAGGAGATGAAGCGACAAGCACAGCAGCCGAATATGTTCTTAATGCTACACCTAGTAACACCACAATCGGTATGACCAATGTAACAGTCTTAAATAACAGTCAGACGAATCAATAAGCTTTGAGTTACAATTTTGTCATCAAATAAAAGTTACTTACCTTCTTTATTTTATATATTTTAATTTAATTTAAATTATAAACCATTTCTTCCAATACTTGAATTATTTCTAGAGTTGCTCCGACAATCTATCTATACGATACGAAGTCAGCCCTTAACCTTTGGACATGGAATGATAAAACGCCGCCCCGTTAATATGAATACGATATATTAAAGAATCCCATATCAGATGATATGGCATTTTGATGTATCTTGTTAACTCTCAGAATCAATAATTTATAAAGATAATAAAAATATTCATAGATAGAATTCGCTACAATACATCATCATCTATTATTATTATTATTAACATCATCGCCATCATCTTGTATATTATTAGTATGATGCTCTGTGTTTACTTGGGCATAACGATCTGCAATCCTATATCTAACATACTTGTCGTCAGGTGAGTATTTTGGAGGATGCGGATCCATTGTAGATGCATTACATTTTGGGCATATTCGCCCAAGGGTATATCTATTGCATGCAGAACACTTTCGGATAAGGTGTTTCATTTGATCTCTCTATCCCTGATGAGATTTCTTAGATTCTTGACGGATATAATTAAAATTGCCTTTATGTTTCTCGATAGCAATTTGAACCTTTTCTATAATATTATTCAATGCTTTCTCAGCTATCTTAAAATTATCTGCTGCTACTACTATTCTATATCTTGGAGCAGCAATATAAGTAATACTGATTTGTGCATTGCTCTTGCTTGTTTCAACCGCCGATAATATATTTTTGATCACATCTATGCCATCGGATTTCTTTAAAGAGATTTCTAATATTCCTCTGATCTCTACACGAGGTACCTGTATCTTGCTGCTTTCCTCTTCAATAGCCTTTACAGCTGCTTCAGGCAAACCCAGATTTTGAATCGCATCAATTCCTTTTCTTGCTACCATCTCAAAAATGTCGTATACGTAGTCGTACTTCTGGAGTATTTTATCTTCTATTTCCTTAATTTGAGAATCATTAATCTGTGCCTTTACCTTTACTATCTCCATAAAGGCAGAGGCTTTTTCATTCTTCTTTACTTCTATTAGCTTGGATTTACGCTCTTCTCCGGAAACTTGCTTGAGTGAGAGATCAACCTCTGCCCTGGCTTTGTCTACCCTTATCACTTTTAATACTGCTTTCTGTTTTGGTTTGACGAAACGTTCAATATTACGTATCCATCCTGTTGCAATTTCAGATATGTGGAGAAAGCCCATCATAGCGTTATATTCATCTAGAATAACATAAGCCCCGTGGCCTGTAATTTGCTTGACAGTCGCAAGAACAATATCCCCGGCCTCGGGAAGTTTTTTAATCTCGGCGGTGGTCATTTGCAAAGGTTAACCGTACAAATGACATACTTTAAGGTTACCCTGCCTCAACATTAAAATTAAATTGGTTCTAATTTTTTAGTTGCAGAGGATTCAAAAACAGCTTGCAAGCAAACAGCACGATATAAAGTTTATTAATAATCAATTCCTTTTTTGGCTTTAATGCCAGACCGGTAAGGATGTTTTATCTCCTTCATTTCAGTTACAAGGTCTGCTACATCAATAATTTCTTCAGGAGCATAATTACCAGTTAGAACCAAGCTAGTTTTTTTAGGCCTTACTTTGACGATGTCAAGAACATCTTGTAGTGATACCAAATTTAATTTTACAGCATAGTTTATTTCATCCAATATGATGATATCGTATTGGCCTGATGATAGCCTCACCTTTGCAAGTGCTACTGCCTCTTTTGCTGCTTTTTGATGATCCTCGGCTGGATGATCATCATCAATAATTCCAACAAATCCTTTACCTGCTGCTATCATTTCAAATTCTGGCTCTAATCTCTTCGAGCTAGTAAGTTCTCCATAATACCATTCGCCCTTGATAAACTGAATCATCCCAACCTTAAATCCATGACCGACTGACCGCAAAACTATTCCTAATGCGGCAGTAGTCTTACCTTTTCCTTTACCAGTATAAACGATAACTAGCCCTTTTTCTGAAGACATATTGTTAATATAGTTCCATGACTAGTTTTACATCAAATATAAAAGTAGTTATATTGTCTTTTTAGTATGACTGTTTGGTAGTTGTAATTCATCAAACAGTACTATAGCTAAGATCGTACAAAAGAGATAAACAACAAATAACTAATGCATTTAACTTTCAGAGATATTTATCATAACAACAATTTTTTACTAAGGTTTTCTTTAGATTACCGAATAAAATTATTATTAATAGTATTATCATTATTATTCTCTGCTAATTAACGATAGATGCCATATACATATAGAATTTACATATTAACCGTGATTATTTGAATTTGTATATTTATATTATTATTTATCTTATTGAAATAGGACGTAATATTATTAAATGTTAAATCTTAATTCTAATACTGCAGATATGCCTATTGTTAATTTTAATACAAAAGAAAAAGAATTTCTTAACAGCAACGAGTGCTGTAGGATAGGGACTTGTCACGATAATATGCCACACGTTGTTCCAGTATCTTATGTATTTGAAGATGATTTATTCTTTTTTGCAACTGACTTTAATACCAGAAAATATAGAAATCTAATTAAAAATGGCCGAATTGCTCTAGTTGTAGATTCTTATAGTTCTGTAGGTAATAAGGCAGTTTGTGTCCAGGGTACAACAGCTATGATCGATAGAGGAGAAGAATTTAGTCGACTATACAAAATATTCCATAAAAACTTTGAATGGGTCCGAATAGATCCTTGGAAAGAAGGTGAAGCCTCATTTATCAAAGTAACTCCAATAAGCAAGGTAAGTTGGGGTTTTTAAATAATAACTTAGAAAGAAACTTGATAATGCTGCTGATGATTGATTATGATGTTTTTATGCTATTGAAATATGAACTCTATATGGACAAATATATATATATATAGTGAAGGCAAAATTGTTTTAATAGGTATAATATAGAGAGAGACACTCACCTAGCAGTACAAGTGCTATTATTATTATTGCCATTAATAGTTGAAAATAGAGTCAACAATCATAGTTAAATTATGGACACGAAGGAGGGTCAATACCTTTCTGAATTTCCTCCCTCACGATATTAAAACAAGTAGAGTGGGAACTAAAAATTTTGAAAGGAGTTAAAGATATAGATATGACAGAATTATTCTATGACTTTCAGTAGTTGTATTCTTGTCTATTCCTATTAACCTGATTTTTTTTGGAATATTCTTTCAAAATGTCAGAAGGAGTCATTCCAAGTTCAAGTGATGCCTGGATTACAAAATGCCATATATCAATTATCTCCTCTTTTGCCATGTCCTCATCAAACGAAACAGGCTTTTTCCACCACTTCCAATTTGTAAGCCTTTGAAGCTCTATCGCCTCATGGATAATGGCGGTGCTAAGGGCAGATATGCGTTCTTCCTTCTGTCGCGGATATCTAGGTGATTTGATAATTTCTGCCAATGATCTTTGCATTTCGAAAATCGTTTCCAAATTGTCCATTGTCAATTTACCTTTGATATTTTTATTTGTATACTTGTTTAAGAATTTAGCGTGTCAAAGCAACTAAAGTCTCACAATCTATAAATTAAGAAACGAATATTATAGCTCTATACATATATATATATATATATATATATATTAATTGACAATTAAATAGAAACTTGTTTATTGTCTAGGAGATTACATATTAATTCAAAAAAAAGAAAATTATGATATTTCCTTATGTTCGTCTTGTTATTATTTAATTTGATCTGCAAAACCTCTGGATATTATCCTAAAGCTTGCTTGACCTCTTCGTGCAGGCTGCATAAGACTCGCTCTAACTATCGATTTTTCAGAGTTAACAATTTCAAGTCTCAATTTAATATGTGAATAGATTGAGACTGATGTTCCCATAAATTCGCGCTGTTGGTATGAATTGCTTGTTGTTGTTGTTGTCTTTTTTATCACTTTATTGATATTATTGTCGCCTTGATGATCAGTTATTGTTCTAACAACAGGAACATTACGGACCATATTAGTTATTACGACTGCACAATCAAAATTAATAGCAGCAAAAGATAGTTCATGCAGATGATTCATTAACACTAGGTGCCTTGAGGCACCTCTATACTCGGTTGAAAATAGCGATGTTGCACTGTCTATTATTATTAACAGGGGTTTAATATCATAGATTTTCCTAATTGATTTTATCTGGTCATACGTAGAAAAGGCTCTAATGAATATAATTTTATCAAGGATTTCATTATTTCTCTCTTTTTTTGCAATTTCAGAAATTCTTTCAGGTCTAAATGTTCCTACTGTATCAATAAACATTATCATTTCCTTCTCTTTTAGATATTTGGCAGAGTTAACACATAATGAAAAACACAATTGAGACTTTCCTGTGCCACTCGGTCCATAAATATCTGTAAGTAAGCCAGTACGAATGCCACCTCCTAAAAGACGATCCAGCGATAATGATCCTGTAGGTATAATCATATACAACTCTTTACTGATGTAGTTATCTATAATAAATCCAGTTGGCTCTCTTCGAGGAACCTTTTTATTCTAGCCACGATGTCTTCAATTGCAAAGTGATTAATTGAATGTCGTCTTCGTCGTCATCTCAGCAACAACCAAAGCGACCTTTGTCTACTTTACAGCGTTTCATAAATAGGAAGGTTGCCGTGAGATTGAAGAGTGAAATAGAATACAGGGGGAGAATGAACAATGTTGATTCCTACATGAACCTAATACTTATGGATGCGGAGGAATATAATGGTCAAGATGTTCTTGCAAATTACGGTAAAGTTGTAATTAGAGGTAATAATGTGTTGTTTATAAGGGTAGAGAAAGAGTTTTAATGGATATGAGGAGAAGAATATATCTTCTTATTTGTTACGGCTCCAAAAATAAAATAAAATAAAATAAAATAAAATAAAAAAGTAAGAGATATGGTTAGAAAACATCTGTTCACCTCAGAAAGTGTTACCGAAGGTCATCCAGACAAAGTATGTGACCAGATTTCTGACTCTATACTTGATAAATTTTTGGAACAGGATGTTGAATCGCGTGTTGCAATAGAAGCGATGACAACTACAGGTATTGTCTTTGTTGCCGGTGAAACTTCCTCGAAAGGACATGTGGATGTGCAGAATATTGTGCGTGATACCATTCAAGAAATAGGTTATACCAAGCCAGAATACGGATTTGACTACAAAAGCTGTTCTGTTCTTGTCTCATTACATGAACAAAGTCCAGATATTTCAATGGGAATAACTGCTGGCGATAACAAGGAGCAAGGAGCAGGAGACCAAGGACTTATGTTCGGCTATGCATCAAATGAGACACCTGAATTAATGCCACTACCAATAACCCTTGCTCATAAACTGACTATGAAACTATCTCAGGTGAGAAAGAATAAGGATCTGAGCTGGGTCTGGCCGGATGGAAAATCGCAGGTTTCTGTTGTATATGAAGATTCCAAACCAAAAAAAATAGATACTGTCGTAATTTCTACGCAGCATTCGCCTGATATAAGCTTGAGTCAATTGAGAGAAGAGATTATCGACAAGGTAATCAAGCCAGTTTGTGTCAGCTGGATCGACAATACAACCAAATTTCTTGTTAATCCTACAGGACGGTTTGTGATTGGCGGTCCACCAGGGGACACAGGTTTGACTGGTAGAAAAGTTATTGCTGATACCTATGGAGGTATAGGGCGACATGGCGGTGGCGCATTTTCAGGCAAGGATCCATCCAAGGTGGACAGGTCCGCATGCTATATGGCAAGATATATAGCAAAGAATGTTGTCGCAACAGGATTAGCCGATAAGTGTGAGGTCCAAATTGCATATGCAATAGGCGTAGCTAAACCAGTTTCAGTAATGGTAGATACCTTTGGCACAGGAAAGATAGATGAAGATGTAATAGAAGCCAGAGTGGAAAATACCTTTGATATGAGACCAGCGGGAATAATTAAGATGCTTGATCTGAAAAGGCCGATATACAAAAAAACTGCAGCATACGGACATTTTGGTCGAAACGAACCCTCTTTTACATGGGAAAAAATAGATAAGGTTATGGAATTACTCAAATAGCTGGCGGAGAAGAGGAGGAGGAGGAAGAAGAAGGATGAGCAGAAGGAGAAGGACTAATTACTTCCTCTAATGCTTCTTCTACATCTTTTCTTGTCCCGAACCTCCTATTAAAAAATTTCACAATATTAAATACGTCTCTTTTTATTAATTCATTAGCATTTGGATGTTTTCTTGAGACAGCCTGCGGCCAATCAATTATCCAAATGTTATCGTTAACATCTAATACAGTATTATATTCACTGACATCACAATTTATGATATCATTATTGTAGCAAGTTTGAAGATCACTTAAAATACTTTGTAAAATAAGTGCAGGACTTACCAATTTTTTCTGATCAACAAGTCTTGATCCACATATATTATTCATTACGATACAGTGCATTGCGCGATAATATCCAGTAGGAATTCTTATTCCAGTGCTTTTAAGTGCTTGTAGAATATGATATTCTTTTTTTGCTGCCTCTATGTTTATCAGTAGCCAATTATGAATACTTTCATTATCTGCATATGTTCTTTTTCTCCTTACATCTCTAAAACTAATCCTGCCAATTCTAAAGAATTTGATTGCACGTTCTTCTCCTGATGGAGTAACTGCTTGAATTACATCTGATTCTTTGCCAATACCTATGGGTTTTCCCATCCCTACTATCACGTCTTTATCAGCAAGTATCTTGAGTGCAATTGCATCAAGTCCTGCCATAAGAAGTGTATATCCAGCTTCAGTCTTTCCTAATAATTTCATTTCATGAAGTCGACAGATTCGATAATCGATATAGTCTCGATGTTGCTTTGAATAGTTCACTAATTGTTCCCTTGTTAAAGATTGATGATGTTTCATGCCAGATGCAAAAACTTTAAGCAGCTTAAAATCCTCTATCTCTAATGTTCTAACTATTGCGGCTGCAACTTCTAAAGAAGACATGAAGGCTAATCCTTAATATGGTTCTGTTAATTAAATGGTTTGAAATAACCATGTAGATAGCTATAAACATACTTATAGTGAAAAAATAACAAGTTGTCGCTTAAAGGAAAGATAGCAGTTGTTACAGGCTCTACTAAAGGCATTGGTTTTGCTATCTCAAAAGAATTTGCAGAAAATAATGCCGCAACAGTCATTGTGTGTTCAAGGACTATTCAAAATGCAGAGAGAGCAGCTAAACAAATCAACGGTAAAGCTTTTGCTGCAGAAATTGATATAACTAGCAACTCTAGCGTGAGGAGCTTTTTACAGCATGTGATCTCGAATCACAATAGAATCGATATTCTAGTAAATAATGCGGGATATCCTTTCAATAGCGAAATTTGGTATAAAGAATTTCATATGACGACAGATGACGAATTAGATAAAATTATAGAAGTTGATTTAAAAGGCTCTGTACGATTATCTAGGGCAGTTATCAATTATATGCTAAAAGATGCAATAGGAGGAGTAATAATTAATATATCTTCAACTCCTGCGATAGCGGGACATGTTCAAGGGGCGCCTTATACTTTAGCTAAAGCTGGACTTGTAGCATTGACGAAACATATTGCAAGGGAGTATGGAATAAATAACATTCGAGCTTATACTCTGGCTCTTGGTAACATAGCAACAGAGGCAACGTTCAATTCTATGAGTAAAGAAGATAGGAAGAATGCCGGTGAAGAAGCAGCAATGAAAAGATGGGGAAAACCAGAAGAAGTTGCAAAGGTCGCTGCTTCTCTGGCAGGTCATAACTTTTCATTTACAACAGGTAATACTATTGTAATAGATGGTGGCACTGTAATGTTGTAGAGAGGGGTGACTAGTTGGCATATCTTGAAAAAAGCGAAAATGAAGAAGAAGAAGAATTAAAGTTAGCTGAACAAGAGCAGGAACTTCCTTTTGAAATTGAAGAAAAACGAAAGCAAGGCAAACTAAGGACAGGCTATACCACTGGAACTTCAGCAGCTGCAGCTACTAAGGCAGCACTTTTAGCTTTGATATATGGGAGAACTGTCGATACTGTAGTAGTTTCATTACCTAAGGAAAAACAAGCAACAATTAAAGTTGTATGGACAAGGATTGAAGGAAGAGACTCAGCTACATCGGCTGTTATAAAATATGCTGGAGATGATCCCGATATAACAGACGGAGCCGAAATTTGTTCCACTGTTTCCTTTTCAGATCAGAAAGATAAGATAATCATCGATGGAGGAAAAGGTGTTGGTAGGATAACAAAGCCAGGATTAGGGCTTGAGATTGGAAAAGCTGCAATTAATCCAACACCATTAAAGATGATTGAACAAGCTGTCAAAGAGGTGATGGCTACTGTGCCTTCTTATCTGCAAGAACATGGTATTAGTGTAATCATTTCAGTTCCTAGCGGAGAAGAACTTGCTAAAAGAACTGATAATCCGAGATTGGGTATATTAGGAGGAATCTCGATACTTGGCACTACTGGAATAGTTTTGCCATATTCTACTGCATCTTTTGCTGCCTCTATCCGTCAAAGTATAGATGTATCTCTAGCATCGGGCAACTATACAGTGGTCCTTACTACAGGAGGTCGTAGTGAAGATTTTGCTAAAGCACTACTTGGAAATTCATTACCCGATCACTCCTTTATACAGATAGGCGATTTTGCTGGCTATGCTATAAAACAATGTTCAAATAAGAAAATTCATAAAGCTATCATAGCTGGATTCATTGGAAAATTAACTAAGATGGCAATGGGGATCAAACAAACTCATGTAAGGGGATCGCATGTAAATATGGAATTTATGGCAAAGATCGCCTCAGAATGTAACTCTTCCGAGTCAGTCATAGAAGAGATAAGAGGAGCGAATACCGCGAGGCATGTCTCTGAGATAATAAACAATAATGATGTCAATGGATTTTTTGATTTGATATGTAGAAGAGTTTATGAGCAGATGTATGAGCACTCTAAAAGGGAATTGGAGATAAAAGTAATTATGTTTGAATTCGATGGTAGTGTATCTGGTCACTATCCATAAAATAAGTGCATCTGCGTGATAGATAGATATAGATAGATATAGATAGATATATATAAATAATCTGCTTTAATGTAGACATTGATAGATGATTGTTCTAACGTTCTTCGAGAACAGTCTATTGATTACGAACTTTTAAATCTATATCTAAGTATAAAGGTACTCTATATATATAAATAGACATATATATATATTTATATTTATACATCTCGCAGTTATTTAAGAAAATATGATATTATAAATTATATATTTCATTTTAATCAACTAATTCAACGTCGTTGTCCTATTCTTATCTCTATTACACTGCCTTCATAATTTTTCACCATACTCGTGTAAGGATATCTACCTAGATCAAAATTGAATACATCTCCCTTGAAGGTCTTGATTAACGTTGTATTTCCATATGTATTTTGTAGTTGTCTGCCTGAACCAATATTTGACTTGAAATGGGGATCAGCTATCAAAAGAAATTCTTTGCTTTGTACAGGATAATAAAGAAGATCTCGATAGTCTGCAACTACATTCTCTTTATTAAAGACATAATTAAAGATCCAAGAATAGACTGGGCTTGAAATCAGAGTTACATCGTAATTGATATTATTATTATTGTCATCTTTTTCCTCCTGAATATATTTGAGGACAAATGCAGCTGCCTGAAACTGGGTTGAGGAGATATCAGATGTTATTAACATAGTATTATTTACTAATCCAAATATTATTATGCTTGAAATTACAGCGAACAATAGCATTGTCCTGTATTTTAGAGTCGCTACTACCTTTTCTAACAGATGTATCGTAAAAACAGATGCAGCTATGCAAAAAGCCGGTAGTATGGGTATCCAATAGAAGTACTGTACAAAGCCAATAACTGATAGGAATACCAAAAATGGGATTATCCATAGCAAAAGGAAATAATACCTTTTAATTGCTGCAAAAACAATTCCAGCAGAACTTAGTATCAACAAAACTGGATCAACAAGGAAAAAAAACATAACTATAGAACTAAATCCGCTATTCTGCCGTTGTGTCTGCGATATCACGTCTTTTAACCAAAGATCGAACTGGCCAAAGAAGGCTGCATGAGCGGGCCAAATCGATGGAATTAAAATGACAGGAATTAACCATATACCAACCATCTTCAAATTCTTTTTACTATTCTTAAAGATTAGAAAGGCTACTAAAGGAATCATTGTAACTATTGGAATCTTTGTGAATACGGCTAATCCTAAGAAAATTCCCGATAACAAAATAGCAACAAATTTACGATTTGAATATCCAACATAAATTGCAAAAAGTATTGAAGATAAAACAAATGGTAAAAGGATGGAATCTAGCAGTATCCGTCTAGTGATCCATGTTATTGGCATCACTGCGTACAGAAGCGAGGCAAAAAGCGCAACCTTCCAGTTGTAATAACGTTCTGATATTTTATATATGAGAAGAGTATCAATAACGGCAAGAATTCCGATAATTGTTCTTGGAATAGTATACAGCATTTCGATCGAATGGGTATCTCCAGAATTAGGATTCAATGAATCAGGATAACCAATTATTCCTAATGTAGCTGCCAGAAAAAGCTGTCCAAAAAAAGGATGATCATAAAAGTATGATTCTTGTGGCCCAAGACCTTCCAATACATGCATCGTTCTCCGCATGTATATCCCTTCGTCGTAGAAAATATCAGGAAATCCTATAGGATTCCAAAGATGTGTGAAGGATGCAAGTATCAAAGGTATTAAGAATAGTAATGTACGATGTGAACGTTGGAAAGTCTTAATTCAAAGAAATTAACTATCAGACAATATAATTCAACCGCTGATTCTTGATGAAAATTATATAGAGAATAATGCAAAAGATTATTTTCCTAATCAAATTGTAGCCACTATAATACTTGATGATTGGCAAGACAGCAGTTGTAGCAATTACAAAGCACGGAATTGTGATTGCACGTAAAATAAAGGATAGTCTACCAGAGGCAGAGGTTTACGCTCCCATAAAACATAGTGATTCAGGCCCTGATATAAATTGGTTTGACAAGCAAACTACACAAGTAGTTGCAAATCTCTTTAAAACTTATGATGCATTAATATGTATATTTTCACTTGGTGCAGTTATAAGGATAATCGCCCCTTTTCTTGTAGATAAGAAGACCGATCCTGCAGTCCTTGTAATCGATGATAAAGCAAATTTTGTTATCAGTACATTGTCTGGACATCTTGGCGGGGCTAATGCATTAACACGATTGGTTGCTTCATATCTTAATTCAAAGCCAGTAATAACAACTGCCGCAGATGTGAACGAAACCATTCCAGTAGATTTAGTTGGAAAAAACTTTGGTTGGATAATAGAAAATTATCAAAATGTTACAAAGGTCAGTGCATTTATGGTTAATGAGGAGAAAATAGGTCTTTATCAGGAAGCAGGAGAGAAGAATTGGTGGGGGGACGCAGCAACATCATTTCCGCAAAACGTGACTGTGACCAAAGAATTTTATGAACTTAAAAGTCCAGATTTCAAAGGAGCATTAATTATCTCAGATAAAATAATTACTGATCCGGTCATTTTGGAAAAATCAGTAATATATAGACCTAAAAGCCTAGTAGTAGGAATAGGACTTCACAGAGATACAAGCAAAGACGTTATTGAAAATGGAATTCTAACTGTATTGAAAGATAAAGGACTAAGTTTTAAGAGCATTCGCAATATATCATCGATTAATAAAGAAGGCAAGATCAAAGGATTGCAAGAATTTTCCGAACAATATAAAATTCCTGTCGAAATTTATGATAAAAGTAAACTCGGTCAAGTATCAGTCCCAAATCCATCAAAGACAGTACAAAAATTTGAAGGCATTCCAAGCGTTTCAGAAGCTTCGTCAATTTTAAGTTCAAATGGTGGTGAATTAATAGTTCCAAAACAAAAGTTTCCACCAAATCTTACAGTGGCTGTGTCTAGGGTGAAGTTTGATTAATTGAAGAAAGCATTACTTATGATTGATAGAGGCAGCAGAGAAGCTGATGTAAGAGAGGAACTCGAAGATATATGTTCAATTGCTAAACGCAAAGGACAGTACGATTATGCCGATTATTGTTTTTTGGAAGTTCTGCCCCCATATATAGAAGAGGGAATCAAAAAATGCCTTGAGAACGGTGCTGATTTCATTACAATCATGCCCTATTTTCTATACCCGGGTATGAAGTTAAAAGATTCGGTTAAGAAAAGCGCCGAGATAGCGAAGATAAGAAATTTGAAATTGGTGATAGCAAAGCCATTAAGTTACCATTCTATGATGACTGAAGTGATAATTGACAGAGTCAGCCAATTAAAAAATGAAAAAAAAATCCATTATCCTAACTCTGAATGTGATATTCTTGTAATAGGACATGGGAGCAGCGACAAAAATGCGAGGGATGCTCTACTTTATACAGTAAGTAGTCTAAAACCATTTTATCGCAGAGTAGCCTTTTGCTTTCTTGAATTGGATACTCCAAATATAGACGAAGGTATAAAAAATGTCCTGCAGGATAATCCAAAAATTATTTTGTTGATGCCGTACTTTTTACATAAGGGTGCTCACATAAAGCGCGACGTTATTAATGATGTCAATTCTGCATTAGAAAAATATAGTTTCAAAAATGTGTTTATGGCAAAACATCTTGGAGTAGATGAAAAACTGGTTGACCTTGTAATTGAGCGTACTAGAGAGGTAGAACAAAGAATTGTCTTCTCCGGGTAATACCAGAACTGACGCAGGCAGAGAAATGTCAGAAAGAGCAATTGACATTGAAAAATTAAGCTTTGAGATAATTGATGCTGAAATCGGTTCCCATGGGTATAATGAATTAGAATGGCCTATTGTTCGACGAGTGATTCATGCGACTGCAGATTTTGACTTCGCAAGAAAAGGAAAAATAATATTCCACAACAATCCTATAGATTCAGCATTCGATGCTGTTAAAAACAAATGTAATATCGTCACCGATGTAGATATGGTGCTATCTGCACTGAATAAAAAATCCATTGCTGACCTAGGGTTGAAGAGTGCGTGTTATATCTCTGATAAGACACTGAGCGATAAAGCTCGCCTGTATAATAAAACTAGATCAGAAATGGCCATGCGGTATGCCGCAGACGAAATCAATGGAGGAATAGTAGCCATTGGTAATGCTCCGACTGCCTTGTATGAAATAATAAAGATGGTCAGAGAGAATGTGACAAAACCTGCACTTATTGTTGGGATTCCAGTAGGTTTTGTTTCTGCTTCTGAATCCAAAGACGAATTAAGAAATATCGATACTCCATTTATTTCCAACGTGGGAAGAAAAGGAGGAAGTCCTGCCGCCTCCTCGATAGTAAATGCAATAATGTTGCTATATAAAAGTAAGTTATAATCTAGATTGTGTGTGGATATTAGCAAAACAATGAAAAGGTCATGCTTTTATCTAGTGCTGTTGTTGTAATGCAGACTAACAAACTATGAGCAAGAAATTGTCACCAGCAACGAAATGAAAAATCATCAAATAAATCTTGACAAAATAACCCTATTGTCATGTCTGTGTCTAAAACAAGAACAATATCTACTCTTTTTATTATTATTATTGAGGTTAAATTCCTGAACAGGATAAAATATAACAGGCAAGTTCAAGATCTACCATAATACGTTTAAGTGCCATTGGCGTTTAATAATGAGAAACTGACTTATATTGAAAGAAATCAAGGCCGAACTTGAAATCATGGCATCTTCGAAACGTGTATGGCAGGTACTTACGGATTTCCCAAACTATTCTAAATGGAATCCTGTTATAGTTCAAGTAAAAGGTGAAGCAAAGGTCAGAACAAGGCTGGAGATTCACCTTCGAACCACAGGTGGTAAAAATCGAACTTATAAACCAACTATAACAAAGGTCGAACCAGATCGTGAATTACGTTGGTATGGAAAATCGCTTTTCCCAGGAATGTTAAATGGCGAACGCATTTTCACTATACATTCCCTTGGAACAGATAGTGTACTTTTTTTTCATAGTCAGATCTTTACAGGATTAGGCGTTTATCTTGGAGGCAACCGGCTGGAGAGAGATATTAGAACCACTCTGAATGAGATGAACGTGGCTTTAAAAAGGCAGGTCGAACAGTTTCCTGTCAGTTGATTATCTGATCGTCGAAAAACTTTGTTAAATTATACTTTATATTAAATTGATTTATACCTTAAATTGTTTTTTCTGATTTGACAATCCACTTGCCTGACTTTGATTTCAATACTATATTGCCAACAAGTTTTCCTCCGCTATACACCTTTGCGATCTCATCACTGCCACCAAGAAGCGATGATAGAAGGCTGCCTTTTTTATGGTAACCTGCCTCGATAACTTTCATATTTAACTTGCTGCTTGCTTTAACGATGATTAAGCGAGCTGCTGACCAATCGCCATTCCAAGATATTGCTTCGAAATTACCAAATTTTAAAGTAGATAGAGAATAATTCTCTGATCTAATCTCTAATTTTCTATTTTTCATTTTAGCATATGAATTCATCCAATCTATAGCTTTTGCCGATTTTCCTTGTTCTAATGCGAAGTTATTTGCACTTGTCAATTTGTATTTATTAGATTATAATTTCTTTTTGAATATTAAAACTTAATATTTTAAGGCAAATTGTACCTTTTCTTTTCATGATTTTTGATAAGCCATTATGAGACCATTTCAAAACATTACTTATAACATAAACTAATAATGTCCTTTTCCTATTGAATTACTTAGGAAATAGTATATATATCTCCATATATATATACATATATATATATATATATATATAATGTATAATACAAGCTTACTTCCTAGCAAGCATGCCGTGATGCGCTATATGTGTATATGTGTGTGTGAGTACCAAATATTACATTGATTATGGTTTTTCTGCACCTATACCCCCCACCTATTATTAATATATGGTAGAGAAAAGCGATAGATTTCTCATCTCGATAGTGAATCCACCTATTGTCATATTTATGAGACGGTTCAAATAGGACTTCATATATATCAAAGAAATGGAAAGCAAAAGCGAAAATGTCATTCATGTAACAAGTAAATCTTGGGACTCTGATGTTATAAATTCAGATATGCCTGTACTAGTAGACTTTTGGGCTGAATGGTGTGGCCCATGTAGAATGGTTGGGCCTGCTGTAGAACAGCTGTCGCAAACAATGAGTGACAAGATAAAAGTAGCAAAGCTAAATGTCGATGAAAACCAAGAAATTGCAATGAAATATGGCGTTCAATCAATACCTTCATTATTGTTGTTCAAAGCAGGCAAGGAAATTGCAAGAACAGTAGGTGCTTCTTCCAAAGAATCATATCAGAGATTTATAGAGCAATCTCTTTTAAAAGCTTAAATTGCAATAATGCATTATTGCAATATCTCTGAATATCACTTTTATTTTTATCTCGATAAAAGCATTAATATTGTTTCTTGCTACGGATAGCAAGCATTGAGCAAAAAGGAACTTGCTAATCTCTTTTCATCTAATCCTGACAGATATTATAGAGTTTCACTATTTGATAGAAAGGGTTTCAATAGACAGAAATGCAATATATGTGGCAAGTTCTTCTGGTCAATGGTTGAAAGGACATTTTGCCCTGATCATGAAAACTATAGTTTTATAGGCAAACCTCCAACAAGAAAGCGACTAGATTATGTTAATGCTTGGAAGGAGGTCAGAGAATATTTCAGTTCAAACGGTCATGCAATAATCAGACGCTATCCAGTAGTATGCAGATGGCGAGATGACCTCTATTTTACAATAGCATCAATTGTAGACTTTCAGAGAGTTATGGGAAGCAAAGTAGTTTTTGAGTTGCCATCAAATCCACTTCTTGTCCCACAGATGTGTTTGCGTTTTAATGACATTGAAAATGTGGGTTTGAGCGGCAGACACTACACAAGTTTTTGCATGGTTGGACAGACATGCAATGCTGATGCACCAGGTGGCTATTGGAAAGACAAATGTATTGACTTGGATTATGGGATGCTTACAAATGGCCTTGGAATATTGCCAGAAGAAATAACCTTTGTAGAAGACGTCTGGATGGGTGCTGGGGCATTTGGATATTCATTGGAATATTTTGTAAGCGGGCTAGAACTAGGCAATGCCGTTTTTACAGAATTTGAAGGAAATGAGAATAACTACCGTGTGATGCCAAACAAGATTATTGATATGGGAGCCGGACTTGAGCGCTTCTCCTGGATTACAATGGGAACACCGACAAGTTATGATTGCTCTTTTGGTCCTGTAGTACCAGAATTACTTAACACAGTTGACGCTTCTGAAGATTTAGCGCTTCTCTCCAAATACTTTGAGGCAGCTTCTAGCAAAGTTGAACATATGGGCAGAGATATAAAAGAATTAAAATCGTCGATTGCTAAGGAATTAAAAATCTCCAATGAGCAGCTTGTAAAAATAATTGCTCCTTACGAAGCAATTTACACCATTGCAGATCATAGTCGTACGTTATTATTTGCAATTTCAGACGGAGCTCTTCCATCAAATGTCGGCGGAGGATATAATCTTAGAGTGATTCTAAGAAGAGCACTTTCAATATTAGATAGACTTGGTTGGGACATAAAACTAGAAGATGTTGCTGATCTTCATATTGATTATCTTAAACAGATGTATCCTGAACTTGAAGATTATAGGGAGGACGTAAGAACAATTCTTCAGATTGAATCTAGCAGATATATAGGCTCAAGAGAAAGAATGGATTCAATTGCTGCTTCTATAAAAAATAAGAAAAAGAAAATAATAGTTGAGGATCTCATTAGAATGTACGAATCTGACGGCGTCACTCCAGACTTTTTAATGGAAGCAGGAGCAATAGAAAGCATTCCTTCTACTTTTTACACAAAGCTCGCCGAACTTCATACAAGCCAAGCATCAACACAGGCTCAACAGCCGATCTATGGTCTGGAAGATCTTGCACCTACAAGGCTATTATATTATGAGGACGAATCTATCCGTAAATTTACCGCCAAGGTTCTCAAGATAATAGATAATAAATATGTAATTTTAGATCAGACTGCCTTTTATCCGCGCGGCGGTGGCCAGGAACCGGATAATGGAGAGATTGATGATATAAAGGTGATGGAAGTAATAAAACAGTCAGATATTATAATTCATAAATTAAAAGATGCTAGGGAAAAAGATATTGTTGAAGGCAAAACTGTGTATGGAACTATAAATGGTCGAAGACGAGATCTGATTACTAAACATCATACTGCAACACATATACTTAATACATCATCTAGAAGTAATCTTGGATCATGGGTATGGCAGAACTCTGCCTTTAAGGACGAAGGTTATGCCAGACTTGATATTACTCATCATTCTGCTCTTAATCGAGAAGAAGTTGAAAGAATTGAAAAGACTGCAAATAATGTAATTAGACAAAATTTGCCGGTTAAAATCAAGATATATGACCGTGGCGATGCTGAACAACAATACTCATTTAGAATTTATCAAGGTGGAGTGGTTCCAACCAACAATGTCAGAATTGTAAATATTGAAGGATGGGACATAGAAGCCTGTGGAGGAACTCACATAGGCCAGACTGGTGAAATAGGACTTATAAAAATTATAAAAGCTGAAAGAATCCAGGATGGAATAGTAAGATTAGAATTCGTTGCTGGCGAAGCTGCATTGAACTATACACAAAAACAGGAAAATCAACTCACCGTTATTGCACAATCTTTAGGCTCAAGCAGAGAGAAGGTTGTTGAGACATTCCAAAAAGGCATCGAGGAGTCAGAAGAGACAAACAAAAAGATCAAGATAATGATGCGAAAAATTGCACCTTTAATAGCAAAGTCTATTTCTGCTGAAGCAACACAACTAGCGCCACACGGAATAAAACTCTACAATGTTTATGACGAAGAACTCGATGATGAGTATTATATCGCTATAGGCGAAAAATCTATCGAAATCGATCCATCCCTTATCTACATTGCCTTGATCTCTAAAGGTCAAGGAATTCGTGTGATTGTCTTTGTCGGTGAAAAGGCAAGAGGTAAAAATATCAAAGCTGGACTCATCGCAAAACAGCTTTCTAGCAAACTTGGAGGCTCAGGAGGAGGAGATGAAAGATTCGGACAAGGTGGAGGTAAATTCAAATCCAAAATTCAAGAAGCTTTACTTTCAGCAGAAGAATTAGTTACGAAAACTGTCTCGGGATAATAGTAAAAAACATGATCAACAACAATAACAATAACAATAACAAGATAAATTGGAGTTTAATAGAAGAAAAATGGCGTCATAGATGGGATGAGCAACAGATCTTCAATAGCGATCCTGATTTTTCAAAGAAAAAATATTTCATAACTGTTGCCTATCCTTATCCAAACTCTCCTCAACATATAGGACACGGAAGGACCTACACCCTTGCAGATGCTCATGCACGTTATATGAGGATGAAAGGATACAATGTATTGTTTCCGATGGGCTTTCATTATACCGGCACACCTATTCTAGGGATGTCACGAAGAATTGCATCAGGTGATAAAGAACTGTTAGAAACATTTCAATATATTTATCATGTTTCAGAAGACGCAATAAAAAGCTTCGTTGAACCAATAAAAATTGCAAGTTACTTTCATAATGAGATCAAACTTGGTATGAAAGAGATGGGTTATTCCATAGATTGGAGACGGGAATTTACTACAATAGATAAATTATATTCCAAGTTCATTTCATGGCAATTTAATACTTTGCGAAACAAAGGATTGATAGTCCAAGGTTCCCATCCTGTTGGCTGGTGTCCAAAAGACCAAAATCCAGTTAGTCAACATGATACGATCGGTGATGTAGAACCAGATTTTAATGAATATATACTAATTAAATTTAAGCTGGATGATGGATATATAATTCCAACTGCAACTCTTCGGCCTGAGACTATTTATGGTGTCACTAACTTATGGGTTAATCCCAATGTAGAATATGTAAGGATACAGATTGATAATGAAAGATGGATTGTTAGCAAGGAAGCTGCCAGAAAACTGGAATTTTTAAACCATAAAGTTGCAGTAGAGTCGTCCATATATGGAAAAGAAATAATTGGCAAATATGTAGAAGATCCCATCAGAAAGGTTTCTATCCCATTATATCCTGCATCATTTGTTGAGTCTAACAATGGTACTGGAATTGTAATGTCTGTTCCCGGACATGCGCCTTATGATTTCCAGGCTATTGAAGATCTCAAAAAGAATATTTCGTTGGATAATGAATTTGTTGGCTTAAAAGTAGACGTAATACCAATAACAATAATTGGATCAGATGGTTACTACTACGCCGATGCTAACGACAACATTTTGATATCACCAGCAGCCAAGATTGTAAGCAAATTCAAAGTAAAAGATCAAGATGATCCACAACTAGAAAAGGCGACAAATGAACTGTATTCACATGAGTATTATAAAGGAAAAATGTTACAGAATACGGGCAAGTATAAAGGTATGCCGGTGTCTGTGGCAAAGGATATGATAAAAAACGAGATCGTCTCAAATGGCATAGCCGAGATAATGTTTGAACTAATAAATAAGCCTGTTAGATGCAGATGCGGTACTGAATGTCTCGTTAAGATATTGAATGATCAATGGTTTATAAATTATGGTGATAAGAAATGGAAAAAATTAGCACACGAATGCATTAATAAAATGGATATAGTTCCAGAAGAGATCAGACAGGAATTCAACTATGTAATCGATTGGTTGAGAGAAAGAGCATGTGCAAGAAAATCCGGTTTGGGTACTAAATTGCCATTGGATCAGGACTGGATAATTGAAAGTCTGTCAGACTCTGTCATCTATATGTCTTACTATATACTTGCAAAATATGTCAATAGTAATAACAACAGCATTTCTGATGATGGCAGCAATAAATTAATCATAAATGTGAATAATGTTGATGCATTAAATGATTCGTTTTTTGATTATATATTATTAGGAAACGGAGATGTCAGGCAGGTCGCGGCAGAGTGCAATATTTCTATATCGCTAATAGAGTCGATACGAAAAGAATTTTCCTACTTTTACCCGCTAGATGCAAGACATTCTGGAAGAGATTTAGTTCAAAATCATCTATCATTTTTCATTTTTAATCATGTGGCAATTTTTACAAGAGAAAACTGGCCAAGAAAAATTATCGTCAATGGTTCTGTCCTTATGGAAGGAAAGAAGATGTCAAAATCTCTAGGTAACATTATTCCACTGCGCACTGCTATTAAAGAACATAGTGCTGATGCAATTCGTGTAGCAATGTTGAGCTCTGCAGAACTGTTACAAGACGCAGATTTTTCATTTGATGCAATTAAAGGAATTCGGTCAAAATTAGATGATATTTATGATATGGCATTAGAGTATTCGACGCCTAAATCTAAATTCAGATCATCTTTATTTTCATCAATAAAATTATCAGAAGCAAAAAGAGAGATAGAAGATCGATGGCTTGTCAGCAGATTGCAAAATCACATTACAGATATTACGGCATCAATGGATAAGTTAAGAGTAAGAAAAGCATTGCATGATATACTGTATTTACTTGATCATGATTTGCAGTGGTACAAGAAAAGAATAACGGTCAAAAACCGAGATGATTCCCTCGTTGCACTTACCTTATCTACATTTCTTGACAACCGTATCAGAATGCTTGCTCCATTCGCTCCCTTTATAAGCGAAGAGGTTTGGGAAATAATAGGAGGAAAATATGATTCAATTATTTTTTCAGGCTGGCCTATAGTAGATGAAGATAAGAGAGACCCAGTAGCAGAGGAATCAGAACAACTAATAATTAATCTTATATCGGATCTTCACAATATTCTCAAAGTCACAAAGATCTCTCCAACTAAAATTATTATCTACACTTCAGCTCGATGGAAGCAACAAATCTATCAAAAGATTCTTGAATATATATTATTAGAAAACAAAACTAACTTTGGAGATATTATGAAACAACTGATCAAAGATGCAGAAACATCAAAAGTGAAGAAAGATCCTAAGCTGATACGAAATATGATAGAGGATATCCTATCTGATCCAATTGAAGCTAGGAACAGACGATTAAAATTGACAGTAGTTTTTGATGAAATATTTCCTCTCAATGATGCGAAAAAGCTCTTATCTTTAGAAAGCGGAAATGCACATACAGAGATAATTGTTCATTCAGAAGATGAGATACAAAAATACGATCCTAGAGAAAAATCAAAATATTCTAGGCCGTTTAAACCTGCAATATATGTCGAATAGTCTTCTCGTATTAAAATTTCTGTTATAATATCATCTCTCTGTCTATTCCAAACGATGCTGATACGTTAGAAAATGCTAAAATTGAATAATAGATTAATGATATGAGTATTTTCTAATCTCCAAGGTATGCAAATTATTTTTTCAATATACAAAATTGCAGCCAGCCTGGAGTTTCTGTCTTTGATATTGAAAAATATACATACTCCTGTCCTACTACATCTTTAACTTTTATTGCAATTATATATCTTCCACAAAAATGCTATATCCAAACTATAACATATATACACACAACAGATGTTCCTGGATTACTATAATTTCTATATCGGGTTTCGTAATTAAGATAATATTCATTGATAAAAACCGACAGTGTTAGCGAATCTTTACTACTTATTTTTTTATAAGACTTGTTATGTTATTAGCCTTTATAGTCCAGATTTTTTCATGTCATGAATTGTCCTTTTTATGTCATGAATATCTTTTAATATCTCATCCATTTCATCCCGCGTCGGGAGATTTAAAACTTTCAGATTCTTCTCTGCAAACTTCTGCATCTTTTTGAAGAGATCCAGTAGGTCACTTGATACCTTTCCATAAGTAACTGAAAATTCTTTCGAACTAAATAAATTAGTAAAAGCATCTTCAAATGCATTTATTGTAATTTTTCTATACTGCTCAAAATCTTCTTTTGAATTGAGCTGTTTAGGTGCTCTCTCGGAGACTTCTTTTGTTGCCTGTACATATGCTATATTGATTTGTTTCCAGTATTCATTAAGATTAGTTTGCGCGTTTAATATGGCTTGACCAAGACTCAAGAGATCCTGGGCATAGGATTTAAAATCTTGGAAAAAAGCATGAAATGGACCAATCGTAGGCATTTTATTAAATTCAGACCAATTATGCAATATCTTTGTCATCTGTTCTTCTTGAATGTGAAGGCTAGCATTGGTTGCATCATTTCCCATTTTGTCTTTAACATGCTCCTCTGTCATAATCATATAATTGTTCTATGTGTTAAATAAGTTGATATTTTGAAAATATGAGGTGTGGCCACTTCCTGCAGTTTCCTTATAACCATTTTTTGATTGTCATGATTTTCAGTAGAGGCGAATTTACTCTTTATTATTACGCATATTCTTGAAATTATCAATAAAAATTCCTGAGAATCCGCAATAAATAGAAGAACAGCTATAGCTGTTTGCCTAGTAGAGGGCGTAAGAGCCTGCGTTATTGTCTCTGTTATACATGTGAATACATTCATATATCTACAATTCTCTTTGCATCGTCATTTCCAAAGCAGTACTATAGATACAAATGGTGACTGTGGTCATCCATTATGCATCTTATAGTTGTGAAGAGCTTTTAATTGCTAAGCCTTCATGGAAAATAAATCCATACTTCGCTAAATACAAAAATATTTTCAAGCTAACTATTCAATCATTATCCTAGTACTTATATAGTATTAATTTATATAAAATTGATCTATATATATTATATACATTTGTAATTCAGAAAAGAAAAAGTTTGAAGTAAGCGAGAGAAAAAATTCAATTCTCTGATTTTTTGTAGCATATTATACTCAGAGGTTGGCGACTTACATTAGAATTGGCAAAATTATATCCAACTATTTGATATATTCCAATGCTGTATTTTATTGCTTGTTGATCTGAGTAAATTTATAAATTACATTAAACTATCGTTTATTGAATTTAAAAGATGACCGACAGTATTAAAGAAAATAAAGACAATCTTCCAGATGTTGATGATATTTTTGATAAAAAAGATTCCTTAACTGAAGAATCTGTTACTCTTGATGATGTCATCGTAGAAGATAAATCTGACTCTGAAGTTGATAATGATACCTCTTCTTCTAATATTCCCTACAATAATACTCAACAACAACAACAAGAATTAAAACCTGCTTTAAATTCAAAATTCTTTGCGATTAGGATAACTGGTGGCCAAGAAAAGGTAGTTGCAAATATTTTAGAAAATAAGATCAATACAAAGAAGATTAAAGTTCTCTCAATTCTTGCCTTAGATAACTTTAAAGGATATATCATTGTTGAGGCCCCAGACTCAAATGTTGCCTTTGAAGCACTGCACGGTGTTCGTCATGTCAGAGGACAAATTCGTGGAGAGCTACCTTTTAAAGATATTGAAGGATATCTTGTTAAAAAACCAGTTGTAACTGAACTCAATATAGACGACACGGTCGAAGTTATTGCTGGTCCATTTAAGGCCATGAAAGCAAAAATCACAAGAGTTGATTATGAAAAACAAGAAGCTACAGTAATACTTCTTGATTCTCCATATCAAATTCCTGTAACAGTAGATGCAAACTATTTGAAAAAGCTATTTCAATAAAAGTGTAGCTGCACTATTATCAATATCGCTTCTAAAACAGACAAATAAGGAAACCAAACTTCAGCCTCGAATAATATTTAATTAAATATTGATTTAACAACAAAAAGCGAAATAATTGGCATTGTGGAATAGATTCTAAGGAGAAGATCGTAGCAATCAATCGCGGATGCATACCAAAAGCTTAATTCTTCACCGACGCACAAACAAGCAATAGAGACTGCGATTTTTATAATATTGTTAATAAGCGAATTTGAGCTGATAATTAGCTATACAATTGGTAAAGCATCTAGCAACTTTGTAGATTCTCATACTTTCTGTCTAAAATTCGAGTGATTAAATCATCGATAAACACAACTGAATTTTACATAATGTATGTAACTTTAGAAGACTAGCTGAATGTTAACTACTGCATTTGTTTACAGAGAGAGAAAGATATTGGTGGAGTGATGAAGCCTTGCTTCTCTATACATAGGATAACGAACAGATATTTGCTTGGCTTTCGACTAAAATGCTACCAACTAACTATATATTTATCATCTAATATTCTTGATTGATAAAAAATGATTCAAACTAATAAATCGAAGGTAGCAGTGGTTACCGGTTCTAGCAAAGGTATTGGTAAAGCAATTGCAACAGAATTTGCGAAAGCATCTTATGATCTAACAATAAATGCAAGAGACGAAGAGGAATTAAAGAGAGCTGCTGAAGATATTTCAAAATCAGTTAGTGATAACAATAGAATTGTACCTGTAACAGGAGACATATCCCAAGAACAAGTCTGTGTATCAATAATAGAAGAGGCTATTAGGAGATTTGGAAGAATTGATGTTTTAATAAATAACGCAGGAATAGGTGGAGCATCAGGGAAGATAAATGAATTGACATCTAATGATTGGGATGAGGTTCTGGATATAAATTTAAAAGGTGCTTTTCTATGTACGAGAGAAGCTGTAAAATATATGTTGGGGCATTTAAGCAATGACAATAATTACTCAATTATCAATATATCTTCTGTACACGAATCAATGCCTCATCCAGAAGGAGCCCCCTATGCTGCTTCAAAAGGTGGCATGGAAATGCTAACTAAAACTGTAGCTTTGGAGCTAGCTGATAAAGGTATACGAGTTAATAGTATTGCACCAGGTGCCATAGCTACTGATATGAATAAGGAAATGCTTGAGGATAAGGAAAAGAAGAAGGAAACGGAGAAAGGAATTCCTGTAAAAAGAATAGGACAGCCAGAAGAAATAGCAAAGGTTGCACTATTTCTAGCGTCAAGCGATGCAAGCTACATTACAGGAACAACGATTTACGTTGATGGTGGTCTTACTTTGTCTTCTTGACTTTCATTATTTTTTTCTGCTCATTATATAGAGTCAGACATTTTTATCAGGAGAGATAATCTGGCAACGCAGGTTATTATACATAAAAATTATCTTTAACATAAAGGAATATCAGAATATTCCAAAAGCGGTAATAATGTCGTTGTTATAATCATGGTAAACTCCCTCGAGTTCTTGCTATGTTCTAATAAGAGTTACGGTTTTAAGTATTAATAAGCGTCTCACATTTTTAGTGCTCTTGTGATATTTGTAAAATGCTACCATTGAAGATGTTCTCTTTGTCGGTGCATTTGATAATTTCTTGTATTGATTAATTATGTTGGTGATAAATGAGTGTAAGTGTCATGAGATCGATATATATTGTTATTCAAAATAAATTACTGTTATTTTTAGCGCCTTAAAGTGTTTTTGGCTTTATTATCCACTTCGGCAATATAATCACGTAATGGTATCTGTTTTGGTTGTTGTTTTTTTACTTCTTCTTTTGATAAAAATACTCTCTCATCCAATGTTAGAAAGAAGTTTATTTCTCTTTGTAGTTTTCTTAGAAAGCTCAATTTCTTTACATTATTGATTTAGTATTTAATTTTACAACCTAAAAAAAATTAATATCTAGATGAAGGACTTGTTACTGAAAGTAATAGATTTCACATTTGCATCAGTAAACTTTATGAATCTAATAATATTATCCATTACCAATAAATGCAACCTTTTGTAATTCATCATTTGTATCTGAATGTACATAGCCAACAGTAGTAACAGAGCTTTTATTTAATGAGATAGAAAAAAAGTGAAGAATACCTCTCGCGTTTCAAGGACTTATGCTATATTAATGCAGCTAGGTTTCGATGCTAGATGTGCGGAATTATTATCTGAACCTATTCTTATATCTCAAACAGTCTTGTAAGTATTATTGACTTATGTTTCTGTTAATAAATGACTTGCTGCCTATTTAAGTTGGTGTAATTGAGTATAAGGATAATAAGATCGTTTTTATAAACTTCGCTATATTATTATTATTTTGCGTTTTAAGATTTTATTTAATTCTTAATGACGGAGTTTATATGCTGGCTTAAGGACTAGTCTTATACATGGGTGATAAAAAGTCCATTTCAGCTCTAGTTACTGGTGGCGAAGCCAGTGCAGGCCCACCTCTTGGACCCGCATTAGGTCCAATGGGCGTAAATGTATTGCAAGTGGTAAATATGATCAACGACAAAACTAAGGATTTTCCAGGAATGAAAGTTCCTGTCAAAGTTGAAGTTGATTCTGAATCCAAGAAGTTTACAGTTGAAGTAGGAATTCCTCCTACTGCAGCTCTTGTTTCCAAAGAGGCAGGTATCACAAAAGGTTCAGGTGCTGCTGGCACAAACTTTGCTGGAAATATAACCATGGCCAGTGCTGTTAAAATTGCCAAGATGAAAATCGATAGCTCCTATGCTAAGGATCTGAAGAATGCTGTAAAAGAAGTGATCGGTTCTTGCGTAAGCAGTGGAGTAAAAGTTGAAGAAAAGCCGGCAAAGGAAGTTTTCTCTGACATATCTGCTGGTAAGTACGACGAACTATTCAAATAGCCCTTTCTATTTGTTTAGTTGCAAAGTTATAATAATTTAATAATCGGCCGCAGGGAAACATGAGACAAGATTGACTTAAATACTTTTACTATAAAGATCTCTTAAAAAAGGTATTATGGAAGATCCATAAGAATAGTTCATAGTAAGTTTAAAATATCCCCAACCATGTCAG
Organism: uncultured Nitrososphaeraceae archaeon; assembly: GCA_963733025.1. Taxonomy (GTDB): domain Archaea; phylum Thermoproteota; class Nitrososphaeria; order Nitrososphaerales; family Nitrososphaeraceae; genus JAJNBK01. The sequence continues at coordinate 67,391 of CAVTCE010000027.1, read as the reverse complement.
TTATTTCATAATTTTAAGGTGAATGAAAAAAAATGTCAATTCAACAAGGATCAGCTGGCGGAATGCCAATATTAATATTGAAAGAAGGAGCGACCCAGACAAAAGGTCGAGACGCTCAGAAAAATAACATAACTGCTGCAAAATTGATCTCCGAAATAGTAAGAAGCTCACTTGGCCCACGAGGCATGGACAAGATGTTGGTAGATTCTCTCGGCGATGTCACTATTACAAATGATGGTGCGACCATTTTGAAGGAAATTGATGTTCAGCATCCCGCAGGGAAGATGATGGTTGAAATCAGCAAGGCAACAGATAATGAAGTAGGCGATGGTACTACATCTGTAGTAATACTTGCAGGAGCGCTGATTGAAAAGGCAGAAGAATTAATTGGAAAGGATGTTCATCCAACAATCATTGTTGATGGCTATAGAAAGAGCGCTGTCAGGGCTATTGAGATTCTTAACACGCTAGCCCAGAAGATTGATGGAGGTGAAAAAGGTCAATTGACCAGAATTGCAAAGACTTCCATGCAAACAAAGCTGGTATCAAAGGATGCAGATGAGCTTGCACAAATTGTTGTTAATGCTTCAATGCAAATCTGCGAACAAGTCGATTCTGGTTATAAAGTAGATATTGATGATATCAAAGTAGACAAGAAGACAGGCGGATCATTGCGTGATACTAAATTAATCAAGGGTATTGTTCTTGATAAAGAAGTTGTTCATGGAGGAATGCCAAAAAGAATAGAAAAAGCAAAAATTGTTCTTATTAATTCTGCTCTTGAAATTGAAAAAACTGAGTTCGATGCTAAAATAAATATCAGTTCTCCAGATCAGATGAACCTGTTCTTAGAAGAAGAGAATAGGATGCTGAAGGGTATGGTTGACAAGATTACCGCTAGTGGCGCTAATGTGGTGGTATGCCAGAAGGGTATTGACGACATTGCACAACATTACTTAGCAAAGGCAAACGTTTTGACAGTACGCAGAGTCAAAGAAAGCGATATGACCAAACTAGCAAGAGCTACGGGCGCACGAGTAGTAAATAATTTGGAGGACCTTACACCAAAAGATTTGGGTTCTGCTGATCTAGTCGAAGAACGCAAGATAGAGACAGATAAATGGGTATTCATAGAAGGTTGTAAACATCCAAAAGCAGTAACTATACTTATCAGAGGCGGTTCTCAAAGAGTAATTGATGAGGCTGAACGCTCAATTCACGACGCTATCATGGTTACAAAAGATGTACTTGAAAAGCCTGCAATAGTTGCAGGTGGAGGTTCTCCTGAATCCTACACAGCAGGTAAATTAAGAGAATGGACAAGTACGCTTTCCGGTAGAGAACAACTAGCTGCAGAGAAGTTTGCCGAAGCACTAGAAGTAATTCCACTCACATTGGCAGAAAACGCAGGAATGGATCCCATCGATACTATGACAGATTTACGTGCAAAGCAGAGCAAAGGCTCAAAATCGGCCGGAATTGATGCACGAAATGCCAGAATCACTGATATGTCAAAATTAGATATTGTAGAGCCACTCTCAGTAAAAGAGCAGGTTATCAAATCAGCAACAGAAGTCGCCTCGATGATTCTAAGGATAGATGATGTAATTGCCTCAAGTAAATCAGCCGGAGGACCACCAGGCGGAATGCCACCAGGCGGAATGCCACCAGGCGGAATGGGAGAAATGTAAATATAGATCTAATTTCTCTTTCTTTTGATCACAATTTTTTTAATTCTATAGAGATTACTTCTTTTACCCATATTCCTGTTTCGTTCTTATTTGCCAATTTGTTTAGATAATCACTCCATGATATTGCTCCATATGCTTTAACCCATTTGTTATAATGTTCTTTGAGACTTTCGAAGGATTGGGCGTGATAGTCACAGTATTTGTCTGTTGATGCTTTTCGTGAGCAAGCAGAACATTTCCTGTACATGTACATGTCATGTACTCTTTAACTAAATATTATATTAATTGTCGTTGTGAATTGTTATATCATCTTTAGGCAGAAAGATTATAGGAAGCTCCCAATTATGAAATCAATCAATCCTAAAAAATTAGAGCTCTACCATTCAAATACAAAATAACTAACAGAAATGATAGAAAGATATGCTATGTATCATAGGCTATTTCTTCTCGAACTTCTCATCCTCCCTTATTTGTAAGATAATTATGGAAGTAGCGGCGGGTACAAAAAATTAAAAGATAATATATATATGTATATATAGAAATCTATATATGTATTGTTAGGAATATATATAAAAAGATAATTCATTTTATTATTCATTTTATTAATATATTTATTTTATTAGAATCTATTTAGAAAAAATTTCTTATTTTAATTACTTTAAAATTAAGAAACCATATTATTTAGTTCATTATCCATAATATCTATTATTATACAACTATATTTATTTCAGCAAAATTTATTTATAGACAATATTTAGAATTACTATCCTTGATTTTAAGCGTTTCTAGAATTGTGCTAATCGCCTCCGTTTTATATTTGGTGATATTTTTTGCTTTGGTATCAGGCATAATCAATGCGATTCTCGAGGGTTCACTAACTCCTCAAGGAACATTCATTATCCCTTCAAGGTCTGCTCAAACAATAGGCGAAACAATTGTGACAACGATGATTCTATTTATGGGAATGGTTGGTGCTTATTTGCTTTACAGATCAGGACAAGCTTTAACTACAAAAAGTCAGGAGACATTGCTAGCAGCAGGTTTTGGCGTTCTTTTCATATCATTGACGCTAGGTCTTATGTTGGTAAATATAAAAGTATGATAAAGGATAATATGGTGTTTCTAAATTCGTTCTCCTCTATATTCTTCTTTCCATGTTTCCACATCATTGTAACTATTCCTCAGAATGACAAATAGATTTGCAATTTTCTCTAACCAATACTTTTGACTGCAGAAATATTTGATTATAAAGTTGTAATCGTCTGTAAACAATTAAATAAATAAGTTACGAATGATGTTTTAAAAAAGGAGCATTTTCTCCCACTGCTTTCTAGCTCTGATTTGTGGTAAGAATCTTTAGATATAATCTTTTTTTGAAACAATAGTCATCACAAAATGTAATTTAATACAAATTACAGCACTCTTAAGATTCTTTAGTTTGTAGACAAAATTGCGGTACTTCGTCTCTTTCTATTTAAACAATTCCTTCGTGAAGCACTCATTTCATTTTACAAAATGAGTTTCATATTCTATACCAATGTAAACCACGCTTTTTTGCAACATAAAGTGCATTGGGATTAAATGACGAGTGAAAAGAGAGATACACTATTAAAAATTATGCTTTCGAAATGTTCATAGGAAGATTATCAAATATCCTTGTCCTTACTTTTATCATATGAGGTGACAATGATAATATGTGTGTGTATCATTAGAAAATTCTCTTGGATATTCTAATGGAATTGCAAATCCTACTCTTATAGCGATAAAAGATTGTGATCGTGTATTAAATATAGAAAAAACGTTTACATAAAATTCTTCTAAACTTCTTCTTAAGGCAAAGAAAAGGAAGAAGATTGAATTTGGATCTGTTTGTCCAATACATAAAAGATGTCTGTATAATATTAGTGCTAGAGTTATAGTTGTTGTGATCATTTTTTATTATACTTTTTCCTTTTTTTGTAGCGCATCATCCATCAATCAGAAGTCAACGGTTTTTATATTATATTCTCAAACATTGCTTCTGATCATTTATTTTATAGAGTATGTATATATCTATCCGTCTATCTATGAACCCTAGTTCTTTTTTACAATCGACTGATTCTTTATTTCCACCAATCTTCTCAACCTCTGGTTCGTCACCTTCTGATGTAATAGTTCAAGACTTTGCAGTAATCATGATAGTTGCAGCTATAATGCTACTCATCACTTACAAGTTAAAACAACCAATGCTAATTGGCTACATTATTGCAGGAATGGTAATTGGACCTTATACTCCACCATTTAGTCTGATACGCAATATAGAAACTGTAAACGTATTTGCAGAGTTAGGAATTATTATGCTGTTATTTGTAATTGGGACAGAATTTCCGATTGCCAAACTTAAGTCCGTAGGCAGGATCTCCGTAATAATAGCACTACCTGAGTCTTTAGGAACATTGCTAATTGTATATTTTGTTGCTCAAACGCTAGGGTTTAGTTTCTTTGATTCTATGTTTCTTGCTCTTGCTATGTCTATTACTAGTACAGTAGTAACTGTTAGAATCTTGGAAGAACTTGGGATGATTAAAGACAAGTCTACAACCTTTTTACTTGGAATAATTATTGTCGAAGATATTATAGCTATTAGCGCTCTTGCGGTTCTTCAATCAATAGCAGTAAGTCCTGCTGGCGAAGTATCTATTTTACAAATATCGATTTCAATAAGTATAGTAGGAGCATTCATTGCAAGTATACTAATTCTTGGCTCAAAGTTTATACCAAATGTAATCGACAAAATAGGAAAAAGTAACGATTATGCATTGCTGCTAATTGTTATTCTTGGATTGGCTTTTGGAATGTCATTTGTAGCTAAAGGACTTGGCTTATCTGTCGTTACAGGGGCATTTTTAGCTGGTGTGTTGGTCGCTGAATCAAAAAGTGCTAATATAGCCAGAGTCATTACCATACCATTAAGAGATGTATTTGCTGCAATATTCTTCATATCAATCGGGGCTTTGATGAATGTATCACTACTACCATCATTTATTGTTCCAGCACTGGTGCTTATTCTAACTTCATTTGTATCAAAGTTTTTAATAGTTACGGCTATCTTGGTAAAAGCAAGATATGATGGCATTATAGCATTAAGAACAGGTCTTGGAATGTCATCAGCAAGAGGTGAACTATCTCTTGCTGTTGTTAAAGGCGGTCAAGATGTTGGTGCTATCACATCCTCTGTATTTCCTATAGTGGGTGTCGTAACTATTGTAACTACTTTTATGACTCCATATATTCTCAGATTTGGAAGCAAAGTAAGATTCTCATCTTCTTCTTCTACTTGATGGAAAATAATAATAAGATAGAAGGAAACGGCTGGAATAGCAGTACATATAGCAAATTTCAATATATGTGATGCAATGGGTGCAGTAGTAATGCACTTGTTCGTCTCCAGATATTATTTTCATGCAAAGCAAAGGGGAAGAAGAATCTGTCGGTCGCAGAAATAACAATGACGATTGTTTCTCTTACGTTATTTTTTTGCAGCAGCATTTGCCGAGATAGGTGGCGGGTATTTACTTTGGCTATAGATTCAATTACTTTGGATATTATTTAATCATATATGAAATATTGTCAAAATAACACAAATATTATCACCAAGATGACTTATTTTACTGACTAAGTATAACAGGCTATTACCTATGTCTATCTTTTCATGTTTGAGAATAACAGTTAACGCCTAGGGCTTGAGGTTCCTGTTCTGATATAATGAACAGAATCTCCTATATAACAAGCATGATCAGAAATGCGTTCAAGATATCTTAGTATCAGTAAGGCAGAAACATAACAACGCGGGTCTGAAAATCTTTTATCTTGCTGAGTTTGTGGAGTAATAATCTCGCGTAAGTATTTTCTATATAATGCATCAACAGTGTCATCCATCTGGTAGAGTTTTTCTGCTGCATCTTTATCTCGTGAGCGTAGCGAGTGTAAACTCAATTGTATCATTTCTCTTACAGTACCTGCCATTTCCAAAACAGTGGACTTGTCGCAGTCAGATATTGAGCCCATTGTTTCAAGTACATCTACAATATCGTAAGCATAGCGCCCAAATCTGGAAAATCCATACGATATCTCCATACAGGATCTAATAAACCTGAGATCAGTAGCAACAGGTTGAAAGCGTGCAATCAATTCTATTGCAAGATCTGCTACTTCTTCTTGTAATATTCGAAGTTTTTCTGACCAGTCAAAAATTTGGCTTTTTATGCGGGTGCCTTCTTCATAGGATCCTAATGCGGTGAATACTGAGTTTTCAGATAGTTTTGCCATATCCAAAATAATATTATGAATACGATCTAAACCCAGGTCCAAAAGTCTAGTCAAACAAACAAACAGATCCTATCCAAATTTACCTGATATATAGCGCTCTGTAAGTTCTTTTTGAGGGTTTTTAAATATCTGATTTGTTGGTCCATATTCGATTAATTCACCAAGGTACATGAAGGCAGCATAGTCTGATACTCGAGCTGCCTGCTGCATGTTATGAGTTACAATAATTATCGTAAGATTCTTTTTCAAATTGTAAACAAGTTCTTCTATTTTAGAAGATGCAGTTGGATCCAAGGCAGATGTTGGCTCATCCATAAGTAATATTTCTGGCTGCATTGCAAGAGCTCTAGCAATACAAAGACGCTGTTGTTGACCGCCAGATAATCCCATTCCAGGTTTGTCAAGCTCATTTTTCACTTCATCCCATAGTACCGCATCTTCCAGACTTTCCTTAACAATGTCATTTATCAATCTCTTGTTTTTGACACCATTAAGCTTTAGCCCTGCTGCTACATTGTCATAAATACTCATCGTCGGAAACGGGTTTGGTTTTTGAAAGACCATGCCTATACGTCTCTTGATGATTACCGGATCAACAGTTTTATTATCATATATATTGATGCCGTCTAGAATGACCTGGCCCCTTGCGCCTGCGCCAGGAGTCATCTCGTGCATACGATTAAGACAGCGAATAAGAGTAGTCTTACCACAGCCTGAAGGTCCAATAAAAGCAGTAGCAGTATTAGGCTTGACGTCTAAATTGATGTTCTTTAAAGCTTGTTTTGACCCATACCATGCATCAAGGTTCCTAATAGACACCTTATATTGTTTGACAGTAGCAGAACTCTTACCGTCAGCATTGTCCTGTAAAGGTTCAACCACTCTGCTATTATCGATACTAAAACTTTCCTTAGAACCCAACTGAGCATCTATGTGGTATATTAACTAATATCTATTATCTATATAGATAATATAGATAATATAGAATTTCAAAAAGTTGCTCTATTGAGCTTAAATCCTGTTTTACTCTGAACGAAAAGTCTTAGGACTACGCTTAGGATTAGGACAATCAGTATGAGCACTAAAGCCGCTCCCCAACCTTGTGAATGGGCCGATTCATATGGTTGTGAAGCCAATCTCCATATTCGAAGTGGTAGAGCATCGATTGGCCCAGAAAATCCTGTAAAGAATAAACTTGTTCCAAGTATGGTCATTATAAGCGGAGCTGTTTCACCTGCAATTCTGGATATAGCCAACACAATACCTGTGAGGATACCACTTTTGGCGCTTTTCATAGTTATAAACAATGTAATTTTCCATTTTGGAATTCCTAGAGATTGAGCAGCCTCACGTATTGAATTGGGAACGATCTTAAAAGATTCTTCAGTAACTCTGACTACGATGGGTATCATAATTATTGATAAAGCAAAAGCGCCTGCCCAAACTGAAAATGAGCCAAGTAGAAGAACTAATGTTACGTATCCGACTATTCCCATTACTATTGAGGGTAAACCTGTCAGAACATCATTGAAAAACCTGACTGCAGAAGGAAATATTCCATTACCAGCATATTCTGAAAGGTAAATACCCGAAAGTATCCCTACGGGTGCTCCAATTAATGACGCCAATCCAACTACAATTAATGTTCCCTGAATGGCAGGAGCAATACCCCCATGCCCTAGGAAAAAAGATCCTGGCGGCTGGGTAAGAAATTCTATACTGATAGCTGAAATACCATTCTTTACTACTTCAAATAGAATACTTCCTAAAGGAATAAGAGCAGAAATAACACAGACTATCGCAAAAGCAGACATAATTCTATCAATCAATTTTTTCTTTGAAGACTGTCTTGACATGATATCTTGAATTCTTTGTCTGTTGTCCTCTTGTCTTGGTTCTTTTTGCTGCATTATTATTCTCTCACTCCTGGGCTAACTTTTGTGATTTTTGAAACAAGCAAACGTGCGCCAATGTTGATTACTATTGTCAGAATCAAGAGAACAGCTCCGAGGCCCATTAAAGCAGAAATATGCAGCTCCGATGACGCTTCATTGAATTCATTTGCAATTAAACTGGATAATGTTTGACTTTGATCAAAAAGAGAGGAAGGAATAGCAGCTATTCCTACTACATTTCCAATGATCATTGTAACAAGTATAGTTTCACCAACAGCTCTACCTAATCCAAGGATTGCGGCTCCTAATAATCCCGACTTTGCATATGGAAATATAGCGACTCTCACAGTCTCCCACCTTGTGGCCCCCAAACTATATGCAGCCTCTCTTTGAGAATTTGGTACTGCTTTTATTATCTCACGTGAAACAGATGACACAATAGGAATAATCATTATTGCAAGAACTATTCCAGCTGTGAACACATCTAAGCCAAATGGAGTTTGAGCAAAGAATGGAATTGATTCTCCAAAAGCGTTATGCAAAGGCATCTCGATTAAATCTCTAATCCAGAACCTAAAAACAAATAGTGCCCATAAGCCGTAAATAATACTTGGAACTGCTGCTAATAATTCTATAATAAAAGATAACGGCGTACTTAACCTGCGCGGTGCCATCTCGGAAATGAATATAGCTATTCCCAAACTTACAGGAACTCCAATAATCATTGCTATCGCTGAGCTGATTAATGTCCCAATGATATATGGCAGAGCACCATATGATTCGCGGCCTTCTACTGGATTCCAATCGGTGCCAGTAAGAAAACCAAAACCTTCGAACGAAAATATCTCTTTAGACCCATCGCCAACTGAAAACGCTATAATCGCTAACATGAATAAAGTATAACCTGCGGCTGCTACTGCTACGATATGAAAAATCCTATCTCCTTTGTGTTTTCCTTGCAATAAAGATGAATACAAAATTCTTCTCTTTTGTTCCTTAGATTCTATGTTAATACAACAAACACCTCTAAAATATCACAAATGGATCTTTTCATACAACGTTATATGTATATTGATAGCATAAAAGCTAAAATATTTTTGCATCAAAAAAGGAAAAGGAGGTAATTGCTTGAACAAATGTACTCTTGCACCAAGTGTTCAAGGCTGCGCGCCAACTGATGTGGTTAATGGCTTTCCCTGGAATGTTAATGACTTCAATGTTTCTTGATTGAGATTGACAACTTCTGCAGGTAATGGCACATATGCGAGATCATCAGCTGATTGTTGCCCGTCTGTAATAGCCCATGACATAAAATCAACTAAGGCTTGTCCTTTTGCTTGATCAATGTTTGGATTTGTACTCAACTCTTTGAATAAAAGCAGATATGAGAAGCTTGCGATAGGGTATGAGTTTGTGCCAGGCGGATTGACAACTGAGACATGTTCCCATGAAGCATCACCTTTTGGCAAACTTTGTGATGTTGCTGCCACTGCTGCCTTAGTAGAATCTAGTGTCGGTTCTACGAAATTACCTGCTTGATTTTGTATATAAGCGTATGGCATTTCAGTAGTCAATGCATAAGCTAGTTCTACATATCCAATTGTGTTAGGAGAACCCCTAATTGCATTGGCAACACCTTCATTACCTGGACCGCCTATTCCAACTGGCCATTGTACAGATTTTCCTTTTCCTATCTGCTGATTCCATGTTGTACTGATATTAGAAAGATAATCCGTCCAAACATAAGTTGTACCTGAACCATCTGATCTATGTACCACTATAATATCTTCAGCGGGTAATGATACATCAGTATTAAGCGATTGGATTGCAGGATCATTCCATTTTGTTATTTTACCCAAAAATATATCTGCAAGAACTGGGCCTGTAAGTTTTAATCCCTTATTTGGCATACTGGGTATGTTATAGGCTGCAACTACTGAACCAATTGTTTCAGGTATATGCACTGCACCAGGAGCACTTTGCATTTCTGACGCAGTGAGGGGAGCATCAGAAGCACCGAAGTCTACTGTTTTTTCAGTAAACTGTTTAACACCTCCACCGCTACCTATCGATTGATAGTTTATGTTTACATTTGGTTTAATGTTTTTGTAATCAACTCGCCAGGTATCGATCAGAGGAAAAGGAAACGTTGCTCCTGCTCCGTTGATAGTTATTTGACCTTGTGCATAGGCTTTCAAGGGCATAATGGTAGGCATAATTGCTGCCGAAAATATGCCTGCAACAAGCATTATCAATAGTATAGGCTTTCTTAATTGGTTATCCATAAACGTATACAGAAAACACATGAACTAATTAGTAACGCATATAATTCGTATAGTCTACATAGTTCTATTTAGTCCACGGATTAATTTCTTAAATATATATATATACATTTATTGAAAGATAGTATCCAAAATTAGCAAATACTAGGAATAGGCACTTGAATATAGGTTTGATATAACTCTTTAATTTTTGGATTTAGCTTCCATTGAATAAAAATTATCAAATAATAGACATTTAATTCTCAACCATAAAAAGAGAAGTACAACTCAAGTGATGCTAATATTATACGCAAGTAACCGCCAAAGTAAATGATAGATTTGCATTGAATAACAAAGGCAAAATAAAAAGGAAGGAAATTAGATAGCCTTTATGAGATTACGGAAATTATCCTTATTGTTTGCTATTTCCTTATTCCATGTATCTTCAGTATAGCCATGAACTCCTATACCATGCTTCTTCGCATTCTGTAATACGTCTTCTTCCGTTTCTCCATACATTGTATGAGTGCAGACTGGATCGCCTGCATCTTTACAGTTTATGCTTAATGTCATTTCAAATCAATATTAAATTAAGAGTTAATTGCATCTCCTTTTAAGACCTGGATAGTTGATACGTTATTGTTATTAAGCCAAGTTTGCTATTTTCAATAACCAGTATTTTCATTAGAAGATCGGTGATAACAACTCAAATCAAATTCAAATGCTTTTGTCATATCCGTATATATATAACAACTATGAGCGACATTAATCTGGTTAAATATTAATCATTTCTACGTACCTTCAACAAACACTTATTTATTAAAAGTTAAATTAACCTCTATCTACAAACTGTATGCGATTTAGGTATTTGAAATTGAGCAATCTGGTACGTGAAGAGGAACTGGGGCAGTGGAGAAGGACACACTATTCTGCTGAAATCAATTCTTCTCTTGATAATAAAGAAGTAATAATTATGGGTTGGGTCTCAAGTATCCGCGATCATGGCAATATTTTGTTTATTATGATAAGAGACAGATATGGAGATGTTCAAGTTATTGCAAAGAAAAGTGAATGTACAGACGAATTGCTAGAGCAGATACGTCAGATAAAAGAACATACAACACTTGCAGTACGAGGAACAATCCGATCCCAACGAAAAGCACCTAGCGGCGCCGAAGTTATTCCGTTAGAATTGAAGGTATTTTCTATATCCAAGAAAGCTGCGCCTTTCATGGTTCAAGATAAAACATCAGTAGGTATTGATACAAGGTTAGATTTGAGGGCACTAGACCTCCGGAGAAATATTCTACAGAGCATTTTCCATATCCGTCATGCCACTCTGGATGCGATCAGAGAGATTCTTGTAAGAGAAGGATTTATTGAGGTAAATACACCAAAGATGATTTCTACTGCTACGGAAGGAGGTGCAGCTCTGTTTCCAATATTTTACTATGACCGAGAAGCATTTCTTGCACAAAGCCCTCAGTTATATAAGGAACAACTGACCATGGCATTTGAAAATGTATTTGAAATAGGTCCGATTTTCAGAGCTGAACCATCTCGTACTAACAGACATCTGTCAGAAGCGATATCTATTGATGTTGAAAAAGCATTTGTAGATTACACGGATATGATGGAATTGCTGGAGAGAATAATTTTGCATATAATCGCGTCAATTAAAGAAAAGAAAAAAAATGATCTACAATGCCTTGATCTTCAATTGCCAAGTTATAAAATGCCATTTCCAAAATTTTCTTATTCAACTGTAATAGATCAGCTACAGAGTATAGGAGAACGGATCAGGTGGGGAGATGATCTATCTCCTCAGACGATGAAAAACTTATCAGATGAGAGGATGAATAGTTTTTACTTTATCACTGATTGGCCTACTTCTTTAAAGCCTTTTTACGTAAAACCAAAATATATAGAACGTCAAGAGATCTCTGAATCGTTTGATCTGATGTATGGATCACTAGAATTGTCATCTGGTAGTACTAGAATAAATAGAAAAGATGAATTATTACAAAGAATGAAGATGCAGGGACTGAATACACAGGCATTCGATTATCACCTCCGACTTTTTGATTATGGGGTTCCACCTCATGCAGGATTTGGTGTAGGTCTAGAACGTCTACTTATGGCTATCACAAGAATAGACAATATACGCGATCTAACTTTATACCCTCGCGACATAGACAGGTTAGTGCCATAAGAAAAAAATGGAGCATTTTGGCATGGTATCTAGGGAAGAAATCAGGCATCTAGGGCTGCTTTCAAAATTAGAATTAACAGATCAGGAACTTCAAAAATATGAATCACAGATCGAAGAAATAATTAGGTATTTAGATGTATTAGACAGACTATCTTTAGATGAAATTGAACCAGTTCAATCAACAATAAAGTTTTCTGAATTGAGAAAAGATAATGTGGAAACGTTCCAAGGTGATGCATTAAAAAATGTAAAGCATAGAAAAGATGCATTTATAAAAGGTCCGAGGATGTTTTGAATGGCAAACCTGTGTCGTCTTAACTCTGGGCAAATTACTTTAGGTATTAAAAATGGAGATTTTTCTGCAGAAGAATATGTTTCCCAGATTCTTGAACGAATAGAAAAAATCGACAGTAAAATTAATGCCTTTATCACTGTAGATAACGAAGGCGCGCTGGAAAAAGCACGACTGATAGATAGAAGAATTCGCAATGGAGAACAAAATATAGGTCCACTTGCAGGGGTTACCGTAGGAATAAAAGACAATATATGCACAAGTGGTCTGAAAACAACATGTGCTTCGAAAATATTAGAAGATTATGTTCCTCCCTATGATGCTACCGTAGTCAGAAGATTGAAAGAAAGTGATGCGATCATAATTGGAAAATTAAACCTTGATGAATTTGCAATGGGTTCTACTACAGAATATAGCAAGAATGGACCAACTCACAATCCGTGGAATATTGATTATGTGGCTGGAGGTTCTTCTGGTGGGAGTGCGGCAAGCGTTGCTGCATTGGAATGCGCTATATCATTGGGATCGGATACTGGCGGTTCGATAAGATGTCCTGCTAGTTTTTGCTCCGTAGTAGGTCTAAAACCAACCTATGGTAGTGTTAGTAGATATGGGCTTGTCTCTTATGCTAACAGCTTAGAGCAGATTGGTCCTATAGGTAAGACAGTTTCTGATGTGGTAATGGTTATGAATTCAATTGCAGGTAAGGATAATAGAGATCATACTACATTAGAACGGGTACCAAAATATACTCTCAATCCTACAAAAAAAAATATTCGGGTTGGGTTAGTGAAAGAATTAGTTGAAGGTGCTGAACCAGAAATTTCAAAATGCATCTATTCAGCTATGAATTTATTCTCCAGTTTAGACTTTAAATGTGAAGAGACTTCTATGAAATCTATTGAATATTCTCTATCCTCATATTATACAATAGCGACGGCCGAAGCTAGTAGTAATCTTGCTAGATATGACAATATTCGATATGGGTTCGATTTAAGTCCTGACGGATACGAGTGGAATATGTATTTTTCAAAAGTTCGAAGCAACTTTGGCCAAGAGGTAAAAAGGCGAATCATCATTGGATCGTATGTTCTTTCCGCAGGATATTACGGAAAATATTATCTCAAAGCCCAAAAGGTAAGATCGTTATTAAAACAAGAATTAAAATCATTGTTTGAAAAGTATGACATTTTGATAGCACCCACTATGCCTCTTCTACCATTCAAATTCGGTGACAAGATAGATGATCCATTAAAGATGTATTTGATTGACATTGACACAGTAATCGCTAATCTTAGCGGAATACCTGCAATATCAGTACCAGCTGGATTTAGCAATGATCTTCCAATAGGCTTGCAAATAATGGCAAATGAATTACAGGAGCAAACAATGCTTGATGCAGCATTATTTTTTGAAAATTCAACTAATAATTTTCAGAGGAGTCCTGACTTATAAAATGTTATTAGGAGTAAAAATCGGTCTGGAAATCCATTGTCAATTAACAGCTCTTCGGAGCAAATTGTTTTGTTCATGCCATTCTGATTATAGAGGAGAGCTGCCTAACGATAATGTGTGTCCAATTTGCTCTGGACTTCCTGGAAGTCTTCCACTTTTAAATCAAAGAGCTGTAGAACTTTCAGGTATGGTTTCGCTCGCTCTAGGTTGTACAGTTCCAGATAAAATAAGGTTTTATAGGAAAAACTATTTCTATCCTGATCTTCCAAAAAACTTTCAGCTGAGCCAATATAACTTCTATGGAATAAGTAGCATCGGTGTAGATGGAAAACTAGACTATGCTGGATCGAAAAAAGCTGTTATTCGAAGAGTTCAGCTTGAAGAAGACCCAGGGAGATTGGTTTATGAGACCGGTACTCGTGATACAAATTTCTACACTCTTATAGATTACAATAGAGCAGGGGTCTCTCTAATAGAAATTGTTACAGAACCGGATTTTACTGATCCAAAGGATGTAAGGATATTTTTGAATAAAATTAGTTCTATCATAGAACATTTAGGAGTATGTGACACGAAACTCGAAGGTTCAGTTAGATGCGACGCTAATGTTTCAATAGAAGGTAAGAAAAAAGTTGAAATTAAAAATGTTAATTCCTTTAAAGATGTAGAGAAAGCACTTACTTATGAAATTACTAGACAAAAAACTATGTCCATACATGATATAGAAATTAAAGCAGAAACACGACATTGGGATGATTTAAGAAAAATAACTAAGCAGGCAAGGACAAAAGAGGAAGAGCAGGATTATCGGTACTTTCCTGAACCTGATATACCTACAATCGTCTTGGGAAACGAATTCGTATCGTCACTCAAAGATAATATGCCTGAATTACCCGATGAGAGAAAAGTTCGCTTCGTTACCGATTATAAACTATCTGAACACGTAGCACAAGTGCTAATTGATAACAAAGAGCTTTCTGACTTTTTTGAAGTCTCAGTAAAGATTTATTCGTCACCAAAAGAGATTGCTAATTGGATTGTTACTGATCTAATGGGATTCATAGATGATTCAGAGCAAAAAGGATCTATTTTTTCTGGATTGAAAATTGAAGCAAAACATATCGCGGATCTGGCTAGACTAGTAGATCAGAATATTATTAATAGAAGCACTGCAAAAACGATCCTTAGACAGATAACAAAGACTGGCGAGATGCCATCGCAACTGGCAGCCAAGATTAACGCATCAAAGATAGATGATGCTGGAGTTATCGCTGAAGCTGTCGAATCAATATTTGTGCGTGAAAAATCAGCTGTTATAGATGCAAAAACTAACCCAAATGCCGCTAATTTCTTGCTAGGTAAGGTTATGCAATTAACAAAAGGAAAAGCAGATCCAAAAATTGCACTTAATTTAATCACTGCTAAATTAACTGAATCAAACTAATTTTTCTTCTCCTTTTTTTCTTCATTTTTGGCATTAATGGTGTTGAGCAATATGTTATTATGTCATTGCCTGTTGTTCTAACTGCTGTACGACCATAGGCAAGAAAGCACCCACATCTGTCACAATTCCTATGGCCTGAGTAGTTCCTCTATCAAGAAGTTTTGTCACTACCGGCTGACTTATATCAACAGCAACAACCTTAACCGTTGCCGGAAGCATGTTCCCTACAGCAATTGAATGTAACATCGTCGATAGCATTAAGACCATTTTAGTGTCTTTTAGCACTTGTTTGTATTTTCGTTGTGCTTCAACAACATCAGTCACAACATCAGGAATAGGTCCATCATCTCTAATTGACCCTGCTAATACAAATGGAATTTCATTGATAATACATTCATACATTATACCTTTTTTTAAGACTTTTTTTTGAACCATCGTTCTTAACGATCCGAATTTAAAAACTTCGTTGATCGCAAGCATGTGGTTTCTATGTCCTCTTATTGCAAGAGTTCCATCATTGACTTGCATTCCTAATGACGTTCCCATTAATGAATTCTCTACGTCATGAACTGCAAGAGCATTGCCTGCCAGTAATCCATGTATATAACCCATTCTAATTAATTTGGCAAGTGCTTCTGAAGCACCTGAATGAATAACCACTGGCCCAGCAACCACCGCTATTTTTCCTTCTGACTCTTTGATCTTATAGATATCACTGGCAACCTTTCGAGCAATCTGCTGCGTAGGCCGCTCACTTGAACTGCTGCTACTCATAAATTGAAAAATGTCTACACCTTCCCGCGGCCGTTCATGTGGAATTATTCTTACCCCTCGCTCTCCGACGACTATGCTGTCCCCTTTTTTCACATCACGAATCATCTTACATTCTGCTCTCATTTTTTGTCTGTCTAATACTATACATTTGTCCATCATCATATTATCAACATCGATCCATGAACTATTGTAGAATACTTGAGTTGCGTTATTGGTAGTACTGTAAAAGCTATCGGGCATCACCATATCTTTTTCAGCTGGTTCAAGCATTACTTGCTGAACAGATATGGGTTGTGCTCCTTCTCTATAGACTAATTCTAACAATTCATCTAGATGTTGCTGGTCTCTGCCTCGAACTAAAAGGCGAGCATAGCTTGGATCCCTCTTTTTCTTTCCTACACTGAATTCAAGAACCTGGAAATCACCCTTAAGATCCATGACTTTATCAAAAATTTTTGTCAGTATCATCGAATCAATAAGATGTCCCTTTACCTCAATTTCTTGTTCATATTTTCCGATCAAGCGCTAAAACAAATCAATATACAAATATACAGACATTAAAATTTTAATCATATTATCATAAAACAACAACCACACCAATTGTCCTGTTACTAAAGATTTTCTATATTCCTCCACCCGCACATAAAAAACACCACTTTTAGCAGTTGATATTAAAGAATGTTGTCCAGTCTTTCATAGCTAGATATACATATTATATTGGAAGTGAGAGCTTACCAAAATATTCTTTCATATCGTGTTCCATCTTTATTTTTGCAATGATCTCGTCTTTTTTTTCCTCTGTAAACCATTGGGCAATAGATTTTGCTATACCATTTTTGTCACAAAAAGCTATCATATATCCATTTGCTTCTTTTATTATAGCAAAGAGATTTTCTTCTCCAACTGGCTCCCATTTATTGTCCTTATTATCTTTTAAGGCAAGAGCAGGCATAGCATAACCAGTATATGTTGTCAAAAGCTCTTGAGCTGCTTTAACACGCCTCTCACCTATCTTCAAAGCTGAAAAGTACTGCATTATATTAGTATCATAAAGGGATTTGCTTTAAAGAGTTTAGGTCTATAAAATTATAGATTCTCATTCTCATCATTTGCATGCTGATTAACAGAATTAAAAAACTGAGCAAGTAATTTGTTAGAATAGCCTTCCTTAGCATACTGGTTGGCCTGTAATAGCATCTCAAACTTGTCTATTCTATGGACGAGTTGAGCAACCTCTGTCTTATTTTGCAAATATTCATTCCATATTTTTTTATAATTTGGACGGATATTGGAAGGTATACAATATAAAATATAATTCATGGCTTTTTTTTCTTTTAACATCTTTTGCTTTTTTGAAATTTCGCATGGCATATAATCTCCTACTATGGACTCGGCAAGATCATGGAGAATCACCATTTTCATAACTCGCTCTGTGTCTAATCGAAGTATATCCGACAAAACCATGCTTACTGCACACATAGAAAATGTATGATCTGCTACAGATTCAGGATCCTGTACTTTAACTTTTGAAATCCAACCTGCTCTTTTAACATATTTAAGTAGTAGGACATATTGAAAGAATTGAGTTAGATCCTTTCGTTTTCTTAATATTTTCAAATGTTGCGCCTTCCTGCTAACTCGCATCAATATATATATATTCTATCTATATGTTGTGAAATTCTATCTATTAATTTTAAGCTAGAATAATAAATGGCCTATGATAACTAGTTTTTTACATAGATAATAATATAATAAAAGAGTAAGGTTTGCTTTTGACTTTCACGCCATGATCATCAAGAGTAGCAACGTTACCATCGATATAGATTGTCACTCGAAAGAAATGTTCCATTTAGCTTATATTTACCTACTCTTTCGCGGAAACGATTTTTCTATATATCCATGTTATACGACAGACTCCGTTCTAAACGAATAATGCAAGAAATTAAAATTGTTTAGTATCTTCACAATAAGAGAGGCAGATGCATAAGCTTCATCGTGGCAGATAGAGTGAGAATTATATCTAATGCATGCAATTATTGTTGAAGCATGAACTTGAATATCAAGTCGAGTTATGAGATCTTGGAATTGAAAATATTATTATTACTATTATTATCCAAATACTCGAAGTACTTGAGAGGTCAAAAGAAGAAAAGAAATAGAAAGTCGACAGAAATAATAAAAAAGGAAATTATAAGAATTAATGAATTTATATTTATCTCTTATACAAGAAGGCTTAAAGGAACAATAAGATACGTATCTACTTATTCAAACCCATGTCATCAAAATGATGTTCAAACTAAGCATCGTTTATGTTCTATCTTCTATTTTAATAAATTTTTATCATTTGGTTTTTAATATTGTTGTCAGCCATCAAGTTTGTTCTAGATGGAAGTCAAAGCACATTTAGGTCAAATCAGTAAAAGACACAGATACCATAAAAAAAGATAGGCTACAGTATTGGTCACCCTTAGCTGAAATCACCAAATGCCGATGCTTCTCCACTAACTGCTGAAAATTGCTCATCAATTATGGTCAAATTGGCGAGTGCCTCTGTAGTGTTGCCGTTCTCTATTGCCTGACGGGTGTTATTAAGATTAGACCTGATTTCCTTTATCTGTTCACCGTTTAACGTTATCAATGAGAATGTTTCTTCTTGAGTTTCATTAAATTCAGCGATCTGGCCTTCGCCTTCATTTGTTTGGGCATATATTAGAGGCAATGCAACAGCTAAAGTGCCTATTACTGTTATAAGGGATAGGGTTACTATTACAAGTCCCATCATGTCAAACTTATCATTTCGCATATGTGTCAGACTACATGAGGATCTACTAGATAATATACTTTTTATTAAAGATAAAACAAAGTAATTTTAACCTAATTAAGTGGTCTATTGTGTTGAATTTTAATAAGGATTTGCCTTGCAAAATAAAGAAGAGCTGGAATGACAATAATATAAATAAAAATTAAATATGATCAATCATCAAGTTCTCATATTATACTAACTAAACGCCTTTCCTCTGGCAAACTAGCAGTTATGTCTGCAGTTTTCTTAGTCGTATTAAAAATAATTTGTGCACATACACGTCTATTCCCATTATTACAGCAATCTTGCTAAGGTGTGATTTAAGTATGGTGTTCAATTATAAATCCTGCATCCAATAAGATCTCTTTTAAGCCGAAGCAATATCCAGTATTTGAATAGCAGAATTCATGATAATATATATCCTCATTTATGATTATAACAGTTGATCTCATATTATCGAGGAATTATTCTTTAATTTGATATACTTTTTTTCATCTTAGAAATTTCAGAGTACTACTGACAACGCTAAGGAAGAAGGAAATTTAGTGGATCAAATACATCACTTAATTCCATTTTCCAAGTATAGCTTTTTATTCTGCGATTTCTTTAAGTCGATTAGCTTCTTTCATCATTGATTGTCATATTATTATCGATTGTAGAGATAGTGCTTTTAGCAAAAAAATTATAGTTATTTATCGAAAAGAAGAATTTGTGATTCTTCTTGCTCTGCTGCTACATTTAAACTATATCTAGAATAATTAATGACATTAATATTATTCTTCGAAATCGAGTATTAAGAAAGCATCAGCCAATGATGGATAACTAAAAAAGAAAAAGTAAGACAAAAACTATAAAAGAATTTGGATTTACGAATGAAAAATAGTAGGAGCGTAGTACCAGTTATAACAAGTCTTCATCTATTATTTCAATTTTATCAACGTATTGTTGGCAGTGACATCCTATGATCAGGCATTTTCCAACTAGCAACAATGATTTCATAGTATCAGAATTATTCTTAAATTCATGGGCTAAATGAGTATGATAACACTTAGCACAATTCATTTACATTGTTATGTTTATCAGCTATATATGATCTTGGTAATAATCAAATAGGAGATATTAGACAGAACGAAATAATAGAGATAATATAGTAAAGACAGTCATGCACAGAAGTATACTGCAAACATAATCTAATGACAGTATTTTCAGCTTCTGTGACGATACTGTCATGAATACAATTACTTCTAATACTAATATGAGCACTAGTATCCTAGAAATACAATACGACTGGTGATGGACGGCCATAAAAAATTAATTTGTTTTGCAAACAGCCCTAAACTCCAGCATCTAAAAGGAATAATAAATTGAAGTAGCTCGGATAAGCAATATTACTTTCAATGATATTTTAAAAATAACGATATCGCGAATTCATAAGTATAAGCATCCTTGTAGCTGATAGCACAAGATGTTTAATTTCTCTATTACATTTTAGTTCTATGTTGTTCGTATACATATTGAACATCGCTAATGCTAAAATGAGTATCACTAGTGCTTATTTTCCTACTATAAACTATAGTGCTGCTCATCTTCAAGAAGAAAACGACTTTTTAGCATTATATGCCTATACTCAGTTATAGATTAGCAATAAATCCCAGAAGTCATCACGTTTACTAACGGACCTAGTTAGATATTCTTGGTGAAATTACTATTCTTTATATATTGACAAACTTTTAAATGAAGTCTGAACCATTATGGCGTCTGACAAACAAAGCTCTCAAAATTCAATATTGGTAGTTGACGATGAACTTGACATTGTTACTCTTATTAAACGATCTCTACAAAATCATGGCTTCAATACCTTGGACTTTACAGATCCCTTAATGGCATTAGAACATTTTCAAAATAATTCTAAAATTTTTGCTATGGTTATTTCAGATATTAGGATGCCGTCAATGAATGGCTATGAACTCATCAGGAAGATCAAAGCAATACATCCAACAATTAAAACTATTTTAATATCAGCATTTGAAATCAATAAAAATGAGTTTTCTAAAGTTATGCCATCTGTTAAGATAGATGGCTTTATAGCAAAACCCGTATCACTAAAGGAGTTAATAAATATCGTTGAAAATATCCTAAGAAAGGAGAAGAGAAAGGAGAAAAACGTTAGAAAAAATACCTCCGCTTCGTCAAAGAAAAATATATAACCGATTTTTGCAATAAGATAACATTCTTGAAAAGGCCTGCTCTTACTCTGAATTAAAAGCCTTCATTACTTTGAGAGATCCATCACTGAACTGAAACTGATAATTACTCTCTTTTGAAGGCGCAAATATCTATCTGCTGACGGTGTATCAGATAAGGCACATGCAAAATCAGAACATCCTATATTATTCTCTTTGATGTATATGGTATAATCTCAGAAATATAGCCGACGCAAGTAGTACACAGCTAAACACACAGATTTTTGCTATAATTAGTAACGTAAGTAAGAAAATATTTGATGCATTACTTTAGGTTTCTTGTCTATTATTTGCACAAATACTCTTATGATCTATGATCAATTTGTATATGGAATGAAATTGTTAACAGATTATGAATGTGTCAAATAAAACAACCAATGCAACAATCAAGCAAGTATGGAAGAAGATGCAACAATTCCGAACATTCGAATACGATAAAACATATTCATACAATAGCCACAAACCAGCCAGACATACAATTATTGATTAGAATGACCGCGGGTACAAGGAAGAGGGTAAGGAGAAACAATTTAAAAAAATGTAGAATAAACCTTCAGTATTTAGCGATTATTATAATAATGATATACGATGAGATAAAAGGGCAAAAATTAGTATCCTTTTTATCCTATCAAGTTATTCTTAAAATGTGGAAGATGGAGGAGAGAAGGATCAAAATCATATAGTATGTGACTATTGTGGTAAAGAGTTTGACAGTACCGATAAATTTAGGATACATATAGATCAGATGCACAGTAGTAGTGATTCATTTCACTAAATTAAAGTAATTTTGATATTATCGTAATTATAAGGAAAGATTGTTTACTACTTGCGAACACCCATGTCTTCATCTGTATTGTTCATGTGTTTCCATGTTTTGTTTCTGAAACTTATTCCGTCTCGATTAGATTAAGCAAGAAGGTTTGGTCTTTAGTTGACATTTTATCAATTTCATCTATCAGTAGATATTTTGGTTCATTGTTAAAGATATAATCAATCATCCCTGCTTTCGTACTGTTATCACCATCTGCAAAATAAGAATTTTGTAATTGGTTTAAAGTCCTCACATATACTGTCTTAGCTAATGCTGTTGGACCAACAAGCAGAATATGAACTGAGTCATGTACATTTATAGCCATTCTAAATAATCTGTTGATATCATCATGACCAATAATATATTCGAAAATTTTGCCTTTTCTTCTTGTTATTTTTCTGGTGATTTATTGTTATCACTATTATTATTGTTATCATTATCAGCAGTGAATAGAGCCAGTGTATCTAAGGTAGTAGTAAGTATTTCCTCAGTTTTAAACAACGGTTTGTGGAAATTCATTTTTGTCTTACCATTTGTAGACTTGATAAAAACAAAAGAAAGAGACGAACTGTCAATTCCACTGAGAAAACGGTGATAGATTGACGACGCTGAGTTATTCTCTCTTAACCAGTATATAATGTGGTATATTAGATATTGTTGCAGGATATGATGTTTTATACTCCCATCCTAGATATAGTAACTTCTTTGCTTGTTCAACGTCTGTAACTGTCGCTATATCTATGATTCGTTTACGTTTGGATATGCTACTAGGTTTATTTTCATTCTGAGCTGCAGCAGCATGATCATTATTATTATTGTTCTGAACAGATTTATGCTTGTGCTCAAGACCATTTTCATCTATCAGTTTCCATCTAATTTTTCCTGTTACAGGATCTTCTCCTATTTTTTCAAAGGCAATCAGCTGGTTAGGAAATCCTGCTGCCTTACATTTGTTGCATTCTTGCATCTTTTTTTGATGCGGTTTGGATGCTTCCGCTTGAATTGATGTTGTTGACATAGGGACTTAGTATTTTGCAAAATCTCCTAATAATATATGATGAACTATAAGGAGAGGGAGGGGAAAAGGGTATTTGTCACGCTCTACTATTCCTTTTTGTGCTAATAAATCTAACATCTGGAGTGCTCTGTTATTATAAATATAATAGACAATCACCATTTTTTGTATATTTAATCTTGCAGACTTCATTTTGTCAAGAGCGAGCGCACTAACTATTATCTAAAATTGTGCTGTGACTTGAAGACATAGATCTTATGAATGTAATAGAAGGAAGGACTTGTTGCAACAATTTAATTTGCGTTATTATAGAATACATGACGATATATGCCATCAAATTGTATTCCAATATTCAATGAAATAGAGAAACCCTAAGCTGTCACTAACCGCTTCAAATCGGATGATTCAGTGGAATGTGAGAGATAATTCTGTGGAGCATCTACGAGGGATATTTGTTCAATCATAATAAAATACTTTTTCCAATATAATAAATCGACGCTAAATTAGTCTTTAAGAGATAACAAGAAAAATACTGTAGTATCAATCTAAAAAATCACTAATCGTCCTCTGTTTATCTAACGAAGAAGAAGGAGAAGGATCGCCATAGATATGTTGTTCTTTTATTTTGTTAGTATGTATCCAATGGACCTCAGGTAAACCAATTATTTTTCTAAACATGTTTGCAGTTGCTGGTCCAAATCCAGCATAGTGATTGTTTGCTGTTACTATTGCAAGATTGAGTTTCGTATCTTCTTTTTGAACCCTCAAAAGCTGTCGTGACCATTTTCGCATTTGAGAAGTTCTGTCCTTTTGTATTCTTCCAAAGTTTTTCTCCTGTATGGTTCTATCTCCAATGAATCTTATATACAAAAAATCTGAAGTAACTATAGGAGGTATACGTATACCTACAAGTTGACTCCATACCATACACAAATTATTATTGGCAAAGAAGTTATATGCCAAATCTTGGAACCAACTATGATTTCTTATTTCTACCGCGTATCTGAATCTATTATCTAATATAGGTATTATCTCCCTTAGTCTTTGTAATCCCTCAGTTATCTCTAATGATGGAGGCAATTGAATCAAGAGAGCGAGAATTTTATCATGCAGAGGCTCCATTGCTTTGAAAAATAGACTTAATTCATTATCTACATTCTTCAGACGTTTTTCATGTGTTATAACCTTTGGAAATTTAGCAGTAAATCTAAAGTTACTAGGAGTCATATTAGACCAATTTTTAACCGTAAAGATGTTAGGTATACGATAGAAGGAAGAATCTATCTCTACATAATCAAAAACTTTGGAGTAATATTGTAACCATTTAGAGTTATCCATATTGGAAGGATAGAATGGTCCTTGCCAAGCAGTATAACTCCACCCAGAGCAACCTACATAGAATTTCAAGGGGTATTACATCGTGGATATGTATGTCTGTTATAATGAATAAATCTTTATCTAATTACATTAGTTAACTCAAAATTAGAACTCAAGACTATTTTATAAGAATTCTTTCTAAATATATAATACATGGCAGATATTTCCATCGGATTTTTAGTTGCATAATATTGTTTTCTTTCGGTCTTATGATTACCAAATGTAATCCTATAGACTATGTAGATCTAAATTGAGTAATATATTATCATTATTTTATGTAGAATAAGTTTTTTTATTCTTCAAATCCAACTAATAATACATGGTAGTTGACTGGAATTCTTCATAGAATAGATAATAAATGATAACCTACTCCCAATCCAGTTCGTTCTAATTATTCTATGGAGTATCTCAATTAACTCAATCTTTTTTTTAAAAGTTTCTGATAACAGAACCAGTTATAATAGCGCTAGAAATCAAGACAGTATTACTTGTGAAGTAACAAAGGTTAAAGTAACAAATTACTAGTAACAGTATTTTTTAGATTGCATAGTGTTCATATAAAGAAGATCTATATTTACTATATAATTCTATATTGATAAATAATACTATAGATTTTATTGCGCAAATCATTTCAGAGTATCAAATCAAATTGTTAACAGATGTCAAAAACATTATTGCATAATGATAAAAGCGAAGAAGAAAACAAACAAGTCAAAGTTCCTAAAGTGTTACCTGAACAACAAGTAAAAGAAAAGGAATTCATTATATTAAAAATCTATAAATCTGAGATAGATAAAGCAATTGAGGATTTAAAAGAACATAAGAAACTAAACCAGTATTACCAACCTGACTATAAGTTGGTAGTAGAACGTTACACAGATACAATATTGGATGTTTATGGATGGTATGAAAGCCTTAAGAAGACGATAGTAAGCACTGATAAAACTTTGAATGTATACGATGAGTTATAAGACTCGTAGGAAAGGACGAAGAAGAATAATAAACCAAAAGTCTTAATCACTTTTCTATTTACAACAGTCGGTTTTGGAACAATCTCATAGTCATAGGCTTGACAACCATCAAGTCGATAGCATATAGCTTATAGGAAGAAGAAAAGAAGGATATCTTCAATGATACTACACCTTTAATATAACACAAGAAAAAGAGTATTTAGTAAAGTGTTTTCTTTCCATTATATATATAACAAACCAAATTAATCAAATCGTCTAATAATTTAATCAAAAGGTTTACTCTTTTGTAATGCGTTAATGTCATTAACCGATTAGCCGAAAAAGCAGACTGATACATTATTTTGGCCACGACTGCAAGTAAAGGCTTGCTTTCGCTTCAGAAATAGTGTATGGTGCTCTACGCAGTAGGTTAACCATCTCTTCATATGTGGGGAGTATGAGCTTAGAGCATCATGGGAAAACCACAGGGCCATCTCTTAGCCTATCAAAGTAGTCTTGCAGGGAAAGCCACATGTCTTCGAAAGTTAATCGGATAAGTTATCTCTTTTGATTATATTCAGTCAATATAATTATAGTAATGTTATAGCAAAGCTGATGAGCACTTTAACGATTGGACGCCCTATAGTCTTATTTGCTTTTTCTGGTGGAATTATCAGTCTGATCTCCATCCCATAACTCATAAGGGATTTTTCTGATAGTCTGAAGATGTTTTACTGTCTTGTAAGCCGCATGTGTAAACAGCGGATTTTCAAGATAAATGTTTATCTATTCCATGTCTTAAATCCGACAATTTTCCTGATAGCCCATATGTTGCACCAGGCGTTACAATGTAGAATGGTTAAATTCTTAAAAATAAAGAGGCGGGGCTCCTCCTCCTAGTGTGCGTATGATTAGACCGATTTTGATTGAACTTTGTTTGTTCATATAGTTATAAAGTCAAGTTAATTATATACTTAAGTAAGACCCACTTTTGATATCTTATATTTTGTGAATTAGACGTATACATTATCTTTTATCATTTTTTCTAATTTATCAACTGCAACTGAAAATGGTTGATCAGTGCTATAAATTATCAATGTATGATCACCTGCTTTATTATCAGGCCAGTATCCATTTGGACAGTAGTCACAAATAGCATAGTTGAAATTATATTCACTTAATATGTTAAATCCATTTCTTGGAAACTCTTCTTTATAATAATTTAGCCAGCCTGGATGAAATACTCCATCATTATCTTGTTTATTCTCCACTTCATTTGTCGGTGTGTAAAATCCGCCTACTATAAGACTATTGCTACCATTACTACTACTAATACTACTAATAGACTCTTGATCTGTTATTACTGTTATGGTTCCTTTCATAAATTCATTCTCACTATCTATCATAGTATATTTTCCAACATCTAGGATTTTTGGTTCTGAACTGTTTGTATATTGCAAAACTTCAGTAGAATAAACAGTTTCTCCACTACTATCTATAATGTTAATGGTATGTGGATTAGGTGTATCCCAGGGAGCATCAGCATTAATAAACGATATAGCAGTTCCTTTTGGAATTACTAGATTAGTTGGAATAAAGTAAGGATTATGATCTGTAATCAGCTTATGTCTTTCATCTTCCAGACTCTCATGTGCTTCATTTGGTATAAACACCATTACTGTAGCATCTTCTTCTGCTGCTGGTGGTGGTAATGAGCTAGGTAATGTCATTGACTCTGACTTGAATACAGATTCAGCATTAGGAATAACATTTGTTTGACTGGTTTGACTATATGCGTTGTTCCATCCTTGTCCTACTACTGATATAGTTAGTAGCCATATTCCTATTATGGAAAATGCTAATTTGAAGAACAGATTATTATCATTATGCATCGCAAATCATTTTTAAGACTTTTGATTTTGATTTATTATACTTCTCCTCTAGAGAGTCTTATAACTCATCGTATACATTCAAAGTTTTATCAGTGCTTACTATCGTCTTCTTAAGGCTTTCATACCATCCATAAACATCCAATATTGTATCTGTGTAACGTTCTACTACCAACTTATAGTCAGGTTGGTAATACTGGTTTAGTTTCTTATGTTCTTTTAAATCCTCAATTGCTTTATCTATCTCAGATTTATAGATTTTTAATATAATGAATTCTTTATCTTCTTCTTGTTGTTCTTCTTCAGGTAACACTTCGGAAATTCTGACCTGCTTGTTTTGTTTGTTTTTATCATTATACAATAATGTTTTTGACATGTTACTGATGATATTGATTTGATACACTAAAATGATTTGCCACAATAAAACATATAGCTGCATTTAGTATTATATGAAATATATTGTCTATCTAGTTAGCAGTTATTATTATAGGAGTGGCATAATGTGGTATTATAACTTAATTCATAGTAAAAAATGGGTAACAAAAAAGTTGGGCTCTCATATGACAAGGGTAAACACCAGGAAAGAAATTTAGCAGATGCCACATTGGTTTTCAAACTCTTATTAGTATATTTTCTGACGCACTATTATTCTTCATATAACGATAAAATTTGGTCGTTAAGGATGCATTAGTAGAGTTTAGATAATGAAGTAATTTTATTAACTGTTATAACAGATAATCTAACCGGGACTTCTTTCATATTCCTCCAAATGTCAATTGCATATCATTCATTGCATATATGAACTCGTATAGTTAGTGGATTTGGTGGCTTCTTTGAATAATTATCTGAGCACAAAAAATTACATGATCTTATACTCTCTGAACGATGAATTGGGGGAGTTAGCTCCATATGCATATAGAAGGCTTCTACTGTTTTACTATTTAGCTTTGCACTTTTCCTTTTTGATCTACACGATCTTTAATACCTTGGTATCGATTATCTTCTATTCATCTTCACAAACCCCCGGAGTGTATATCTTCAAATTGCCTCTAGAGTCATCTCTTTCAAATATAAAATTTTAGTATCAGTGAATATCATTACGTTGCTCTTGTGATGTTTCTTTAATATTATTCCAACACAGTGGACACAAAAATCTCCTTCCATGGAGTATCTCTGCGTTGTTATCACATGAACTGCATTTAATATTCATATAAAATAGACTACTTCCACCAAAAAGAAATTAATGCTATTCATATAGAGATGTTAACGTGGACTTTAATTTTGAAAACTTCGTCTCTAATCCACCTTTGGATCTATAACAGATAATTCGTAAACTTCATCTTTTGTAAGTGGAATTAGTGAAATATTATTCTCATCAGAACAAATAGGACATGTATTGATAATTTGTTCTTGTTTTTTATCTGATTTGAAAATAGTTGCACTCCAAAAACATGATTCACAGAGTACAAAATGGCGGTGACTAGTATAGTTGTTATATCCTACGCTTTGAATTAATTGGCTATCACTATTATGCATCTTGCTATTTTTGTATAAGGTATCTTTTACTTATTACCATTACCAAATGTAATCCTATAGAATATGTAGATCTAAATTGAGTAATATATTATCATTATTTTATGTCAGAATAAGTTCTTTTATTGATATCAAATAGTTTACTTATGTGTTATATTAGTCAAGGTATGCTAGATAAAAATTCTCAAATATTGTCAACAAAAAAAGAAGAAGATTTGATTTCAGATAATATCTATAGTAACAACAGTATTAGTAATAGTACTCAATGTATAATAGACAAATGCCGTAATCGTGGAGCAAAGCTAATTGCTATTACAGATGATTCAGAGAACTATTCTCGATACTTAGTATGTCATAGACATTACCATGAACTTATGACAGGATATGTCGTACTACAAAAGGATAATTCGAGTGTAGCATGGCAGTCAGTATAGTTGTTGTATACTACACTTTGAATTAAAGAGCTTATATTACGCATTTTGATATTTTATGTAAATTGTATTTTATTTGCAATTGTATAATTTAGATTATATACCATATCGAGATCTATATTAAAGATTATATTAAATATAAGTCTTCTTTCTATTGATTCTAATTAGTATTACAAATTGTGATTGATTGGAATTCTTCATAGAAGCGAATATCATAACACTCTCCTCCAAACCTCTCCATTGCAAAGATTCTATGAGTCATACCATTCAGCCAAACTTTTTTTAATTTCTGATAAGATCATCAGATAGTGCGTTGTAATAGTAGCTATTGAATGATGAAGATATTGATTAATAAAATACCAAAGAGCCAAAGAAGTAACAAATCTACTAACAGTACTTTTAATAGGTGTATAGTGGTTCTACATTGAACTATATCCAACCATATTTCTATATTGCTATATGCTACTATAGGCTTTATTGCGACAAGTCCTTTTAGGTTGTAAGTTCTACTACAATTAAAGAATAGAAGATGTCAAATAGTTTACTCAACTATAATCAAAGTCAAAATATCCTAGACAAAGATTCTACGGCGTTGCCAACAACAACAACAAAAAAAGAAGAAGATTTGATTTCTGATAATAACTATAATGAGGATAGCATCAATAGTCAATGTATAATAGACGAATGTTCTGATCTTGGTGAAAACTTAATTGCTATTACAGAAGACGATCCAGATAACTGTATCCCATACTTTGTATGTGATAGGCATTACCATGAACTTATGATAGGATATTATTCTAAACAGAAAAAGAACAAAAACAATGCCTTGACTATTATCAGTCAGACACATTAAATATGATACAATTTATCAAAAATTGCAATAATTAAATAATATCACTACCGTTCTTTTTTGATCTTTGCTATTGTTTTCCTTAACCAGTACCAAGCATATGTAAGACTAGGAGAAGTAACAATCATCTTCGACATGAGGAATAACTCAACTGAAGACCAAACAGTCAGAGTTATTCTGTATGGTCCAAAAGGCAACGAACTCAAGCAAAGTGATCCAATAACAGTGCAGAAACGAAGTGAAATAACAACAGTCCTCATAGTGAGCCAAGCCAAATAATCACAGGTTCAGGATTTCAAGTGTGTATATCAGGTTCGGAAAATTGTCAGAATGGAATAAACGGACCTCAGCTTGTACCTGAGACTGTCAACTTTACGCTTTAGGAAGAGAGTGTGGTTTTGAATGATTCGAATTATTGAGAAGGAAATTTACTGAACCCTGTAATAGCAAAGCTCAACTCCCTAGTCGGTTGTCTTCTTTATTGGTTCTCAATAATACTCTAATAAAAATACGTACGATAAAGGAAGATTGATTAAAGAACTAGAATAGGATCATTAGTTAAAGCATAAATGTAAATTATGTCATTGCAAAGAAAGGAAATGCAAAAAAATAGATGATATATACTACAAAAAAACAATAGGAATGCAGGTCCTAAGGAAATGGTACGATATTATCAAAGTGTAATTCAAAAGGTACACCATCATCGGACGAATAATTATCGTCTATCATAATGTCTTCTTCTAATCCTCTTCGTTCGGTATCTCCATTGTTTTCTTGTTTCTGTTCTTCTTCTTCGTGTTTCTCTATATTATCTTCCTTAATTTCTTCTGTCTCACTTGGCCATAATTCCTGTTTGATAGCTTTATCTTCGGGTTGTATATCTATCAGCTCTGCAAGCAGCTGTTACTGTAAATACTTGATTGAAGATTATTAAACTAACTATCAATACTTCTACTGGAAGATGGAGAATTGTCGCTACCATCATCATTAATTATAACCACAAAACGTCTAGGTCCACATCTAACCTGCCTTGTCCTCGTATGATATTGAGACTACCTTTGGTCAGACCTTATTATAAGTGGCAATATTATATCAACTACCTTTTTTTCTGATGATGAGCCCGTAATATTGAGTAAAAACAACTGTCCTTCCTCTTTCAATGAATAAGCTTGAATGGTTGTCAGCCATTTACCATCACTAAAGAACCTAATACATCTATATACCACTTGATTACCCCCTATCATGCTTTGATGTTAAATTTGCTTGCTCTATGAGTATAAGTACATCTTACTTTTATTAGCATAATATCTATTCGTTTTTTGCTTCTGGCTTTCATATCATAAAGAACAGTTTTTTCTAAGATAAAATATTAGCGAAGATGTAATATATAGAAGATATAGCTATATACAATCCATATAGACCTCATAAACTGGTTTATGTTTTACGATTTAAGATCTATAATCGATGGCAAATACAACCAATATGTTATATTAACAACTTGTAAGGTATTCAAAAGTCTACATAATGTTGTTTGCATGCTAATATATCTGTCTGCTATATCCTATGATTTTATTACTAATTAGAGGAACATAGTTCTACTAACTATACTATACATATATATCTATATATATAATATAGTAAAGTCTTATCTTGATGACAGTAAATTATATTTTGATGAAGAACTCGATAATAGTAGGCCTTCTATCAATAGTGGCTCTAGGCAGCAGTAGGAGCAGTAGGCAGTATAGCAGCACCAGTGTTTGCAGAAGACGACTACAACGACGACTATAAGGATCTAAAATGCAAATTCTATTACGACGACGACCATGATGAGGACTATGACTACTTGAAGCTAAAATGCAAGAAAAAAGATTAACTAAATAGCAACTAAATAATCTTTCCTTATTTTTCTTTTTTCAGCGTTTCTTAAGCTATTTATGAATCGATATAATCTCATCAAGACAAAATCCTAAAAACTCTACTATTATTGTGTGTGTCTGCCTACATTAGAGTTAATAAATCTATTATGTGTTGTATCAGAGCCCACCTTCTTGTTCTTACGTCTGTTTTGCTATTGAATGGGAAGAGTTACATTACAATAATGACACTCCTACATAATAGATAAACTACATAGACAATAGATTTCCTATATTACTAGATGGTCTACATGTTTTATTGTGGCAAATCATTTTAGTGTATCAAATCAATATCATCAGTAACATGTCAAAAACATTATTGTATAATGATAAAAACAAACAAAACAAGCAGGTCAGAATTTCCGAAGTGTTACCTGAAGAAGAACAACAAGAAGAAGATAAAGAATTCATTATATTAAAAATCT
This sequence comes from uncultured Nitrososphaeraceae archaeon, assembly GCA_963733025.1. Taxonomy (GTDB): domain Archaea; phylum Thermoproteota; class Nitrososphaeria; order Nitrososphaerales; family Nitrososphaeraceae; genus JAJNBK01. Next base: position 34,816 of record CAVTCE010000027.1, on the reverse strand, counting down.
ATAAATCTGAGATAGATAAAGCAATTGAGGATTTAAAAGAACATAAGAAACTAAACCAGTATTACCAACCTGACTATAAGTTGGTAGTAGAACGTTACACAGATACAATATTGGATGTTTATGGATGGTATGAAAGCCTTAAGCACACAATAAGAACTACTGACAAAACTTCTATGTTAGATAGAGATGAGTTATAAACACTATGCATAGGAGCAAGAAGAATATGAAGGAGCTCAAAGTAAAAAAAGGCAGGTTGTTAATAGATGCTTAACCTATTAGTATATATTATAAAATATCGATTGCGAAGTTTTGGTAGCAGAACTAGAATCACTATAGACAAATTTCTGTTATAATTCATGATCTTTTTGGTTTGGCTATTATTTTAAATAGATAAGTTATAACATTTCAATTAACAGAATCAGATAATGATATCTGACTATGACTATAACGTTTGATGAACAATCTACTGTTTTTCTGCTTCAAATCAAGGGTAGACTGAATATTATGAGTACAACAACTTGCTATTTGGTCGATTGAAAGTCTACTTAATTATTTGTAAATCCGCATTATATTCTACTTCTACAAAGTTTTAGTTCCAACCAGAATGGGAATTATTTATGCATTTTAGAAGTATTTTCTCATTATTACCTAACCCATCAAATATGGTTATTCAGATAACATATTGGAATTATTATAGACCATTGGTTTGTATATACCTATAAAGAAAAAATTAAGATACCATAGAGATTAGAACTGTGATTGCCCTGCAACTCCATCTTCAGGAATACGGTTGGGGCTACCAGTATAGATGTTGTTTAACTGAATAAGCTTAATGTGAGTTTCAAATATTACCTTATTATCTTTATGATTGTATAGTACATTATCGCGAAAGATCTGCTATGTATTGTAATAATAGTTCCAACGAAAGTTTGATTTCATTATCAATAATTATCATTAAATAGCGGCGGGTTGAGGATTCTTGTTGTTGTTGCTGCGAAGACGGTAAAATAACTTTAAAAGAAGCACAGGTAGTATTTCTTACTTTGCGCAAGAAATCTGATAGCTCTTCATCATTGAGAATCGTTTGTTTATCTTTGATTGCTCTTGCAGCCCAATGGTTTTCATTATTCGGCGTTATCTCAACACAATTGTTCAAAGCAACATTTGGTGGCATTTCAATAGCTACCAAATAAGCAGAGTTTTCGGTCCAAGAGTTCACCTTTTTCTTCATGACTTCAGGCAATTTCTCATACAGGTCATTGATTGTCTTGTCCTTATTCCGTTCCAGTTGAGCATTATCTAATCTTTTGGAATTACATGTATGTGTCGTTTCAACTTGTCCACTTTCTCCATCTTTATGTCGAAATATAGTATCAATGCTAATAATTGAGCACTTTTCACATACATGACCTCTATATCCGACTATCCCAGAATCATTCTCATTATCAAGGCTAGACTCTTCAGATAGATTATTGTTAATAGATTCCTCGGTATCAAAAGTCATAGATGGCACATTAGGATATAGAACACGGTCACCACCAGGCACAATCCTTTGTTGTTGTTGTGGTTGTATAGTGGAAAGTTGACTAATTAAATTCTTATACTCTACCACTTTACGAAGAGGTTGCAGAATTTGGTCTTCAAGAAGATCTGAGAAGTTTTTGTGTGGTTTTTCTTTCCGGGCTAGAAAGGATAATGATGTATCATGGAAATAAGCAAATGGAAAACGGAGGTTCTGTAGATTTGTATCTTTATGATAATGCGTAGTATCACAGCTGACAGGTTCACTCATTGTCCTATGTCGCCGCTGAATATGACGTTGTACGTTCCAATGTCTGTTAGAAGACATTTCACAGTTAGGGCAGTTCCATTTTTTTGTTTTCATCGCTGCACGCCTCTCGTATAGTATCGGTGACGGTTGCTCTGGAGTCGCGCCGGAGTCACTCCAGTAACTCCAGATGTTGTATTATGATGTTTCATTATACTAGATTGATCAAGAACAATACCTTATAAAAGTCTTACTGAAAAATCTACTTTAGATCTATAAAAGATACATAGAAGGAATTAATCGAAGTGGATCTTATCAGATACAATCGAGAAAGCCGAATTTTCAGTGATTCGGTTATTGATTTTTTCAGTAGAGGTTCAAGAAAGTATGGCTTAAAATTTATTTATCAATTCGGTTATGCTTTAAATCCATTCTATAATAAGATTCTCATAAAACTGCCGTTACCTTTTCTTAATAATATAATAAGCTTATTTAATAAAAAAACTTTCTGAAGCCCAAACCTTTACTCACACCAACTTCATTAGTGGTAAAGAAAGGTTCGAATAAATGCGGATACAAACCTAATCGTAAAAAAAGTAGATATCATTACCCTTGCAACTATTGGAAAGATTGTTATCTGAAACCTTGTGCATAATCTTTGGCGAATTGTGAGAATGATAAGGGCTTCTTATCAGTCACTTTTTCAACTGTAGAGAATACTTCAGATAAATATCCGTCTCTTGTAATTTTGAGTAATTCTATCAAGACATTAGGATGCTAATACTGTTAAGCTTGGTGGGATAAGATTGATAAATTCTGAAAACAATAAGTCAATGAAAAAGTAAATGACAGAATATATTATTTCCTCAAAATCCTTTGTGAAAAAGTTTAAACAAAATAAACAAAGAGTTAAAAATAGAGTTAATGATTCCTTAGTTAACCCTACTGAAGAAAGCATTCATGATGTCAGAACATCTATCAGAAGATTAGATGCTTCATTTAAGTTACTACCTAAGAAGATTCGTAATTCTTATGATATACGCAATTACCATGACCAGTACAGGCAGCTATTCAAAATAAACAGTGAGATAAGAGATATTGATATTATTTACGGCAGACTGATAAAGTATTCTTCAGAATCTATACCTAATTACAGAGGATACCTTCAAAAGCTAAAGAGTACTAGAGATAAAAAATATAAAGATGCCAGAAAAATAGCATCAAGATTAAGTGATAATCTATTACCCCAAATTACTGAAGATGATATATCAGACAACAAATTACAGCTTCGATATAATAAGATTGTAAATAAAATCAGTAACAGAATAGAGGAGCTATTTCCTGTCGTTGTTGCCAATTCTAAAAAGCAGAAAGAACTACATGAATTGAGAAAAGATAGTAAAAAGCTACGTTATTTACTGGAAATATTACCTTCTAAAAATAATGGAAATTTGTCTAATATTTCAGATCATCTGGAAGAGGTACAAAACATTCTAGGAGCTGTTCGTGACATTGATATCACAATAGAATACATTAAAAGGATAAGACCTTCAATAAAAGACAAGTATTATGCTTCGATGATATATAGAGAAGAGAAAGAGAGACAGGAATTGTATAATAAGTTTGTCGATAAAAATAAAAACCATGGTAATACTCACAGACGTTTGTAAATAAGATTAGAGTAATGATATAAGAATATGTTTCTATGATCAAACGTTAACCATGATGAAAAATATACAAGGATATAATAAGAATAAATTTCATGGTTAATCAAAAATAACTCAAGGTCAGGAATCCAATTTAATTGCTATTTTCTGTATCTTTATATTGTATCTCAATATTTCTCATAGCACATAGCAACATACTTTTTCCCTGACTTTTCACCCTCACATATTTTCTTTTTCTATTTCTTATAATGATTAAAACGGTGCTTGATCGGATTACATATCTGCTCATTAATAATGGAAACATTAGAAAAGTTGCCTCTTTTTAATAGGAACTGCAATATTTGGATCTTGCTGGATGTCAATAAGATGTAATTTTAAAATCTTGTACAAGTTTATACATCTCTCATAATATATTAGAATCAATAGCTTTGATGATTCTGTCTTGCAATTCTGAATTAATTTGGTCTACTGTTCGATTGCCGTTTATAGGCACAATGCCATATCGTTTTTGCATTCTCTGAAATTCCTTTCCAATCAGTCTTTGATATTTTAAAAAGGATTCTAACATATCTTCTGAGAGCCTAAGGTCTGCTCCTGATTCGTAATAGTCAAGTGACGAGTTCTTTTGAAAGACTCTATGCACAAGCTCGTTTGGATCGACATCAAGATAATATACTAAATCAGGCTTGACAACAAAACCAAATAGATTGTGTGACCATCTTCTACTTATTCCTCTGACTGCATCTCTTGCCATCAGGGTATAGATATATCTATCAGCAAGGACAATATAGCCAGCACGCAAAGCGGGTATTATCTTATTTTCAAGCTGATCGGCAAAGTCCGCAGCATAAAACAGACTTAATGTTCTCTTTCCGAGCATTAAATTTCTTTTTGCCTCAAGTATTCCTTCGCCTATCAATTCTGATCTTCTCAAACCAGTATTCACTACAGCATGACCATTTGCTTCAAGATTAGAAGTTATCATTGTAATTTGTGTACTCCTACCTGAAGCATCCGGACCTTCTATAACAATTAATCTACCTTTGATTCCAGTGTCCTGTAGATACGATATCCCGTTACCATAGTACCTAATTGATCTGGAACTAATATGCTTTATCATGTAGGGTTTTTTGCATTTGTTGTACTCTCTATAACGTGCCGTCTTATTGTCTTTGGCTGTGGTTGCAGTATTTCGATAATTTTTTGTCTTACTAATTGTTGCTGTTCTTCAATATCTGCTCTACCATCTATTACTGTGAATGCTTCAGATCCAATCATAGATTCATATTCATCCACGATCCTACTTTGAAAGATTCTATAGCTTTCATATGGATCATTGCTTAAATTTAAATCCATACCAGCTTCATAATACTTTAACTTAGGACGACCAGATAATATCCTTTCAATTGCACTATCAACTGGTATCCTGAAATAAAATACAATATCCGGCTTTACAGCAAAGTTGTAGATTTTACAAACCCATTTAGGGTTGCAGCCTCTAACCATATCTCTAGTATAAGCAGTATATACATATCTATCAGCTAACACCACATAACCTGCACGGAGTAAAGGGAAAATATTTCTCTCATATCGATCAGCAAAATCTGTTGCATGGAGAAGAGAAAATGTAGTGGGCGTAAGCGTACCCTTTTTCTTACCTTTAGATGTTATTTCTTTCACTGTTTCAGACGAATTCCATTCGGTCAAGAAAACAGGTAGCAACTTGAACTTTAACCACTTCTCAACAAGTCGAATCTGTGTTGATTTTCCAGATCCATCTATGCCCTCGACTACAATGAGTTTACCACTTACTTCAAATTTCTTTTCACGCATTCCAATTTCCTGTCATAAATTTATGATAATGCCTATCAAGTTCAAAGTATGAAAAATAGTTCTCTGGCTCTGTAGTAGCAATTAGGTTTGCTCCAAGATGAAGACATCCTTCTATTATATATTGACTAACACCGTTGTTTACTTCATCATTGTTGTTCTCAAAAATCAAATGTGCTTCCTATTCTCCCTTCTTCTTTTTATGGGCAACACTTTGAATCTCTATATAATATATCCTGATTTTCATTATACATGAGTAAACTTTTTTTTGACATCTATTTTCTTAATTCACTATAACTGGCACCCTAAAGTGATTTGTCGCAATAAAACATATAGTAGTATTTAGCAATATGGAATTATATAGTAATTATAGTCCTTCTTTATATAAACATTCAACCGTTTAAAAAACTATTTGCAGATTTATTATATTCCTCTGCTATTTACATATGATAACAATTCATTACAAGTAAAGTGAGTTTAGAGAGAATACATATTTATCACATGATAATTACCTAGTTGTAGTAGCGATAATAATTGGATCTATTCATTCTACGACATGGTGAAGCCGGACAAAGGGTATCCGCTGGAAGAGGCGATTTCCAACGGTCACTTACTGCGGCAGGTCAAAAAGAGGTCTCTGACATAGCAAAGTCACTGAAGGATCTAGGAATAAAACTTGATATTGTTATCAGTAGTCCGTTAAAGCGTGCGCATCAAACTGCATCAATAGTAGCCAAGACATTCAAGATCGAAAAGAAAATGCAGGATTGGGCTGAATTGTCACCTGAGGGTAATCGGTTGGATCTTTATAATAAACTATTACAACTCAAACAGCAATCGTCAGTACTTGTTGTAGGTCATGAACCCTATCTTAGCGGGATGATAAGTGAAATGATATTTGAAGGAAATAATGGTGGAAGAATAGATCTAAAGAAAACAGGCTTGGCAAGGATTAGAATAGTTTCTTCAACACCAAAGTTTCAGGGTGAATTGAGATGGTTGTTAACACCAAAACTGTTGAGGAATATGTTGTCAAAGTGAACTACATTATCTATATACAATAAATAAAAATATGAGAAGCAGTCACTATAGCTTATATCTGATATTAAAGCCATAGACGGGGTTATACATAAAACTTTGAAAATATCAGTAGTAGATCTTGGTTTCAATTCAATTAAATTAGTTAATTACTATGTAAATCCTGATAACTCTTACAAAGCATATGAACAACAAGGAATAAGAGTCAGATTAGGCGCAAACCTAAGAGAGACAGGCCTTCTAAGTAGAGAATCGATAAATAGCACAATCAATGCTTTAAAATTGTTCCGCGATAAAATAAATTTTCAGTCGATAAATTATGTTGTAGCTGTGGCAACAAGCGCAGTTAGAGAAGCAGCTAATAAAGATGATTTTCTCAGAGAAGTTTATCAAAAGACAAGATTCCAATTTAGAGTATTATCTGGAAAGGAAGAGGCACTCTTTTCTTACTTAGGAGCAATAAAATCTACATGTATTCCAACTGCTGTCTTTTTTGACCTTGGCGGTGGTAGTCTGGAGATAGTATATACAGAAAATTATAGGATTAAGCAATTCATGTCATTGCCTTTAGGTTCACTAAGGCTGTCACAAATTTACAGTAGAGAAGACGGCACATATTCTACGAAGAATTATGTGAGAATGCAGAGTCACATACTCAAAACTCTTCCTAGCAGTAAAGAACTCGGCAAGCTTACTGAGGCTACGCTTATCGGTGTTGGAGGTACATTGAGATCTATAGCAGGATATGATCAAGAGATCAAAAACTATGCTCTTAATAAGATTCATAATTATAAGATTGACTATCAGTCAATTGAATGTATTAGTAGAAGACTTTTCAATATGACACCACGTCAGATAGCAAGAATTGATGCTATTGGTAGTAACAGAGCAGAAACAATTACTGCAGGTTCATGTGTAATTAATATGCTAATGCGGAAACTTGCCTTTGGAAAGATCGTAATAAGTACCCGTGGACTCAGAGAAGGAGTCCTTTCATCATTTTTGGAATTTCCCACGCTATTCTACACAGAAAACATCAATAAGGATCAAATTCAAAATTTTGTAAGAGTTGGTTGTAAGTCGGAAATAATTCCAGAAAGCATTTGTTCTCCAGTAAAACCTTTGACTTTCGCAGGATTAATTAAGAAACAGGAATACAAGATCCTCGCTCATGCGAAAAAAGAGATGTCGGAAATAGCGCTCACTGCCGATCTAGAAACTGTGTTCCATACGATCATGGACAAAGATATTAGAGATCTTAGTCATAGAGAGCAGCTGCTTTTGGCATTATCTATAATTTATACAAGAAAGCCAAACAGTGCAAAACGGTTCTTTATAAGATATAGACAGATCTTAAAGTCACAGGATAAAAAATCTATTAAGAAAATTGCCGCCTGTATTGGCCTCTCTACCCTTCCAGGAAGAATGAAAGCCAAAGTCAAATTAACTGCATTTAATGAAAAGGAAAATGAATAGTTACTTTAGCAGACTGCTATTGAACTGTCAGGATATCTCTACTTGTTTCAAGAACTCTTGTCCCATTTAATTTAATATATTGTATTGTTGTAATTGTTATTATTGTTATCATTGATACCCTTCGTAATTGTAGCACCAATAATAATAATAATGGAACTACCATTAACCATTTGTTCGCCTGTTATGTTATTAGTGGTAGCAGATTCCCAGTAATTTGATCTAATATCACCTTCAGTAGCATTAAAATCTAAAACTATGTCTTTTCCTTGACCACAGATAAACTTATCCGGGCCTAGGCTATCAATAAGTGGCGCAGGCGGAGCAACTGGAAGTCAGATTGGCTCAATAAAACTGAATGGTGTTTCATTGCTATGCTCAAATGTACCTCTTACCAAAGAAAGCTGACTTTTTCTAGGCTGTTCCATTTTAGCTATAGCGAAGTGTGGCTGCAACAATAATAATTTTATTGTTACTTCTGAGAAATTACCTTTGTGGTTAACGTTATCCATTGAGTATAAATACCAACTTAGGAGATATTTACAACATCTGGATTTGCCAAGGGTCTGCTACTTCTCCCCTAGCCGTCGAGTGGACGGAACCAGCCGCCAACACATGGGGCCTTCCCCGCCTTCGAGTCGTCCAGGTTCCAGCTGATCACATGGTCCATGTGTACCTTCACAGTTACGTCGTCGCCTTCCGAAAGGTAGGAAGCGACGCTGGCGTTAGTTAGCGCATCTGGGGTCACGTACTTCAAATGGATCAAACGATTGATCCGCCGCGCCTCATCCTCTCCTTCGACGAGTTCCACCCTACCCCTGATTAACACTCCTTTGAGATTCAAGCCCGCCCGAGACACGTCGATCATCACAGACACGCATGGTCTAGCCAGGAGGTTTCTGTACTTGTGTGTGCAGCGAGAAATCGGAATGCAGATGTCGTTACCAATCCGCAGGAACTACATGGGCAGAAGGTGAATACCCCCGTCTTTGTCGAGCGTGGCCAAGTTCCAATCAGCGTCATCGAAAGGAGCTCGTCGATCTCGGCGGAGCGGAGGCGGGGGCGCCTGTTTGCGGCGTCAGGAGAGCGGCTTGTCATATTACTCCTCCCTCCAACTCGTTCTCTCATTCGTCGTACATTGAATGATTTTTTCTAAGGCTTCCTAAATAAAGATACCATAATTTTATGTACATCAGCATCATATATACACATCTAATTGCTCTTGGAGAATGCTACTAACCCGCTGCTATTATCATTGTGATTATTATTATCTCTGGTCTTTTTCACATATAATATATTTTAGGTTTTTGGCTCGCTTGATTATATGTACATCTGATTTTACATAATACAATCAAAAATAACTCTTTTCAGATAATTTATTCTTATTTTGGTTTGTGTACAATTTTAGTTACATCTTCTTTCTTATCAAAACTCTTATATCCTTTAGGTGCTTCGTCAAGTCTCATAGTATGGCTTATAATCTTCGTTGCATCTATTCGTCCTGTTTCAATAAGATGAAGTAATTGTTCATTATATTTTTTGACAGGACACTGACCCATTTGGATTTGGATGTTACGATTAAACAATAGTCCAAGTGGGAATTGGTCATAGGCAGATCCATATACTCCTGGTATTTATATAGTTGAATATTTTTTTGCAGTTTGACACATCCAGGTAATTACCTGCAATGGATTACCTGGCTCATAAGCAGGATTAGATACTTTGGAATGATCATAACCTTTGTTGTTGTTGGTATTATTATTATTGCTACTACTACCTTTGCCATGACGACTACGACTACCATTACCACCATTACCACTAACGTTACCTGCCATATGTCCTACTGCTTCATATCCAACAGCGTCTATACATATTGCTCCTTTTCGATTAGTTTCTTTTTTATTATATCGACTGGATCTTCTTTATCAAAATTGATAATCTCAGCTCCCAACTCTTTTGTCTTCTTTAAACGACTAGGCCAATGATCAACTGAAAATACTCTGGCAGCTCCACGTAAAAACGAACTCATAACTGCAAAGTAACCAACTGGTCCTGCACCAAATACTGCTACATCATCTCCTGGCTGTACATTAGCAATATCAGCACCAAAATAACCAGTTGGAAGTATATCGCTAAGGAACAATACCTGTTCATCGGTTTTAATACTGTCTGGAACCTTCAGTGTTGCCTCCGCATTTGCAAATGGAACTCGTACAAATTCAGCTTGGCCTCCATCATATCCTCCAAGAAGTTGAGTATAACCATATGCTGCTCCTAAATCTCCTTTAGGATTAGATCTATCACATTGAGACCACAAGTTATTTCTACACCACCAACAACGACCGCAATTGATATTAAATGGAATTATTACTTTATCTCCTACTTGTACTTCATGTACTTCTGGTCCTGTTTCTTCTACTATTCCCATAAATTCGTGTCCTAGCGTTTGTCCTGGTTGCATCCTAGGTACAGTACCATGATAAAGATGCAAATCAGAACTGCAAATAGCAGTTGAAGTAATACGTAATATTACATCTTCAGGATGTTGTATAGTAGGTTGAGGTTTATCATCTATTTGAACATCCCTTGGCCCATGATATACTAATGCTTTCAAGATGATGAAGAAGTAGCAACTGCTGACTGTATCTTTGGCCATAACTGAGCAAGCATTCCAGGTGAATTAGTCTTGATCCAATCGACCATATGCTCCTCATCTTTCATGTTCTGTGATAATGGATCTACTGCGTTCAAAAATACACCTCCTGCCATCTGAGCTTTTTGTATCAACATAAGATAACACGTGACTTCTGCATTTTCTACGATCATGTCTTCTTCAGCCTTTTTTAATTCCCATTCTTGCTCAGTCATAGAATCATTCATCATTTCCCTTATAGTCTGTGGAAAGAGGGCAATGGCAATCCTAATCTCTCTTGAGTAGGAGATCCACCTATGCTAGAGATTAAATGCTGAAACTTTTTTTGGTGCTCTATACTTTCTTGTTGATGGTGTTGCAATTGTTGCTTCGCCTCCTGTAAGCTAACTTCTGCAATTCGCACTTGCAATCGCTCTATTCCTGCATTTTCCATGGCGAGGGCACCATTTAATTCCAAGATGAATTTTTGTTTCATAATGTCAGTCTGATTTAGTTTTTACATGATGTTACTGTATAACAGAAAACATCTAATTTAAATATTGTAAGTATACATTTGCATCTTATCTATGAGTTTTTACCATTTGACAAGTGGAGGTATTTCATATAGTTGTTGAGATCAAATACCTAACTTTCTCTCTCTCACTGCCTGTAAATACCATCTCAGTTATAATATATAGAAAAAGAGTCTATTATCTGCTAGTCTGCTAGTCTAGTTGAGGCTATTACGTTCTGCAAAGCTGTTATCTATTATTCTTCTATATGCCTCTGACATCATTTTCAGTGGATTAATCCACCACCAATAATAGTTCCAAAATCCAACTTTTCCATAAATATTGTATATAATTGGAGACCAAGATAACTGCAATGAATCAAGAATTTGTTTTTGCGATTCTAAATAGTTGTCTATAACATTTCTATAAGTTTGAATTATTTGTTCCTGATAATCTTTAACAGTCTCCTCGGAGTAGAGAGTCTCTTTTGTTTCTTGGTCTTTTGTTTTTTTAAACATGATTATATTATGTGTAGATAACAAGCTGCTATTTTGCTTTAACGCAGATTAGCGTGTGTAAGAAATAATAACAATAAGTTGCAATCTTCAACTTTTACTTTTTGTAGTTTGTTCTATGCATTCTTTATGAAATCTATATGACTATTCCGGCCAGAAGTGAAGTGCATAACTAATAGTATTCTTCTACAATTAATAATATCTATAATGATAGGACTTAAGTTTGGACTATCATGTTTAGAACGACAAAAGAAATTATACTTCCAACAACTTCTTCTTCCTCCATCAATACATCATCATCATCTTTTACACAACCAAATAAGGGAACAATATTCTTTATCGGAAATGCAACAATGCTTATTCGCTATGCAGGGTTTACAATCCTAACAGATCCGACCTTCATTCATATGCATGAGAAAGTCAATCTCGGATTTGGATTGTATACTAAACGGCTTACAAATCCAGCTGTGAACATCGAGCAGTTACCTCCACTGGATCTTGTTATTCTCTCACATTTCCATGGAGATCACTTTGATCAGGTTGCAGTACGCGAATTGGATAAGTCATTGCCTATTGTTACTACTCCCCATGCAACAGAAGAGTTGAGCCTTAGAGGATTTACTAATCCTCAGCAGTTAGACAAGTGGGAAAGCATTTCATTTGTTAAAGGTGATGTACAGCTTCAGATCACAGCAACTCCAGGACGACATGGTCCGCTTCCAGTTGCAATGTTTCTTCCTCAAGTTATGGGTAGTATTCTTGACTTTAAGATCAAAGAAGTAGATGGTCGCAGTCATCATCTAATTAGGGTGTATATTACAGGCGATACGCTAGTCTTTGATGATATCAAAGAAATTCCTAAACGCTACTCTGACATTAACTTAGCATTATTACATCTTGGTGGAACTAGAGTCATGGGAATCTTAGTTACTATGGATGCTAGGGAGGGTCTTGAAATGTTTAATATAATTAATCCAAAGAAGGCTATTCCTATCCACTACAATGACTACGATGTATTTAAGAGCCTATCCCAAAATTATCCTCCTGGATACTATAATGCAACAAGCTAATTGTACCAATCCAAGGTAGTTCTCTGCTTTCTTTTCATATCTTACAAGTAGTTTCCTGAATCTGTTATGCCATGAGTTTGTTCTTTCAACAACCCATCTTCTACTCACATGAAATCCATCATTATTCTTATTCAAGCTATTATCTTCTCCTCTCTGACGTATGTGTGGTATATAGTATCTTTTGATAGACTCATGTTCTATCTCCTGAAAATCATATCCTTTGTCAAGACACAGGTTCTGTTTCTGTGAAGAAGATTCTTCTTTCTTCTTCTTTTTACCAAAATACCATCTATTGTCTTTATTGCAGCCTTCATATCATGTGTATTTGCAGCAGTGATAACAACATAGATAATGGAATACCTTTCTTGTCTGTTAGTACATGACGCTTTGTTCCTAGTTTGCCTCTATCAGTTGGATTTGGGCCTGTCATGTCCCCCCTAAAGGTGCCTTTATAGACACACTGTCAAGTGACTGCCAAATCCAGCTAATACCTCTGAGATCATCATATACTTCCAACAGCCTAACCCACAATTTGTGAAATACTTTAGACACTGTCCATTCCTGAAATCGTCTATGACATGTAGAACCAGAACCAGACTCCTCAGGCAACATCTTCCACTGACATCCAGTTCTTAAAACATAGAGAATGCCATCTAATACTTTTCTAAATGGTACAACTGGACGTCCTACAGTTTTATCTAGTTTTTCTGATGGAAGTATTAGTTTGATCTCATCCCATAAATCATCTGGAATCTTTCTAATGGTTGGAAGATGTTTCTTTTTCTTATAGTCACATCTATAAGCAGATTATCTTCAAGCTATATGTCTATCTATTTTTGGGATAGGTTCTAAGTCACCACTTGAAGATTTTCAGCACGAAGTTAAGGAGGCAGGGCTTGAAGACCGTATCCACTATCTGCATCACGGAGAGACATATACTTTTGAAGTAGATAGAAAGTGACATTAGTATCGAAACAGTTAGTAGCATGACATTAAGTGATTTGAGGAACTTGAACATGATTGAAAAGAACATGAATTAGAAAATAAATAGTTATTAGTTTTTCACTGCTATTTTACTATTAATATACATTAATTTACTAAAAAGTACATGAGTATGGAAATCTTATTATTTTAGATTATTAAGTAAAACGAATTTGTACTTATTGTTTAATGTTGCATTTAAGTGATTACAGACAAATTCATAGATTATTGTATAAAATCACCTTGAATTCTAGGATTGAGCGAATACTTGTATGCGGCTATTTCCGCTATCTACTACATACACATTACCAGTTGAGTCTATTGCAATACCTAATGGATCTAGGAATTGGCCGTCATTACTACCGCTGGAACCCCATTTAGTAATAAATTTACCATTGCTATCAAATTTTTGTATACGATCATTGCCAACATCTGTGACATAAAGATTATCTGAAGAATCTACAGTTATGCCACTAGGACTAGCGAATTGCCCATCACCAGTGCCAGGAGCCCCCCATTTAGTAATAAATTTACCATTGCTATCAAATTTTTGTACTCTGTTGTTTCCACTATCTGCTACATACACATTACCTGTTGAGTCTACAGCTATATCTGCAGGTGTGATGAATTGCCCATCACCAGTGCCAGGAGTCCCCCAGTTTGTTATGAAGTCACCATTGCTGTCGAATTTTTGTACGCGGTTATTTTCTCCAAAATCACCAACATATACATTGCCTGATGAATCAACAGCCAAGCCAGATGGATTTATAAATTGCCCATCTCCTAAACCTGTGGAGCCCCAAGATGTGATGAATGTACCATTACTTGTGAACTTCTGGACCGCTGTAGCCGGGTTACCAAAATCTGCAATATAGACATTTGATGAGGAGTCGACGGCCAAGCCAGATGGGTTAGAAAAGTATCCATTTCCAAATCCTAACGATCCCCAAGATGTGATGAATGTACCATTACTTGTGAACTTTTGTACTTTATTCGACACACTAGTGAAATCTGTCACGTAAACATTTCCTGCCGAGTCTATTGCTATTTCTAATGGTTGCGAGAACTCACCAAAACTAATGCCATTTGAACCCCATTTTGTAACAAAAGAGTATTGCGGTTGTTGTGCATAAACTGATGAAGTGATGATGCTGTTTGTTATTGCAAAACAAAGGATAATTGCTAACAAAGTAACAGCTGATCTAATGCTAACCCTTCTGGTCATATGCGTTCAAATTAAAGTTGTTTTATTTAAATGATTATGGCATAATATAACATTAAGCAGCGAACAGACAACGCAAAAATTAAATTTCAAGTTTTATTCTTTAGAATTTCATTGCTTGTTATCTTGTGGAACTTCTCGATCTGAATTTGCTAATCCAGTGAGATCATTGAAAAACAAATATTTTCAGAATATCGGTAATATCTATAGCATGAATGAGGAGAATTGACCAAAGACAACCTAAGACACGTCCAGCAAATCCCGATTTTCCTTCAAATACGTTCTTAAGAATATAATATTATTTTGTAAGAAAAAATAAGAAAATATTATTAAGTTAATCTATCTGCTATCTATCTATTTACGTCTTTATTATTTTGCCCAAATCTTACTTTCCATTTGAGTATTATTGCCCTTTGAATAACCTTGTCTATCTCCAGGCTCATTCATAACTGTGCCATAGATTGGTGTATTTCCAAAGTGATTATTTATCTTTGAAGGATCAAGCCAAATACTTATCACTTTATCTCTTAGAATGCTTATGCCAGTCGGTATGTCTGTAACTGGACCTTCTCTCATACTTGCTGTGGACGTTCCATTAAATATTCTTGTCATATTGTTTGGCATCGATGTATTTGCTAGAACAAAATTAGTAATAGTATGAGTGTGAGCTGCCGTTCCATTCAGCATTATCATCTCAACGGATGCATTAAACGTAGGACCTGAAGACGATTGACTGCTAACGTTAGACTGATTGCTCAATAAATTAGCCTTCCAATGACCTGAGACCACCCAAGCTGGATTGCCACTCTCATCATTTTGTATACTAGATATTGTTCCAAAAGTGTAATTTCCTTTCTCATAGCCTCTAGGATATGCCATAACTTGATTTTCCTCATAGCTAACCAACAATGCACCTGTAATAACGACGGCTGTTGTTAATGTAGTGATTGCTATTGCATATAGAGCGCTTATTCTAATCATCTATAGATTATTGACGATACGATTATTTGTATCTTGGTTTTTCAAGTATGGAAGGCTGATTGCCGTTATATAGAAAATTGATAAACATGTCTACTGCTCAGTCTCCATATTTGCTATATAGTAATCCGAAAGTTGGAACGCTTATCAAATTGGAATGACCATAAATCTTTTAACTTTATCTATACATTATTGAGAAGCCCAAAAAATAAAAGGATCATAATTGGCGCATAGGCAGATATAATGTGGTATCTTTTATCTCTGAAAGCCCAACGTTGAATCCTGAGTAAGTTGTCACCTTTTGTTAGCTGTGAATCAATTTCTTCTGATCTTCTTTATCTAGTGTCAAATATTTTTCTTGGTTGCTACTGTATATAAGATGTCCTCGGGTAAACTACTTGACGATTATCAAGATCTTAGTGAAAAAGAGATTATACAATCATTCATGGCTTACAAAAAAGTCAAATTGACGACAAGTTTTATTAATTTGTGGTATTTAGCGTAGGAGCAAAGCGAGCGCTATACACGTGTATTACATTTCATTACACGGCAATTGCACATCACCCAAATTAGCGGAGTTAAGTTATAATACACAGTAGACTACGAATCTATACTGACGGTTAAAGTGTCAGAATGTTACCAATAAAGAGAACACAAAGAACACAGTAGTTGGTTTCAAAGTAATTCAATATATGAACACATAACATACTCAAGCAATACGCTCAGATAATCCTTCAGTAAGGGATAGAAGATCAGAATAAATTGGTCAATAAGAAAGATAGAGATAGAAGAAGACGGTACAAAAGAGGAAAAGTACATGGGGGCGAAGTCGAAGAAGAGGAAGAGGATGAACATGAAGCACATAAACCCGCTAGAGTATTCGATGAGCCTCTAAAAAAGCCGTAGAGCTGATAATAGCGACTCTTTAGTCTTTCTTAAAAGATATGCTAAAGATACCGATGCAAAGTATTCTGATGCCCAACGAAATTAGGAATAAGCCGATCTACCGAAGAGAAATGAGCCCACTAAAAAGCAGAAATATCGCAATGACTCCCGTCAGGATTAGTTCCTGCATACAAAAGTGTTCTGATAATTTCTATATTTGGATTTCTCTATCTACATGTATAGGCTCGAGGAAATGCTGGATATAATTGCCTCATATTACTATTAGGAAATCCATTCTGTACTATAATGTAATTATCTTCTCTAGCTGTGAACCGTGGCTTCCAATTCCAATTCTTAAATAAGGCCTTATTATAAAAGTCTTAAATGAACAAAAGAAACTTAATCCCAAGTACGCTATCATTTGCAACCATTATATTATTGGTAGGAAGCGCTCTTGAAGCAGTAGCATTAAGTCCTATCAGTATACAATCAGTCGTGGCAGAAACTAATTCAAGTGCTGCTAATACTGTTATTACCACCACCACCAGCACACCTATTAAACATCTGATAGTAATATTTCAGGAAAATATTTCTTTTGATCATTATTTTGGTACATATCCTTATGCTAAAAATTCTCCTGGAGAGCCCTCATTTTTGGCTTTACCCGATACACCTTCAATAAATGGTCTAACTAAAGCACTTTTGAATAATAATACTAATTTCGTTGACCCTTTTAGAATGGATAAACAAGACGCTAAGACGGTTGCATCCTGTGACAATAATCATACCTATACTGCAATACAAAAATCATATAACGGTGGCCTGATGGATAAGTTCGTAGAATCAAGTGGAATAATAAGGGATAATTGTAATCCGAATCAGGTTATGGGTTATTTTGATGGTAATACTGTTACAGCATTATGGAACTATGCTCAACACTTTGCAATGAGCGATAACTTTCATAGCACGCTTATTGGTCCATCATTACCAGGACACATCAATCTTATATCTGGTCAAACACATGGTGTTGTACCAGAAAATATAGAAGGAGAAACATCTAGCGGTACTTTAATCGGAGACTTAGACTCGTTGTTTGATGACTGTTCTAATGGAACTAAAATATCTATGAAAGGAAAGAACATAGGTGATCTTTTAAATGAAAAAGAAATTACATGGGGTTGGTTTTCAGGTGGCTTTAAGCCATCTGCCATAACACAGGAAGGAAAGGCTATATGTGAATCAGCTCATGTAAATATTGCAGGCAATAATATTACAGATTATGTAGTTCATCACGAACCATTTCAATATTATAATTCAACTGCTAATCCTCACCATCTTCCACCTACATCAATAAATACGATAGGCAAAACAGACCAAGCAAATCATCAATATGATTTGTCCGATTTCTGGAATGCCGTAGAGTCAGGAAACTTACCTTCAGTAAGTTTCCTTAAGGCTCCCTATTACCAGACAGGGCATGCAAGAGCTTCTGATCCAATTGATGAGCAGATATTTTTAGTAAATACATTAAACAGATTGCAGAAACTACCTGAATGGAACAATACTGCAGTTATAATTGCATATGACGATACCGGGGGATGGTATGATCATGTTATGCCACCAATAACAAGTCAATCAAGTGACCCAAAATATGATGCATTACTTGGAGATGAAGGTCTTTGTGGTATGGCTCCTGCAGGTGCCTACCAAGATCGTTGTGGTTATGGTGGGCGCATGCCTCTGTTAATTATATCTCCCTTTGCAAAAGAGAATTATGTAGATCATCAAATAATAGACCAGACATCAATTTTACGGTTCATTGAAGATAACTGGCAGCTAGGGCATATAGGAGACCAATCATTTGATGAGAAAGCAAGCTCAATCTTAAGTATGTTCAATTTCACCAATAGTCATTATGCTAACAAACTCTTTTTGAATTCGTCTAATGGCACAATAATTCATTCATAACCAAGTTTTTTTACAACTTTTCATTGTTTAATTATAATGTATATTTATAAGAAATACATTTCGAATTTTGCAAATTAGCACTGATTTGTAGTAATGATTTGAACTAATTCTTCAGGTTCAGTGGGGGGAGGAGAAACAGGATAGATTTGACCCTTTTACAGCCTGAATTTATACTCTTAATAATGAAGTACTATAATTATTTTGTACATGGATTTGATTTCTAAAAGGACATGGATTGAAATATTGTTGCCTTTGTAACGATCTCTCTGAGTATTATTTCACGAAATGGATAACTAGATAATACGCAAAAATAGATCGAAGAGCGTGTTCATGACTAATAAAGAAATTTGTTGATAAAGATTCTTAATTTCTTTTTGTTTCTGCCAACAAGTAATTGAACTAGCTCGAGTACGAAATCCTATACCTTTTGATGTTCGTAATGATGAACCTAGACATCATGGAGAAAAAGATCTACATTTGATGCGATATGAAAAAATACGATGTAGATAAAAAAGAATGGCCTTTTGAGATTACAAAAAAATGATTGCCTGTGTTAGATATCACTCCCATCCATCTCTAGTATAGGTCAGTCTGGAAAGAAGAGATAAGAAGTTTAGCAGGGATTCCAACCATAGAATTGCTGTTAGTCAAATTTCATTCTTTTTCTACTGTCTTTGAAAGAAATGAAATCTAATATTGTATAACTACTACTATTCATAAACAGACGAATGACTTTGTCTAGATTGTCCGCCAGTAATCCTTCCTTTATAGCGAGACTTTGCGATCTCTGAATCAGTTTTATTTATACGTTGAATATCTTTAGTTATATTTGAGTCCTTTTGAGTAACATGATTACTATTATCTTCATCTTTTTTATGACTAATATTAGTAGATTTAACGTTCAACAAATCATTGTCTAAAAAAGTATAGTCAAAACTTTTTGAACCTATTATTTTTACTTCACCTTTTTTTCTACTTATTTTTTTCTTTGCCATTCATTGTTCACTCACTTTTTTGGAATACATTCAAAACCCATTTGACAAATATAGCAAAATGCTGAATTTATAGCAGAAAGTAAATTCAAAGAAGAACAATGGAAACTGCTACATTCGTCAAAATAATACATAATTACGTTGAGTTTACGAACGCAGACACTCTTTGAATGTGAGATTCATGGAATTTAAATATTTCTCTTTGTTTTATTAATAACATAATCAAGACTTGCGCAGTGCTTCCATTCATGAGTAACATAAAATCTAATTGAAATGATCTTGCCATTTTTTGTGTGTGTCTTTTTTCCTTAAATTAATAGAGGACAAAATATTTTTCATAATGGACCCTGCTTACTTTACCCTGGTATTTTTCACTATTTACTGCTATCCTTCTGATTTGTATGTAAAAAATAAATCGGGCGATTTGCAATAAAAAACCAACAAGAGAGAGTCCTAGGTGCACATACACCATTTCCAGGTTCTTGACTTCATTATTATCTATTATCAGTTAAGGTGACAAAAAAGATTTCTCTTTACTTATGTTTTGAGAAAAGTCGCATATCCGATACGATTTTCCTCTACATGGCTCTATTATAGTTGTCTATCTGATACGGGTAGTATAATTCAGAATAGGTTTAGTTACCATGGAGCTGGCTTGCCATCAAAGAAAAATCCTCCGCTTGGACCATTATCTGGTAATGTTGCAGCCCATACTATTCCTTTCGCTCCATTTTCTACAGGACGTCCTCCACTACCCCCCAAATCTGTAGCCACCCATCCGGGATCAATTGCATTGACCAAAATTCCTGTTCCACGAAGCTCTGCTGCTAGAATTCGGGTAAGTGCATTCAGCGCCACTTTGGAGAGACTATACGCTGGTGTTCCACTACCCATGTAATTCAGAGAGCCTGCTCCACTGGACACATTTACAATGCGTCCATACTTGTTTCTCTCCATTATAGGTATACACAGTTGGGATAATCTCCAAGGACCAAACAGATTGGTTATTAATGCTCTATTGATGACATCTAAGTCTGCATCGACAGCATTTTGCCAAGTGTCGTAGAGAATTGCTGCATTATTGACAAGCACATCTAATTGTCCAAATTCTTGTTCTATTTGATGTGTTATCCTACTAATATTAATTTGATCTGATACATCAAGCTGATAAAATATTACGTCCAATCCTTTACCAATTAATATTTTTGCAGCTGTCTGGCCTTTGGCGAGATCTCGAGCACTTAATATGACAGTAAGGCCTAATTGTGCTAACTGACGACAGGTTTCAAATCCAAGACCTCTATTGGCTCCTGTTACAAGAGCGATTTTATTTTTGACAGCCATCTTTAAACATTCACTCTCTCACCTATACTCAGGAACACCATGATAAATAAATAAATGAAAAATTTTAATTTATGAAATAGCCACCATATTTATTTGTATGAGATGGTAAAATCTACAATTTGGAATGCATAAAACAATTCTAATCGTCACAACGAATCTCATGTCTTACTTTTCTATTGTCCAGTAAGTTGCAAGTCGATGGATCATAGTCTACCAAACATATGTTTTACGATTATAAGCCAATGTAGAGATGAACATCGGAACATATGCACAAATCAAAATAGCTAAATATCTATTAGCGTAGTTAAATCCTGATAGAAGAGTTTTGAAAATGCATAACGCTACCCATGTGAATAGAAGTCCGTTCTTGGAGCGCAGGCGCTCTAAAGCAGTAACATAGATTTATCTAAAGGAAAATCTCCTCCCAAGTTAGATCAAAAGGACAACAAATATGGTTGTTATTCCGCCTTTTTCCTTTTCCTGTTCCTCTTATAATTCGGTATTTTCATCATAATAGTCAGGTTCTTTAGACTCTTTATCATTGTCTTAATCTTCTGAATATTATGACTTTTGCTTCTCTTTTGACTAAAACTGTTGTTTCTCTAATACAAACTTTATAGTGTCTTCTGCTACAATATTATTGGAAGTAAAGTAGATTATTTAATATCATTCCTTAGTCAAGAATATTCTAGAATTTTCTTTTATTTCTTTTCCTATTTTACCTCGATATATTATCTCTCTAGTAGAATGTCATGAAATAAATGTACGTCATTATAATCTTTAATTCAAATATACGAGTAACAAACACAAAGAAATACACGACATTGCAACCAAGACTGTTTGTTATCCATCTTCTTCTAGTAGGAGTATTGATAGTTGGCTTAATAATCTTTAGTCAAGTATTTACGCCTATACCGGCTGCTACTGCTTCAGAGATGAAAGATACGGAATTTGAAGATAAAGCTATCAAGCAGGAATTAGAGCCGATGGAAACAGAAGAAATTGAGGAAGACGCAGATGATGATAAAGCGATCAAGCAGGAATTAGAGCCGATGGAAACAGAAGAAATTGAGGAAGACGCAGATGATGATAAAGCTATCAAGCAGGAATTAGAGCCGATGGAAACAGAAGAAATTGAGGAAGACGCAGATGATAATACAGCGAAACAAGATATAGAGGGGGAAGACGAGGAACAACAAAGCAATGATGATACCGCAGGAACAGGATTAGAAGAAGACATCATGATAGACGATAATTATTCATCTGATGATGATGTACCTATAGAATTACCCTTTGATAATCCCATGCCATTTCCATAGGCTCTACATTAGTATTGTTTTATGTAGTGTATATCTTGTGTCACATTAAAGGCGAAGAAATACAATCAAAGAAAATATTTCTCTTTTGTTCTTCTTTTCTCTTCCCATGTATGAAATTTATCACCAAAGATGTACCATATTGTAATTGACGCAAATACAAACGCTCCAACAGAAAGTACTATTAACGAATTTATGAATATAGAGAGTGTACCGCTAACCAATCCTATAATTATAGAATAGGCCAGTACCTTCTTAGGTGTGAACCAGTTGTCTTCTTCTATTTTTCTATTATTCTTCATTTCTATGCTCACTCCTGCTGATGGTGCTTCTGTTCTTTCTCTTCTTATGATTGTTCTTCTCCTTCTTGTTATTATAAGCCATATGCCAACATCACCAATTCCAGTTTATATCAATTCTATAACTATGAAAATTATTCCAAAGCCGACTGTTATCAGACCGCTACTCTCAAATTAATGTATGTCTCTTGAATTTCATTATTACAATATTTACTTATTTGGTCTCTAATTAGACTGGAATTGTTCAGACTGTGATCATAGCCACATTGGAATGTTGCCAGAGCATAGGTGATTGTAGAAGACCTAAGGTGAGCACTACAATTCCAAGTGCCAGTATACTAATCCTATGGGCAATACTTCCTTTAGAATACACGTCTTACGTGATTAGCTTCCTCTGTTCATACATTACTTATTGATAATATGCTCTTTCTAATTATACGGCCACAAAATTATGTTATTCTGCTTCTGCTGTGTCACCCTCTGCACCGCCGCCTTCATCAACATCTAAGTTGCCATCTTCATCAGCTTCACCCTCATCATTACTACTGATGTTATCTTCTTCTGATTCAACATTATCTTCTCCTTGCTCATCATCATCTATGTCTGTTGTTACTCCGCTACCACCATTGACTCCAGCTACTATTCTGTATATTGCACCTTGACCGATTGAAACAACATATAGATACCCATCTGGACCAACTTCAAGATCTGTAATTCCTCCAAAACCTTCACCAAATATTACACTAGCATGTTCTTCTAGTTCAGAATCTGTGTGCGCCACTTTGTCAGCCAGCAAACCATCAAGAATTAGAGCTGTTCTATCTTCATGCAAGTCAAAATGGTATATCCATCCGTTATGGACATCTCCTACAAACATGTCATTTACATATTGCATTCCTAATTTATCGGAATTAAGAAACGTTAATGCAGTAGGACCAACGGTATTTACCCATGCAAATTGAGGATCACTGTACTTGCCTTTTCCTTCAAAATCTACTATGTCCTCTTGTAGATCAAACCCAGCAGTGCTAGAAGCCATGCCATGTATCTCTTGCCATCCACTGTTAAATCCAGGTTCTACCAAATTAATCTCATCTCCCTCGCCTGGACCATCGCCTGGACCATTCTCGGTATCCCATATATTCCCAGTTACAGGATCAAAATCAAATCCAAAGCTGTTTCGTATTCCATATGCATAGTATAGGTTAAGTGGATGTGTATTACCAAGAATACCACCATCACCACCACCTACAGGTTGACCATCCTGAGTAATCCTAAGTATTCCACCTCTTCCATCAGGTTCTACTCCATCAACATAATTCTGAGCTTTAGTTTCGAAAGCTTCTCCCATACCAGTTCCATCTACATCTCCAATAGGAACATAGAGGTTATTATCAGGTCCAATCATAATAGCACCACCATTATGACGGGGACCAGGTATAGCTGGAAGGTCTAGAAGAAGTACAGGATTTATTAATTTATTATTTACTAATTCATATCTATAAAGTCGGTTGCCTAGTGGAGCTTTTCCTTCAATAATATCCTCGCTATCTGTTAGTTCTGCTTCAGTGTAATATAAGAAAACATATGTTCTTAAGCCAGTGCCACCACACCACCACCACCACTATAACTATGTGATGATACAGCAATTCCACACATACATCTTTCAACAGAAGTCGCAACGTTAACATCGAGCAGTGGTTCTGGCAGCATCTTACCATTAACTATTCTCTGAACTGTCCCCTTGTCCTTCTCCAAAACTAGTATATCATTATCACCCAGAAAAGCCATAGTAGTAGGTAGATCCAATCCTCTTGCAACTTCTTCTACTTTTAATGCAGGATCACCAATAATAGACGGTATTCCGTCATCAGTTGAATAACTGAGTACCGGTTCATATGATGCATTAGCAGAAGAAGTAGATAGATAATGATGATAATAATCAATAGGTATAAAACTTAAAACCAAAATTGAAAGTAAAATTATTCTTCTGAGCATATTAATAGAATCATCATCATTCAATCTTATATTTACCTTATAATTAAGTAAATTATAGAAGATGAGATAATAATGATGATATATATAAAATGCTGATAAGATTTCTGACAATTGAAGACTATGTTAATAGCAAAAAGTAACAGAGATAGTTAAGTTAGATCTTAAATTATTTAGTTTTCTTTACAGGACAGGTTTATGATTATAGTTGATTGTCAGCAGGTGAGGGGCTATGTGAAAACATTACAACCAATATTAGGCGCGTAGAGTACATCGCATAGATCCAGTCAACAAGTCATAGTTGATGAACTTACAATATCTCAGGTGCTTCATAGATAATGCAACTACTAACTGTCGTGCGACCACAAAAAATTATGTTATTCTCCATCGCCGTCATCTCCATCGTCTGCATCATCTGTATCTGGTGGTGGAGGTGGTTGAGGAGCTGCTGCTGTTGTTGTTGTTGCATTTGTCCGTGTACTTGGAACTCACTATAATTATAATCTAGAAGAGCAGAATGAAGTACGATTATTACTCCAAAAGTAAACAAAGTTCTTTTATTAACTTAGAACGGCTAAAGCTTTTCATGCTTTATTCTAACTATTAATGAAAATATTATTACTATTTTAATATAGAGTTAGGAAAAGTGGATTTAGTTATTTATATACATACATGTTTTTCTGCCGTAAAGAAGATATTTAGCAGATACATGTTCATCGGTGTTTTCTCATCGTCGCATATAGACAACAAAGATATGACGTAATTGTATTTTTGATTTAATTAATAATATTATTATTTATCTACTGCTTTAAACAGAAAACCAAAAAATCTTCTGCTGCACATTTCTTTCATACACATCAAAATCTAAAGATGTTACTACTATCAACTATGAAATTTTATTATACGTCCTATTCGGAGATGGGACCTACTAATGTTGTTCCAGAAGTGACGAAAATAAAATTTACTATAAGATAGACTAGATATGTATGTATATATGTGAAGTGCTAATTGTTATCATGGGAAGAATCCCATATCACTTTGTAATATTACTGACAGCGGCTACTATCATTATGGGGATATCAACAGTATCAATGTTAATACCCCAAGCAGCATATGCAAGCACGGACGGAGCAGATCGTTCTTCCTCATCAAATGATGATGATGATGAAGATTGTGGATCTGATGAACTCCCTGCAAGTATAGACGGAACAATAAGATGTATGGCCCCAGGAGAATGTTATTCTTCTGAGTTTGAGTTTGACGGAGAGAGAGTGAAACATTGCAACTTTATGACGAGTAATGACGAATAGTAGCCTAAACGAGATAAATTATATCATAATACGATATTAGTAATTGCAGGAGTAATATGACATCAGATCCTGGAAATTTTAAAAAATCAAAGAAGTATTTGAATCTGCGAGGATAATGCCTTTCGACGCTAGGTGCTCGTAAGCCATACATACTACAGCTAGCGGAGCTCTCTTACTTTTATATGAAAATTTCTCACATACTAATTGAAGGTGGCCTAAATAAAGGAACAAGATTGACGTGGGCCGAAAGGGAGTTGAACCCTCGACCTTTCGATTATCAGTCGAACGCTCCACCAAGCTGAGCTATCGGCCCGTTGATTTCTTGAAAATTAGCGTTATTTAATCTTGTGGCTTTCTTGGAAGATGTAATCAATTACAAAGTCCTAGCACTCTACCATTAATATTATTAAGATTCTTTACCAATACAATCCTCAGATATTTTGCAAAGATATTTTTTATTAAGCCTTAAAAAAGAAGAATTAATTATGTTTATTAAAACTATTTTTGAGATACTTTAATTCAGACTGTCAAAATTTTGTGTATTAATAATCGCTAACAGGTATACTAAAGGTAAAAGCTGCTCCTTTTCCATCCGCATTATTTTCAGCCCATATCTTTCCCCCATGTCTTTCGACGATATTTTTTGAGATATACAAACCCAATCCAGTTCCCTTTTCTGATTTTGTTATAAATTTTGAAAATAACCTAGGTAGAACTTCTTGGTCTATTCCTACACCAGTATCCTTTACGGTAACGAGTATATCTTTGTCTTTCTTTTCTGTTGATATTGAGATGTAACCTTCTTCCGTGAATTTTAAAGCATTGCTTAGTAGATTAGAGATGACTTGAGTTATCCTCTCTTTATCTGCTTCTACAATAACATCACTGACTTTGTAAAGTACTCGCAAAGAAGGATTATTTTCATTATTGTTTGCAATATAGTCCACAAGATCTTGTACAGCAGATTCTAAAATGTCCTTTAGATTGAATCTTTCTTTATTCAACTTAAGCGACTGGCTTTCAATTTTTGCAACATCAAGAATATCTGATGCGAGTCGATCTAATCTTTTTGCATTTCGAATAATCATTGAAACTTGTTCCTTTTCTATTTCAACAGTTTTCCTTTTATGATTGAATTGATGTTCAATAAATTCTGCCTCTCCCAGAATTGGCATTATTGGAGTTCGCAATTCATGAGCTGCTATATTGATAAATTCCTTTTGCATTTTGTCATGAACTTTCAACTGTTCGTTTGCAGGCAGCAAGTAGTTTATTTGACTCTATTAAAGAGAGATTTACTTTTTTGAGCTCTGTAGTTCTACTATTTACGGCTGTTTCCAACCTCCTATTCCAAGATAAAATTAAAAATGCAATACCAACTGCTATTGCGCCAATTATAATAACCATAAGTGTGCTAAAATTCTTTTGTTGTTCTATCAGATTGCCAACGTTGCTTGCGAGCTTATGCGGAGAGCTAGTAAAAAGTGTCCATAGGCGATTTCCATCAATCAATACTGGCTCGTATGATATAGTAGTCATCTCACCATCAAATGTAATTTGTTCAGCATTAGCCTTATCTTGCAATGAGCGTCCCAAAATTGCATTATATTGTTCCTTTATGTCGGATGGAATCAATGATTGGAATTCTTTTCCTAAGTAATCTTTACCTATAAGGGATTGATTTCGAGCGTATAAAATTATCCCATTCTTGTCCATGAGTCCTACATTGCTTATAAATTCTGGCGATATTTCATTTTGCAAAAACTTTCCTAAGGTGCTTACATTAATTGCCGCAACGATAACTCCTTTGAACGTTTCCACTTCGCCATTATTACCAGCTGCACCTTTACCTTCTTTTTGATTATCCATTATTGGAAGAGAAGCATATAGTCTAGGGACATTATCAGAAGATTCCACTTCGCTACTATAATATGGCGAATGCCTCTCCTTCGGTATGACAAAGTATTGTCTATAACTCAAGTCCATTTTAGCGCCCATTAGGTTTATCGTATCATTTCTATTACTCCATGTAATTACTTGACCATCTTTATCAAGCCAATAGTATGCATTTGTTAATGCACTCGTCGAATCTTGTGCGGTGGTTAAAAGAATTTGTGCCCTTTCTGTCTCATTATTTTGTATAGCTGGTGAGTTACTAATAATTTGCAAATTAGCTGTAATTGAGTCTATACTACGGAATAGGATACGCGATAAATCATATGCCTGTATCCTAGCATTTGATTTTACATCTTGTGAAGCAATTTTGGCTATTTCAGGAGCCGTAAAAGATGAGTACTGATAGGAAACTAGTGCTAGAGTTACTCCAGTTGCTGCTATTATAAAAAGTAACACTATGTTATGGTTCGAGAATGTTCTTTGTATCAATAATTTATATTAATATTCGTACTTGTCCTTATTAAATAAATAACATCAATATATAATATTCTATAGATTTCGTTTGGTAGGCAAATACTTACGACATTTGCCTATCATCTAAAACAAATTTTTAAATCTATATAATGTAGTATCATATATAAAATACTGCCATAATTAACCCTAAAAAAATGCATTGTAAATAAATACACAATATACAACACATATTGGTACTCTGTGTTTATTTATTTATTTATTTATGTTCATATAATCTTACATATAAAACTCAAACGGAATTATTCTTGAAACGACGTCTGAGTGTATTTCCACAAAGCATACATTGGCTAATATTTGGCCCATAAGCTTTACCACATGCATTACAAAAATTTATCCACCTTCTAACTTTTGTTATTCCTTTTGTTCCAATAGTCCCGACTGGAATTTTTAAAGTGGCAGCCATATTCTGCACCGCGTAATCATCGGAAATCAATGTTGACTTTAACTGAAAGGCTAGAGCAAGTATTGATACATCTGCAGTCGAAAGTTTTTCATAATCACCAGTTTTTTTTGCCATTGTAACGACTTGTCGGAGACATTCTTTATCGGCTTCTAATATTTTTAATCTATCTGAATCTATCAAAAGTTCTATTGCACCATATTTTCGATTCATATGTTTTATTTCATTTAAAATTGAATTTGTAGTATAACATGTCGATAAGGTTAGAAAAGGAAAACCCGAATAAAATGCGCTTGCATCTATAACCAATTTGTTAGAAGCCGAGTTTTGCAAGCTGCCTCATGCCCTTTTTATGGATACGAATAAATTGTGCATCAGGATAAAAACGCGAAATCTTTACGCTTTGTCCTGCAATCACCCTTAATACCTCTTGTCCGTCTATTATTAGATTTGCGTCATGATTACTCTTGATTTCTATTTCTTCATTCGGAATTATTATCTGTGGCATTCTGTTAACTGATGCAATTGGACTAATCATCAAACAGTTCAGACCTTCATGCATAACTGGACTACCAATAGAAAATGAGTGACCTGTTGACCCTGTTGGAGTCGAAATAAGGATACCATCCATTCTCCCTTTCATTTCATCATTCATAAATCTTAGAGATAAAGTAGGTGTTCTCGTCAAATTTATTCTTGTAAACAAAAAATCATTCAATGCAGCAGGAGTTGTGATACCGTCTACTGAAGCCTGTATTCTGAGCCGAGAATCGTAAAAATAATGGCCTGCGAGTATTGAATAAATAGCATCATCTATTGAATCTATTCCCGCCTCTGCCAATATTCCTCTATTGCCACCAATATTTATACTCAATAATGGTACTTTGGTCGGAATCGTTCTGAATGCTCTTAAAGTAGTCCCATCTCCTCCTATTGCAAAAATAAGGTCAAGATTAATTCTTTTTAATTCTTCAGGAGTAGTTGATATACCGTTTTCCAGTTGCAGTGGAGAAACACAATAAACCTTGACCTGTCTGTCATATAATAACTTTGTAATCCTTCTGGCTGCGTCTTCAGCCTGAATATTGTTAGTTTTTGCTATTACGGCTACACTGCGGATTACTTCAGTCATTAATCAAGATATCTATCAGTCTTGCAAGACTTAAATGCATTTAGATTTCGTTTCCTTTCTTTACGCAATTCTAAGAACTGAACTACCAGACATCATAAATCAATAAGAATTTTATATTAAGAAGAATAGTACATCGAAGATGATATATCTCCTCAATTTAACTTATTCCACAGATTAAATGCGTTAATAATATTGTCATATAAACTTATTATGTGCTTGATTTAGGGAATTAATAAAATAAAGTAGTCAGAAATTATATACAATGCAATGAAATAAGAGTAGTAAGCTAGAGGATATCAAAAGCTCCCGTAGAAAACAAATTTTTGATATAATCTCTCATGATACATGTAGTATATTATTAACCAACAGAACACCTTATCGCTTTATACACGAGTTCAGGTTCTAGCTAATGCCTTGAATGTTAAAATTGCATTAGAATCTGGTTCTTTTCCATTTTTTTTATTTCTATCTTCTGATTATCATATTATAGTTACTATACGAATTATAATAATTAATACACAACCAACAATTCTTCTTTTACAATGAAGAACTTGATTGCTCTTTTAAATAGGAATAAAACCATCTGGCGCATTCTAAGTGATTTGAGAAATCTGTTGTCAAAGGTTAGAATTTAATTCTGATTTATGTATGATTATCAAATTCCATATAACGGTTAGAGATTATTATCACCTAATTTTTATATAAAAAAAGCATATCATAACGATACTATGACTCAATCTAATTTAAAAAATGAGGATTCAAGTACAAAGAATTTTTTTCTTATCGTCTTTTATGCTTCTGCTGTCGGGATGATAATTATTACCTCTTATGGTCTTTATTTAGCTGCTGGAGAATATTTTAAGACAGGTAGGATTGTTATTGGTGAAGTACTTGTCAATACTCAATTTCCATTTTATGGATCCTGTACAACTCGTTACGTATCTGATGATTCTATCGGTTCTCACTTGGTATTGCGTTACCAAAATTGGTGGAGAAAAGGTAACGAATATACCAAATTCAACTAAATCGGTCTTACAAATAATTGCCATAGCAATAGCGGTGATAGCTCTCTATGAGTTTATTTACAATTTTATCATTTGGAGTTCTCTTATTACTGACAATGCACTGAAAGGAATGTTAAATACAGATCAGATAAACATACCTTATCCAAATCCAGAGACTCCCTGGAATCTCGTATTTGCAACAAAAATGAACCTAGCTGCTTTCCTCATTTCATCACATGCATTTTACAAGATTTCAAAATTTGGAGACAAGGAAAACATAGTTTGATATATAAAATTTACAACCTATATCGCTCTTATTTGACTAATGTTTATGTTGAAATATTGACTAACTTCATCCCCTTAATTTATTGAGAGGATCATTCGTTATAGTTGATAGAGAGTTACTTTAAAATTCTCTGTAATACTTATCTTTGGCAATTCAGCAGTTATAGCACAATTTCCTTCAAAAATTAAATTATAGTTCTATATATATATATAGACATCCATTGTAACAATATTTCCAAAGAAATTAGGGAGATGCAGAACATAAAAATATCTATGGGAGGATCTGAGTAAAAATCGAGATTAGCATTAACGTTCTCTGCTTTGTCCACAACCAATCTTAACTATCATATTCATGAAAAAATAAAATACACATTACTTTACGATGCAATCAATTCTTGGGATTGAGATAAATATTCTCATTTCCCATTTAGTTTTTTTTGATTATTATTTCAATTCAATTGTGTACTGATTCTCAGTCCATTCAATTAATGATTGAATATCCTTGGCAACATAATCTGCTCCAATACTTTCCGATAGTGAGAGCAGCTCAGGTGTAGTCAATAATATCATTTTGATTCCTGCTTTCAATTTTCCTTTAATTGATTTTATAGTGGCAGATAGAAAGCGTAAGGAGCCTTCCTCGGATGAATAAATGAAGAGGATCATCAAACCCTTCTTGTTATTCCATATTTTAGCAATATATCGTTGAAAGTCAATATCAAAGAAGGGATCTATATAACGTTCGACGTTGCCGATATATGATGAATTCCAACCCAAAATTTGCAGAGCCAAAGATCCGATCTTGGCATGACAGATTCAATCCTCTGAGCCGACAACACTTATTGCATGTGCATTAGGCTTCATTCTATCTGGCCGTATGCTAAATTTTAGTAAATCAACTAACTCCGATATCATATTTAAAAGAGAAATCCGTTCTGTTACGCCCAACCTTCCTCTGTTATAAAGCTCGTTAAGAGTGTTAACAGTAGGTAAAATGACATCAGTTACTATTCTAATTTTTTCAATATTTGTATTAATTATATTTACTATAATTCTATGCGCTTGATTTTGATCAGCAATCATTATTGCATTCATGAATTTTTGCTCCACTTCAAGATAGTTAATTGGAAATTCAAAGTCTGTTACTCCCGTTTCTAGAAACCACACGTTTACAGAGCCTACTTTTTTTTTCTTAATTAAACCGATTGTGTGTAATACATCAAGATATTTTGTTATTGTAATTCTGTTAATCCCAGTTTGGCTAGAAAGTTCAACTCCTGACAGACCAGTACCATTACTTTGTAAAACATCAATAACCTTACGTTTTACTTCTTCTAATGTGTACCGTCTGTACATGACCTCGTTAAGCTTCTGGTATAATAAAATCTTTCTTTATCGCTTTTTTTATCCTCTACTCATTCAATACTTAATATATTATTTCATAAAATGTTTACCAACATCAGCAATTTTAAGAGTATAGTAGTATCTGATCGACATACCAATGTCACTAACGCTTTAATATATGTCATCGCTGACCAAAAAATTATAAATGCAGTGTGGCGAATGACATCGCGTACCATTGGCAAAAGAAAAAGTCGTTTTGGCATTTTCGGGTGGGCTTGACACCTCTGTGTGCGTCAGATATTTGCAGATCTTGCACAAAGTCGATGTCATAACTTTAACGGTAGATTGTGGACAAAACGAAGATTTTGAAGCGGTTCAATCAAAAGCAAAGACAATTGGTGCCCTAAAACACATTTACATTGACGCAAGAGAAGATTTTGCAACAGAATATGTAATTCCAAGTATCAAAGCAAACGGTTTGTATCAAGGTAAATATCCTTTGGCGACAGCTCTTGCTCGTCCTTTAATTTAGCCAAGGCAACAGAAGTCGCGGATAAGGAGGGTGCTACTGCTATTGCACATGGCTGTACAGGAAAGGGCAATGATCAAATAAGATTTGATGTTACAATACGCGCTCTGAATCCAAAGTTGAAAATTATTGCTCCAATAAGGGACATGAATCTTACAAGAGATATTGAAGTGAAATTTGCCAAAGAGCAAAATATTCCTGTTAGCGACGAAGCAAAGAAATACAGCATAGATTTCTCAACCTTTGGGGAAGAGCTATAGAAGGAGGAAATATAGAAGATGCTTATTTCGAGCCACCTGAAGATGCATTTCAATTCATTAAGTTCAATAATACCGACGTCGGCTATATGGAAATAGAATTCAACAATGGTATTCCAATCTCAGTAGACGGAAACCAAATGCAGATTAGGGACTTGATAGATTACGTCAACAACAAGGCTGGTTATTACGGAGTAGGAATAACTGACCACATAGAAGATAGAGTTGTCGGAATAAAATCAAGGGAAATCTACGAGGCCCCCGTCGCTATCTCCATACTCGAGTCGCACAAGGATCTAGAAAAGTTGGTCTTAACCAAACATGAACTCCGATTCAAACAAATCGTAGACGAACAATGGAGCTGGCTAGTTTATTCTGGGTTATGGCAAGATCCACTTCGTTCAGATCTGGATAGATTTATAGATGCCACTCAAAAAAGGGTTAGCGGAAAAGTAAAGTTAAAAATGCATAACGGATCTCCTCAGAGTCGTAGGGCGTGAATCAAAACATTCTCTTTATAAAAATGATTTGGCTACATATGCAACAGGCTCTACCTTCGACCAAACTCATGCGCAGGGATTCATTGAGTTATGGGGTTTACAAACCATAACTGCAAATTCAATAGCAACCACCATAGATAAAGCAGGCGAAAAGCTAAAATGAAAATAGAATGCCGAGATTGTTGGGCAAAACGTAATATTCAAGAGGACACGGTAGCTCGGCAGAATTTATCTTATCCAGAGTATGGTGCTGGTTTTGTGATCAGGTCAGCATCATCATCATCATCATCAACAACAACAACAAAAGATAAAGTGGAATCCAAGATTGCTAAAGATCTGGACAAAGACAGGGGAACAATAGATGGTGGAACTCTGCATAATCTATGATAAGGTGCGTTTTAAAGAAAAAGCACTATATGATAAAGCCTTGAAGAAAGGGCTAAAGGCACAGATTCGTCGATGCTAAAACTATTACGATAAATACAGAAAGTAACAGAAAAGACTTTCACCTTGGTGATGTGGTGTTACAGAGAAGCATAAGTCATTACAGAGGACTATACTTGACAGCATGTTTGGAATTTTTAGGTATAAGAGTAATCAACAAATTCAAGGTTGGAGAAATCTGTGGTAATAAATTAATAACTTCCCTTACACTTGCTAAACACAATATACCAACTCCTAAAATACATGACATCAGCGAGAATCTGCAATGGAAGTAATTAATAAAATTGGATTTCCTCTTGTTTTGAAACCAATAGTAGGATCATGGGGAAGGGGAGTTTTTCCACTCAGAGATGAAGAAGTAGCAAATATGATTGTAGAAATGAGAGAAGAAAATGATAGTCCTCTTGCACGTATATATTATGTCCAGGAAATGATTAAACGACCGCCACGGGACATTAGATGCATTGTGATAGGAGAAAAGGTTGTAGCTTCAATTTATCGATACTCTGCTGAAAATGAATGGAGAACAAACGTTGCGAGAGGAGGAAAGGCAGAAGTTGCTCCAATCACAAAGGAACTCGAAGATATTGCTTTGAAGGCTGCAAGAGTTGTAGGAGGTGGCATTCTAGGAGTGGATTTGATGGAAGACGAAAAAGAGGCCTGTTAGTTCATGAAGTAAATAATACTGTCGAATTC
>CAVTCE010000026.1:0-21441 GCA_963733025.1 uncultured Nitrososphaeraceae archaeon | reverse complement strand
TAAATAGAATGAATAGTGCAATCTGTTACTGCAATATTCGATAGTGTATTTTGCTATAAGAACTGCTATTATTGTTATAAATCAATCAGCAATATCGCCTTTACTATTATGAAATCTTTCTGGTTCTTCTATTCTGTAGGTACCATTTTGATCAATGGGTCTGAGAATGTAGATGATGTGAAGGCAATGATAATGTAGGATTGGAGGAAGACATTAGCAATAGCATCATTTGTCAATGCTTCTACAAGGTTTTCATAATTCTTTTCTGCTAAATCTAATATCCTATCCTTATTGAATTCAAGATATTTGGTAATGTTAATGTTATTATCTTTATTGTTGTTCACCATCGTTGGTGCCAGACTATATTCTGAAATAATTTAACCATTTCTGGATTCATCTTTTAACGTCTGGATTACCGCTACAAATGATATTGATATTAATACTCTCTTTTCTGATAACACGACTTTAACATTTTCTTTGACAATTTGCTTTAAATTTGAATAGCCTTCATCCTTGATCTTGAAATGGCTAACAAGAGCTTCTAACCTAGACAGTTCATTATTGAGGTTTTCTGCCTCTTTCCTTTTGCGTTCGCATAACAGATGATAGGAATTTAGTAAAGCCTTAGCACTTGCTATTTCATCATTCAAGGTGTGCGAATAATTCTCCAATCGTTGTCTTGTGCGTTGCATCTTCTCTACCTGATCTTTTAGCTTGTTCATAGAGACTTTCCATGTAGGGAAGTTTATCAATAGCAATCTCTACAACATTAGCTACTTTCTCAATACTCATATGTCTTTTCTTTATTAATTCTTTGTATAATTTCCAAAGTGGCCATATTTTGCCATTTGTCTCTTTGTATATGGTATTGAGTTTATCCAATCCCCTTAGCTTCCAATACTCTCTGTATAATTTAGTTACCTTTGATGCAGGAAGGTTTAGCATGGTGGCGACTTGTACAGTTGTCTTACCTTCAGAAAATAATTTGTAGGCTTCGGCAGATAGCTCTTGATTTTTATGTTTTTGTCTTCTTGCTATTTCTTCCTTTATGATAGTATGTATGTCACGGGGTGAGATGTGTTCTATTTGTGCAATTTCGGCATAAGTCTTGTGCTGATTCAAATATAGGTCTATTACCCGCCTTTTTCTATCTTTTGTTATCTGCAATATGTCTCTTATAGTATAGATAAGCGATACTTAAAAAGGGAACGTTTTTTGTTACCTTTTGCTTTCATCTAGGATATTGAACTATTTCGTAATTACCATCTACTTTCTTCTATATAGCAACACTTCATAAAACATTAAAATATGAGCATATAAGATTTTACAATAATAGCATTCAAAGTTATAGGAAGATCTTTTTGTATTTGAAGTCACTCTATTATATTAAATTATTCTTTTTATTAAGAATACGACTTCTGGAACAAATGGAGGCACGCAATTCTTGACTAATTGACTGATGTCTCTCTACTACTTCTCCAGCAGCTAAGCAATAAAATGGAATAGCTATAAAGATGCTTGATAGATGAATTAAAGGTAGATGAGGACAAAAAAACCTATCTATGTGACAGGTCTTACATGACAAATTCATTTTAATAGATATTCGGTGAAGTTCCACTGCTTTATCTATTTGCATTTGTTCTATCTTCTCCATGTTCTTGTTTTTTGAACGGCGTATGCATCATCATCTTCTCTCCCAGAGATTGTCTTCTGGTGCCCGCTGCCAGACCCTCTTCTCATGTATATCGTGTCCTCCTTCTTTTGCATAGTCCATTAATAGTGTAAAATCAGTTGCAAATACTAGTTCATCGTCATCAACCCACTATGTAAACATACTCCAGGATCATTTCTAATTTTTAAATGCATTTGTAATGTAGTCATATGATGGATATGTTCAGAATCCTGTAGACATGGTCATGATAGCTATTAGAATTACAGATATTATTAAATTTATGAATCCTGCTACTGTTAGCCTTGTTGCTAATCTTTCACGGTTATTTATTGCAACTATCGCAGAAATAGCAAAAGGAAATACAATATTTGCAGTAATGATACTTATCTGAAGTTGTTCATCTTCCTCAAATCCGTCAGACAAAGAAAGGAATATTAATACACCCACAATTAATGATGTATTTATTCCAAGAATTTCGGTTTTTGAAAGAAGTTGAGATTCCCTTTTGTCCATTAAAAGCCAACCTTTGTCCGTTCTACTTTTAATCAGTATGGATGGTGCAGAGGCTATTCCTATTACTGATATAAGAATTATTACGCTCAGATAAAATCCTGTTTTTTGTATTTCGGCTATTGCCTGCCCTGTATATTCCATTGCAGATGATAAGTCTATAAACATTCCTTCTAATGTTTGATGTTTAGTGACGTTGAATTTTATAGTATTCGATTCACTAGTCAAGGGAGCCCCGGAGTTGGACCAAGAAGTTGCTACTACAGGATTAAGAATACTCTTTTGCAGTGTAGTGCATACCACAGATGTACCTTCATTATAATATATTTGATCATTATTATGAACTAGCCTATCATTACATACAACATCTCTAGAATCTGATGACGATAAAAAATGAAATTTCACTCCAAACATTTTTTCATTTGCAGTTCCATTTATAGTAGTAACAGAGTTGGAATCTGTATTTGTTACATATACAATTTTCGTAGCTGGATTGACCACAATGCCTAAAGGACTAGAATCTACTTTGACAGTTTTCCCCAATAATAATTCCTCTGACCTTAGAATTGATGGTTGTTCGATAACGTGTATAGAATCTATATATGGATTGGTAACATAGAGCTTATTTGTATACGGATTAATTGAGAGAGTGTTGAGAGTCCCATTGTAAATTTCTAATTCATCTAATGTTACATTTTGTGATAGATCTATAGCTGTTATAGAATTGTAGCCTGAATCCACAATGTAAGCAATATTTGTAAATGGATTTATAGCTATATCTGTAGGTTGTGAGAATTTAAATGAAGATGAAATGTTACCCACTATACGGTTTGTTTGTCCATCAATGACTGCGATGTTATACATAACAGGGCTGGCTACATATATCCTGTTTGTTAAATCATTAACTGCTATACCTATACCTATACCCATATTCCTAGGTCCGCTACCAGTTGAAATGTTTGTTATTACTTCATTTTTAGATCCATCTATAACGTATATATCATAAGAAGAAATATCACCAACATAGACCATATTGGTTATTGAATTGACTGCTATCCAGAAGGGAGCAGATCCTACTAAGATATCATTTCTTTTTGTGTTATTAAATCCATCTATAACTGATACTGAACCAGATTCTGTGTTGGCTACATATATAGTATTTGTACTAGGATTAACTGCTAATCCAGTCGGGTTCCTACCAACTCCTATTTCATCTATTAATTCATTATTAGCGCTGTTTACTACTGAAACTGTATTAGAAAGACTGTTAGCAATATAGAGCTTATTCGTCTTAGTATTTATATCTATACCAGCTGGTCCCATACCAACAGTAAACCCTGTTAATGGCTTCTGATGATTCATATAAATCTCAAAGGTTTTAATAATCTCTTTTATAACCGGCAGATACTTATCATATTTGTCTTGTTCCGCATAAAAGTTTATTATATAAACATTTGGATAAGTATAAAAATATTTTGAAAGTAACTTTCTATCATCGATTGTAGATTCAATATGATATGTTTGATTTTCTGTTGCATAAATTGACTCAGAAATGTGAAAAGTACTACCAGTAATAGTCCTTCGTATATCATTTTTAATGAATTCAGGAAAGCTTTGATTATTCAAAGATTTCACACGTATATCTAAATTACTACTATTGTAATTATCATCTGGATAAAAAGTTACTACACTCCCATACTCGTACAGAGCCCAATCTAAAGGAACGCTTAGCGTAATTCCTATCTCACGATTCTGATATTTTTGTAGGAAAGGGAATGTAATGTTATCCTGCTGCCTGTATTATTTGACAGAATACAAGGTTTGGAAAATAGAATAAGAAACAAGAGACGCCGGAAATGACAAGTACAATGTTCGTAAAATAGAATATATTATTTAATTTTTCTTTTCTATTAATTGTTAATATTGTAATCATCCACAAATAACATCTAAAATTATATAAATATTTTTATCTTGTTGTTGAATAACGCACCTTTTATTAATTAGCTCTGTTTACTTGGCATGAATCCTATAGCTGAAGATGATCAATTTCTATTATGCTAACTAAAAGAAGAAGCAGGACACCTTCAAAATATATTTACTATGCATTATACTTGTACTTTTCTGGTCTTTCGCTTAGAAAAACGTCAGAACATTTATTGCCATTTGTTAAAAGGAATCATGTTTCAGTATGGAAATGGATTCAACATTATATAGACCAAAGAAAATATTGCAAATGAAAAGAAGAAAAGTACAGGAATTTATCGTAGATGAAACTTTACTCAAAGTAGGCAATCAATATGTTTGGGTCTGGGTTGCCATTGAACCCTTAGCCAAAGTAATTCTTGGTATTCGTATTTCTTTTGAAAGAACAATGTTTCTTGTTGCCGAAAGATTTCTTAAAGCTTTAGTTATAGAATATGGAAAACATCATTCACTTTCAACAGATGGTGGGGGGACATGGTACCCACAAGCTTGTAGATTTTTGAATATAGAACATCACATTCACTCATTATATGAGAGAAGTGTATCATTGAAAGAACAGTCAATACATTAAGGATAGAACCGAATCTTTTGATGACTACTTTCCTTGTGGAAAAGAAAAGTGCATGTTAGAACATGTCAGAAATTGGT
This sequence comes from uncultured Nitrososphaeraceae archaeon, assembly GCA_963733025.1. Taxonomy (GTDB): domain Archaea; phylum Thermoproteota; class Nitrososphaeria; order Nitrososphaerales; family Nitrososphaeraceae; genus JAJNBK01. The sequence continues at coordinate 16,628 of CAVTCE010000026.1, read as the reverse complement.
TCAATCTATTTGTTGACTATTATAATAAGAAAGTGATTGCTTAAGTAAACAGAGCCCTTTTGCTATTCCTCTTTAGTTTATCTGAATGGCTTCTAAGAGAATAGGATGTATCATTTATCTCTTCTAAAGGCTAACAAACAGACAGGACAATGACATTAGATTGTCTTTTGTTGTTTTTACCACATTACCGGAATATAATTAATATTGATTATCGCTACCTAAACATGTAGAAAATTATTGTATTGCCATTTACCAGAAAATAGTTAAATTTAAGTGTCAATTTATAACAAAGGGGAAAAATGAAAACAATACTAGTTAACTTTCTACTAACTTATATTAGCAACGCTAGAATTACTTTTACACAGATAGAAGCCATTGCAAAGAAGAGCAAAGCTGTAAAACTAGATATCTCCAAGGAGATTCCACATTATACACAAGGAGCCATACGTTCTGGATTGTATAAAGAGTGACTAAATAATAATGAATGGCAAAATAGTGATCGCCATTTTGTCTCAGGCAGCGTCAAGGCATTAAATAGTGTACGGTTGATCTTCTGATAAGAGGCGAAGTGTCCAATGGGCATTTTTTCATCGATCCAAGAGACTTTTGACAGGTACTTATCTAGTGATACTCAGGAGAGAACACCTACTAAGACTAATCAAATACTTAGAGGAGACATTCTTGTTGGTCATACACTTATAGCGGCACCTGCACTTATGCTAGAAAAGAAAGTCAAAGTAGATGCAGGTGGACTAGTTGATTTTTGTACTCTGATTAACGCTTTGACATTACATGATAGACTTATTGTCTTACCCTCCAGAGTTCCAAGGTATCTTCAGAAATCAAAGTTGTACCGCCATCTTATAGATAAAAATATTATTTATGAGCTTGACATAAGTTACGAAGATCTTAAGCAGGATATATCTGAAAATGTAGACGAAATACGAAATTTGGTTGGAAATTATGATTTATCTTGGAAAGAAATTGAGAAAATAATAGTAAATCCTCTGAACGACCAAAAGGGCATAAAAATTACTTCCCCTTCACTGGATGTTTATCCTACAATATATTCAGATTATGACAAGAGTGATGAATACAATATTAAGGACAAGCAATGGACGAAGCAAAGACACGAATTTATAAATGAAATTATAAAGCATGATATCAATACATGGACTATTAAAGATTATACTAAGATGCTAAATCCTGACGATCAAGATGCATTAAGTCGGTCGCCTTCATCCATATTTGATATTGCATCTAAGACTGAGACTTTAATGGGAAATGAAAAACAGCTTCAATTCCATTTTCTGAGGACGGTCGCATATTGGCAGATATCTTCCATACGACGAATCCCCTTCGCAGTAGACTTCATGAGGATCCCTTTAGTAGCAAGTTATAATATCAGGATAAAGCAAGTCCTCAGAACATATCTGCAAAAAGTTATTGATATGGCATACAAAAAAGATTTAGAAACTTTTACCAGTCTAAATGCATGTGTAATCCCAGTTCCACCTACCACTATGTCATTTATAAAGAAATATTTCGAATTAGGATTAGAGGAAGCAGTAGATAGCCTACGTGAAGAGTTTAAAGAACATCGAAAAGATATTGTGGAATGGGAAGAGAACATAACCAGGGAAGATATTTCCATTAATGAGCTAAAAAAAATTATCAATGATAGGGTGGAGACATCTCTTAAAACTCTTGGAAAGATAGATACAAGCCAAGCGATATTATCCTTGGATTATTTAGATGATACAGAAAAATCCCTGTTGAAAAAGATTCAAGAAATTGCGGAAAATGTAAATGATGTTGGAGTACCTCTTGACGTTAAAGGAGCTATATCATCTATTCCAGCTATTGCGATGAAGGCAATAGACTATGCGCTAGCAACAAAAAGAAGAAAAAAGGTAGTATATTTTTTTAATGTAATAAAGGAAGTCAACAATATTGTAAACCATAAGGACTTATTTAGAAAGGCATTTGGAAGAACTAATGACAGCGTATTTGAAAGATTTTCACATCTGAGTACCTCTCTTGACAAGCTTATGCTGCCGCCTTATGAGCGATAATTATCAAATGGAATCAAGTATCAGTTGAATATTTAATTTATGGATTTCTCTATTTAATTATTCAAAAATTTGGTCTGTTATTGTTTCTTTACTTAGCGTTATTATAATACCTGATACCAATATAAAAGTCAAAGTGTAGTACTTGTTTCTCTGACCTAGCATTATCTCTGAGTTGGTAGGCCGTTATTTGCGGTATCGCAATATGTGATGGATGGAACAATTAAAAACACTACAGAAAATACAGGTGCAGAGAAAAAGTCTTACATTTTGGTATTTGGACAAAGAACAGTCGGAAATGTAGACAATTCCAGTAAAGTTGTATCTTCAATTGTGGGTAATAATCTTGTTAAGATAGAAGAAGAGTTTTTGAAAGAGATTAGTTTGGCACCATCTCAACAACTAAAAGAACAAATAAACAAGATAGTTAATGATGGAATAAATGGATCACCTTATGGTGTTTCGTTAACAACTCAGCAAGGAGAAAATGTTACAGTTGATTGTATCTCATCTGGAAATAAAGTAATTTGGTATGTTTATCCAAATCATCATTATTAAGAATATTCGCAATCAACTTTTCAGTCTATCCTTTTTATCACTAAGTTCGCTTATTTCTTGTTCTTTTCTCCTGCATTCTTGTTCAATGGAGAATACAACTTCATCTAATAGACATATTTTATTTTTCCTAGCCTCTATATCATTTACCAATCGTTGTATTGTGTGTTGCATCATCTCCGCCTAATCTTTAGCCTGTCCATAGAGATTTTCCATATAGGGAAGTTTATTTACAGCAATTTCTACAACATTAACAACTTGCTCTATACTCATATGTCTTTTCTTTATTAGTTCTTTGTATAATTTCAAAAATATCCATATTTTGCCGTTTGTCTTTGTGTATATAAATTCAAGTTTATGCAGGCCCTTTAGATGCCAATATTCTCTATATAGTTTAGACACCTTTGTTGTAGGAAGGTTTAGTATGTTGGCTACTTCTACAGTTGTCTTACCTTTAGAAAACAGTTTGTTGGCTTTGGAAGATAGCTCTTGTTGTTTATATTTTTGTCGTCTGACTTCTTCTTCCTTTATGATAGCGTGTATATCACGGGGTGACATTTTTTCAATTTCTGCAATTTCGGCGTAAGTCTTGTGCTGGTTAAAATATAGATCTATTACCCGCTTTTTTCTTTCTTCAGTGATTTGCATCTTTTTTGTCTTCTGCTATAAATAACCATACTTTATAAAAGGAACGTTTCTGATACCGCTTACTTTCATCTATGATACTAAACTATTTATTTATTACCATCTACTTTCTTCTTTATAGTAACGCTTCGTAAAGTGCTAAAGTTTGAGCATCTTTAAGATTTTACAATTATGTTATTCAAAGTCGGCTGTCAATTGTTAAATTGAACTATCAGTCATTGAGGATTAGGAACAATACACTATGATAAAATACACTATGATAAAGGAAGAAAATAACGTACTTCCCAAGGAAATAGAATCTTGGAGAAAATTTGAATATAGTCCAAGAGAAGAGAATAGGATTCTACTCAGTAAGATGTTAAATGAATGTCAAAAAGAAGAATACAAAAGCATTCAACGCTAAAGGAAAATACAACTCTACTGAATCACTGTTTACGGCTTTATTTCAGCAGACAGAAAATGATTAGTCAATTAATTGATAAACTTTCAAAGTAAAAATAGTGATCAAAGAGGAGATTTCTTCCTTTTTCACTTACCTTCATCTGGATATGATTGACTAACAAAATCAATATAAAATATGCATTAGTATGCATCCAAGATGAAAAAGTCCCTCCATCAAAAATGTGTTAATTGCAGCTCTGCGCTATCATTTGTTTTGCACTTAATATCAACATCATTTCTTCATAAAGGAACAGAAGTTGCCACTTTAGATATATACCACCCCAAAGAAACGATAGAAAACATGCAAAATAGCACAATTACAATGGAGAATCAAACAAATCAAACAACAACAGATAATCAAACTGATAAAATAATTCCCGGTACCAAAACCTATCTAATACATTATTTATCCCCAATTATATCTCTAATTCTAGAGGCTCAGATAACATATCACAAATATTGCTGTGCACAATAAGTTGGAAGAACGGTTACGGGTTGGGTGGGATGAAAGAAGTCAGATCTGACTCGCCCAGAAATCATTGTTTCAGAATACATACGCACAAATAGGTCTGAATTTTAGTCCTCTGATTAAATATTCATCGCTAAATTGACTTTAGAATCAAAATTAGTGATATAATCTTTTTACAATAATATCTTTGTATCATTAATTAACTGTTTAGCCCTTTGACATTTTTTATTAAGGTTTTTCACTTTATAGGCGATCCTTGGTGCATATTCCAATAATATTCAGAAATTCTCTCTTTTAACATTTGATACAGGAGAATATATAATTGAATAATTGAACTAATTCTATAAATATAAGATTGGGAGTTTTCTTGGTCAGTTTATGAGCAACATCATATCTACCTAGATTAACTTGACACTGGCTGAGAAATCTCAAGGGAATCTATCATTTTTTGTATTATTGGTAGATGATCGATGTATCCTTCTGGGTCTGAAGAATAATTAACAATATACCCTATATTATCCTTTACTGCCACAATCAGCATAACAGTAACATCCAATTGTGATGGTGGAGTGAGTTTCCCCGTGTATACAATTTTTTGTGCTTGGTTACCTGCAAGAATAGTTGACGATGATTCAATTATCTTAAATTCAGGAACTCTTTTGATACTATCAATATTATAACCAACATACTGATCTAATGACATATTTTGTGAATTGGATAAAAATATAGAAAGGCTTTCTGTATAGGGGTCCATAAAGCCTTTTTTTGGAGAAAAGAATTGAACAAACCCATTGGTGATGTTTTCTATTTTTGTCCAATTGGAAGGATACTGTATTTTTATTCCAAGATTAGAATTTTCATATGTCAAAAAATTCGCTGTCTCAGGTGGTGGAGTAGTTGTTGTTGTCTCAGGAGTATTAGGTGGAGGCACATCTGTCTCTGATGATGGTGGAGTAGTTGTTGTTGTCTCAGGTGGTGGAGGAGAACTTTTCTGGAAGACATCACTTGATGAGGCTACAATGAGAGCTAAAATAACTATAATGCCAATAATACCAAGGATACTATTGACTACAAGTTTAGAATCTCCAAACCAAGGATTTTTAGGGGGTCCGCCCTTGTTTTTATTACCCGGCTTATTACTCATTTATACAAGGTGTAGCTCCATTAATAGTAAAAGTAATAATGAATACAAGTATCATACTTAATCCGCCAATGAGAAGATACCAACTCCAGTTAATTAATTTTGCTTTACGGTTATTCTGTCTTTCTACTTGTATAACTGCATTAGCCATTTCTCCTGCATTTCTTTTTAGAACTTCATCATAAGGAAGAGTAGTATATTTCTCTATAAGATATTGAACATTAGGAACATCACTCCACTTCCTAACTTTAGAACCAGCCAAAGCAAATACTATGGATGCAAGTAGAATTCCAATTCCCAAAAAGTATAGTATTGATAACGTTATCTTACATATGAGCGCTGATGATAGATTCGAAAGTTGCCCGCTCCTAATAGCAAACTTATGACTACTGACACAAAGCCTACTAGGTTATTTGCCTTGCTATCCAAATCGTTTATTCTGCGCCACTCATTATCAAGTCTTCTCTTTATAAGTTCAAAAATAAGCACGTCACGTTGTGGATCTATATCAATCTTTAGTGGCTCTATTTTTTCATCATCATTTTGATAATTACTATTCATGTAGGCTCCATTTATTTTTTAATAGTATCAAAGTAGTATTTTTCTTTTGCAGCTGTTATATAAAAGACCTATTATTATGGCCATTATCTTTTATCGGCCGGTTACCTCTGCAATCTTTGAATAATCTTCAGCCTTATGGATTTTAAGCATATAAGGTTAATCTATTTCATTCTTATATTATGATATGGATGAACTTTCAATTTTTGCAGATGTAATTGAATCTAATGGCAAAGGAGCAATTGTTGTAGAAGAAAGTATGTCGGAAAAGTTGCTAGAATAATAGATGCAGACGACAGAAATAGGCCGGGCGAAAATACAATATTTGGTTCACCTTCGCCGGAGTTTCCTGACATAACAAGACAGGTAATTGAAGTAAATGATGAGATATTGTAGAAATCTCTTCAAACTGGATGGGTAGAAGAGTTACTATTCTCATATAACTAATATTTGCTGCTTTTCCAAGATAGATGTAATATCCCCGGAATCGCCACTATCGCCGGATTGTTAATTTTGACCGTAAGTTTGGCCATCTGTTGAAGGGGATATGTCCAGTAATATTGAATTATTATCTCCAGTAATATCAGCGGCAGAATTGAACCCTTTGTATGCTTTACATTCTTCTTCCTTTGAACGTCAGTTAATCAGGTACAAAATCTAACCCTGACGGATTCAGTAACAACTAATATCGTTAGCGATTTGAGCACAATATTTTGTTTAAATTGATCAAGCAATCCATCAAGGTAGGGCAATTGTCGCGGCCAACAACAAAATGTATATTATTTTTGCACGGAAAATGTTCACAGATCCAATTATATATTGGCCATCAACTCACCCCTCTTTCCCTAATTGGTGTTTTACTTCTTAAATTGGACCTATCGTTAATTGAGGATAAGAGAAATACATATGACAAAGGAAGAAGAACAAGAAAACATACTTGATAAAGAAATACAATCATGGAGCGGTTTTGAATATGCTCTGAGAGAAGAAGACAGCATTCTCTTCAAGAAGATGTTAAGTGAATGTCAGAAAGAAGAATACACTAAAGCATCTAATGCGAAGGGCGAATACAACTCTGCTGAATCATTATTTTTGGCTTTGATATTTCGAGCAGCAGAAAATAATTAGTAATTTAATTAATAAAATTTCAAAATATAAATAAAAAGCAAGAAAAATAATTTAGATAACCCATAGCCTGTTATTTTGTTTTTGTTAGTCAGAAAAAGTTTCTTTAGCATCACTTGGAATATTAAGCTCTCATTTTCAATCAATTGGAATCCGCGCCTGATCTAATTAAGGATGAAGATTCATAAAAAGAGTGCACTATTTTCAGCAATGTTAATCGTTATTACTTCTGGCTTTTTGTCTGGTGAGTCGGATCCAAATACACAATCGTCTACATCCGCATTCGATATTGGATCAAGCACGCATGCTTTTATGTCTGTATGAACTGGAACATTATGAAAAGTAAATGTCCCTACGTTCGCTGTAACTGCGATACCGCTTGGTAATGTTATCTCTTTACAGCTAGTCTGAATTTCTGATGTATATATACATCTACACACACTCTTAAAACTCTCTCTCTTCAGATGGAACAGGATATCCAACCAATACTTTTACATTGAGAGAATTTTCATATCATCGATTGAGCGAATGCTTTTGGTGTATCATCGTCGCTATAACTATCACTTCCATTACCATGAATGCTGGTGATAGTATAGACACTGAAGTGGCTTTTTTCTATATTTACTAACGTCTTAGAATAGGAAGTATGTTATTATCATATTATTATGATTTCCAATTAATGCTATATATATATATATATATCAATACTACCTTCCGCCATCAATTTGCTGATCTATGTAATCGTAATGATAATTGTCATAGCACTAGTGATATTTATCATGGACAGATTACTGTTGTTCAGCGTTCTGTTAACGTACGACCAAATACACTATGCCGTAATCCAAACTGGATTATTACGGCAGTAGCCTTTTTCTTTTATCAATAATTTTTAATTCTATAAAACAAAAATTAGAATTGGATTTATCGCCTAAATCCATAATCCTTGAATGCATTGTGTTCATTTCCTCTACTAGGAAATGGAGTTCGAAACAGTAGATTGGCGAAGTATTTTATAAACTTAACATAGATTCATATGAAAAAGACTATCAAAATAAAAATTTATAATATAGTAGAGTTTCCAAATAAACTTTCTAATGCATCTTCTACAAATGGATTATTATGGTATGAGATTTAATATTGTTGCTACGCTGGCGATCTGATTGACTATGTTCCAGTTTACAATACCGGCACATCCTGTAGGTCCTTCAAGAGTCTGCAACCCCCTAGCAATAAAACCTGGCGGAATTGAAGATAGACCGGCTGCAGCAGCCAATAATGCACCGTTCCTTATACAGGTCAAGGCCCGATTACCTTCGGATGTTAGAGTTCCATCAGAATTTACAAGTGAATTACATGAAGAATAAAGTGCCCGTTGAAGAGTATTGCAAATGCTCATCCAATTAATACCACGTCCTGTCTGAGAACCACTAGAGCTATTCCTATCCACATCAGAACAATCATTGTAGCCAGCATAGTATCCTTGCATAAATTCATCAGTATGAAAGCTTGGCCCTTTTCCAGGTTCATTTATGTACCTATCTGAAGGATCAGAAATATCTGCATCATCGCATCCATGATCATATCCTGAATCATACGGTGATTCACTACCAGCGTCTGCTAATTGTATTTGTGGTGCTAATACAGACGCTATGAGTAAGGTGGTTGAAAAAAATGCTATCAAATAATGCCTAAGATACTTATAGGTCCTTCTATATGACATATGGTTGCTAATTATGCTTTAATTAATAAACTTTAAATTAAATTCTAAACCTATGGCATTTCTTTCTTTTTACCGTCCGAAGTATAATAAAATCTTCTACTCCCTTGAGTTAAATTTGATTTCTCTTCAAATTTTTGGCCACAGTTGGCACAGAATTCGGAGTCTTCGCCCATGCGTGAACTACAATTACGACAGATTTTCATATTATTGGATGTTGAATGTGTGCTTCTTCCGCACCTTGAACAAAATTCTCCTGAGGCTTCCCTCTGTTTACCACAGTATCTACAGTATATTTTTTCCGAATAGCTGACTACATTATCTTCTCTACTTGGCGAAACTATTCTTTCAACTTTTTCTTCTTCCCGTTTGCTCCTTGAAAATGCACGTAAGATAACTAACACTATCCCAATTGCGAACAATACCAGTCCGATAAATATTGCTGAGATACTCATTCCTTGATATATAGGAGCATTAGCGCAAATTTCAGCTGTCTCAGGGTCGAAGGATTGACCAAGCTCACCCGTAATACTATTGCATTGCTGGAGATTGTTTGATTGAATACTGTTAATAGTCATTCCCCATCCAGCAATTATAATGCCTATGACAAGCAGAATTACTCCTCCAATGATTTTTCCCTTTCCTGCCATCTTAATTTAATTTGTCAACGCCATGCGTATATATATAAAAAATTATAACTTCTACTTTTTCCTAATTCAAAGATGAATAGCACTAGAAGGAAACAATATAGAAATCTGTGAATCATCAGTAGAATCACTAATGCAATAATTTTTCTTAGATAAGCAATGACTGCGTCTATAAAAATATCATCATAATAAGTAGGTTCAACATTAAGTTCTAATTTATGTTTTGTAGAATAGAGCAGTCCCCCCCCTCAATGCAACTAAAACATCGAATAAGGTCTGGGCCTTTTAATAATCTATGGCATTTGAAAGAAGGTCGGAAAATGTAAATGGATTTTGGACAAGTAGGTGTGTTCAGTATTCGATCGCAAAAGCACTTTGACTTTATGGCTGGATTAGAGATAGATTTGATAACTGGACTAGGCTGTGACTCTTATTTAACAAACAAGACCAGGACCAATATGAATTGTTCTTCACAAATAATAATGAGGATAAATACAAGTGAGAAAATATGAACACAATGAATATTGTAGGGATTTCGATAGCAGTAACGTTTGCGATGCTTGCATCATTTAATCATGCATTCGCGCAAACGAATATAGAAGAAGAACAATACAGTCAAGTATCGTGCGAAGAGCTAGATCAATTCTATAAAATAATCGACAAGTTTGTAGACTGGCAGGGTGACCCACAAATGTCAGATGAAGAATATCATACCGCTCAGGAAGTAGAGTTAGCGATGGTACATGAATTAGGATGCGAAGAATACATGGCGGGTGCGGACTTTGAGCTGATGGAGCTATGATAACTAGTTATAAAACAAGAATCGTTATTGTCATTATAGCCATAGCGGCAATCTCTGGTAGATTATTTTATTTTCATTTACTCAATATACACAAAAACACGTGACACAGGTACATGTATACTTCTTTTAGAATACTATGTATATATACTTCTTTTCTCTTTTGTGGGTGATGAAAACCTTAGCACTTAGTTTAGCAATATTATCAGCAATAGGACTTGTTAGTACAGCGTATGCGCAAAATAATAATGTCATTAATAGCAAATATCTTACAATACAAGATCACAGACTTGTAGATCAAGATTTCTCAGATACAATAACGGGAACTGTAACGAACGCCGCGGGCGCGGAAATATCAGCAAGCATCTACGCTATACTATATGACAGTAAGAATCAAGTGATATCTGTTGAACAAGGATTAGCCGATCTGTATCCATTACCACCTAATGAGAGTTCTGCATTTGCAATCAATATCTTCTTGCAAGACAATGTCGATCACTATACGTTAATTCCGGGCGGGACACCTAACTAAAATGAAAACTAGCAATATCTTTAACAATATTAGTAACTATCGGACTTGTTGGAGTAGCATATGCGCAAGAATAGAACTTGACAAAAGTAATTGAAGAAGAGTTCTCTGAGAATTTAACATTACTGGAACCCTGCCTAATACAAATGATAATGTTCCAGTCCCTTTCACTTTAGTAATGTAACCATCATATTCGAAAAGTCCAAACACAATGATACTCTTTGGAGATTTAATAATAGTTGTAGAAGAATATAATAGTGATATGGGGGCAGACACGATCTCTTAAAACTCAATATGGATATAACTAACTCATGTCTTTTTTCTCAGAGGAGCTTGATTACTATCATCAACAACATCTCTTTGATCTATTGCAAAATCTATTACTTTTCGTGGATAGCAAGGACTCATATCTAATTCTGCTTGGTAGTTATCTAATTTTAGACGCCTCAGATGAACCACATGTGTGCTAGCATATAACATGATCTGACCTCCAACTGGCATGGATTTGTAGCCGAAGATGCCATTATCAGGATTAGACTGCATTTGGTTAGTTACAACAACTGCAACTCCTTGATTAGATTGTGCGGTCCTTAACAACATATGCATATATTTATTCAACCTCTGCTGTTTTTCAGGGAGTTTGGAACGGCCCATATAATCCACTCTATAATGAGCAATCATTGAATCTACAATCAACAATTTTATTTTTGAATCAGATTTACTGATAATAGAGCAAGCAGATTCTATACAGGATTCCTGTTGAGTGCTATCCAATGGTCTTGCCACTTGAATGTTCTTGAGGATCTTTGCTGGATCCAATCCTCTTGCTTTGACAATAGATTCGATTCTCTCTGGGCGGAAACGTACTCTCAGTATCAATATAGACAGCTTTGTATTCTGAGCGCAACATCGCACATATCGTGTAACAAAGCTGTGTTTTTCCACTTCCTGGCGGGCCATAAAACTGTGTGCTTGCTCCAGTCTCTATACCGCCACCGCCAAAAAGATCATCCAGATTTTTTGAACCTGTGGTAAGTCACTCTCCTTTTTGGTATCTGAGTTCAGCAGCGGCTATAAAAACATACTATAAAGATTATGTGTTACCAATGAATGGTAACATATTTATTTAGCTTTAAGCATATTGTTTCATAACATGTCAAATAACATTACCAATACAAATACAAATGCAACCAATTCAAATGCGAATCCAAATACAATGATAGCAGCAGAAAGGACAATGAAAAGGACAATGAGTAAAGACGCTAGAATCAAGCTGGAACAGCGGATAGCAGAGCGCACATCCACTGCAAAGACAAAGTCTTCTTCTAGTTATATCAGACTCAAAGATGGACAAAGCTTCAAGGCAATATTTACAGGTAACGCAGATGAGCAGATGGTAGACTTTAGTAGAGAGGGCACAAGTCAAGCAGTAAAACGCTATAATTATGAAGTTCTTTTGTTGGAGGATGTAGATGGGAATAAGGTGCAGGCGAATAATCCTACAATATTCAGCGCATCAAAGACGACAAGCCAAGTCATTGACAATCTACTAAAGAATGGATTTCAAAAGCTTCAAGTTTCAAGAGAGGGCTCTGGTAAGACAGACACTCAGTATATTGTTACGCCGACTCCAAACTAAGCTAAATTATATTCTTCTTTTTTCTTTTATATAATATTAATTTATTTGTAGCATCGTTTGCGTATATAAGCTCAGCCGACATGGTGCAGTACAAGCCAGGCTACTGTTAGTAAGATTATCGAACAAGCAACATCTAGTATAGAAAATGCAGACAGGAATCTTCCAATTGAATATCTTATTGTTCTAAATTCATTATGGAATAGATAGCATTGCTGATATCAGAAAGATAGAAACTCATAAGAAAACATAGGTTGGCGCATTATCATTTTCAAGGGAATATATGATACAGAACCTAGAATTACAAATGCAACTATAATAGGCGATGCTATCAGATTTGTTTAAACATCTAAAAAAATGAATATATAAAATATTATACTGACAACTATTATTCAGAACAAGAAGATAAGGCTAACTATATCTGAGGCGACTGTATTAGCGATCTAGCATACTCCCGTATCAATTTTCTACCCTTTTTATTTTACAATAAATACTATAAACAGCGACGATTATAGAGTTTTTATTCGACGTGTATCTTCTCATTTAATTTAGATAATACACTTACAAAGCTGCATAGCATCTATTGTTTTGTAATTCATCTATTAGCGCCACATTCTCTAACCTTTTTTATAGCGTATGCGTCTGCATCTCTATTAGAATATTGCCCCCTTGCGCCCCAAACTCTATATCCCCTTGGTATTTTCTTGTGCCATAGATGTCGAAGTTCGTGTGCTGTCACAAGAATAACCGCCTCCTCTTTACTCAATAATAGATGGTCAATGTATCCTTTTCCTCTTTTGTATGTTGTATATCTTGAAAATAGTTTTCATTCCGTGTTACTCTTACAATAATGAAAGGATTGGCTGTAGCATGATAGTATGCACCATTATAATAGCAACATCCACGATAGATATATGTCTTGGAATTGCTAATCCTTACATCAAAGTTTGATATTCCAGCTGGTCTTACAAAAGATATCATTTGCCTAATCTTATCGTTAAGAATATTCGTATAATTCTGTAATCTCAAAGTTGGGCTCCCTGTCTAGCGATGTTCTGCAATAATTCGGTCATCCCGTCTAGTTTTTCTTCAATTCGTTTGTTAGGACTTCTAATGGCATCTAATGCCTCTACAAGAGGAAGATTAAGTTTAAGAGATTCCTCAGCTCTGTAAACTGCTTTATCTTGTAGGTTTTTGATGTACCATCTAAATACTCTATCAGCACTTTCTACCTGAATATCTGGAAGTGTTACGTGAGTTTTGTCAGTTATCTCAACATCATTATTTATATCACATTGAACAAGTTTCCATTTAGTTATAGGCGGTGCCATACGTTCTCTTATATCGCTAAGTTGAATCAGCAATAGTTCTTTGACCTGTCCTAAGAATGAAAATAGGATACTTACATCGCTATCAGTTTCAACTCTGAACGGGTTTCTGCTGCATGCAACAAGAATTTCGACCTTACCATTTGGATAATAAGTATATTTTACATTAGCTTTCCCTATGCATTCTTCATATAATTTGCCTTTGTTACTGGAACGTGACTGTTTCTCTATTGTAGGATAATACTCCCTATCAATGGACAAGAGTATGTGTAGGTTGTGAATATGTGGAGATGTAAAGCGAAGTAACAGTAATGCATCCAGAAAATTCTGAGCCTTTGCGTGTTCCATGGCATTGGAAAGAGGTGTTATAGAGGAATGTCTTCTGACCCCTGTGGGTTGTATTGGTACATTTTTGTACTCTTTCTTTATCTTCTCTATGATATCAGCTTTGATGGAGGTTGCATAATACCTCTGAGGCTTTGTATTGCCAAATGAAGGCGGAAGATCTAAGCCCTAATCTATTAGGTCTTGCGCAGTAAAAATGACTCCTTTTGAATGGAAATATTTCAACTTACGCTGGGCATCACCTTTACTACATGAAAGCTTGTCTCTGATATCTTCCCATATGATACCCTTGCTTGCTTTCTTAATGGCCAGTTCTTCTAAAGTTTTTCTTTTAACGTATTTCCGGGCACCTAAACTATGTCCCAATTGTTCTAGATCGTACATTTCCCCAAGAACCAATTGGTACAATTTTCATGGGATGTCCAGTGTTTTCAGCAGATTGCGGTATTGTGTCGTGCCTCATTTATTAATCTCACCTGCTCTGACCGCCAGTCCTTGTTCCAAGAGAATATTTAGTACCATGGAGCGCAGAAATAACCGACTTTTTGTATGAATTTTACCTCTAAAACTGTTGTTCCGATGTTTGTACAATCCTTACAGGCACAAAGATATTTATTGTTAACGATAATACTATCTATATCCATAACCATCTTTCCGGTGCGTTGTGGTAGCAACAGACTGATCAGGGGCACCAACTCCAGAATCAGTCTGTTGCTTCTTTAGTATTTTCAACATGTCAGAAACTACGTCATTAAAAGAATCTCCCGCTTTGCCAAGTGACTTAAGTGTAAGATAATTCTCATCACTTATTGCAATTTGCTTTAATTTTCTCATTCTTAATACTTCAATGTGTTAGATATATAAGTCTTATTAAAATTGCATATATTATCTCTGTTTATTGTGTTTATTATACTAAATCATACACTATTTACTAAATTATATCCACTTTACTAAACTATAGCCTGTTTCTACATATTATAAAATATTTTTTAGAATAGAATATAAATAAATGAGATGATAGTAAGTATTGTCTAAAAAATCATGGGTAAGGCTTCGCTTGAATATTTAAGTTATCCAAGATGATTTGCTTAGACTACACAAGGGCATTAAAAAATCCTAAATCATTACCACTACTATCTAATCCACTCTATGAATTCTACTTATCAAATTGTTGCTTAACAAAAATAAAATAACTACCTCAACTTTGCAATATTTATCTTTGCAAGTATTTGCTGGAATTTATTCTCCATCTCCTCACGCATACCCTTCATATCTTTTTCGTATTTTTCTTTTAATACTTGAACCTCTGATTCTTTTTCTTTCTGGTTTTCTAGAGTCTCATTATAAGCATCATATGTCAATACCATCCTACATTTTGCACAGAACTTTGAATCTGGTTTGTTTGGTTCATTGCATTGAGGACATTGTTTTGGCTTTAACTGGTCAATGTGTTGACCTTTTGGCATTATACCATAGGCTTCAAGCAAACTTTCACTTGATTCATTGCCAAAGTAGTGGATATATTTTAAGTGCATATTCGACCGGGGACTCCAACCTGCGTGCTGTCTGAGAGTATGCTCCTTTAACATAGTTGATTTTTCTGTTAATGCACTATGTCTTCTAATATATGGATTCCAAGGTTTCTTCAACAATTCTCCTATCTTTTGTTTATCTTCTTCTGATAAGTCATGGCTATCAAGTAGTTTTGGAAAAACTTTCTGTTTGTAATGCTTGTATATTCTATAAATAGTATCGGTATTTAAGCGTCTGCCCAAACTCTTTCCTACTCCACATATGAGCGGACTGTTTGGATTACCTCTCTGTGGGTGCTGATCAATCCGATCCTTTACATATGGAATCGAATTGATTAAAGGTATGTTTCTGCCTCCTGTCTTACCCCTTAAAAGAATCTCTGCATATTGATAATTACCATTAGTTTTAAAGACAACATCCCTTAAGCGTATATTCAATATCTCATGTGGCCTGCAACTAGAATCTCTGGCCATTGTATGATAGCATCTATCCCTAGAACTTGGGCAGTATTTCAAAAATATAATATCATCTTCATTTGTCCATAAATCAGTTGGTTTGTAAATAGACTGCTCTTTTCTTTTAAGAGACTGAATATTTTCAATAATGCTTGGTTTTGGACGTTTCTTTTGTTCAACGTCTGGATAATATAACCATCTAAAAAAACGTACCAATAATATTTTAAGAGATTATAACTACCAATCCATTTATGAAGTGGGTCCGATGCCTCAGATTTTCTGAAACTATCAAGATACTGAAGTAAATCTTCTCTTGTTATCTGTTTGAATGACTTTCCATTATCAAAAAATTTAGATAGATAACATAACATGTTGATGTTTAACCTTCTATAATTATCTGAAAGATTAATTTCCATCCTCATTGCTAAAATATACTTAATTATTATAAGCGCATTTTCTTTAGATAACGTCTTTAAGTGATCGATAATTGTTGGTTCTAATCCTGCAGTAATGATGTCAAGTTTTCTGTCAAATAATGCATCACTATTATCATCGTCTGTTATGTTGATGGACTTTTTCACACTTGTTTTATCCTTTTGCTGAATATATAAACAGGTATTCAATACAGGATTA
>CAVTCE010000025.1:0-53487 GCA_963733025.1 uncultured Nitrososphaeraceae archaeon | reverse complement strand
CCGAGCAGAAAAAAATAATATCTGGTAAAATTAAATCGCTGATCAGAATGACTTTTGAAACTGGTCCCCATTCTATAATAATAACTGGGTCACTCCATTTTACAGAGTCAGATGCCATGCGTATCTTACTATTAATGTAGATGAACCCATAGATAATTCGGAGAATATTCAAAAGATTTCTGTTAATATGATTAAAAGATATACTCCAAAAGCTAAGCAGGCTATTAATCAAATGAGAGACATCATAATTCAAGAGAACATTCCATCACTAAATAAGGAATAGATTGAAGTTATTGATAATGCAGAATACTATGTTGATGACGCTGAGAGATTTCTAAGACAAGGCAAACATGAGCTTGCTGTTTTAAGTATTCGTTACGCAGAGGGATTAATTGATGCGCTTCGTTTTCAAAAAGGGATTAATCCATGGCCATAATAGCAAAATTTTGACGAATACGGAGTTAAACATCATAATTTTGCGAACAGGAAATAATTGATAAGGATACAAAACTTAAATCCCCTTTACTCTGCTTCTATACTAAGAGAGAATATACTTGCTTTTAACTTTCTGGCATTATCTTTGGTCCCCTTTTCATGCATCGGGTCATGAGAGTAATGGCATATATCAGTATTATAATAAATTAAGAAACCTACATTATCATTATCATTTTAAGTATCCTAAGTAATAGGATTGGAATCCATGGTAAAACGAGCTATAATTGATAATCCTCCTAAGAAAACTGCCATTATTCCTTCTGAGCTAATGCAATTTGTTAAACATAACACATATTCTCTTCTTATCAAAGGTTATTCAGGAACAGGCAAAACTACACTATCACTTACCATTTTAAGAGTATTGAAATATTAAAAGTAATTTTTTTTATATATCTACTAGGATTTCTCCCAGACAAATTTTTATTTATTATCCATGGCTCAGCAAATTTGTTGATGGAATCCAGAATATCAAAGTCTCTAGAAAATGGGTATAACTTATCAAGTTTTGAAGATGCACGTCTCGATGAACCTGAGTCATTTTTTGAAAGAATTAAGAATCAATTAATGGATGTTAAAGCACCAATAATCGTTATTGACAGTTGGGATGCGATTGCATACTTTTCTGGATAAAGAAGCTAGGCTGAATAATGAGCGAGTGTTGCAAACATGGCGAGAGAGAGCAGGCGCAAAACTGATATTTATCAGTGAGAAATCCGACGGATACGACTCTTGATTTTCTTGTTGATGGAATAGTAGAGACTGAAACAGATTTTTTATGATAACATTAGAATAAGAGAAATTCTCCTTTCAAAATTAAGAGGAGATAAATAAACCAGGCCATCCTATATTTACACGCTTAATAATGCCATTTTTCGAAAGTTGTAGCCCTTTGCAACAAACAAAGTTTATTATAAATATTAATCCAAAGACCTTTAAAAAAAAGCAACAAAAACTTGCGCCGTTGTTACAATGGCACTACATTCTAGCGAGAATACCTGAAATTAGATGCCGAACTCGGAGGAGGTTTCCAAAAGGGAAGTATCGTCTTTAGGAGACTGATGCCGATGTAAATGTACGAACTACGATGTCCTTCCTGTCCAAAATGATGTATAGCTTTGTTGGAACGTGTAATCCAATTTTATTTGGACCCGCGGGAATATTTGAACCTGCCATGGTGATTGCTTACCTCAAATCGTATTTACATGCAGACCCTAAAAATGAACTTGTCAAAATTCTATGGCCTACCAGTAGGGTTGAGCATTCTATTTCTGAGCACATCATACCATACCAAAAATGGAACGGCAAAAGAAGATTTGAATATTTTCAGCATGCAGTATTGAAAATAAAAGAAGAGAATCCAAATAGGCTTCTTTTAAACATAACAGGATTGGAGACAAATCACAAAGTGAAAAGTTTCGAAAAACAAGAAAGAAATCACAATTCAAGAGATCCTCCCTTTTATCAGGGAAAATGTAGAATCTATCTACTTTTTGTTACCCAACGATCAAAAAATATACAAGAGAGTTTTATGGTACATGTGATACATCTAAGATTAAGAATAATAAATGGCATATTATTTTTACAATTATTAAGCACAAATTCACCCCTTTATGAAATGATAAATGATACTTCGTCTGGATATCCAAAAATTGAACTGGAGCCTATGGTTTAGTTTAAGTACTCAAATTATAATATTCTTCCGCAATATTTTCTTTCTATTCCTACAGGCAATAATTCTTCATTTATCAGTACAAAAGGAACTTGTTGCCTTTATGTGTAATACGATAAACCATTTTATCTCCAGATGTTAACCTCTTGGATAAGACCACTATGGAGCCATGAATCAAGATAAATTTAGCTGGTCGTTGCTCAGCATAGCTTTATACATTATTTTCGTCCGTGTTTCTTCTTTACTTGCTAATATTGAGAATTGCTCCAATTACTTCATAACGACTGCGGTTCTTCATTTACGATACAATTAAACCCACATTTCATTTAATCTGAGTGGAACTATCAGATAGAAATATTATTCAGCCTGAGTATAAAGTGCAATTATGGTTTTTAATGGTTTATGACATATGGTATATATATGAACAATGCTGGCCGAAATATCTAGCTATTCGAATCCTCGTTGTATTTTGAACTGTAACAAGATCTATACTTTAGAAATTAATGTTTAATCATTCAATCAAACACCGGCTAATTGTTTGAGGCATATCTGTATATAAAATTCTATTCATTATTATTATATTTATTATACTATTATTAATATCCAGAGTTTAGAAGATGGAATACTTTATAGTCTATTGCTACCATAAGCTCTTATGTTACCTTCAAGAATTGGTGTTAACGTAATATATTCATCTAATGATTTACCAGATATACATTCTCCATATTTAATTTGCGGATTTCCAGGCGACGGTTATGTCGGAAAGATAGCGGTTGATCATTTAATTCAAGAGCTGAAAGCAATACATCTCGCAGATATATACTCGACATCATTTCCACCGCAGGTTTTGATAAGAATGGATGGAACGGCAGAACTGATGAAAAATAGTATTTTCTATTCAAAGAATAGCGATACCAATCTACTTTTGTTAACTGGAGATTCGGCACCTGTAAATCCAGATTCGGAATATGTTCTAACTGAGGAGATTTTAGATATGGCCAAAAATTTAATACAAAACATGTATTCACATTGGCTGGCATATATAACAGGAGTATTTGTTGATAAACCTCGAATCTTTCGAACGACTACTGATGCAGATATCGTAAAAACATTCTATAAAACAAATATTTCGACAATGGATGTCGGGAGCATAACGGGAATGAATGGGCTTCTCATTGGAATTGCGAAACTCCGTGGAATGAAAGGGACGTGTCTGCTGGGAGAAACCTCTGGATATGTAGTGGACGCTAAGGCGTCCAAGTCTATTCTTGATACCTTGCTTTCGATAGTTGGAATAAAGATAGATATGGCGACACTTGAGAAGAGAGCAAAAGATACTGAAATGTTAATCAAAACTATAGAACAACAAATGGCAGGAAGATCAGGAAGATTGTTAGAAGGTCAACAGACAGGTTCACGAGGTAAGTCCCCTAATATGGGATATATCAGCTAATGCTGTTTTTCTCCTCATATGGAGTCTATAGAATCTATTTCATATTATAAATGAAAATAGGAGATTTTCCTTCAAAAGGATCAATCACTATTCAACAAACAGGATTTTACCATTATTCTCATGTATACTTCAGTCGAAAACCGCATTAGGATGAAAATATCACCCTAGTAACAATATGCATTTTGTTATTAATTGTCTGACGCTTATGCCATGTAGTATCCTTTTTACATTAGAAATTGTAGAATTAAACTTTTTTTAAGTTCCCGTACCTTCCTATGTTTAAGCTATTCTCTCCTCGAAACGCCTGAGTATATCCATTTTCAATAGAGACCCGGTCTCCTTGCTTTACCATATTAATCTGATCATCCCATAAAGAGAGCTTTATAGTTCCCGTCTCGTCTGAAATAATAGCGTCTGCGACTTGGGCAGTCCCTCCTGCTCTAAGATTCACAGTTCGTGGTTCAGTAAGGCTATCTATCGTTCCCTCGATGCTTACCCCTCGCATTCCTGGTTTTAGATCACCGATATTCATTTCTCTTAGAACTTCAGCTATTTGTTATAATAAAGGTTCTGGATTAGATATTGATCACAGTCATTGATTAGCCATAATCAGGTACAAACTAGCTTTATTCCTGCAATAGTCTTCTCTCTTATTTCATGAACGGTTTTTGAATGACATTTTATACACAATTTAGAAACTGTTTCTGGTTTAGGCGTATCATCTTGTTACACCTTATCTATTAAATTTATAAAGCAAAACAATTACTTTAACTTTTTGAGATTGCATCATGAATATGGTAACATTTTTATTCGATTGAACAGCAAACATGAAATAAGGTTAATACAAAAAGCGCGTGTATATGATGGAGGGGTAGCGAAGCCTGGTCAAACGCGCAGGACTCAAGATCAAGCGGAATTTTGACTTTAAAGGGATTGCATATGAGTCATCCGTCCCTTAGGGGTTCGTGGGTTCGAATCCCACTCCCTCCACCATCAAAGCAAAGAGTAAGTGGTTATGAAAGTTAATCGTGTATAAAGCTTGTAGGATAATGCACAAGCCAAAGACAAATCCAAAAAATATTGTTTCTATTAGATATGCTCTTTCTGAATTCAGAGTCTATAATCTGCTCACACAGAGGACAAGCAGATGAATTTTCTTAACGATCAAACAACTTTCTTATGAGAACTATTTCTGCATTTTAATGTACAGAATCTGTGAGATCAGAGATCAACAATTTTTAAGCGACATCTTTTTGCACCTAAGCCGTTAGCGAAGTCAAATTTGATATCAATTTCGCAGAATCTATCACAACCTAATCAGCATATCATACAAAAATCTGAAAAGAAGAAGAGAAATAGATAATTAGAGAAGTAATAATTTATTTAGTCCCCATGTATATAAAGATGATAATACAATCGTGATTAGTAAAGAGATCGAGGCATTCTAATGCCTTTATTGCTGATTAAGGAGTATAATTCAGGTAAAGAGTATACAAATCCAACATGAACGCAATCTGCTCTTTCATCTAAAAGACATTGTAGTTCTCCATTTTTTAATAAGATCTCAGCAATTCGATTTCGCTTATTGTCTTTTAGAATTACACGATTTTGGTCTATAGCAATTTTTTCGATAAAAGGAGCATGTTTTAGCAAATACCTCATATTTTATTATCATTTCTTCCATCATACTTGTAAGATAACCTGAAAAACTTGTAATACCTTTTAATTCGAGGTCTTTTTTACTCCTTATATAAACATCAAAGAATTTTTTATATACATTCTCACTTACCGTAATGGATTTGAAGCCGGCCTTTGGCATAGTAGAGTACGGTAATGGACGGAATAATATAAGATTTATCCTCACTAGATTGTCAATTATGGAGGTGCTGATGCCACATAAAATTTAAAACGAAAAGATGTGGGACTCGCCTTGCAATAAATCAGAACATAGCCAAGTCATATATTGAGCCATAAATCTATCTCTATCTTGTCTATTTTTAATTAATTTTAGAATTTCTTAATACAAAGACTTTTTTATACAAAATTCTAAATTCTAGAAAAACTATGGATAATAAAAGACTCTGTGATGTTGTCCTAATGGAACCCGCTGAACAACAAATACCATCGACTAAAAATTCAAAAGATATGAATAATGTATCCTATTGCGAGCAGTGTAACAGCGACACCGTTATCTTTGACATGGTTTCTAGTGAATATGTATGCAGTTCCTGTGGCTGTGTTGCAAATGCTGAAATCTTTACGAGTGATCACAATAGCAATTATTCGTCTCAATCTACATATAGTGATAGATTGAGGACAGGTATGCCAGAATCTCTTGCAATACATCATAAGGGTTTATCGACATTAATCGGAATTGGCGATACTGATGCCAGAGGGAAGGCTCTCGAGCCTGCTCAAAGAACCAAAATCCAAAGATTGAGAACGTGGAACAATGAATCACAACTTAATGATTCAATTTCCAGAAACTTAGAGAAGGCTCTAAAATTTCTCAATAACTTTGGAGACAAGCTGTACCTCAGCCAGGCTGTAATGGAAAGTGCTCCCTACATTTATCGAAAAGCTCGCTATAAAAAAACTTGCAAAGGGCAAATCAACTCTTGGCTTAGTCGGAGCTCCACTATACTGCTCCTGCAGAGAGACAGCAACGCCAAAAACAATTTCAGATGTAGCGGCGGTTTGTAATTTATCCAGCAAAGACGTAATGTCTCACTACAAGTTGATTCTCAGAGAGCTTTCTTTACAAATGCCTGTTCTTCATGGACCTGATTATGTTACTCTTATTGCAAATAGATTAGATTTAAGTGAAAAAACAAAACGTGAAGCTTTGAAAATTTACTCTCACGTACAGCAAAATAGAATTTCAATAGGCAAAAATCCAAGGGCACTTGCAGGAGCCGTTATATATATAGCTGCGCACAATTGCAATGAATTTCTGAGGCAGGTAGAGATCTGCCAGGTAGCTGATATATCCACTGTATCGTTAAGAAAGCGTTGCAAGGAAATAAAAGAAACTCTGGAAATTTGACTTATGTAAGTCTTGAGATATAAGGCTTTAGATCTGTGCCGTTGAAAATTGATTGCCATTGTGGGGTTGTAACAGATAGGTAAGCCGCCTCGAATGATGGGTACACCTCTTTACAAGAGAATAAAGTGACAACTAATCCATCATGATCAATCTTGAATCCCCTGCAAGGCTCGTGTCCTCTTATTATCATTTTAGCACCAGTTAATTTTAACCAACTTTTAGAAATATTAATTCCAAAGTGTCTTCCAATACATCTCCTAGAGGGCTCCCATTCGTTATGATTTTTGATATGCTGTCGTGGATCGTTCCATAAAATTTCCTCCATCCATCCGTCATGAATATTTTGCTCTGCGGTAGCAATGGAATTTTTAAAATGTGTCGCTAGCCCTGTGCATCGTGTAGGAACTCCGCCATGGACAATCAGTGCCTGACCTTGTATCAAAGTCGAGAGGATCAATAGTCGAAAAAATGGTAGTATTCTGTTAACGTAGATTTGTTTTCCCGTCTCTCCATATCGTTTTACAATTTCCAAGGGCAGATCATGTGAAGAAAATGGAAATTCAATAGGTGCTTCGTGATTTCCACGCATAAGTACAATAGAATGGGGATATTTTTGTTTTAAATAACAAATCGTATACAAAACTCCAATCGATTGAGTCCCTCGGTCTACATAGTCACCCATGAATATCATTTTGTTCCTTGCATCAGCAAGGAACTTTTCATACTCTATGTCCTTCAGAATATCAAATAATGAGTTTAAATCACCGTGAATATCACCAATAATTACAACATTTTGTGGAATTTTCAATTCAGCAAATCCACATGTAATTGATCCTCCGACGATGTTACTATATTGTCTTTCCTTATACATAATATTTGCAGCAGCATCGATAATTCCAATAAAATCATCAGCATTTGCCATAATCGAGGATCGATGTAAGTTATCCAAGCACAGTAATAGAATCCGGAGAGCTTAATAATTTTAACAATTATTTGTAAACTATCCAGTGAGATAATGGCTTAGGAATAGGAATAGAAAAGAGAAAGAAACTCTTTTTTTTCCTATTTGCTCTTATGGAAAGCACGATGATGGAAAAATTTGATTTAAGCCATGATATCTCTATGGTATATCTATTTTAGAGATATAGAAATGTTCTATGTTCTTTTTGAATTAAAAAGTATGTTTAGCATTAAAAGCAATGGATCTTGAGATACTCTCGGTTATAATTGCCACTTAATACAACTGGTTGGAGTAATAGAGGATGGTTAGAGATAATCGAATTTATTCTTTCAATGTGTGAAAATGGGACAAGGAAGACCCATGTTATGTACCGATGCAATTTGAATTCTAAACAAATAAATGAATATCTAAGCTTTCTTCTTGAATGCGGAATGCTAGAAAGGATTCAGGATCGACTAGATTCAAAACGTTCTATCTATAAAACGAGCGAGCTAGGAAAAGATTTTATAATCAAATATAAAGAACTTGCAGAATTGTTTAGCAAGACCCCGCCACCATCTCTAAAGTAATAATTTATTATAGGTTATGTTATTTAATTATAGAGACATGATATTCATTTCTTTATAATTATTTATTTAAATGGGATATTTTATTGTATTTTTGTAATACCACTACAAATATGGGTTGTTGACTTCATAAACAGTCTAATATTATCATTATTATAATCTGAATTTAAGATAATGATAACTAAATGAAATGGTCTTTATTTTTTGCTATTTGTAATAGCACCTTCTTATCAATAATTGATTTCGCATCTGAATCTGAATCAAATGATAAAAGCAGATAGAATCTTTTACTTTCACTATTAGCGAATGTTATAGGAACAGTTGCACGAATTAATTTTTCATATTTGCCTATCGAATATTCCAGCCTTCCAATCTTTGATTCAAAATCTTCGCGTATAGCAGCACGAAGCACAGCTTGTATTGAATACTGCGAAGTTTCTTCTTTTGTCATTAAAGGAACTAAACCTTGTCTATACGCTGTTGCGATAAGACTGCCAAGATGATTTGCTATACCTGCAAATCTGATTGATTGATTATTTGCTAGTATTTCTGTACAGAAGCTTTCCAAATAATCCTTTTGCATTGTTTAGATCTTCACCATAAATATTTATAGATTAGTATGTCATAGAAGCAAAATTAGATAATATTGCAGAGATATTATAAATTATATTATTCTCTATTAAAACACACATGATTAGATGTTTAATGAAACTCCAATTGTGGATTATATCTAAAAGAAGCAAAATAAAAATAGAATAAACATATCGAGAGATCAATTGAACATCTCTTTAGTCTTCTTTATATTCAGTCTCCATGTCTCTGTCTCTATCAGCGGTTTTCTTTCCCGCTGCCTTTGTAGTTGGTTTCATCTTGTATACTGCATACTATTTCAATGGCAAAGATATTAATCCTTTAAATAATAATATAATATGCAGATATCTTCAATTTTTGCTTCCTTCTATTATTTCCCTGTTCATCGGCATATGTTCTAATCTAGTTATACTTTTGTATATATGGCCATCTTCTGTTAAATCGTCTATTCTAACTGTAAATTGCCCTTTATCATATCAGTAATATTTTTTTCTATTTTAATGGTATTTTCATTGTATAAATCTATTCCTGTAAAGTTCCTTCCAAGGTATGCACAAGCTATACCTGTCGTCCCTCTTCCTGCAAAGGGATCAAGAACCCAATCTCCTTTCATGGTAGTAAACTTAATAATCTTGGCTACTAAATCTTCAGGAAATATTGCAAAATGCTCATTTCCATAATGTGCTTTAGTGGAAATTTCCCAAACATTTCCGGGGTTTTTACCGCTTGAATTGCAAACTGCAAATATTGGATAATGTTTGTGATCTCCTATTCTTTTTCGGGTGGCATGACGTTTGAATTTTCTAAAACATGTAGGACAATACTTTTCTGCATCGTAGCCGAAGGCCCAAGATATTTCGCTTGTTGTAGGTAGTTCCTCAAAAGAAGTAGTAGGTTTTGCATTATGAATAATCTCTATGATCTTGGATATCTTTTCTTTGTCTTGCTTTAAAGGCGAATATTGTAATAGGTAGAAGGGTGGAGTTTTGTTTCGCCCTTCTCTTACCTCATTGCCTCCTACCCTTATACCATCCATATTTGTAAAACATTTGTCCTTCTTTGACAGAAAGAGGATAATTTCATATGCCTGCGAAAGATTTTCTTTTGAACTAGTGGAAATATTATTTTTCTTATACCAGACAATATCCTCTCTAAAAGTATAACCTTTTTCAACCAACTTCAAGGCAAGTCTATGAGGTATCATGAGTTTTCCATACTTTCTCCTTGTATCACCTATTACGATCCAAAGGCTCGCCATCCTCAGTTAATAGTTCTCTAGATTTAGTAAATATATTAAATAATTTTTCGATGAACATTTCGTCTGTTTTTTCTTGACCTATTTCATTAGGATCTTGTCCATAATGTCTATGTCCGTAATATGGTGGAGAAGTGACTATAAGTCTATACTTGCTTCTTTCGTCAGGATTCTCCGCCAATTTAGTTAGAACAGAATATGAGTCACCCTGAATTACCTTATAGGAGATCATATTTTGATATATCTTCAATAATTGTTCCTTAAAAATAATTTATCTCATTGTTATTTGTCTTCGATATTAATAGAGATCCATTTGAAAATAAACATTTATTTCCATCTTTATTTGAGGCTCTTAAAACCTCAGCCCGGTAGAGCGTTAACTTGTTCTTACTATATTTGATAAAGATTTATAATAATAGTCTATTTCCATATCAAAAATTGAGTGCGAAGAGAAGCCTTGGCCGGGATTTGGACCCGGGACCTTTGCCTTACCAAGGATGCATAGGCGTTGTCGCTATTCAATTCTCCGTCTCCAAAATCCGCCCAAAGCTTCTCTTCGTCTTCTTTTATGCTTAAATTTGAATAATCTGAAAAGGTCTTACTTGTGTCCTCATTGTGGTTCTTAAATATAGCAAGGTTTGCTGCTTCTGGAAACAGGCCACTATTTAAAATTAAAGGTAATTCAAACTCACTTAACGCCTTCAGCTTACTCTTTATTATGCTCTTTATTTTATATTCATAAGTTTTGGAGAGGTGAGCTTTACCAGAAAGCCAGTCTATTTCAGTCTTTGTTAATAGAGATGGTTTGAATGAGCTGTGAATTGCTTGTGCCATTAACATATTCATTTACTCAGAAGTTTATGATTATCTTTTCGGTATATTCTTCTAAATTTGGTTCATGATAGATATTACAAACAGACCAATAACACCCAATTTTCTCTCATACGATCTCTACGAGATGGTGTCCTTTTGATGTATTTTAGCTTACCATGCATTTAGTGCTTTGACTGTGTATTCTTAGTGCTTTTCGAATATGGAGTTGGGCGGTAACTTGCGTCATGTCTATATGGATGAGGACGTACTTAGGAGGAAATCATTAGTCTTATTATTATTCTCCTCCTCCTCCATCATCTCCTCCTCCATCATCACCATCTCCGCCGCCATCCTCATCACCATCTCCTCCATCATCTCCTCCATCTTCCTCAGAGTCATCACTTGCTGCGGCTTCCTCTTCATCTGCTGTACCGCTTTCCTCTTCATCTGCTGTTTCTACCTCCTCTACCGGTGGTTCTACTTCTGGTGGTGGTAGAGTTTCACATCCTTCTGCAGTTGAGTCTTCCTCACAGAGCGTTGGTGGTTCAGATAATGTACACTCTGGTAAACTTGGATTTTCTATACATGGATCAGCTATCGGGTCTGATGGTAGTACTGTAGCGGATATACACTCTGGTAAACTTGGATTTTCTATACATGGATCAGGTGGTGGTAGTAGTGTTACATTACCATTATCGCTGCCTGTATCTCCTTGCTCTCCATCGCTAGGGCCAGTTTCATTCCCATTAATGCCTGTATCGTTTACTATTATTCTACTTGTATCATTAACAATTGTATTATTAGCAATAGCTAAAGTAGCATTATCATTCTTTGCTACTACCTTAAATGTTGTTGTTTTAGATGCTGGCTTGTAACCGGCTGCAGATGCTTCTACTGACACTGTAAATGTACCAGGTTTAGCATTTCCACTTATTTCCCAAGAGTGCGAACATTTTCCACTAGAATCAGTAATACAAGAAAACGTCTCTGTATGAGCAGTAACATATTTTACTTTTCCGTTTACTTGGGCTCCTTGAATCTTTTCATTTGATTCTGCATCAGAAACTGTAGCTGTTATAGTCTGTATACTGCCGCGAGTAATAGGATTCTTAGCAATTGTAATTGATATTGTAAGGTCATGAAGCTGACCGTTCCCTCCTCCGTCCCCTGGTGGTGAAACTTCTATCTTTACAATCTGCTGGATCCTGATATCTATCTGTGTCTTATAGTTGATCACCTGTTGTATGATAACCGGATCATTACATTGTGCTGCAATTATTGGTGCTACTATAGCGTTATTATTATTACAGCCGATGAGATACCAGTCGTAGACCATCGTACAGAATACTAGAGTATCTGTTGTCATACTGCTTATTGGGGTTTGGCTGATTTGGTTATTGCAATATGTTAGGAACTCGAGTGCTTTGACTCCAAATGACATATCAGTAGTAGTAGTTGCTTCTGCGATTTGGAACAACAATGGATTAGTAATACTATTAACACTTGCAGAATCTATTGCTGCAGTAACAACAAGTAAGATTCCGACAAAACTTAATGGTAATATCTTCACGTAATCGTCTTATGTCATGTTATTATTAAGCATCGTTATTGTTATGATTATTATCATCATTGTATTACTACTAAATCAATCAATTAGGTGTCTCTTCTGGTGGTACTATAACACACGTATACTCTAACTATATCAGAATGTATTATGACTTCGCAGCTATAATTCTTTAAGCTTCATTTATGGAAACAAATAATCCAGCAGTTGCATGTGCATCGCTTATCATAGCTATTTATTATTTCATAGATAATGTTATTGTTGTTGGAATTATATTCGTCTTCTTCTAAGAGTTAGTATTTGAGCCAAGACCCATTGCAATGTTTCTATCTCTCTCCGTATGTTGTCATTATAAACGCTGTTATGAGACTCATGAATTTCTCCTTTCTTCTGTACGATTCTATTATGTAGTATTTCTTGTAATGATCTTAATGGCGATTGTGATTGTGCGGGTGATGATGGTTCAATCATCTTTAATTCGATAATGTGCTCTTACTTATCATGCAAGATAAGATTTGAAGCACCAAAGAGACAGCCAGGGGAGAGAGATAGATAAACCAAGGATGCTGCAAAGATTATTCAATTATGATTGAACTTAATTATCTACTTCAGTAAAACACACTTTTGATAACTCCGCATGATTGACTATTATATAACAGAGTTTATGATTTATTAGACAAGCCAGACTTGGAAAGCCGCATGGTCATTAAATTAGAATTAAGTGATTGTCATATAATGTATTAGGAGCAATGGAATGATAAATCAGAAAATCTTATCTATATTATTAATCATACTGAACGATAATGAAAACAAGCCTAAGATTTAAACCCGTAATTCTTAGTATTTCAGCAGTTATACTGCTAGGAACAATAGGGTTAACAATAATGAATATTAGTGCAGCTTATGCACAAGAACAAGAAGTCAAAGACGTACAAGCTGGAATAGGAGTTGCCAATGCAGCAATAAACCTATTCTCACCTCAACAAATGCAAATTAAAACTGGCCAAAGTATAACTTGGTATAATCCAACACCAGTACCAGAACCACACACTGTAACGTTTGTTTTAAATAATAATAATGATAATGATAATAAATCTTATGCAGCAGATCTAATAGCACCATTTACTATTTCTTCTTCTTCTTCTCTACTACTACTAATTCTACACAGATTATGCCACTAATTCCAAATTCTAATAGTGAACCTCTTATGACTCCAGACAATAATGCTATAATAGCTGTCAATAAAAGAGCGTACAATCCTGTTGTAGTAATAGAAGATTCAACAACAACAGGAGGGAAGAATGTCACTTATATGAAGCAAAATGCAAACTATTCTATGAGTGGCACTGAAGATTATGTTAATTCTGGATGGCTTCTGCCAAAAGGACAAGAGAATGTGTATCCTGGGTCTGGAAATACATTTACTATGACTTTTCAAAAGGCTGGAACATATGACTATCTGTGCATAATTCATCCGTACATGACAGGGAGAGTTATAGTAAATTAACTTTATACATATTATGATAAATATCGTACACCTTCTCTAACCTCTCTATTTATTTTCTTGTAATACGATTCTCCCTCCAGAGCTTTAGTTAAAAGAGTAGTTCTCACTTCCTCCATATATATCGCTGTCAAATATCATTTCTATGTATATTACAATTGGCTAAATCATATTCATCGAATTAATGTTGAATAGAGAAATCTACTACAAAAGCTATAGCTTTTGTAGATAATAAAATAGGTAACATGCTTCAAAGACTAATTATTGTCAAAGTCTTAGGTAAGCAAATACATATAGAAGATCCTAAATGCACAAAATATATTATCGCCATTTTCCCATGGTCTGGATGCTCATATCTGTTAACGTTACCATATATAGGACTGTACCAATACAGAGGTGTCAAGGTAGTAGTCATTGCATAATGATGACAATAAGCCAAACTTAGGAGCTGCATATAAAATATGAACGGCATTGAAAGTTTTGGAGCAACTGCAGCTACTATGGGAGGTGGCTTCTTTGTAGGTATTCTAATTGGATATGCCTTAAAGAAAGTCATCAAAATTGTAGCTGTAATAGTTGGATTATTCTTAGCCGGATTAGCATATCTACAATATCATCAGATAGCCAACATAAACTGGAATAAGATTCAAACGGTATCTGAGGGTGCTATTACGACACTTTCAAATGCAATTATACAAATTCAAAGTAGTGGCGATAGCCATGCTGCTGCAACAGCCTATTCCTCACTAGCAATGACTAGCTTTGGTATTCCATTAACTGGTAGTATGTCAGCCGGATTTACTATTGGATTTATCAAAGCATGATTTTGTATTATAACCAGAAATCAAAGCTATTTTGTTGATCTTTTGATTATGATATGAGCGTATAAAGAAGATAGAGAGCATAAGAAAGAAAAGTGGGAGTTGAAGTCCAGGATGTTAAATATTGTTAGATCTTTAAACTAAATAATATTATCATCATGAATGACTGTTGTCGCCACCACCATTATACTTCTTGTCCTTCTTCTGCTTTGATTTCTTAGCTTCAGCATCATCAAATAGGTCGAGTGTCTCTACTATCACTGTTGAAACTAGCATAGTTGCTGCAATGATAGCTAATGCCATTAGTAGGCTTGAACTTTGTTGTTGTTTGTTTATCATCATGATTATGAAGTTTGAGGTTACTTAACTACTTAGGTAAAACCCGCCTATGATATGTTGACATGCTTGTGTATAACATACGATGCTTATGTTTTATCATAATGCATTGCTTTGTTATTGTTATTATTTTGATATTATCATGATTATAGAAAGTGAAGGCAGTGAGAGCAGTGAAGGCATTATAGATAATACGCTCTCCAATAAACAAAATGATGATGATTGATGCTATAATAGTAGCGTAATGATTAATGTAGGCATAAACAATATTAGAAATGACAGTAAATCTTCGCTATATAATTAATTCTCTTGAAAATAATATGGTAAGCCACCTATCTTCTATAGAGCCTTCATTGCCTTCACTATTGTCAGAATAGGAGGTAAACAAGACTAATATCTATCAGCTAGATAACAGACATTTGTTCCTGTAGGAATTGTAAGCAGAGACAGAAGATGATATCTGCAAGTCCATCTTTGCAGAGCAGGCCCTTTAAGCCAGTGTGATACTATAGCTGAGGAAAATATGCTATAAGATAGTTGAGAAAACCTTTCGTATATGGTGCATCAATTATTCATATTAGAAAAGTCCAACAACAGACTGTAATAGTAATGACAGCAGCTCTTACTGTCATTATGTGGATATCGACACTAGCAATAGTCATACCCCAAGCAGCATATGCAAGCACTGACGGAGCAGATCGTTCTTCCTCATCAAATGATGATGACGTGAAGATTGTGGATCTGATGAACTCCCTGCAAGTATAGACGGAACAATAAGATGTATGGGCCCAGCAGAATGTTATTCTTCTGAGTTTGAGTTTGACGGAGAGAGAGTGAAACATTGCAACTTTATGACGAGTAATGACGAATAGTAGCCTAAACGAGATAAATTATATCATAATACGATATTAGTAATTGCAGGAGTAATATGACATCAGATCCTGGAAATTTTCAAAAATCAAAGAAGTATTTGAATCTGCGAGGATAATGCCTTTCGACGCTAGGTGCTCGTAAGCCATACATACTACAGCTAGCGGAGCTCTCTTACTTTTATATGAAAATTTCTCACATACTAATTGAAGGTGGCCTAAATAAAGGAACAAGATTGACGTGGGCCGAAAGGGTTGTGAAACAAATTTGACATGATTTTATGTCCCAATTTAAGAGAAGAGAAAAGATTATCTTGGAAACAATATCTGTTAGCAGTTATAATTAGAAAATATTATGATTAATCCTTAATTATCAAACTAGGGTAGTTATATAATCCTTAATTAAATAATAATAAGTCTAGATTACAAATTCCAAGTAGCTTATAAAACCTTAAGTCAGGGACTTAATATAATTATGTTAGGTGCAGAATTGGGTCGAGAAGATGATCGTATTATTGGTCAGAGAGTACTTGATGCTGAAGGACCTAAAATAGAAAGTACGTTCTCTGCTGAAGGAACAATAAAACAGAGAGAATCTATGCTAAAGATTTACTAACTACGGCCTTCTCACACACAGCCTGTTAAACTGATTTAGGCAACCCTCCAAGTTGTCGTACATGTGTAAATCCATATATACATAGGAGTATAAGAGATTTTCAATGAGTAGTAAGAGAAACTCTATAGTTAATTCATCACAGTTTATAATAATTGCCGTTTTCTTAGTTATTACAACTAGCATATCTGTAATTGGTATTGTTTCAAATCAGCCTCAGATTACAATGGCACAGCAACAGCAACAGCAACAATCACAAGTTGTCAACCAAACATATTCTGTTACAAAACAGCAGCAGCCTAATTTGCTGGGAGTATCTTTTGAGATCGATAACGTGACATTTTCACATCATACAGCATCAGTCAATGGTATTCAAATGCACTATGTTATTGGAGGACATGGTGATCCTGTAGTTTTGCTGCCATGGATGGCCCGAAACATGGTATGAATGGCATCGTGTAATGCCAGCCTTAGCTAAGAACTATACTGTTATTGCGCCTGATCTTCGAGGCCTCGGAGACTCTTCAAAACCACCTACTGGTTATGATGGTAAGACCCTAGCTGAAGACATACATCAACTAGTTACTCAGCTAGGATTTAAAACAATTTTCCTAGTGGGTCATGATATCGGATCATTTGTAGTCTATCCTTACGCAGCTGAACATCCTTCAGAAGTAAAGAGGTTAGTAGTAATGGACGTCCCGCCTCCCGGTTTCTTCCCTCCGCCCCAGGTGAACGGAGGACCTCCATTATGGTGGATCTTATTCCACCAAACACCGGACGTACCAGAAGCCCTTACACAGGGTAAAGAGATGGAGTATCTATCATGGCACTATCAAAATCTTGCGTATAATCGAGCTGCAATAACTCAGGAAGCTATCAATGAATATGTTAGCCGTTATTCTGCTCCAGGTGGGATGCGTGCGGGATTTGAGCACTATCGGGCTATGCCTCAGGATGCGATTCAAAATCAGAATTATTCAAAGACTAAGCTTACAATGCCAGTACTGGCGCTAGCAGGAGGATATATTCCAACATTCGGAGGTAACACCACTATGCCTAGCCTTGTCGAATATGGGATGAAGCTATTAGCTCAAAATGTAACAGGGATCACAGTTCCAAATTCAGGACATTATATTGCAGAAGAGCAGCCGGATGTCGTAGTAAAACTATTTAACAATTTCTTTAGTGGCAATTCTACTAATAGTATCAGGTAATACACATGACCAAAAGCAGCAGCAGCAGCAGCAGGCAGCATTTATCCTCATCAGCATCGTCAGGACAATTATCACTACTACCAATGTTCCAAACAGCTTATGATGATTTGAAGATAGAAGAAGAACAATTAGGTAGAGAAACTACAAATAATTACAGAAGAAAGAATTCATTATATTGATGATTATTAGTAACATAGTTTACACAATGATTTATGAATTCCTATCGTCTAAACAGATAGAGGTTTCTTTACACAGTATTTAGTTTTCTTTCCATATACAGATATTTCAATTCAACTCAAAGATGAGCTACGAGTTACTATGCTTGTTCTCATTTATGAGCAGCTCTTGCCAACACTTCTTTTCTTTTGTCTTCTGGAAATAGCAAGTGGCTTATTCCGTTCTCTTCTGGCTGACGGTAAAGATCTGGATGTAGGTAATAACCTCGTTCCTTATCAGACTTTTCTTCTTCAACCTCAATTCGATGAGCATTAGCCCAAGGGTCTTTACGTATACCAGTTACCTGCCAAGAGACTTTCATACCTGGATACCTCCTGCAATCTTGAAGTGACTGTTGTTGTTATTATTATTGCTGCCTACTGTTACTATATTTAGTAGTAGTAGCCTCAGATATTTCCTCTGCGATATACAGATTTGGTCCAGGAGATCCTATAGCAGTAAGCTGATAGCGAAAATCCTTATTGAGGATACCAAACCAATTTGGAAGCTCTATCTCTGCTTTACCCTTGCGGTCTAATACCACTATACCATCATATACATTCTTCATATCTGGTGACTCTACAAAGGAGTGGCAGAGGTATTTGTTAGCTGGGTCAAGTGGGTGGTCTATCTTAAATGAGCCTCCAGCTTTTTCAAGATTACCAGTTATTTTCACTTTCCCGTTTAGGATGGCAGCATAGTCATAACTGCTATTGCCATAGAGACCAGCGCTATTGCCGCTCATGCCAACCACACCAAAGCCGTCATGGCTGCCGCCAACCACACCAACGCCCTTCTGGCTACTGCCAGATACACCACCGCTGACACTGCTCTTGCCAGACACACCATAACCAAAGCTATCACTTTCGCCATACACACCAGAGCCTTTACTGCTCTTGCCAGACACACCATAACCTACGCCATCGTCAACTCCATCTACGTGTGACATCTCAGTAGTCCTCCTCTCCCAACAAACAGGATTTTATGAGCCATGTATATGATTGACGTATAAAATCTTTTGCACTTTCCATAAGGTTGAGTTATGAAATTGTAATTATTTAATCTGTCTACATATATTATATCATATATTATCTGAATGAATATATGGCGGCCTGCGTAGCGACAGATTAAACATCTACGTAGATATACTCTACAAATCCCGAAATCTGGGAGTCACTTCACTCAAAAGAGAGTTTGGAGAAAGATATGACAAGCAATATCTTAAAGAGGCTATGGCATATTGCAAGAAAATAATTATTAGACACAGAAGATATAATGATGTGGTGCTACCAATACTATTCTCTATAGAAGGTGCACACAGAAGATGTTGCACATGCTAAATCTTCGTTAGAAGATGAAAGTGGTTTGATAGCTGCTAATCCAGTTAAATTCCATAAATTGGTAACAGCGACACTACTATAACGTCAGTAGCAAACAAATACACATTAGACAAAGAACAAAGATCATTTGAACATATCCTTGATGCTTTTAGATTAGCTCTGATATTCTACAAGAGGACTAAGGACTAGTTCTTGTTGTTAGTGTTGATTGTGCTGGTGATGGAGATGATGATTCAGTCATATAGAGTTCGGTAATGCGCTGTTACTTTTCATGTAAAATAAGATTTGAATGCTACTAAGAGACAGCAAGTGATTAGAGAGAGGTAGAGATAGCAAAGATGCTGAAGTTAATTTTAATTTATAATAATCTATGCACGGTAGCTGATATGATCATTACTGCTATTTACTATAATTAGGACTAAAGAGAAGATGTATTTGATATCCATCCTTCATGGCATAATAAACCATAAATAAGAAATTGCACTCTAAAGGTTCATCGTAGAAGAGGAAGATGATGACTGTTTGTGAATAAAGCTCAGAAGACTGCTACAGCTCCAGGAACGGTAGTTTCCGTATGGCGATATCCAGTGAAATCGATGCTGGAAGAAGAGCTCAATTCTTCGTACGTAACAGAACGTGGACTCCTAGGGGATCGCGCGTACGCACTAGTCGACCAGGAAACTGGCAAGGTTGCTAGTGCCAAGAACCCTAGGAAATGGGGAAAGCTCTTTGACTTTCGTGCTCCATTTATAGACACACCGCAAGCAGTCGAGAGCATTCCACCTGTCCGTATCACCTTCCCAGATGGTACTCACATTTACTCTGATCAGGCTGATGATATTGATCATGCTTTGTCATCTGTTCTTGGTCGAGAGGTTAGGCTCATGAGAGCTAATTTAGAGAATCCAAGCTACGAGGAGTACTGGCCTGATATAGAGGGCCTAGCACAAAGAGAGAAAGTTACTGACGAAACCATGCCTCCCCAGACTTTCTTCGATATTGCTGTAATCCATATCTTCACTACTTCTACAATCAACCGTCTGCGAGAACTCTATCCAGAAGGGCGCTTTGAGGTTCGACGGTTTAGGCCAAACATAGTGGTAGAGTCAGCGTCTGAAGAGGAGAAGAAGAAGGACTTTATCGAGAATTTATGGGTGGGCAAGAAGCTAATGATAGGCGAAGTTATTGTACTGAAGGTCATTGCGCCTTGCACTAGGTGTGTGATGATTACTCTTCCGCAAGCGGACCTTCCCAAAGATTTAGGTATCTTGCGTACAGTCGCACAGTACAACCAGGTGACTGCAGGAGTCTATGCATCAGTGCATCGGGGCGGAACAATTCGTCGCGGAGACCAAGTCCGACTCAAAGAGTAGACTTAATGTTATAATCTCTTTATTGGACAATTTGTTCTTTTGATGTCTTGTCATTCGCATCTGACCTAATCAGTCCACTTCATTGTCTTGGATGTTTTAAATGAAATCCTAAATCAGAACCTATTATTGAAGAGGAAACAAAATGCAGTTCAATCAGATAGCATGGATAATGTATTAAATTGAATTAGATAACAACCCCGTTATCCATCTTTGATGTTAATACTACTTCAATTTCTTTCTTTATGTTCATCCTGAGGAGAAGGAGATTATACATCATTATTTCCACTTGTGAATATTCTTGTATAGGATAATACTTTTCAAATGTGTTGTTCTGCCAAGGCACGTTTCAAATTCAATTGTGCATATTTTGGATTAAATCCTATTTTCAATTCATTTTCTAATTATATTCTGCATGATAACAAGTTTAATTTATTTACTTTGTCTGCTTTCTAACTACAATTGCAGAGTCTTTAATGTCAAGTAGCATATAATCACCAGCTTTTAGTTTTAGGTCATCGACTACCTGAGAAGGTATTGCAATCATAAGGCTGTTGCCTATCCTCCGGAGCTTTAGCCTAAGTTCCATACCTAATAGATATCCTATGGATATACTTAAGTATGATGACATACATAGGATATCCAATGGATATTAAATATAAGATAATAAAATTGTTATTTATCAGGAGAATTATAAATTATGAGCATTGAGAGTTTCAGTCCGGCTCCAGGTATTTTAGGAGGAGGCTTCTTTGTAGGTGTTCTAATTGGATATGCTTTGAAGAAAGTAATAAAATTAGCAGCTGTAATAGTTGGATTATTCTTAGCTGGATTAGCATACCTACAATATCATCAGATAGCTAACATAAACTGGAATAAACTTCAAACAGTATCTGAAGGTGCTATTACAACACTTACTAATCTATTGACACTGATTCCAGGTATTAGCGGTAATAGTGGCGATGGCCATACAGCAGCAACCGCCTCCTCACTAGCAATGACTAGCTTTGGTATTCCTCTCACAAGTAGTATGTCAGCCGGATTTACTATTGGTTTTCTAAAAGGATGATAGAATATGCAAGCATAAACGATGTATTTACTCTATAAACTAAGAGAATTATTTATTCAATTATTGCCGTGGTCTTCTTCTCATTCAGCTCCTCCAGATTCTTCCATTGTTTTGGCTTCCTCTTTTTCTTCCTCCTCCTGTTCCTCTATCTCGTCCAGTTCTTCTTGTTCTTCATCTTGTATATGATGAGTTTCGTCTTTAACTTCTTCTCTCTTGCTCTCTTCACTCATAGTTATCCGTTAATAAATATACATACACACATGCTTCATCTGAGTATCTGGTTTATTGAGTAGAATTCTGCTAACAATTAATCGGATTTAATATGTTGTTAATATATTGAAGTTTGGAGAAATATCTACTTTCTTCAGATTAGGGTTATCAATAATTTAATTAGAAACTTCGAGTAGTTCATCAAAGAATATGTACAGATTATCTAGGTCAGTAATACATTAGGATAATATCTGAATGTGTCAATTCATTAAACCAGGACTTGGAGATTTACTATTAATTTATGAAAGGATGATTACTGTACAATATCCAGAAATCAAAGCGATTTTGTTGATCTTTTGGTTAGGATATTGAGTGTATAAAGAAGACATAGATGATAAGAAAATGGGAATTTGAAGTCCAGGATGTTAAATATTGTTTAAAGATCTACGCTAAACATATTATCATGGATCATCAGGATTACCGCCACCATTACCACCCCTATACTTCTTGGCCTTCTTCTCCTTTGATTTCTTAGCTTCTGCATCATCAAACAAGTCGAGTGTCTCTACTACCACTGTTGAAACTAGCATAGTCGCAGAAATGATGGCTAATGCCATTACTAAGGTTGAACTTTGTTGATTGTTCATATAATTATAAATAGTGAACTAGTTATCTACTTCAGTAAAACACACTTTTGATATCTTAGCATAGCTGTCTATAATGGAACAAAGATTATGTTTTATCATAATATAAATTGCCTTAATATTTCGTGAGCATGTAGTTTAGAGTTAATAGAAAATTAAGAGGAA
This sequence comes from uncultured Nitrososphaeraceae archaeon, assembly GCA_963733025.1. Lineage (GTDB taxonomy): Archaea > Thermoproteota > Nitrososphaeria > Nitrososphaerales > Nitrososphaeraceae > JAJNBK01. The sequence continues at coordinate 30,700 of CAVTCE010000025.1, read as the reverse complement.
TATTTATCAATTTACTTTCTATGAAATATAATTTATTATGAAGTATGTAACCTAAACTTTATTATTCTTGATTTATAAAATAATAGATTATGATTTCTCAAACTCATCGCTTATTATTTTGAATACTTTTGATTTATTTAACTTGTTGCTGAGCAGAATTAATCAGCTAAAGATATATAATGCATTTTATGGAAATGCTTCTTGAATCCGTCGCATGGATTGCAGTAGGTTTTGTGCCAACACTACTTTGTTTAGAAATGTCATGGAGTATGGGTAAGATTACAGGCAAAAGAAGGTTGACGAGAGGAATATTGCAACAAACAACAATCAGGGGGATAAAATAAAATGACCGGAGGAAACTATCTTAACAAAGATGTATTGGCATTAGAGACCCCGCACATAGGATATGTCATAAGAGAAACTGAGAATAAAATTATTGTATATAATGGTATAATGGACAGATATGACATCCCAAAATCAGAAGTTCAAAATAATGGCAGCAGAAATGTGCTAATTGGTCTTCCTCTATATGGGATTGTACACAAGTACAAAGTAAATCGTGAGGAAGAAATATTATCACTCATAAATACGACAGAGACATATGAACAAGGTAGAACTCTACAGGACTTGTTAAAGATTAAGTAGATAGAATATCTAAGACATTCTTTAACAAGTATAATAAAACAAGACCGTGGAGCATTTAAGAGAATTGCTGGATGGAAACGTAGACATCTACTCTTCCCATATTAGTTATAGAAGGTAATATGGATACCAATTATCTAATGTCTATCTATCTAAGCATGTCAAAGCAATAACTGTTAATCAAAATACTGACAAAGTCTACACAGCAAAGTTTTACCTGATACGCACTTAGAGATATTCAAACAGTAGCAATAATATGTAATTATAGTACCGTTAAAGACTACTTGACTTAAAACTTATGTAATATGCATGTTTATTCTTACGGCATGCCTAAGTTATTCTTTCTTACACAAGCTGTAATAATACTTGCAACAATATCGATATGTGGCGTTTTCCTAACAATAATACCAGTTCAAGACGCAGACGGTCAACAACAACAACAACGACAGCAGCAGCTTCCTATTGATGCAATATTCAAACAGGTAGAAAACTCCACTGTTGGGATAATAACAGAAAGCAATGACGGTTCCAATCCTGAATTTGATGGTACTGGTTTTGTGTATGACGTAAGAGGAGATATGTTATATATTGTGACTAATGCGCATGTGGTAGAAGGTTTTGACGAAGTTGATGTAAGCTTCAAAGATGGAAGCATGCATACAGCACAGGTAAAAGGCATAGACCCCCAAGGCGATATAGCAGTTCTAGAAATTATCTGGGATGTTACCATTCAACAGGAACAGCAACACCAACAACCTCCTACCCCTTTGGCAATTGGGAATTCATCTGAACTTCAAGTTGGCGAACAGGTAATAGCTATTGGCAATTCATTTCTCTCAGATCAGTCTTTTGCTAATCTCTTGACAACTGGTGTAATAAGCAAGCTTGGAGTTGAAGCTCTTCTGATTGAAGACTTTGATACAGAATCTATACTTAATGCAATTGTCACAGATGCTGCAATAACAGAGGGCAATTCTGGTGGACCTTTACTAAACTTAAAAGGAGAAGTTATTGGAATGAACACAGCTCGCAGATGACGATACATCATGTTGCACATATGCAATTCCATCCAACACAATAAAACATATAGTCCCTACTTTAATTGAAACCGGAGAATATATTCACCCGTGGCTTGGACTTGCGCCACTAACACTAAATGAGTACCCACAATCAAGTGAGTCAATCTCAAGTAATATTCAAGGAGTAATAGTATCCTATATTGATAGGGATGGTCCTGCTCACAAAGCTGGTCTAAATGGCAGTACCATAAACCAGTTTGATGAAATAGAATTAAGAGGTGACATAATAACAGCCATTGATGGAGAGCCTGTGGCTACAGCAGATGAATTTAATGCCTATATAGATGAACACAAAATCGTTGGTGACAACGTCGTGTTGAGTATTTATAGAAACAACGGCCAGACTCTTAATTTAGGAGTAACTCTTGAGGAGAATCCATACTATTCGAGTAACAATGAATAGAGAAACATAACTAGCAATATTTGCAATAGCAGCACCACTGGATTTGCTGAGAGCAATAGTAGTAGAGGGCCTCTCTATAGTACGAAATGCAAAAGCACAAGAAGGATGACTATAAGATACCATTGATTATTTCAGTGTCGAGATATAGGGATTATCTCATCATCTAAAACATCTGTAAAGGAAGCCTCAGTATCTAATCAATTGTTAGAGGCGTTTATCTTCAATGAATCAATCATCTTTTGTATGGTTGGTAGGTAATCTGAATACTGGGCTTCTTCTGCTTCATATTTAGCAAAGTATACTTTATCTCCAATGATTGTGCCAATCTCCATATTTTCATAATCAATATCATCGTCATCTACATCAGTAAATACTAATTTGTATGCAGGCTTGCCTCCAAGAATACCATTTGTATTAGATTCAATGACTTCAAAATCTTCTGTATCATTATAATCAATAATAGTTGTTGTAAGGTATTCATTAAGATTGGATGATGATGCATCATCTATAGATATATAAAGAGACGGTCCATCTGTTTCTGAATCATTTCCTATTAGTGCAACGAATGACACAATGTCAGTGACATTGTCATCAGAATCTACATCACCTTCATCTACTCTCCAATTAAAAGGATATTGAATCTGTATTCCATATGTCGGATTTTCATATAGTTTGAAAGTATTATTATCATTTGTTTGTGCTAATGCTTCTTGTTGTTGTCGATGTATAATGATGTTAGTAGGACTAGGATGTGCATATGGTTGAATCGTAGATGATAAGTGTAAAATCAAAATTTATCAAGATGGCTCTTTACCTTTAAGTGGCAAAAGACAGGGATGTCCTCGATTTACTACTACTACATTTGATTTTCAACTATTGACATGGAGCAAAGCCAATTAATCATTATTAATTGGCTTCTTCTTATTATTGTCCTGCTTCAACTCTAGAAGTAATTAGATTATTGTCCTCAAATGTATTATTATTGTTATTTGAATCTGGAGCAACATTTATTCCAAATTCAGTAGCATTGATTATTGTATTAGAACTAAATGTATTATCTGATGCACCTGTATTTACAAGTATACCATTTGATGTAGCATTTATGATGGTATTATCACAGATATTATTCTAGGAAGACTATGCCTTTAAATAAATTCCATATCTGCAATCTGAAACGGTATCGTTATAGACGGGTTTTCTAATTCTTTCATATAAATATTAGACAGCATCAGTTATTGCGATATTGTCTGTCGTCAATTAACCTTCAATCTTTGCTATCATTGGTTATTTGAATTTTCGAATAAGAAGAAGCTCCAGCAAGCCATGCTATACATTCATCAGTATTCATCAATGATACACCTATATTTTGTAACTCCTGTAGTCCTATATCGTAGATAAGTGACGTAGCATCTTTAGTCAGAACAATTCTGAAATCTCGTTCACTTGCTTCATAGATAGTTGTTCTAGGACAGTTAGGAAAGTTACATCCACATACAACTACTGTATTAACATCTAGATTATGCAAATGCTTTTCTAATAATGTATTGTAAAATGCTCCCCACCTAGGCTTGTACATTATCCATTCCATAGACCCAATCTGCTGAAGATGACCAGAAAGGAGTAGAGTTGAATCCAATCTGATATCAGATGAGGGCTTCAGTTCACCCATCAGTTCCGCACCATCACTTCCAGGAATAACCACTTGCTTTCCATTCTCAATAGCTCGTCTGCGACATAAATCAACATTAGACCCATCTGTATGATAAAGTCTTATAATATGGATTATAGGATAACCTCGCTCTCTATAGACCTGAATTAAGTGCTGAATGTATTGTACAGCCTGCAATGTACCTGGTATTTCAGCTGTAGGATCCATCAGAGTAAAATCACGTTGAACATCAATGATAAGAAGAGCAGAATGTTCCCTGTCAGGAGTGATGTAGCCATTCATGATGATGATGATGTTTTATGAATCTATTTGTAGGTAATATGAAGATATAATATCTATGAGATAAAAGTAGATTCTAATAGATGTTAAATTAGCATAAATGATCCCATTAATATCTACAAATGAGATTCTGCGATTACAGCATCTGCTTCAATCTCTACTAATATTCCTTTGGAGATCAGAGCGCTTACTTCAACCATAGTACTGGCTGGAAGAATCTCTTGAAACAACTCTGCATGTGCCTTTCCTACTTCTTCCCATTAGTCAATATTTGTTATATATATTCGGGTACGAACAACATCATGCAGACCAGCACCGGCTCTTTGCAATGCTGCTTCTATATTCCTTATTGCTTTAACTGTTTGTAGATAAGGATTACCATGACCTATGATTTTCCCTTCTTCATCAATAGCAGTTGTTCCAGAAACATGTACGTTTGCTCCTACTCTAACAGCTCGTGAATACACTACCAATGATTCCCATTTTGTTCCAGTAGCAATATTGATTCTGTTTACTTTATCCATTATTTTATAATGATAGTGTAAAGATATATCCTGTTCCGCTTTCTTACTGTTATTTGTAATTAGTTAATACAGCTATTATAACAAAAGGATGATTACTGCAAATAATAATAATATCTAAATGATGATTTTAATTCATTAGGTACTAAATTTTCTATATATAATCACAGATCAGATACTTTAATAGATAACTACTGATGATTTATAATCTGTCATCTTTTCGGTCTATTGATGGTGATGCCCTCATAGCCGTGGTGGTGGCTGCTGCTCCTATAACACTATTTGTCAATTCTGTTCTTAATTTATTATAAAGCTTTTCAGCCTCTTCTATTATCAAAGCAGTATAACTATCATTAAACGATTGTTGATGCTGTTGTCGTCCTGACAACATTAACGAAGGATAGTCAGATCCATTGCTAATAGTATTATTATTTGAATTATCATGTATTATGAAGTTATATAACTCAGGATTCATTCTTAATGATTCAATCACTGAGAGAGTAGCGAATTTCAAGAGTAGCTTACTGTCTGTTAAAACACTTTTCAATTCTTCATAAGCTTCCTGCTTGATTTTAAGATATTCTTCATTATTGTTCTTAAAGTGAGTAACAAGATTCTCTATCCTTGCCTTTTCATTGTAGAGCTTTCTTATCTCTCTTCTTTCTCTTTTACAAGAAAGACGAAAAGAATTCAAGAGTTTAGTTGTTGATGCTATTTGATTGTTCAATTGGTGTAAATTTCTCTCGAATATACGTTTTCACGATTGCAATATACTTACATCATTCCTTAGTTTTCTAAATCGCTTTTCATAGCTGGTAAGTCGTTGTTAGCAATTTCAAGAATGTCAACAACTTGCTGGGCGCCCATACCTTTGGCTTTAGATAATCTATATAATTTTAGAAATGGTCCAATATCACCTTTAGTCTCTTCATAAACCATATTCAGATTATGTAGTTGTTTTAGCTTCCAATATTCTTTGTAGAATTTAGTTGCCTCTAACTCTCTCAGGTTTAATGCAATAGCTACTTCCAATGGGATCTTACGTTCAGAAAAGAGTTTGTATGCTTTGGCGGATAGAGATAGATGTTGCTGTTGTTCTTGTTGTTTGTTTTGCGTAGCATTATCATCTTGTTGTTTTATTCCTTCTTCTTTTGATTCTTTAGTCTTCTCTTCAATTACCTTATTCAAAATAATTCCTATATCACGTGACGATATTCTTGCCACCTTAGATATCTCGCGATAAGTCTTGCCTTGATTATAGTAAAGTTCTAAAACAAGTCTTTCTCTTCCCTTTCTTGTTAATATCGCCATATATTTTATATCTTCAAGAAATATATAGTATACTGGAAGCTTAAAGCTGTTACTTCTTGTTATCATTTGATACCAGTTTTGTTATCATTGCTATCGTTTCGTTACCTCTGCTATCATCTGTTTCCAACTGTTACCACTGCACGGTATTTGAACTCAGAGTATCTGTAATAATGCTGTGATATATGTACTAAAGATCATACTGAATTTCTTTTGAGAATATCTTTCGAGTAACTGGTTAGCAGATCGTTGTATTGTTATTATTCAGATATTATGCTAAATGAAGCTTTATCTTTTGATATTCAAAATTTCTTATTCTAAATCTGTTAGACCACTACATACAGGAAGTTATCTCCGCAAGTTCTGAGCCTCCAAGAAACTGCGGCATTTTCATTATAGTACTAACTGGAGACTTTTGGAGGCATCGGAGGTTAGTTCACTATTGTAATGATTGTGGTTAATTCATAATCAACGATTTCCTCCTAGACGCGATTAGAGATTACAATATTTTTAGGAGAAGTACAAAGCGCGATGGGAAGTGTTCGGTATGTTTGCATCTGAATATTTTGGGATTTTCATAGTTATCAACATCTAGCACTATGCGATTTCTATAGTTGAACTTTACAATAGATGGCCTATGACAAATTCTATAGAGTAAGAAGAATATTCATAAATCTTTTCTGATTAAGGCAATTTACACATACTTTTTATAAAGACATAATACTACTCTACAATAGGAAGTTTTATGCGTTAATGCAACCCACTGATCCTCCTATAACATGTTGGTCTTGCCTAAAAGATCAGGACGTCATCACAGACGTTGAATCTGGCGAAGTAATTTGTGGCAATTGTGGTATAGTAATCACTGACAGGGCTCAAGATATTAGTAGCCCAGAATGGCGTGCATTTACAGTTGAAGAAAAGAATAGTAAAACAAGAACCGGAGCTCCTACTTCTTTAGCTGTTCATGATATGGGACTTTCTACCGTTATAGGAAGAACCAACAGGGATGCTAGTGGACAAATATTGAATGCAGCTATGCTCTCTACAATAAAAAGATTAAGAACTTGGGACACTAGAATACAGGTTCATAATTCTGAAGACAGGAATCTTAGGCAGGCTTTTCAGCAACTTGATGTACTAAAGGATAAGCTCGGATTATCAGATGCGATAGTTGAGAAAACAGCTTACATATATAGAAAAGCCTGTGAAAGGCAGTTGCCTCGCGGTAAGACGATTGCTGGAGTATTGACTGCAGCCATGTATATTGCCTGTAGAGATATGGGAATACCTAGGACACTGAAAGAGATATCTACAATTAGTAATATAAAACGTAAAGATATTGCAAGAAATTATAGAATGTTGGTGATTGAGCTTGAAATTGTGATTCCAATAGTTGATCCAATGAACTGCATTATAAGAATTGCAGACAGAGTGAAGTTAAGCGATAAAACTAAACGCCAAGCAGTCAGAATGATGAATAACATCGCTAAAGAGGAAATAATATTGCCTGCTGGAAAAAATCCTATGGGATTTGCCGCATCAGTAGTTTATCTGGCAAATATTATTACAAAAGAAAATGATAATATGACACAAATAGAATTGGCTGAGGCTGCAGGAGTAACAGAGGTTACCATCAGAAACATATGCAGATCTCTAAGAAGATATACTGATTTGACTAACTAACTAATTAATTACATATAATGAAAGAACAAATTTACTGCCTATAAATTTTGTGAATAAATCTAATTCAAAATACGATGGACACACACACACACACACACATTTTAGTTAACAAATTATCTTTTAGCTATTACTTACCTATCTAAATGGAATTTGAAATAAAAGGATTCTGTTAACCTAAAAGCTCATTAATAATAGCCTTGTTGGAATTTACTGAAACAATTTAACCACCACCATCGACTGGAATGGCGTGGCAGAGAAGTATGGTTCTCACAGCAAGGCTTTTCTCTTTCGTGTTGTATTTGATGTATTGGTTTTCACAGAATAGAAGTTGCAGAAGAGTCAATAGAACATAATATTATATTAAAAAGTAGTTGATTCGATTATTAGATGGCATATTGTCTTGATAAAATCTTCTTTATGTAATCGTCCATTCTCATCCGCAGTCTTAACCAATCTCACTTTCTGTTAATCTGTCAAACGGCTTTCTTATTGGTGGTTAAGGTCCATACTCTTGTTTTGAGTTACATAAATTACATGGGATTACTACATATGTTATTAATTCGGTTTGATCACTTTTACATTCTGAATTATCTTTAATATTCTAATTGCCCCGATTAAGAGCCTATAGCTATCATAATTGTAACCAATCAGACTGTTGTCAGGTCATCTACATCATCTACATTTTCTATCTCTAGAATTGGATTATTATAAGGAATAAATTTGACATGGGGCCAGTGGTTTGTGAACCAAATTTGACACGATTGTAAGTCTCAGCTTCTAATCTTAATGTGTAGTATTAGACAGCAAGTGGTTCGGGTTTGGTGGGGGGAATGTAAGAAGACAGATTTAACTCAATTTTGCCACCTATACAGTGATATTAAAATTATAAAGCGGTCTAATAAGAATAATTATATCTGCATTTGCAATAAAGGTATTGCTGTTAAATGGTTTCATAGAAGAAGATATTGAAAGTGTATTTGATGCATTACTTGATATGGTATGGAGAATTAGCTGAAGCACACATAAAAGAAGGTAACAAAATTCATCCTAATACAAGAAATAACAAGACGGAGATATTAAATCAAACAGCTAACTTTTATCAATAGCTGGGAACAAGACGACGACGACGACGATGCTAACGGTCAAACTATTAGAATGAAAGCAGAGGGTAGCAAATATCTCAATAATAGATAGTTACATCATATTCATTCTAAAGGACCTATCTTGTTAAATAGGTTTTAATAAATAAGCAATAAGTTAATGCAGTAGTACAACAGTTCTTAGTAGCACACAACGTCTTATACGCTTACTAACTGACCGCTAATCTGGACTGCGTTCTGTCCTGATACTAGATATGCTACATCACCAGAAGTTCTAACCGCGTTTCCTGATACAGAAGTAGAGACAACGCCTGATACTACTACTACTAGCTGCCCTGATATCTGAGCAGCATTATTTCTAGAAACAAGATATAAGACATTTCCTGATACTAATGTGGTAGATGCTACAGATGCAGAGATACCGGCGGCGAGTGATACTGTCTGTCCTGATATCTTTACTGCTTGTACTGATGTTTCTGCTATTATCGTCTGTCCTGATATCGCTACTGCCGTTCCCGCAGTCAGGGCAATTGTATCTCCTGATACTTTTGCTAGGTACTGTTTGGCCCACCGTTAGAGATACTGTTTCTCCAGAAAATTTGGTTAGGACGGTTTGTCCGCCGCTGATCTGAACTGCTCTATTCTTCTTCGTCGCTACTAGATTCTTCTGATTCTGATTCTGATTCTGATTCAGTTTCACCTTCTTCTTCATCATCATCAACGTCTTCTGATTCTTCTTCCTTCTCCTCCTCATCTTCTGTTAATTCTGTTGTACCTTCTACTTCCTCTTCATTTGCTGTTTCTTCCTTCTCTACTTGTGGTTCTATTTGTGGTGATGGTTGTGATTCATTCATTCTGAGTTTGATAATGTGCTTTTATTTATCATGCAAGATAAGATTTGAAGCACCAAAGAGACAGCGAGGGAGGAAGAAAGAGATAGCAAAGATGCTGCAAAGTTAAGGTCAGATAAAGTTGCTGTAGAAGAAGAAGCATATACAGAATGATTTTCAATAGCAATTTTCTGTATACTGACTGATAAACTTACCATAACTACTCTACCATTAATAAGAAAACTGGAGCAAAGACGGATAACTTATTATCATTCTTCTATTTCGTCTGTATCATCATTATCTGATCCTACCTCATTATTAACTAAAGAAGAGCCATCGTCAAGACATACAGAATTGGCTTTATGTTTATCATCTACCCAGTTATTGATAAGCAACTGCACTCCATCTTGACCATGGCTTAGTTCTACTAAGTTAAGCAACCTACTCCATTCATTAATTGTCTGAGCCCCTGCCAGCGCTCTTGCTTCATCATAACCTTTCTTAGATCGCTCATCTTTGTTTATTTCACGATGAGTGAGGGAAATGTCTTCTTTAGGACAATTAGCGTTACTTTTGGGACTAGCAGCTGAGACTAGGCCTAGATAAGTTCCATTACCTGTCGAGACATAAACAACTTTTCCATCCCGATCTAAAGTATAGCCATCAGGAATATCATAATGTTCACCTTTACGTTCGTCACCTACCTGAACTATAATGATGCCTTTATATTCTTGAAATGGCTTCAAAACAGGCCACTTACTATCGCTATTAGACTCAACTAAGTCATTTCTTCCTAATTCTATCCAATTGGAATGAGCATAAAAGTCTTGAATAGGATGTAAAAGCAGACCAAATGTTTCAGCCATTGTGTCTTTGTCATTAATACTACTCACAACTTGGTCATAGAGACTAATGATATTTTCAGTAGTACCTTCGGAAATCGCAACCATTCGAGTGGTATTCACGACGGTCAAATTCACCAATGGTATCAGCACTTCTGTCTCCGCTGTTAATCTTATGCAGGATATCTGGTTTTAGGAAATTCAAGCTCTTATTATTAATCTCACTATGAACTTGAGGCCAGAATGCACTGACAGGAATGACCACCATCATAGAAGACATAAGAAGGAGAATTGCAAGACCATTAAATAAGCCGATAAATTTGGTTTCAAATTTTACCTTAACAGTATGCAAGAGTTCTTTGAAGTAGAAAGAATTTTGATGATCCATGGAGGGCACACCCCTAGCAGAATCAATTACATTCTTTGTAGTAGTTGCAATTATTTTGTTAAGTTACTATCATCAGGGTTGCCAGGTGGATTATGAGATTGAGTTACCTTCTCTGGACTGGATTTGTTGATTGTCCTTCCGCTGCTAACATAGGACTAGCTAAACTGCCTGCTGCCTATACCTCCTACTAGTGTTATCATTGCTATTGTTGATAACATAGTATTTGTACACAATAATTTTAACTTCTTTCATGAATATATAAGAATTTCGGTAAATATGATTAAATATACCATTTATATGGAACTATTTGACTTTATAACATTTTATCACAAACATATGATGAGCTGTAGAAACAATATTGACTGATGTCCTAGTCTAAATCAGAGGGGCAAATCTAAAGATAACTGCTATATAATAAAGTAGCCACATTCAAAGATTCATAAAAGCTAATTCAACCACAATTAATTCAGCTAAATAAACTGTGCAAAGGACAGAGAGAGAACAAATGCTACAAACGAGCAGTTAAGCGCTTCTTCCTTTCTTAATCTGTGTGACTCTGATAAATCTCAAGTTTAACAACTTTGATAATAATGGAGCTTTTAGCTCAATAAATTAGCGATTTAATATGGTTGACTTCTTCGCGTTGTTGAATGCATTATTTTCGTAGTCTGTACACTCTGTTTCTGAAATAACTTAGATACCCGCTGCCTCAGAAGCATAATTAGAATGTAAACTAAATTGAAGCGATTATTGCTGATTTATTATTATCAATTACAAATTTCCAATCTAGTCTGTCGTTGTCATTAATCTTAAGTTGTCTTACTGCTGCTATCAGTATAGTTATTATCATAAATACATGATGAGAAATTTAGATGAGATTTAGTTGAAACAGTAGTTTAACTTCCTTTATCTTCCTGTTAAATAGCATCTCTCTCGCATTATAACTTGCCATAAATCCATCTAATATTGGATAGAAAAGTCTACTACTAAAGCTATAGCTCTTGTAGATAAGATAGGTAACATGCTACAAAGACAAATTGTTGTCAAAGCCCTTAGGTAAGCAAATAGATGTAGAAGATCCAGCATACAGGAAATATGCTATCGTAGATTTTCATTCAATAGTCTGGATGTTCATAGCTGTTAGTGTTACCATATACAGGAATGCTGCTGCATTATCACAGAGGTATCAAGGTAGTCATAGCATAGTGCTGACAACTAAACTAAGGAGCAGCATCTAGAATTATGAGCATTGTTGAAAGTTTGGGATCAACTGCGACTACTATGGGCGGTGGCTTCTTTATAGGTATTCTAATTGGCTATGCTGTAAAGAAAGTAATTAAATTACTAGCTATAATAGTAGGTTTATTCTTAGCAGGAATAGCTTACCTACAATATAATCAGATAGCTAACATGAGAACACATTTTATTAATATAACTTACACGTTTGTTTTCGTGATATAAAGTGAGATTCTTCCTTACAAACGCTCTCTTATATCTTCGCAGTTGTTTGTATGTGTATCACCTTTACTTGGATCAAAATCTACTATTACATCAAGACCATCTCCACAGTCAAAATAATCTGCACCATCTCCACCCTCAAGCAGATCATTTCCATCTTCTCCATAAAGTTCATCATCACCTTTTCCAGCCACTAGAAAGTCATCATCAACTCCTGCGAAAATGATATCATTGCCTGTTCCAGCATGGAGTTCATCTCCTCCTTCACCACCTTGTAAACTATCATCTCCACTATCACCGAATAGCATATCATTGCCTGAACAACCCTGAAGTACATCACTAGCAGATTTACCATACATTGTATCCGGCGTATTACATCCAAGCATAAGATCTGGCCCATTAGTACCCTCAGTTCTAAGAATAGTACTAGTTCTGAGGATAATACCACCACCACCAGAACTAGAACAACCTGCTGTTATTACATTATAACCCCATGACTCACTAAGCGGCATTAGTAAAGCGAAAAGAAACATTACCGTACAAACTGATGCTATTATTCTTGTTGAAAACTCCTTCAGCATATCCTTATAATACACCCTGTTAATTCATCACTCTACTTATTAACATATATGAATGAAAATTCCGAATAATATTATAATTATTGTACTGTAAATAATCAATTACGTTCTTTTGTGCATTGACTAAGTGAAGATCAGTTGGTTAATGATATGTTAGTTTCTTTTGCAATATACTTGATATAGCAATTAGAGAAGTAGTATCCACGTGACGATTTGCTTCTATTTAGGTATTATTTAAGGATAAAGCAGTCATTACACTACATTGTCTGCAGCATCATCATCATCATCATAATATTGTTAATGTAAAGAGGTGTTATCTATAATTCCTTCACTACTTTCACTGCCTTCACTATCATCAGACTTTGAAGTAATCTAGACAAACAGTCTATTGCAGAGAAAATATACTTCTCTGTTTGTCTTTTGGAAAGGAATAATAATCAATCAATCAATTATTCATGGTCCTTTAAATTCGACTACAGAATAGAAAGCATTCTTGCCTGAATGATCGAAATTAAAATTTGGAGTCAACATACGCATTATCTTTGTCTTTGCTGCATCTGCAACTTTGAATATGAATCCATTTGGTAGTTGAAGCTTGGTATCTTGTTCTTCTCCTGTAACTGGATTTACAAAAGTCTCCACTTGTACGTCAATCAAGCCATCCGGAACCGAGAAACTACTTCTCTTTCCATCTACCTTAGCGTTAATATCAACATATTGAGGATCAAGTATGTATTTGTATGTAGGAGCAAACAAAGCAAATGGACCATCTCCCTTAGCTTGGCCTGTAAATATTCTTATTAGAGCTTGTCTTTGCTCTTCATCTGCATTCTTTGTAATGAATAGTTGAATAGTACCATTTCCTTCATGGATAGCTTTTGGCCAAGAAACTGCCTCAATAACCTCAAGACCATCGAGTTTAACGTTATCTCCAAAGTTAGCTTCTCTAATATGAAAGAATACTAATGCTCTGCAGTCGCCATAAGTTGGAAAGCCAGTAAAGTTACAAGGGCAACCGTAGTCACAGTTACAAGTTTCAACATAATCTGCTTTCATATACCATCTTGGAATTTCGGCTGCTGTTGTCGTTGCATTAGTAGTAGTAGTGGATGATAACATCCATTGTAAATACTCTATCTTTAATATAACATTTTATGAAAAGCTATTATTATTATATGATAACCTAAATCAAGAACACATTAAGGAGATTGATATCACACACAAGAGGTAAGCCGTGAGACGGATTAGAAATAAGGCAGATACAATCTTGTATTTGTTATTTAGATATGGAATAATTTAAAGACCAATCGATTTTGTTATTAACGATTTATGCTTTTGGTTCTACCTTGAAGTAATAGTCATGGTCTAATTATATTTTGATTTATATCCTATGTTTATTTCTCTTTTCTTTTCTCTTGTTTCTTTCCATCTATGAAGTTTCTCTCCAAACATATACCATACGGTAATTGAGGCAAACACAAAGGCTGCCATAGAAAGTACGCCTAACCACTCTATGAAAACAGAGAGTATGCCGCTAATCAATCCTAAAATTATAGAACAGGTCAGCACCTTCTTAGTTGTGAACAGATGGTGTTGTTCTTCTTCTTCCTCTCTATTTCTCTTCATCATTTCCATGCTTACTCCTGATAATGATTCTGTTCTTGCTTTTCTTCCTTTTCTTCTTCTTCTTACTATAAGCCATAGAGCACTACCAATTCCAATTATTATTAGGCCTACAACTATGAAAATTGTTCCAAAGCCGAATATTGTCATATCATCTACATTCTCTGTCTCAAGAATTAGATTATTACAATATTCACTTATTTGCTCTCTAGTTAGACTTGAGTTATTCAGACCAAGATTGTATCCACATTGGAATACTTCCGACAATCGAGCTGAACCAAATATATTGTCTTCAAGTTCGAAAACCTGCTTGTTATCTCTGTCAATATCTTCCTCTTCTTCTTCTATATCATCAAGGTCCCAATAGATAGTTGGCTCTTCTGGAGGCGTTGTTATTGTTGTTGTTGCATCGGTATTATTATTTTCATTTTCTGTCGTAACAGGAGGTAAAGTAGAAGAAGGAGAAACGTTACTGCCATTATTCTGTTCTTTTGTTGCTGATACAGCTCCTGTTGTTGCAATTCCAATTACATTTACACTATAACTCTTCGTTAAATTAGCAGTACTACTAAGATTACCTTCATCAATACAAGATAATTTTGAAGTTAAATTGTTAGTTCCATTTGTAATAAGATGGTAATTATCAGTATATGTAAAAGTCCATCTAGAATAATCATTTACTCCACCCGGACCTGTTGCCATGGCAGTTTGAAATGGCTTTGTATTATTCCAATCAGCATAGACTGTACAATCAGAAGTAGCATTATCTGTTGATGTTCCTGATATTGTAAGTTGACCAACTGGAACTTGTTGACCTGTGGTAGGTGATGTTATCTTTACACCTATTACTGGTGGTGGCCTTACTATACACGGTAAGGATCTTACTGTATTTGGTAAGGCTGTATTAACAGATGATAATGACGAAAAGGCAGATCCTTCCTTCTTTTGGTCAAAGGAGTGAGCCTTGGCCGGGATTTGGACCCGGGACCTTTGCCTTACCAAGGTTGTATAGGCTTCGCCAACCAAGATGGTGTATATGGCTCCAAACCCCGGCCAAGTCTTCTCTCCACGTTTAATTTAGGCCTTGATGGTGATTCAGACATAATTTTGTCAGATGTATTCTGGAGCAACTTTGATTATTACCTAAGGAATAATCTCAATTCACATACCTCAAAATGTAGATTATTATATGCAAAAAAATATGCACATGTCCTTGTAAAATCTAATGCGCAAGACCTCCTATCATTATCTAACGATAAAAGAATACATGCAATGAAAGCTTTGGCAGCGTTATCCAAGTATTTGGGCTGTTACGACCTATGGAAATCCATTATTGAACGGTATCAATTAAAATGGTCAAACGAAGATGCAGTTCAGGTATTTCAGAATATCACCAATACTGATCACGACTTTAGTTCAATGGTAAAATGGCTCAAAGATGCACTTACAAAGCTACCGCAATCATATGGGAACGTTCTTTTATTTAATGCCTTAACTGGTCTTAGGCCAGAAGAGGCTATCCAGAGTATCAAGATATTACATAATAAAGAATCTGACAATTATCTTAAAGACAATACCGTTTTAGAGCATTACAAATACCCATCAATCTTTATTAGGAGAACTAAGAAGGCGTACATAAGTATTGTCAATGGTACAATTTTAGGTCTAGCAAAAGAAGCTGCTGATCATAGCTACAATGCTCTTAGACTATCGATAAAGCATAAAGGGCTTGATATGAATATGGCATTTTGTAGAAAGATATTTGCTACTCATCTTAGAAATAACCGAATTGAACCAGAGATCATAGATTTGCTCCAAGGAAGAATTCCAAAATCCGTATTTGCAAGACATTATTTCAGACCAGGTTTTAATTACGATAGAATCAGAGGATTATTAGAGTCGTTATATAAAGTAATTATCTAATGCTTAAAATACTTAAACAATAAGTTCTAACTGCAATACAAAAATAATTCTGTGTCTTTTGCTTCAGAATTATACTCAGAATTAAGAATCTGCAATAATAAATGATGAGATAAATATACAAAATTAGGAAGGGCTGTCTTGTTCTGAGAGATGCTTAGACTATTCCGATCTAAAGAGATTTTCTTCCAAGCCTGTCCACTTTTGAGCTTGTTTCATTCCAAAATCTGTCCAATATGTTGCTGGATCTGTTAACATTATTGATGGGTCATTCGATACGCTTCCTTTCGGCAAGTATTGGTTAAATTTTAGCTTTTCTCCTGTGTTCTTCAATATGACTGCCATGACATAAAATCCTCCTAAAGCTTCTAATTGTATAGAAAATTCAGCTTCACGATCTTCGCTGGCCACATTTGGAGGATCAAATGATGGAGGAAGAAGATAAACTACTTTTTGTATATCATTTAGATCAGATTTACTCTTACCAGAAATAAACAGTGTAAATAAGTAAAACTTATTCCCCTTGCTATCTATCTTTTTTATTTTAGGGTCGACGTTATATTCAAAACTCACCATGAATCTATTACTTCCTCTTCATCATTTCTTTATAAACTATTGACATCCTTTGGTTTTGAAATGGTTCCTTTGTCATACACCATCTTCTTCTTAGGGTTGTTGCTTAATAAACGATTTTGTTGGTGCAGAGTCTACATCGATATCAGTAGCACGATTGTTTAAATCTTTGGACTCTTTTTCCCCCTTGATATATCCTTCAAATATTTTTGTCTGCTTTTCTTCCTCTTTTTGTTCTGTATTAATATATAAGGAAGTTCGCTGATCACCCATTTTACCTTGGAAGGACTGCATGTTTTGATTCCAATTTGCTACGCTATTGTTAATTGAATTTATTGTCTGTATAGCGGAGTTGACACTCTGAGTCAGAGTAGATATTCTATCTTCAACCTCTTTTTTTGTTACTTCGATATTAGTTTGAACATTTTCAATCTTTTGTTCTAATTTAGAACTAACTTCAATCAATCCACTCTTAATAGAAAACTCTTTGACTATTCCACTTATTGCCATTATCAAAAATGCAGCGAAAAATCCTGCTGCCAGACTTAAGCCTGCAGAAAGATTAACATCAGAAGGCTTGGTTGGATTTAATAGGTAATTGGAAAATAAATAAGTCACTACAAGAAATGAACCTACAGCTGAAATTCCTATCAAAATTTTATGTTTAGTAATCTTTTCATCGACTTTAGCAATTTTTCTTTTTAATTCCTTTATCCGAAATTCTTCTTCAAGAGATTCTACACTTTCCACTGGTAAGCCCTCACGCAGGGTATCAACTGAAGTAGATTTTTGGCTGGATCTAGTCCTCCTAGGTATATCCTGTTCAGCTGGTTCTTCTTTCACCAAATATAAATAACCACATATTTGTTATATATTGGTAAGTAAATTAATTTTTCTATTTTAAATGGAATGAGTAAATTAATAAAATTATGTAAAACACTGATTCCACATACGTTAAACCGGATTTGATCTCTATAACTGGGGATTAAAGTAAGAGTGCTGAAGAGATGAAGAACAAATTTCAACAGATACTTGCAAGATATATGCAGGAAAGTTGAGACAGCTTATGTATCGACTTATTTGGCCATATCGTATTTTATAAAATAATTTACAAATATAGTATTGTATTCTCAATAATTTATATTTTCGCTAGTTATGTCCATTATGTTCAGTCATTCCGTGTGTTCACTTCATTCAATGTGTTCAATAATTATATTATATTGTATTAATATTAAATATATTCACTGTATTTAGTAATGAAAATGAAAAATCTATAAATAAGTTAAAATATCCGTAAGACTCTGAAGTATTAGCAATGTTGAAACTAAAACAGATTGCGATAACTGAGGAGAATTATTTTATCCTCAAGTCATTCGGTAAGGCAGGCGATTCATTCAATGACGTAATTTCGAAGATGTTGAAGACATTAAAAACCCAACAGACTGATCAGAGCGACCAACTCACGGATCAGTCTGTTGTCACCAAACCCACCACAGGAGATGGTTATGGCCATGAATACTATTAATCCTAGCAATAAAAAACTTTCCTTGTTATGTAAATATGGTTGCCAGACCGCTATAAAATTTGATAATAGCCGAATTAGTGCAAACGGTAGAAAAATACCATTGAATATGGATGGGACGCCACATGATTGTAGTTCTAAACGAATGGCATATAATAGAAGAACAATCCCGTGCAAATATTGTACCCAACAAATAACATTTGATGAAAACGTAAAAGTTGATAGTGGAAAAATGATTCCATTGAATCCAGATGGTACATACCATAACTGTGCTAAAGCTCCATTCAACTTGTCAAAGAGCATGAATAACAACAAGGAAACTGAAAATGAGAATGGTTTCTAACTTAAAACCAAACGACGAACATCAAGAAAAGCGACAAGAAAAAAAGTGGGATAAAAATAAGGATTGCGACAATAGAAATTTCAAAAATTATGACTGCTATGATAAATTCGATAGGTATACTACAGAGGGTCTCAAAGATGATATATTTTTGCAGATGTGTTTTACAAAAGAAGAGGTCACTAATAACAATGGAAAGCAAATAACGATAAGTAAGTATTATCTCCAGGCTTGGGAATTACTACCACTAATTTCCGCGGGAAGCCCTTCTCCATATTTTATTATAAATCTGTCAGACTTGACTCCAAAATTAATTCGTGAACTACGAAATGACAAATACAATAGAGACTATGTTGTATCCCAAGCAATCGGCAGGATATTCGAAAATGTGAGTCCCAAGCAATATCATTTGAGCCTAGCCAAAAGACTACGTTGGAAATTCGAACCTTGATTAACTATGGCTGATGACAACGATAACTCTTTTGATCAAGAAGGCATAGATGCCCTCAACGGTCTGACTGGTGGATATGATGAGGGCAGTGAAAATAATAACATAATAAATGGAAGTGATAATGCAGAAGACAAGAGCATACAAGAATCCGATTCCCATGGTAACCCAATAGTACAATTAACAGAGAAATTGATGAAAAATAATGTCTTTAAGACAATGATTGATACAAGTGAAATTTACTACTATAACGAAAAGCTTGGAATATTCGTTGCTGATGGTGAATCAATCATACAGATGCAAGTTGAATCAATGTGCCCTCTAATTAATACTCATCAAGTCAATGAAGTCATTAATCATATCCGAAGACGTACACTAACCAATAGAACAGAATTCAATTCCCAAATTGAGTGGTTAGCATGCAAAGATTGTATGGTAAACTTGAAGACACATGAAATAAAGCATCATAGTTCTGAATTTATGACTACTGTGCAGATTCCAGTTCTTTATAACAATAAAGAGAACCGTATTAATGATTTTTTTGAGATGATTAGTAATAATAACGATTCTTTCTCTTGTTCTTCTTGTCCTGCTATTATAAAATTTATGCGGGAAGTAATTGCAGAAGAAGACATTGAAACTGTTCTTGATTTTATAGCTTATTGTTTGTGGCGTGGTTTTCCTTTTCACAAATATCTGTTATTCAATGGTTCTGGAAGAAATGGAAAGGGCGTTATGCTTGGCATTATCAAACGATTACTTGGTAGTCAGAATGTTGCTGGTGAAAGTTTACATAGGTTATTAGAAAATAGGTTCGCTATAGCTGAACTGTACGGGAAGTTTGCTAATATTGATGCTGATTTGTCCAAAGAAGCTTTGAAAAATACTGGTATATTAAAAAAGTTAACAGGTGAAGACTATATACCGGCAGAAAAAAAGTTTCTACCGCCATTCAAATTTGTTAATTATGCCAAACTACTTTTTTCAGCTAATGAAATACCAAAGACAGAGGATGAGTCGGATGCATTCTTTTCAAGGTTAATTATAATCAATTTTCCTAACCAATTTTTGGGAGATGATGCTGATCCCTATCTTATTGATAAACTCACAACTGAAGAAGAGCTGTCAGGACTGCTAAAAGTAATACTAAGGAGATTGCCAAGAGTATTAAGAAGAGGAATATTTACAGCTTCTAGTTCGATAGATGAGAACTATTCTAAATACATCCTAAGTTCAAACCCAGTCAGGGCATTTGTTGAGGCAGCTCTTGAGCAGGACATCGACAGTTCACCTACAAAAGAAGAAGTGTATAGGTCTTACAAAATGTTCTGCAATGATAAACACCTTGCAGCCGAATCAGAACAATCATTTAGCAGAAAGCTAAAAAAAGAATTTGGTTTTACCGATATGCAAATGAGAGATAGCAAAGGTTGTAGGGCATATTATTGGATAGGTATCAGAATAAAGGATTGGAAGGCAGTATCTGAAGAAGGACAATTGAGTCTGTAAGTGTATTTTAACACTTTAGTTCGCATTCAGGATAAATAGCACGATCACACTTCTAACAATCAAGAGAATGATTTGGGTTCAGTATAATTGCCACTTTAAATTATTAATGGCAATTGTTGAATGTCAGTTCTGCCTTAACTGTCTTAAGTAATTCAACTTGTTGTACTTTGCTTTTCCTCTGTTTACTATATGATTACACTCAAATGTCATTCGATAGGGCACAAAAATATAAAGTGTAAAATCTTAAGACAGTTAAGACAGTTGAGTCATTACAAACATACAGATATTCGTATTAGTCTTGAGTAGATGACCTGTGAAAATCTAGTTCAGCAATATGTCTTCACGTAGCACAAATATGGATGGAAAATAAAGCATCAATAGTTTAATAGACTAAAAAGAGTATCCGAAAAAGCCGCTTGCTGAGGCGTTAGGAGAAAAACTTGATGCGATTGGAGGTTATAGCAATAATGAGTAGTGCGCCTGATCCGAAAGAAGATGATATTTTTATTGCTGCTGCTGAACTCAGAAATCAAAAAGGAGAGCGACTTACCACAGGTTCAAAAAATCTGGACGATCTCTTTGGCGGTGGTGGCATAGAGACAGGCACACTCACACAGTTTTATGGCCCGCCAGGGAGTGGGAAAACACAGGTTTGTTACACTATATGTGCGATGTTACCCTCACAATACAACGCTATCTATATTGACATAGAAAATACATTCCGTCCAGAGAGAATTGATTCTATTGCCAATGCAAGAGGATTGGACCACGCAAAGATCCTTCAGAAAATTCAGATTGCAAGACCATTAAATAGCAATAAACAGGAGTCATGCATCGAATCCGCCTGTTCGGCTATCAACAAAACCAATTCAAAAATAAAATTGTTAATAGTAGATTCAATGACTGCTCTTTATATAGATTATGCGGGATCTTCCAGACTTCCTGAAAGATAGCAAAATTAAACAAATACATGCATATGATCTTAAAGACAGCACAGACAAACAGAGTAGCAGTTGTAATAACGAACGATCAACTGCAGTCTGCTCCAGACCAACTTTTTGGTAACTGAGCCATTCCAATTAGTAGTTATATCATCTGCTATGTAAGCATATATAGAATTCACCTGCGGCGCTTTTCTCCTGATATGTTCTGTGCCAAATTACATTTCAAAAAAGATATAGTGGAATCATAACTATGCAATAGTCAAACACATAAAAAGAAAGTTCAAATTTTAGCTATAACAGTTACTTCAATGAATACTATGAATATTGTCTACATGATAATGATTACATATAATTATTAGTAGTCACATTTTTAGGAATTCAATATCATTAGTAAAAAGACTGGAGTAGAAGGCTGAGATTTTCTATCAGACATTTTAAAATCTATTCTTCATTTATATTTCAAGGTTGAGATTGCGATATGATTTTATTTTTGATTATATTTAACAATATAATAAAGATTGGGTGGTGAACTTGAATTATTGAAAATAATGGAAAATGTCGTCTTCTTTTGTCTGGATTGGGAATAGTGGTATTTGTATCTGTAATTATGTTGCCATATGATATATCTGCACAGACATTGCATAATCAGACGTTAGAGGAAATAGTAAAACCAAAAGATACATTGGAGGATAATCCGCAGATTGATGTAGGTGATGGACCTCAAAATATAGAGATTAATCCAGAAAATAGAGATAAAAGCACAGGTCTAATTACCAGTATAATATATGTAGCTAACACTTGGTCTAATACTGTCTCTGTAATATCTGGAGATAATAATAATAAGATAAAAGACATACCAGTTCGAAATTGTCCTTGTGATATAGCTATTGATTATAATACAAATACAATATATGTAGCTGAACATCAACGATGATACTGTCTCTGTAATCAATGGTACTGATTATACTAAGATAAAAGATATTCCTGTTGCATATGGTCCTCAACGTATAATTGCAGTTGGCGACATAGTATATGTAGCCATCGGTTACAATAATACTGTTTCTGTAATCAACGGTTCTGATTACAGTGTGATAAAAGATATTCCTGTTGGAGATAATCCTGTAGATTTGAAACATTTGACAATATCTGATGAGAAAGGGGAAAAGAAATGGCTATACGTAGCCAACGCTGGTCATCCATATAACCAAAGCTCTGATACTGTCTCTGTAATCAATGGTACTGATTATACTAAGATAAAAGATATTCCTGTTGGAGATAATCCTCAAAGTATAAAAACGTGGTCCAGCACAGTATACGTAGCCAACGCTGGTCATCCATATAACCAAGTCTCTGGTACTGTTTCTGTAATCAATGGTACTGATTATAGTGTGATAAAAGATATTCCTGTTGGAGGTAATCCTGTAGAGTTGGAATATTTGCAAATACCTGATGAGAAAGGGGTAAAGAATTGGCTATATGTAGCTGGTTCTTTAATTAACAGTACCAGAGGTACTGTTTCTGTAATCAATGCGACTAGCGATACTTGGCTAAAGAATATCGATGTTGGAGACCTTCCCAGTAGTATAGTTTTAAATGAAGATGAAAATATACTATATGTAGCCAACTCCGGCTCTGATACTGTTTCTGTAATATCTGCAGATAATAATACTAAGATAAAAGATATTCCTGTTGGAAATGGTCTTAGAGATATAGCTATTGATTATAATACAAATACAATATATGTGGCCAACTATATTTCTAACGGTGTCTCTGTAATTGATGGTGTAACTAATAAAGTAGTAGCAAGAACCAAATTCGATATTAAGCCATCTGATTCAGGTAATATTATATGTGGTAATGGTTTGAATCCTCCATTAAATCAATCCTTTTATGTATCGTCTGATACAGAATGTACGGCTATTCCAAATAAAGGATTTGAGTTTCTTAGTTGGGTTGAGAATTTAAACGATAAGTCAACCAGAACTATACAAACATCTACAGATGATGATTCTTTTTTAGACTCTATTTTAGATCTTTTTGGTTATAAACCAAGTGACCCTGCCCAAACACTTAATGTTGTTCAATTTGGTAGTTTTACTGCAAACTTCAAAGAACTTCCTCCTCCATTGCCACCAGAATATTGGGGCATATTATTCACTATTATTATTAGTTCAATATTGGGTAGCTCGGTTTATACCAGGCATCACAAACTGGGGAAAATCGAAATGGCAGACAAGAAGACTAAATCGCTTGCATAATACAATTGAATCTATGTACGAAGATGGAAAATTAGATGAAAACGATATTGAAGCTTTAAACAAATTAAATAATTACATAACACATGCATTTGTAAAAGGAAAGATAAGTGATCAGCATTATTCACATTTGAAAAATGAGATTTCAGTATTGTATGAAGAAATACATAGAAAAAGAATCGATTCGTTAAATGGGAGATATGATATACATAACGGTAAATTATTAGATCAAATAAAATATGATATAGAGGACGCATATGCAAAAGGAAAGATAACTGATCAGCATTATAAGTTACTAAATAAGAAGATTGAATCTTCTGAGACTACAAATGATAATAAAACCAATCAGGATAATGTAGGATCTGCTAATAAAACTCACATAAGCAAGAGAAGTCCAATATAAAAAAATTCATAGTCGGTCCACAATTCAAATACTACAGTAAGATCTGTTTTGAAAGTTTCCTCTGCAGGCTAGAATTGCTACAAAAACTGTTATGGTGTAGTACAAGTATATACACATCTTAGATGTGGGACTTGTACACTGCTATGTGATTGAAAAAAAGGTACAATCATTGCCATTGACGGAGGTACGTGAAGTTGTTTCCTCTTGCGGCTTTTCAGGCGATTTTGTCAACATCTTGAAATCTAATCTGCCAGTGATTTCAACATAAACATCAAGGATTCTCTTACCGGAATTTGTCCTTTTGGAAATTCAAATTTATGTCCTTCGGAGGATATTGGATCTACTATTTGTTCTTCAAGTGATCTTTCATCTCCTTCGCATAGTTCAAATGTATCTGACTTGTATGCTACTGTTATTTTTACTTCTTCTCCACAATTTCCTTCTACACCTGTAACTGTAACAAGCACTTTAAATGGTTCTTCTATAGCGGTGCCGCTATAATCAATTGATGCTAGTACCACGCTACTTGGTGATGCTAATGATGTTACCGTTGAGAATAATGCTATAACAATGATTATCTTTCTGTTAATATTCAAAATCATATATATAATAATCTCTATGAATTTATGTCTATATCTATTAAAGTCATCATTTGATTCTTTATAACATACATCTTAAAGATACTCAAACTTTAGTACTTAATGACGTGTTACTACAAAGTAGGAAGTAGATGGTAATAAGGAAATATTTTAATATCATAGATGAAAGTAAATGATATCAAAAACGTTCCCTTTATAAGTATCGATTATCTATATTAGAAGTGCAAATAACAGAAGACAGAAAAAAGAGGGTAATAGATCTATACTTTAATCAGCATAAATCTTACGCAGAAATTGCACAAATAGAACACATCTCACCCCGTGACATATATGCAATCATAAAAGAAGAGCAAGCCAGACGACAAAAATATGAACATCAACAACGGCAGGAAGAGTTATCTTCTAAAGCCTACAAACTATTTTCTGAAGGTAAGCGTCCTGTACAAGTCGCTATCACATTAAACCTGGGACAGCCAGAGGTAACCAGAGTATACGGAGAGTATTGGAAACTAAAGCGTCTGCATATACTCAATTACATATACAAAGAGACAAAGGGGAACTTAGGACCATTTTTGAAACTATACCGACTGATGAAGGAAAAAGGCATGAGCATTGAGCAGGTAGTTAATGTTGTAGAGATTGCTATTCATAAACTTCCTTACATGGAAAGTCTTTATGAACAAGTGAAAGAACAGATAGATAAAATGCAACGCACAAGACAAGGATTGGTAAATGATATAGAGGCTAGGAAACATAAAATACTAGCATTAGATAAAACTGTATTCTCTTGTGAACAGGATTGCAAGAGAACACAACAAAAAATACAAGAGCTTACTGCTAAAAAAGATAGAATAGAAAAGCTTATTGCAATTATGTTAAGTGATGGTAACGAAGACTATACAAAGCTAAAGGCGATAGTCAAAGAAAGTGTTAAAGCTGTTTTGTCAGAAAAGAGATTATTAATATCAATATCCTTTGCAGCAGTAATCCAGACGTTAAAAGACAATCCACAAATGGCTAAATTAATTCAGAATATATCCTGTGCAAACAACGGTGAACAACACAAAGATAATCACATTAACATTACCCAATACTTTGAATCCAATAAGGATCATATATTGAATTTAGGAGAAAAGAATTACGAAAACCTTGTAGAAGCATTCACAAAGAATGCTATAGATATTGCCGCCTCCGCTTCTTCTTCGATTAATCCTACATTATCGTTGCCGCAGTCATCGTCATCTGCATTCCCAAACCTATCTAATCAAAGTGATACACATCGAATAGAGGATCCAAATGTCTATAATAATAAAGATGATATTGCTTATTGATTTAAGAGCAATGCTAGTCTCTTTTGGAATATGCATTATCTAATATTGCAATAGTGCATTAATGTAAATTGTTCCACTCACTTTTAGCCAATCTATCCTTAAATTACTTCTAGTTGGGCATTATTTGAGTAGAATTGGAGGAAGAGTTGGATGAGGAAGAAGGAGTGAGATGTGTAAACCCAGAATGAGCTTCAAGCCATGAATACAGGTCTTCTAACACATATGGTTGTACTGGTCCTATAGACGTCGACCATTCAGATGAAGGATAGAATACATGACCAAGATTTGGATATGTAATCAGAGTATGATCTGGATGTATTACATATGTTAGTTTTTGTTGTATATATTTTTTCGCTGATCTGATCAGCATTAACACTAAATATGAACATGTTGTAGGGTTACAAATCCTTCTCTTCGCCGTAATACAAATTACCCAATTTGTGTTCTCTCCTTTTTTCCGGTCAGAGAATCTATTTGAGAACTAATATTAATGTGGGCCCAAAGGAGTCCGAAGTAATATGGATTCTAAAATAGGATTCTTATAAATAGTAAACTTCTCTATCTTAAAAGCTTAGCCAAGTATTTTTTTCATTGACCTCTTGCGGGAGATGTAAGCCATTCAAACATATCCTGAAATACATATTCTTCCATTTGGCCATGTGAGGTTACCCATTGATTGGAAGGGACAAATGTATGTCCAAGATCTGGATATATAATAATCAGATGATCAGGATGATTTACTTCTGTTAATCGTTGTTGCAGTAGTAACGCTTGCTCAGGTAGGGTTTGACTATCATTTTCTCCTTCGAGTATAAGGATACTGGTATTGGAAGACACGTTACCTATCATACCGATGACGCTAGGCAGGGCAGAAAACGATTTTCCGTAGCTGAGGGCAGCCAAAGACGTTAATGCATTTGGCTGACAGTAATGATGGTTCTGGAGATGTATCATTTTCATATGCCGTTACAAGTGCAGGCTTAAGTTCATCTTCAATACTAATTAGATCATCATTGGTATTGTTTTGTTTAGGCTGTAGTAGCTGCGCTGTTCCATTCTGACTATCAGTAGAATTGGTTTGGGTAAGAAGCAGACTGCGTAAGGTTGCCACCCACCAACTCCTGAAAGATGGGATCTCCTGATGCTTCCTCCACTGATAACCGTCCGGTATGAGCGTTGTCTAATACACTTTCAGCATAGCGAAGAGGATATGCAACTTCCTGGCGGTATATCATGTCACGCCATTTTTCAGCTACTGGAGACATCAGGACTATGTTCTTGACTTTATCTGGATTATCGACGGCAACTCTTGGGGGTATGTTAGTACCTTCACTGTGTCCAATTAGTGTTGCCTTTTTAGTTGCATTGACTTCAGGCTGCTCCAATAGTACTGATAAAGCCGTCTCCGCATCCTGTTTCAGATTGTTGAATGTAAGATTCCCCCATGCATTACTATCTGATATCGTGGAGCTTGGCCCGACACCTCTCTTATCATATCTAAGTACAACAAAGCCTCTCTCTGAGAGATACTCAGCCATATGAGAGTATGGAGATGTCGGTGGAAGTACTGATCCAGCACCAGAGCCCGGAAAGATAATTACGCCAGGGAATGGCCCTTCACCCATAGCGGGAATAGTTAGTTGACCGTTAGTCTTTAATCCATTACCCAAATCTACAATCATATCTCTATATTTTGTTGTCTGTAAGTCTGATTGAGCATGAACTGTGAAAATTGCACCACCAAAAAACAAGAAAGACATAGAATAAAGACAAAGGACTATTGCTACTATTTTTACCAACAACACTAGAAAGCACAATATTGAGTATATAAGGAATATGGCACGTAGTCTTGTAAAATTAACTTTTGATAAACAACAGGCCAGATTTTGTCAGGTACTAAGTTAAGTATAAAAATAGAAAATATACAATCAATAAAATTTCAATATACAGCAAATAACAGAAAGATATACCTAGAACTTATAAGTTAAATTAGGAAAGGAAAAAGGAGAAATAGCAAAAGTTGCCTTAACAGATAACAAAAAACAAAGGTAGTCAAGCATGGTGAGTTAAAAAGGAACTAATTAGTAGGAAAGTGAGTGGCAAAATAGAGTCAAATCTGTCCCGCATCCCACCGAACCCGAACCAACTCATCTAATTTTGCTCTTATAATAACGGAATGAAGGAAATGGCTTCACTAATCGGGTCAAATTTGATTCATAAGCCTTGGGCCCAAAAAATGTGTCGATAACAGTTCACAAACGACCCGGCCCATACCAATCTTAACGCTTATTTTGGCCTACATATATAGAAACTAAAATTACAATGGGTAGAAAAGTTTAAGAATTATCTTCCTTCATAATATCTCAGAATCCATTTTTTAAGACTGATATCAGCACTAATCCCTCCGGCTCCGTAATCTTCTAATACAATTAGGCCAATTCTTTGAACTTAGCAATGACATAGATTATCATATATATTCAAACATTTTTCACAATAATATTTTTCACATGATGTACGGATGATTTTGACATGCTTATTTGTTCTCCAGCAGCTATTACATCTCAATACAAAATCATTAATGGCTGGATCCCATTCCTCCATAGATCTAGTTTACTCCTCTAAATATTTAAACGAAAAATGCAATGTTCATCAATTCCTTCCTACAATAGTGAGTCGCAAAATGTAGTCAAATCCTAAGACTGCAGAGTTGATGAAAAAAAGTTTCAGAATTTCGTTGTAAATTAGAAAACTAATGTATAAAATAATGAAATACCCCAATAGATTTTATTATTGAGATAAGGTTATACTATTGTTAATTGAAGCACTATTCAGATAATAATATTCCATTAGACCAGAGGGAATATATTGAATCCAGCAGTAGTGGAACTGCAACAAGCTCAAGAACTATATGTAAAGATTGTAGCCATGGAAGACATAATGACTGTAGTAGCTCTAATTGTTATTGTGCAAAAAATGGTCACAGAATGTTATAAGGTCGAATCTATCTTCTTTTACATTCTATCGAACCTATGTTAAACTATAACTTTTGCCGAAAACTATAACCTTAAACCACGTAAATTTCATAAAACATATAATCTATAAAAAACTCTTTGACAATATCTGATCCAGAATATTTATCACATTTTTAAGCGGTTCAATCATAATAAGAATAAAAGATCCGTATTTTTACTAGCTATACCTTTACTCCTATCAGCATTTACTCATCTATGGAATCCCATAGGATTTCCATCTATATGGGTTGTTGAGGGCCAATATATGCACAGGACTATGCACATATTGGAAGGTTTTGGTCGCCATCATGAACAAAGCGATATTTATCCTCATCCATATGATCATCCGTATTTTGGACAATATTTTTTAGCGGGAATGTTAGCGATAGTTGGTTATCCAGCGTCATTGCATCTTTCTTCTTCATCTGTTGCTGATGGTGATACAATTCATTCTATTGAAATGCTTTATCTTATTCCAAGAGTGGTGATGGGAGTACTTGCCGTATTTGATACTTTTCTTGTATATAAAATATCGCCCTTTCCTAATTCATAAGCCTACAAACATAGCCACATTGTTCGTAGTTTAGAAGTAATAATTTCATTAAAGTTGAACTATCAATATTGAAGGTTCAATTCTGGATCCTCTTGCATTAGCCAAAACAACGTTTAAAGAAAATAAGTACAACTGCAGATGCAGCTCTAAGTAAACTTTCTCCTTATCTTGACAAATAATTTCTTTATTCAGTTTTATGCAATATTGTTGTGCTTCAGCTTGCTGTTTCATTGTAGAGTTGTTGCTCCCACAAGAATTCGAAATGCCGCGGATATAGTCAATGCTAGAAGGTACTTTTGTTCCGTTAATTATCTAGAGCTAGCATTAATATATGCGGTTCGTTTTTGAGCAAAAATGGTACTATATGATGGTATGCATCGCTCCATCTATCTTCAGTCTTCCAAGAATTGTTAATCTCAACTACGCCTTTTGGTTGACTTGGATCAATTCTGTCTATTGCCCAATCTCCGGTGCCTGTGCTCCAAGCCTCACCTTTATATGAGAATATATGAGCTTTACCATTTAAAGTAAATGGTACTATATGACTCCAGGTAGTATTCCATCGACCTTTCCATAGGTTATCTATATCTTGTCCATTAGAAATAATTCTACTAATGGTTGTAAAACCAGAATGAGAATGAATTAGTATATGTGGTCGGTCATTCAAAGTAAATGGAACTATTCTGGCATTCGGATAGTATATGGTGGAGTCATCGGGCGGCCAATAAGGTTCAGAAACCTTGGATATATCTTTACCATCTGACCTAATTTTATAAATCTTCGTGTATGTACCCACAGCCTTGTTTTGTAATCCCACATTGTTATAACATTTTCTCTTACCAGAAAAACATTATACGTGCAGAATTCCTTGTATCTATTGAAAGCG
>CAVTCE010000024.1:0-28470 GCA_963733025.1 uncultured Nitrososphaeraceae archaeon | reverse complement strand
GGATCATAAAAAGAAACTTACTCCAGATCCATTGGTTAAAGATGATCAAGCAATAGTAATTAATGTCAGAAATAAAGGATTGATAATTTTAACAGGTTGTGGTCATGCAGGAGTTATAAATACAATAAAATATGCAAAGAAAATAACTGGAGTGGATAAGATTTATGCAGTAATAGGAGGATTTCATCTTCCAGCTGATGGTGGAATCTATGAAGAAGCCATAGATCCGACACTAAAAGAGTGCAAAAAGCAAATCCTGAATATATTGTACCTTGTCATTGTACTGGTTGGAAAGCAACAAATAAGATAATAGATCTCATGCCAGAAAAATTCATTCAAAGTGGTGTTGGCACAATATTTACATTCTAATGATTTCCTTATTCAATGATAAGTAAAGGTTTCATTTTCAAAAATAATTTAATAAAACCAATATAAGGAATATAGGAATTATGATTAAATACCTCTAGACAGGAGAACTATCACAAGGAAAATAAAATAGAAACACAGAAACTATCCATGAAATACCTAGTAGTATTTATCGGTAGACTCAAATCATGTGTGATTTGAGGTAGAAAACTCTAGGATTCATCAATGGGGACAAATGGTTAAGTCAAAATATGTATGCAAAGGAGAGCAACAATGTGGTTCTTTGGCTTCTAATAAAGAAAAAGTTGAGGTTAAATCCACTGAGGATCTATAGTGGGTCTGAAATAGATTGTTTCTTCTTTTTTCATGCTAACTTCTACTAGAATCAGATGAGAAACAATATGCAATACAGGCAATCGCTTTTGTGCATGATCAACAAGATCTCGTAGATTTTCCTCTGGTATATCTGACTTGATTTTGAATGTAATTCGG
This sequence comes from uncultured Nitrososphaeraceae archaeon, assembly GCA_963733025.1. GTDB lineage: Archaea > Thermoproteota > Nitrososphaeria > Nitrososphaerales > Nitrososphaeraceae > JAJNBK01. Next base: position 27,612 of record CAVTCE010000024.1, on the reverse strand, counting down.
TTCTCTCATATCTATTTCTGATACTCCCAGACAATCTCAGAACGCCGTGCAGATCAACATCACCAGCTAATGTTGATTTAACATGGATATAGCTAATTTTCATACATCTAACGTTGACAGCATTGCAGGCATATTATCAGTGTGTCATGATGTTGCATTATCTGTTTAGACCTCATGTCAAGTCATACTTTAGCAAAATGTCCACGTGATCATTTTTTGTCTCTTATTTACAAATTGTCGGCAAAGATTAAAAAGAATATATTCTGGATTTTGGTTCCAAAGTAAAGTAAAGTAAAGTCAAATTAACTTCTTACATTCCACTAAATCAACATAGTCACATCCTTTATTCGAAGAGATAAACTGAAATACAGAAGTTTAAGAGATAAAGAAAGAATCAGAAAGAATAAGTATTATTTTCCCATCCTTCTGCAGTAGTTTTCTTGTCCTTATTTTTGTCCATTAAGAGTGCCATATTATGCAAAAGTAATATTAACAGTTTCTACAGTATTTCTTGATAGGTACATAACTACTACTACTTATTGTTGTTATGTTTATCTTTACTAAGAGTAAATATATTCTTATAGGTAATATTACTTCTAATAGTTTAGATGCTCTTTTAATGATATTTATCTGATGGTTATCTTAATCTTATTTTTCTAATAGCTAAATTAAGAAACAATGATAAGTAATTCATTAATAAGATTATGGATATAAATATTCTAGAGATAATGGCAGCTAAAAAGAAAGCAAGCAAGAAGGGACTTGCGTCCGCTGATAAAAAGACAAAAGAAAGAGTGGCAAGAAAAGGCGGCAAATCCTAAAAAACAAAACTATGTTATAAAGGCATTAATAAAAGATAGTCAAACAAATCTCCTCTTTCTCTCCATTTTCTTTAGAGCCGTTATTAGAACGGATATATTATATGGCAGTAGCAGAGTAAGAAAACATCAATGGCAGATAAGACGTCTAAAGCAGCGTATGTCAGTCTGGCTTATAGCGTTCTTTTGTTTGCTTATCTACTACCACCACTACTATATTAGTTAAAACAAGAATTAAAACATTATAGAACTAGATTTTTAATGAAACTGTACTTTTCGTATTAATATACTCAATTCCGGTTTGGAAAATAGAATTAGAATAATGCTGAAATTACCATGGATACCACTAAAGAAAACCTAAAAGATCAAGAATAAGAAATATTATTATTGTTTATTATATGGGATTATAGATAATTTTAATCCCTAAGTTAGCCAGAACCCGCTTTAGTATGTTATTAATCTTCAGAGAAAAGTTAAATTCATAGGACAGAAAATAAACCCCTATACTACAAGGGATATAATCCACTGAACCCGCTAACTATACGGGTTCTTATACTGTTAAGTATAGAGTAATTATTGCTGATATTGTGAAAGGAGTGGGCGATTAAAAGATAGCAATGAAACTGTCTACTACATAAAGTCATATACAACCATACCTAATTCTAGCAACTCCAAGTATGCAACACATATCAGATCATTTTATCCAAGAAGAGAGGAAATCTTATCTACTATCAATCTATTATCTCTCCTATTGGGAACTTTTACTTTAAAGGGAAAAATAATTTCAAAAGATGAACTTCCATTAAAAGATCTAAAAATAGAAGCCTATGATGACGATCCGCTGCTAAATACACACGATCTCCTTGGGGAGACAATTACAGACTCACATGGATTATATAGAATTGACTTTGATGAATCAAAATTTAAAGAATTCTTTGAAGTAATTGAAGGAACGCCTGATGTGTATATTGTATTAAAGGATAATCGAGGAAACAAAATACTTACAACAAAAGTAATGCAAACTAAAAAGGAAATAGAATATCATATCAGGGTAGTTGATAATATTCCAAATCCTAACGCTATAGACATCTACTCTGGTAATGCTCGACGTATGATAAGTATGTTAAATGAAGTCGGAAGCATAATTGGAATAGAAAATAGGATAGACCTAGATATTCTGAATAAGGGTGATCCTCCTGAAGAGGTTAGAGAGAAATTACAGAATTTCATAAATGGATATGAAGAGAGGAAAAATAACTTTAATCATTTTAGTGTAATATTGAGTACATTAGTTGATCCATTTTTTGAAGAATTACAGATAGGAGGTATTGGATATGATGGACCACAGGTACCAAGACAGCCAAGAAGGAAAGGGTATAATCAAGTTATTACGTGGCCAAGACAGGAGGAGTTTAGATGGGCATAATCTATGGAATAGATGAGCTCACAGACAGACATGAAAAATATGAAGTTATTAAAAATGATATTATTGAGAATGTAGATGTTTGCATTATAGGATCTGGAGCCGCTGGCGCAGTTCTTGCAAAGGAGCTCGTTGAATCTGGAAAGAAAGTTGTTCTAATTGAGAGAGGTGGATATCATGAAGGAAAGGATATGAATCAGCGTGAAGTTGACATGATGCCTCTTCTTTGGAAAAATGCAGGTTTTAATTTTGTAGATAGCCTCAGAATAGCTATAGCCCAAGGATGTTGTTTAGGTGGCTCAACAATAATTAATGACGCTGTTTGTTTTGATACCCCTCCACGTGTACGTGAGGAATGGAATAGACTTGGTGTCAATTTTACCGATGAAGAATGGTCAGGTCATCTTAAAAAGGTAAACAGCACTCTCCATGTGACTAAAGTAGCTGACGATGAATTAAATAGAAACAATCTAATGCTCAAGAAAGGTGCAGAAGTACTTGGATTAAGAGAGCATTGGAATAATTCTAGAAATTGTGTTAACTGCATGCAATGTGGATTCTGCCATATAGGTTGTCATTATGAGACAAAACAAAACGTCCTTGTAACATATATCCATGAGGCATTAAAGAAACCTGACTCTGATATGAGAGTCTATTGCAATTGCTACGTCGAAAAAATCATTCATAGAGATGGCATTGTAGAAGGTGTGGAAGGCAATTTTCTTAATATTGATGGAAACAAGACATATAGAATTAGAGTTAATGCAAAAATAGTCATATTAAGTGCAGGGGCTATAGCATCGTCAAAGCTTCTTCTCCAAAATGGGATAGCACAAAATACTGCAGGAGTTGGTTTATGCTTGCATCCAGGAATTGAAGTCATAGGCGATTTTGATTATGAAATAAAGGGTAACCAAGGAATTCCTATGGCATATACAGTACATGATTTCGGTGTAACCAGAACTACAGACCAAACAAGAAAAGAGTATAATTTTGATGCTGGAGAGTTTCTAATTGAAAGTATCTTTCTCCCATTACTGCAATTTTCTATTGCACTTTCAGGTAGTGGCATAAGTGAGCATAGAAGACTCATCAAGAGGTTCAATAATTATGCAATGGCCGGAATTGTAGTACGAGATGATAACATTGGAAGAATGTCTCTTACATCCACAGGAAGATCAAGTATTACTTATGAGCCAGGAGAAAAAGAACTCAAGATACTTGCAAAGGGTGTTGAAGTATTAGGAAAAATGTGGTTTGCACTTGGAGCTAGAAGAATAATTATTTCTCACAGAAAAATGAGCATCATAGAAAATGAGTTAGATATTCCTAAACTCATTGACAATATACTCAATGATCCAAAGAATCTGCTCTTAGGTTCTGCACATCCTCAGTCAGGAAATAAAATAGGTACAAATCAGGCTGACTCCGTAGTAGATTCATATTGCAGAGTTCACGGATTCAGAAATCTCTTTGTCTGTGATGCAAGTGTATTTCCAACATCAGTAGGAGTCAATCCACAAATCACCGTAATGGCAATAGCTTCCATAGTTGCATCAAGAATAATCAAAGATTGGAAGGATAAATATGATAGTATTTCTTTGACCAAGAGTTTAGGACATTCATGTGCAATATCACAACCAATGTATTGTCTTAGAGATAATTTATCAAAACTATTTGATTCTGTAAGTACTGAATTTGGCACACAGATGCTTGTCAATGCTACAAATGATAAAGCAGAAGAAGCAAATTGGAAGTTCGACTCAGAAACCCTTACAATATCAAATAACTCACATTGGAAGGGAATATTTCCTCGAGATACTGACATACGGAACACTTTAACGCTTTACTTTGGTGGATTTTGGAAACGATTTACAAAGAATACATCAGGAGACATTATTGGAACAACTCATCCATTTGAAATTCCAGTCTTTGCCCGAAACAAAGCTACTGATGAAGAGTTGGATGGATTTGGAAAAGGGATATTGCTAGAGTATCTAGATCCTCCTTACAATATATTTTATGATGCTTTGAAAATAGTAGATGAAAACACTATACTTGGTAAAGCCTTTCTAGGTAAACCCAGCCCAGGTAAAGAAATCATGACGTTTTCAATGTCAAGAAAGTATCCTTTTGAATTTATGACGGAAGAAGACCATGAGATTCTATACAGCAAGATGAAGAAACCTACCTTGCAATCAATGGTAGGATTTTGGGAAGGTCAACTTGTTTCAGATTCTACATGGAGTGAAATTGTATTCAGATTCAAATATTATTTTGATAATGATGGAAAGACTTTGAAGAATGACTATATATTTAGTAATGTCCTTGCAGGTACGGCTATTGTTAACGATAAAAAAGATCATGTAGAAATGCAGGATGCTACTGGTGGCATTTTTCATGATGAAATAAGACAAGTTAATAATAATATTTTGATAGGCAAATATTATTCGGAGCGCAATTACTTACTTGGCTGGCTTCCAGAGGGACTAGGCTTTCTACATGTCGACCCAGACAGACAAAGTGTTTATCTTCCTTACATACTAAAGAGGATCGGAAAAGAATCTGCGTTAAGAAATCGTGTTGGCTAATGTATCTTTATTTTATAATACTGCTTGTTTTATTGAAAAGAAATACAACTTAAGCATAATCTTGCCATCTCGTTAATGCTTAAGAAGTTATGAACATATAAGAAGTTATAGAATACATCGATTAAGCTTAGATATTCATTCTAATGTATTTTAAACTATATAATGGCAAGCTCTGCTCCAAAGCTTTCTACAACTATTTTATGAATTATTGTTCTTTTCTTGAGTTGCAAAATAGAGTCAAATCTGTCTCTTATATTGCACCGCATTTGATGAATAAGCCATTAGAACGTTTATCTTCATATACTGCTGTAACATAAGATTCTACGCGAATAAATAGGAGTGGAAGAGAAAACTGGTTACGTGAGATTAGAGAAATGAATCACTTCAATAGTGAGAATCAATCTACGTGTGTGTTCTAATTATATGTTACCAATATAAACAAATTAGTCAGTCTGCTGGTATTATTGATGAATAAATTCTTCTAAATTCTTTGATTCTTAACGGATTTATGATAATAGCAGTTATCTGTCTATTTAAATACTATTGGCCAATATACTGGATAAATGGTTGTAATAGAAGGTTACATTCGTGATCCAGTAGGAAAACCATTGGTTGGAATATCTGTTGAGGCATTTCAACACAATGCATTAGGTGATTTAGCTCTCACGACTTTTCCTAAAATTACTGATAATGAAGGCTATTTTAAGATCATACCTCAAAGAGATATTGATGATACAAACTCAAATGTGTACATCATTATTACAGACGATTCTAAAAAGTTTGTCTCAGTTAGAGATAGACATAGTAGACACAAAAGAAAAGAGTTCTTTTCTGTAGGAGGTACTAACGGATGGAAATGGAGAGGCCAGGTTATCAGTAATTTAAATAATGTTATTGAAATTGTTGTAACCCAAAATCGTATATCAGTTCCTACTACATACGACTCGGTTGTTATTGGCTCTGGTTTTGGTGGAACTATTGTTTCTCTTGCTATTGCAAAAATGTACAAGGAAAAAAATGAAAATAACAGAGTATGTATACTAGAACGTGGTCAATGGTGGATTAGTCATGAAATTCCCGATTCAAATGCCTTGAGAACATTTCTAGTTAAAAATAACATGCCGTTTAGCACATGGGCATATCCAAATGATATCAAAGGAATGTTAGCTGCCATTGGTAATTCTAGAGCAGTCAATAAAGTTCAAGGGTTGTTTGACGTAAAACAGCTGAAGAACGTTAATGTAATTGTTGGAAGCGGAGTAGGCGGTGGCTCATTAGTATATTTCAATATAACCGAAAAACCTGAACGTGTCGTCTATGAAAATTGGCCAACAGAAAATGATGGTAATCCTTCTTTAGATGAATTTTATCCTTTGGCGGAGGAATTTATTGGAGTTAGTCCTATCACAAGTACTGCAGGATTTGGAGGACCACCACTCCCAAAAGCCAAAGTGTTTCAAGAAGCAGCCAAACAAATAGGTAACAATAAAATCATAAACGTAGATGCCTTGGATGCAAAATTATCAATAACTGATATTTCTACAAATGTTTTTAATCCAACAGGTGGACATCCAAGTCAAGAAGATATTAAAAAATATACTAGTGCTATGGAAACAAATATTTGTGAACGCCAAGGAAGATGTGGACTTGGATGTATCCCGGGTGCTCGACACACTCTAAATAAACAGATATTTACGCATACTAACATATTAAAATTACCAATAGATGTTCATCCTCTATGTGAGGTATTAGAGATAGAAGAATTGCCACCTGGACAAGGCTACAAGTATGCCGTAAAATTCATTGATTATCGGGATATAATCAATGAGTCTGATTTTTCACCTACCAAAGATTTGACGGAGCAGGAAAGAGTTAGACTGACCAAAGTCATAAAAGCTAATAGAGTAATAGTTGCTCCAGGTACTTTGGGTTCAACTGAACTCTTATTGAAATCAAAGAAATTAAACCTCAGCAACACTCTGGGGACAAAGTTTTCTACAAATGGAGATCTCTTTGGAATAATAAATCCAACAAAATATAATGTTGATGCTAGCAGAGGTCCAACACTAACATCGATAGCTATGTTCAAAGATAATAATAATGGCAATTTTGCTTTTTCAATAGAAGATGTCGGAATTCCACAGATGTTTGCCGAGGTTTTTGCCACCATATTTGATAAAATGAAAGAACAAAAAGGAAGTATACCAACAGCTCCCTTTATACCAAGGAATTCTTTCATCACACTATTTAACGAACTTGTTATCAACAAAATTAATATAGATGAACCTCAAACACGAAATATTTTAGCGGAACTAATGGATGGTTTTAATGTCTCTATATTATCCACTTTAGGAAATGTCTTTTCTACTTTGCTTAATATTTTTTCAAATAAAAGAAACCTAACACCAGACGAGCGCGTTTCAAATATGTTGGTTTTATTTGGAATAGGAAGAGATAACAATACTACATCAAAACTGACTCTTGGCAATAGAAACATAATTGATCTAGACACTAACTACAATTTGCAGCAACCCATTTTCGATCAAATAATAAATGGTATGAAGCTTTTTGCTCAAAAAATAGGCAAAGAAGGAGAGAACAGCCTTATTATTCCTTTATGGGATACGCAATCCAAAAGACAGATTTCAGCCCATCCATTAGGTGGGTGTCCTATGGGTGATGATGCCTCTAACGGAGTGGTGGATAGTCTTGGAAGAGTATTTAGGGGCAAAAATGGAAATGCAAAATATGATGGATTATATATTGCAGATGGATCTATAATTCCAACCTCTTTAGGTGTCAACCCCTCACTAACAATAAGTGCATTAGCATATAGAATAGCATTTGATATTGTTGAGAGAAAAAGAGATTATCTTCCTCAACCCATTGATAGATTAACCCCTCACTAACAATAAGTGCATTAGCATATAGAATAGCATTTAATATTGTTGAGCGGAACCGAGGGAGGTAATCTTCTGCCATAAGGATAAAACAATTTCCTTTGCTTTTACTATCAAGTGTATACTTGGTTTTTTAATTGGTTTTTTTAGGGTAATAATAAAATGACTTATCCCTCTAGTGTTTTTTGTTCCATCACCTAATTCAAATTCTTCAGTCCCTTCTGTATCAGGATCAGATGTAAGATTACAAGGCGTTACTTGTTGTCGTAAATGTCACAAAAAGCATTTAGAAGTCATAATTGAAACAACTTGATTAAATTAGTATCCTAATTATCTAACATTATTTAATTGAAATATGCGCTCACCTAAATAAGCTCATACAATTGGCCTAGAATGCAAATATATCTTTTTTAACATTAGTGTATCATTTTTGAAGTTTTAGAAAATGCTTTATTATCACCAATTTTTATTTCTCATATCTGTGCTTGCTTCTGTACCAGATTTCCTGTTGCAATGCATATAATTCATTTATACCTTAGACGAATCTCATGTAAGGAATCGTAAAATGTGATCATTGTAGATGATACTTACATGATTCAGAAGAAAACAGATAAGATAAACGTAAAATACAATTTCATATTTATCATTGTTATTTGAAACTTATCCTTCTATAATTAATTTCAATCAGACAAACAACATGTGCATAGTGACTGAAAATTGCAAACTACTTTTAACAATTAGATATTTTTAAATTTGTGTTACTCATCAGTAAAAGCTTATTTACTCTAAAATGGTATTACCTTCATTTGGTATCAAAAGAAAAGTGTTCGATTTCGCAGCCTATGTATTGTACTGATAAGAAGCTAGATACATTATTCAATGAAGCAAGAAATGAACATCCTATAGAAATTCTGATAAATGCAGCTGATGATAGTTCTGCGTCTGAAAATAAATGGTCATTTGATAAAAATATGTTGATGATATATAATAATAAATATTGGAAAGGATTTTTTCCCATCGATCAAGATTTTGACGCTATTCGATATTTTGGTGGATTTTGGAAGCGCTTTTACAAGGATGATGGAGTAATAAAAGGAGTTACACACCCATATGAGGTGCCTTCAGTATTTGCACCAAATTTACCTCAATTACAAGATAATCATAGAGGACTAGGACAAGTTATATATCTTAAATATACAAGTCCAGAATACTCCCTTTTCTATGATTTATTAAAGACTGTTGATAAAGATGTTGTCCTTGGAAAGGCATTCTTGGGAGTTCCCCCTTTTAGTATACAAATACTCAACTTTAGTATGTCACGAAATTACAGTGTTGAATTCATGACTGAAGAAGATCATGAAACAATTTATCAAGAATATAGCAAGGCACCAACTGCTAACGAAGTGATTGGGCGGTGGGAAGGTAAATTAGTCTCTGATGGTGCCTTGACACCTGTAACACAAGAATTCAATTATACCAAGGATAATACTGGAAAATTGCAGATGCAATATACTTTTGGGGGATTACTGAGAGGAATCTCTAAAGTTGTCCTTACACCAGAACAAATGAATATGTATGATTTTACCAACTGGCATGATGAAGTAAAGCTTGTTAAAAATGATTTTATGTTAGGTAAGTGGTGTTCTCCTTGGACGCAGGTTCCATTGACATTTGGGCCAAGTTTCTTGAGTGCGGAAAAAGGCCCCGAGGGAAGTAGGTTCTGCCTGAGATTTACATTACGGCGTAAAATACAAAAGTCGACGTTACAGAAGACTCGACAACAAAAGAAAAGAAAGTAACAACGATAATAACCATACAGTAAATGATTCTGAAAACATCTGGAAGATATGGAACAATTTGAAATTATGGTGGAGGATTACATATGTACAATATAACTAAAACTCTTGAGGAACTTCTCCACCCACTTCTGGAATATATTTTCCATAAGCTGGTTTTAACCGATCGTTACAGGAACATTAAAGTCGATTACCTGCAAATAAAGAAAAACACCATAAAGATAAATAGGCAAACATTAGGACCTATGTACATGCGGAGAACTAATCCAACTTAGTCCGTAGTTGAAAGGGCTAAGGGTTATGGTAAATTTTTGTATTCAGGATGCTCTACATCTGTAGGAAAATAGGTAAGGCCAAGAGGACTATACAATGTATGCAAATAATGATTACAATTCCATTGAAGAGATATATGTCAGACAGGAAGCAACGAATTTTTGTCTTCATTTATTCGCTTCTTAGGGAATAGATTGTTAAAATAAATATAAAATTAGATATATGTTTTATATTACATTTTAGCTATGTTGAGAAAAAACAGAGTAATAGTTCAGTCCCATATTGACCCTCAAATAGCCATTCATACATCTAATGTAAAAAACTTAGGACTTTAATTTCTTACTATTACATCCATAGCACTATCGTCAATCAGTGAAGGTAGAAAAAGGTTCTCTAAAACCGATATATCCACGATCATTACTGCCTGGATGGATTATCTCAATGATATCAAGTATTTCTTTAGATGGTTATATAACAACAAAAAAAACAGAGAATAAATATACTGAAAAAGATGAAATTGCGTCGTCATCACCAGATATGAAACTCATCCTTTGTCAGAATCAAGAAAAAGAAGCCTGGTAAGACATAGAGTATTCTTGGTTAGAAATAAAACATTGCTTCAAAATAAAGTATGTTCTCTTCTAGATAAAATATCACTACAAGACAGAATTGACAGACAGATACATATTCGGAAAATATGGAACGAGCTTGCTTAGAAGTTTATAACTAGATCCAATAGATAAAGTAATCATGAGTACAACATTGGCATACATGCAACAAAAGAATGGTATCCTCATTTCAACTAACATAAGACTTTGACTAATTAACAAATTCTATTTCCATTTAAAATAGTTTTTTAACCTTGTAAATAGTGATGGAAATTCTCTATCTATATCCTGTCGAGATTTTGTACCAAATTTAAAAGGTCTTTTTCTATATTCTATAAATGGAATATATTCCCATTTCCAAAGATCGTGATTATTATCACTTTCAGACATTGCATGATTTGAAGTATTGATAAAAACAATTGGGTGGTAGTAATCTACAAAATAATACTTTACTTTTCTTTCTGGAGGAGAAGGATTGCCATGAATAGTATCGTATGTAATGTCATGGCTATTACTATATATTTTTTCAAAAGTAAAATATTTTTTACTATCGTTCATCGCTTGTGAGTCAATATGAATTCTAAATGTTTCTATATCTTTAACTCTTCCATAACGTAAATGTCTGTATTTTTCATATATGTAATTTAAATACTTATATCTTCTGAGTTGTTCATTCTCAAAAATTATGGATACTTCTATTATATTTTTTTCAATAGCTGCACAATGAACTTCACGAACAAAATTCCTTAATGAATCAAATGCTGGCTGATAGATAGTTGGAACAACTTTATATTTAATATTATTTTCTTTTTCTTTAATATCTACATCAAATATATCATTTCCTTGTAAAGATCTGATATCATCAATATCTGTTTCTTTAATAAAGGAAAGTAGTTGATTATATAATTTGTAAATATTAGTTGATTTCATATCTGTGCCCTTTTTAGCCCATTCCCAAATCCAGTATCTATCATCTAATTGAAATACGTATCTTTCATGTGGTTTTTTGGTGATAGATTTTGGTAAATTTTTGGCTGATTTTGATAATTGATAGTATTTAGTACGGATTTCTGAAAGATTGCTTATATCAATACCTAGCATAAATCTTAATCTAATAGGCTTGTCACCCATATAGCTGCTATTCATATTTGTTCTAGTTCTAAGAACAAGCCTTGTTTTTCCATTAGCCAGCCTACCGACAAGATTAACAGTACAGTTGTCCCAATCCAAGACTATTTTCTTTCTTTCTTTCCTTTTTACACTTTTTTTGAGATATTTTTTTTCATAAATATTTATCTCATGAGAAAACCAGAACAATGATGGTTGCTGTCTAGTACTCAAGTATCACTTTAAATTATTAACAAGTTAAAAAGCTTTGAGAAACAGGACCTTAATTCAAATTTGTATTTGTAGTTTACCTTTATAATTATAATAATTTGTAATTTGCAATTTTGATTTTGTTTTCCAAATTAGAGTATATGAGCCCCTTTACCACAAGGGATATAATCCCGCCCAGTCCGTCATTCAAATGGAGATAGGTTATGGTATTTTTGTCTTCAGAATGCTCTTTTCTTAAGAAAAGATAACTTTTGACATAATCTCATCGATAATGGGAGAGTGAGCCTTCTATGATAGCAACATTAAAAGATTATATTAAATTAGATAGTAACAAAAACTGTGCTTAATAGGAAGAGGGATTATAAGATATCATAGATCCAATCCAAACTATATTATTTACGATCTAGATGTAGATAATAATAATATCAAAGATGTTTAATAATTTTCTAGGTAGAGAGATTAGAATGAGTAAAATAATATATCCAATTTTGCTAACTGGTGTTAGTATTTATCAATTTTTCAATTAATAATAACATCATACACATGCTAGCAGCTATTTATATTCTTCTTTAACATTATTTCCATACTTTAGAAGCAATTTGTTCACTTTGGGATCAATAATAAAATTACAATATGGGGCATCTTGATGGTTTTCGTAGTAATTTTTGTGATAATCTTCTGCAACATAAAAATCTCTAAAATCAGTAATTTGTGTTACAATAGGATCTTTGTAAACACCTTCTTTTTCAAGCTCTTTTTTTGATTTCTCAGCAATCTCTTTTTGTTTTTGGTCATGATAAAAAATTGCAGATCGGTATTGTGTGCCAACATCATTACCTTGTCTATTAAGAGTAGTTGGATTGTGTGTATGCCAGAAAATATCAAGTATTTTTTCAAAGGGTATAACTTTTGGATCAAATTCTATCTGAATTGATTCTGCATGCCCAGTTTTACCTGTGCATACTTGGTCATAGGAAGGGTTTTTCACTATCCCCCCTGTATAGCCAGGTAGAACAGATTTGATGCCTTTGAGCCTTCTGAAGATTGCTTCACTGCACCAGAAGCATCCATTGGCAAGTGTTGCGATTTCAGTGCTGTTATTATTATTCATGTATTACTTTTGGCAACTCCTTTTCCTTTGGGATAAAACGTATAGATAATGAGTTGACACATTCTCGGGTGTTTTTATCTGTCAAATATTCTCCGAGAAATTCATGTCCTAAATGCGCACCACAATTTGCACATTCTATTTCTGTTCTTATTCCATCAGGATCAGGTACACGCTTTATTGCATTTGGGAAGCTTCCATCAAAACTTGGCCATCCACATCCAGCATCAAACTTGCTTTTAGATGAAAAGAGAGGGGCATTACACCTTGTACAGATAAATGTTCCATCTTCATAAAAATTGTCATATTTGCCACTGAAAGGAGCTTCCGTTGCTTTATGAATAATAACTCTTTCTTGTTCTGGAGTCAATTTATTGTAGTTCATCCTTTATAACTTCCTCATTAGAAGATTTAGAACTTTCTATTATCCCATACCCTATATATTGTTATATGATTTTCTTTGCAATATCAATGGTCAAGTTATTTTTGGTATTGGATCATTTCAAATACTAGATGTTAAAAAACAAGTATCTGAGTTAACACTGTCAAAGGTAATAATACTTAATGAATTATCAATGCTGAAACTATTTGCAAATATACCATCGAAAGTGCTCTTAACTTAAGAATATAGTTTCATTTCAAATAGGTTGTTTATTATGAATGCCAGCAAACACACTCAACTAATTTATAGCATGATATAATCTATATCTTTTCTTCTTATTACACCTTGTTTGATTAATAACTAAGGCTCTTTGTATGTATGTCATAAACAAATGAATAACAAAATTTAGTAAATGCCATCTAGCAATCAGGTATTGTCAAAATGATATTCTAGCTAATCAACTTAAATGCAGTGTCTATTTGACAATACCATGCATTCTACATTTCATAGGTTAAAGCTTTGTTTGTATTAAACATGAGTCCTCAACTTACCTAAATGCCACTAGATATCTATATTATCACTTAATAATTTATATACTTACCAATGTATAGTAACTAACGTTATGCTACAAGGAAATATTACGGTAAATTGTAGATTAAGTAAAGATATTGACTATGATAATCAAGATAGGGAATTTAATGACAACGAAAATACCAATTCAGCGGAAGAAGCACAGTCAATAGTTACAAATAAAAAACAACAACAAGAATATTACCGCCATAAAATACTGCACCTAAACGATTTTAATGAAGCATTTGAATTGGTCAAGTCGACAGTTGAAGCTGGATATAAAATGCATAGAGCTGGATTAAGCCTAATACTTCAAGTAATGCCTACTAATCTTGGAGCTTATCATGTACTTGGCTCCAACTTAATTATAGCAAATAAGAGGATCTTGGATATAATTAAGAAATACAAATCCAGTGAAGAATATAATTCATATTTGTTTATGGTATTAGTTCACGAATATCTCCATAGCTTTGGCATTATAGATGAGTTACAAGTCAGAAAGATGACATACACTTTGATTGCTTCATTAGTTGGAGAAGATCATATGGCCACAAGTATGGCAAGATACCAACCTTGGAGTTTATTTCCAGAATTAAATCTTTTTCATAATAACAGCTTTGAACAGAAATTTGAGGTCGTAAGGAATTTTGATAAGACAACTCAATCTTATATTGGATAATCAAATTAGTATAATTTATTCGATAGATAAATGTCAATAATTGGTATTGCTATGAGTTCTACTCTAAAACTACGCTTCTAATTAATCGTAACTAAATTAAGCAATTTCTAATGTATAGACATTCTATAATTGCTTTTGAAGCTGCATCCAACCAGCTATGGCTTTCGAACATATATGAGCAGTTAAACTTTGATGATGGCGATACAGCTATAGACACAGATACAGATGATGATGATGGTGATGGCAGAGAAAATAATACATCTCCTAATAATCATCTCATATTTATAGAGGTAATACAAGTTAGAACCAACTCTATAGCCTAAAACGCAGTAAGAATAGACAGTCAATAGCCCCAGATCTATGGTAAACGAAAAGACATCAAAGGAGATCAAACCTGCAGAGAAGTAACGTGAGACAAAATTCTGCCTACAATGAGTACTTTTATTAAAAAATAAAAAGACAATTTACAGCAGACACCATCAAAAGAAAAGATAATCATAACGAAAATAAGGGAATCTATCTGAGAACGTCCTCTATCGCTTTCATTGATTATTATATTACGAGCATGTTTTTTGACCAATTAGGACTAGATAAACATCATCGCTTATACCGCTCTATACACCTTTTATTAGGTACTATACGGTAGAGTAGATCCCCAATGAGTTTTAGTCGTCATCGTCGTAGTCATCATCAGCAACCAGTTAGTCAACTTTTGCAATATCTTTGCTCAAAATGCGGTAACTACTAAAGGAAACAGAAGAAGAAGAAATACATTGAATATGATAATTAAAGGTTGGTTATTTGACGCTTATCCACTTGGCAACAGAATGGTTTTTTGGATAAAGCAAGAGAATGGATATCCTGTTAGGCTAGAAGACAATTGTTGGAGTCATTCCATTTATGTTGCATCAGATTATATCAACAAGTCAGACCTTTTGAAATTAATACTAGAACAGCAAGAAGGCAATAATACTGAACTAATAAAAGATTATGAATTTGTATCAAAATATAAAAGAATTACAGACACTACAAGATCTGATGTTTTAAAATTAACTTTATCAGATTCTACAAAAGCGCTTGCATTAGCAAGAAGGATTGAAAGTCTTGATAAGTTTGGAAAGTTAATGTTATACAATGTTGATTTATTGCCAGCACAATCCTACTTTTATTATCATGACATCTTTCCATTAGCATTTTGTGAAGTTAGTAGTAATAATGGTCATTTAAAAAAGTTAAATTGGAAGATCAAAGATGATGAGGATGTTTGGTCTATAGACTACAACATACCTCGTTTTAAAATTATTCATCTAGACATAGAACTAAAGAAAGAAGGAGGAAAAATACCAAAATACAGTGATAGAATAGACTCTATATCAATTAAACAAAATGATGATGAAGAAGAAAATATTGAAATTAAGAAGAAATCAGAGGAAGACATAATTGACGAACTTACAACTGAAGTAGCAAAAATTGACCCAGACTTTATATTCACAGAAGATGGAGATTCATTTACTTTTCCCTATCTAGTTCATAGAGCTGAAAAGAGTGGCAAAAACTTGATTCTAGGAAGAGAAGAATCCCTACCATTAAAAAAATCTGCTAGAGAGGGTGGTATATCTTATTTTTCATATGGAAGAGTATACTTCAAGCCAACTACCCAAAAGCTACTTGGTAGAATACATCTAGACAAATCTAATTCATTTGTATGGAATGAATCAGGATTACAAGGTCTATATGAAATAGCTAGAATTTGTAGGATGCCATTTCATACCGCCTCTAGAGCTTCAATAGGAAAGTGTTTGAGTAGTTTGCAGTTTTATTATTCTACTACACATAATGATACTCTTATACCATGGAAGCCAACATTAGCTGAACACTTCAAAACATTTGAAGAACTACTTATTGCAGATAGGGGCGGATTTATCTTTGAGCCTAAGATAGGAGTACATGAGCAAGTTGCTGAATTTGATTTTGTTTCTCTATATCCAAATATTATGTTCAAAAAGAATGTGTCTGCGGAAACTATACTCTGTGATTGTTGTCCGGATTCTAAGATAAGGGTTCCGGAATTGAATTACAATATCTGTGAGAAAAGAACTGGAATAATACCTATGTCTTTACAGATTGTACTGGACAGACGTGCAGAGTACAAGAAGCTATTAAAATCTCCAACTATACCAGAAGAATTAAAAACAGTCTATGATGCTAGACAATGTTCGTTAAAGTGGATTTTAGTAACTTCTTTTGGCTATCTGGGATTCAATAACGCAAAGTTTGGTAGAATTGATGCTCATATAGCAGTATGTGCTTTTGACAGACAAATCCTATTACAGACAGCAAAGATAGCTGAAAGACATGGTTTTAGAGTTTTGCATGGTATTGTAGATTCGTTATGGATACAAAAAAAGAAGAATGCAACAAAACAAGACTATTTAGAATTAAAAGAATCAATAGAAACAGAAACAGGTTTTGCAATATCATTTGAAGGTATATACAAATGGATTGCATTTGTATCTTCTAAAATAAACAATCAGTTACCAGTACCAAACCGCTATTTTGGAGTATTTGAAGATGAGGGTAGTAGTTTAAAAGTAAGAGGAATGGAAGCAAGACGACATGATACACCTCAATTCTTCTCCAAATGTCAGCAAGAAATTCTAGAAATAATTGCTAAAGGCAACAACATCGAAGAAGTGAGAGCTTTGATACCAAAGGTCAGAGATAGTTGTTTTCAAAAATATTCTCAGCTTCTAAAAGAAAGAAAAGTTCCACTTAAAGAACTAATATTTACGAAGAGACTTTCAAAGGACTCAAATGAATATCAAATAAACAGAAATACTATAGAGAATGATGCAATACAGCAGCTTGGTATTGAAGGTAAAAGTCTCAAAGCTGGACAGATTTTAAAGTATGTCATAACTGATTATTATAATAGAAGGAAGAAACATTCGAAAAATAACAGCAGAGCTATACCTATAGAATTAATCAATGAAAAAACTACTACTGCTATCACCGCCTATGATGTAAGAAAATACACTGAATTGCTTGCAGAAACTTGCAATTCAGTTACTGAACCATTTGGCTATGCTTTTTAGATAAGGTAAACTAAATCGCTCTTCCTATAATTGCTTCATATACTTTGTTGCATGGAATTTTCCTACTAGAAGATGATATATATATATATAGATACCAATTTTTCTACCGCATAGCATAGTTTAAGCAACCAAGTTCAAAAACCTAGTCAATCTGCTCATGAGACCGTGTATGGAGATGTATGCCAAGGCCATACCATATATTATGATGAAAGATGCTTCCATAAACTGCTCTATGTCTTGGTTGTCCTAAGCTTGTTTAGTCATTGATTATTAATTATATATGAAATGAGTCGATTATTGTTTGAGCTGTCTGTAAATGAGGTGATAGCATTCTGGTATTGCCATATATATCCAGCATTATTTGATTTTCCTTTATGATAATAACTAAATTCATCTTTTTTAACATTCCCCACTATTGCTTATGTTAGATTATAATTATTGACGATATAGTGGATTTGGTTAAATAACAATATGCAGTAGTGGGAGATAGAATATTACTTCTTCTTGTATATTGAAGTACGCAAGTAATAGTAATCCTCGAGTGTCACAAATGTTACAGTCGACGGCAGGGAATGAGAAAAAGATTTTACAGTCATCTATTTACCTATGGGAAGGCTTAACATATTTCTTATAGAATATAATCAACCAACAGCCAACTATTCCTATAATAGAAGATAAAGACAAGATGAAAATACGATAGTCGTTTAGGTTCTTATCAGATGAAATTAGTCAAGATTCCTTGAAGCAGCATCCCAAAAACAATACAATCAAACAAAGGTTATTTGTTTGTAATGACTGTAATACTAATACATTCCAAATTGGCTACTGATTATAAAATAAGAAAGTATGGTTCTGTAGAAGACATTTTCATTCTTTGTGAAACATGCCATTGGTGTGCTCTACATATTTTGATAAATCTAGATTACCTACAGAGAAAATGTCCTATTTGTTTGAACAGGAAAATGTCAAGCTTTCCTATTTTACCCAATGAAGCTTTTACCTTTAATTATAATGATAAACGTGGAGTAGATTTAGAATTTAGACCTAGGAAGAAGAAGGAGAAGAAGAAACAAGAATGAAAAACCAATACAACAACAATAGCTTTGAAAGGAAAGGAAAGAAAGATAATAATAATGATTTTTTCTTCTAGCACTTTAGTATCCAGACCGTTATTACCTTTATCATTTTTTGCAGTAACAAATCATGTCCATCTAGCACAGCTTACTATAATGACACAATTAAAGATGGGCTTCTTTCCCAGACTTGAAGCTATTATCAGAATTTGGATTTTATAGTCAATATAATATCTGCAGATTTTTTCTTGGAGTAGTTTTTATCAAACAATTAATACGTTGATTTATGAAATTAAATATTATCATAGTCTTAAATAGTATTTAGAAAATAAATCCTATGAATATCATCAAAGTGGCCTTATTACTCCCTAAGTTATTGTTATTAACCAATTCTGTAATACTTGTATTCTTCATAGGCACAATGCAACAACAGCATGGATTCTCATCAGTAGAAGAAGAGACAGAGAATAATTCTAATAATCCTCCAGGCTTTAAATCTATTAAAAAATTCGACAGCAATGGTAACTTCATCACTAGTTGGGGTACTGAAGGATATGCTGATGGTCAGTTTCTGCATGCACATGGTGTATTGATATAGATTCTTCTGGGAATGTCTATGTATCTGATGACGGTAAAAATAACATACAAAAGTTTACTAGTGATGGTAAATTCATTACAAGCTGGGGTACTGAAGGAACTGGTGATGGTCAATTCCTGCAGCCAGAAGATGTCGCTGTTGATTCTTCTTCAGGTAATGTTTTTGTAGCAGATTTTGAAGGTAACAATATCCAAAAGTTTGACAGCGATGGTAACTTTATAACAAAATGGGGATCTAAAGGAGATGGAGATGGTGAGTTTCAAAGACCATGGGGAGTGGCAGTCGATTCATCTGGAAATGTTTACACAGCAGAAGAAAGTGGCTATCGTATTCAAATGTTTGACAATAACGGTAAGTTCATTAGAAAATGGGGTATTGAAGGAACTGATAATGGTCAATATCTACACCTTCATGATGTTAGCGTCGATTCCTCAGATAATGTGTATGTAACTGATAGAGATAATTGTAAAGTAGAAAAGCTTACAGCAGATGGCAACTTCATTAGAAAATGGGGTTCTATAGGCCGCGATGATGGTGAATTTATAGACCCACACGGTATAGACTTTGATTCTTCAGATAACGTGTATGTAGTTGACAGCCAAAATGAACGCATACAAAAATTCGACAGCAATGGTAACTTTATAACAAAATGGGGTACTGAAGGATATGGTGATGGTCAATTTTTTGGCTTCCACATGACATTGCTATTGATTCTTCGGATAACGTGTACGTAGTTGATAGTGGAAATGTGCATGAAAAGAAGGATATTTGTGCTTTATAGTGTATATTTCCGTCCTACTATGTTATTATTATAATAAAAGAGATAGTCTGATGATCATTTCAATTAGGATAATAAAAATTACACACTTGCTATAAACTAAGATCATGTGGTATCTGTCGTCTCTACCACCAAATTTTTGCTATCGATTCTTTCGTATTTGTTAAAATAATAATTATCATACATTGATAATTCTGTGAATATTAATAATAATGACTCTTCACTAGCTATATCCTACATCATTATGGATAAAATACTGACAATTATTGATTAACAGCTTTATCTTTTATCTTTAATATGCATATTTACGAATAATACTTAAATACAAAACTTGGATGTGGTAATTAATGACTGCAACCTTCCTAGTATTTTATCGTTTTAAAGCAATGAGTAAAGAAGAAACACAAAAAGCTAATGATGAGTGGCATGAATTAAAGAATAATTTACCTTCTGGCATTGAACTAGTAGGAGAATATATCCATGCATGGGGTACTGAATACAATGGCTTTTTATTATTTGAAGCTGATAATGCTGATTCATTTTTGGATTGGTGGTCAAAGTTTAAGGATACTATTAGATGGTATGTAGAGCAGACACATACAATAGCTGCTCGAAGGCGTTAATTACTTGTTTTTCTTGA
The DNA here is from genome assembly GCA_963733025.1 of uncultured Nitrososphaeraceae archaeon. Classification (GTDB taxonomy): domain Archaea; phylum Thermoproteota; class Nitrososphaeria; order Nitrososphaerales; family Nitrososphaeraceae; genus JAJNBK01. The sequence continues at coordinate 6,942 of CAVTCE010000024.1, read as the reverse complement.
ATATATATTATTAAAGCCAAAACTATAATATCTGAAGAAGAAGAAGAGAATAACCTGATTCATATCTTCTTTAATGTATTATCAGATCATCATTACTGTAGTAGTCTTCAACTTTATTTCCCAATGCCTATATGTATAATATAATATGTCTCTAAATTTCAAATACTCAATATGTCTTCAACAGCTGAAATAACTATTATTCCAGCACTTGTTTTGTCAGCCTTTGCAGCTTCTCTTCTTATGGCAGCTACTACAGCTCCAACTCTATTCTCTTCTACTATTGTCACAACTGTATGTCTTTCTGAATATGACATTTTAGTGGTTCCTGCTCCTCTGCCATAACTTAGTCGATATTTCTCACCTTTACCCATACCTTTTGATTCATAGAATGTTGCCTGTAAGTTTAAAGCTTCTAGCGCAGATACTACCTTGTCTGTTTTTTCAGCTGCAATAAATGCCTCAACTCTTTTCATTGCAGCGTATTTCTTACCACCACCAGTTTTTTCTTGTTCTTGTCCTTCTTTTTTTACAACCTCATAAGGCAATGATGATGATGACGACGACGATGATCCTTCGTTCATAAGCATTAATATTCTACCATAACTTTTATTTAATGATCTTTTTATTCAATACAACAAACTAGTTAGTAATAATTCTGTCAACGTTAAACTATCAAGATAGTTATAATGGCGTGGTTTTTGATACTTTGACGACAATTATGATCTTTTCTAAACTAAATTCAACTATAAAAGGTATGAATTAATTTAATCTTGTATTACATATATATACACACACAACTGTTGTTATTCTCTATCCTTTGGATATATTAACTTAGATTTACCTTCTTTATATTCTTCTTTAGGCCCATGATAATGCTCAGGATATGCCTCTTCATTTAGTTTCTTTATGTGCTCTCCTGTAGGCAATGGAGCATTTTTGTCTACTTGGTATTTGTATATCTCAGGATAATCCATATCTACAATTACATTTCTTCCTGCTGCTATTATCTTTGATTTTGGAATATCAAACCTATAATTGGATTCACCAAACACCACTATCTTATCATCTGTTTCTTTCATTACATGTCCTATATGGTCTTCATTCTTTGCTCTTACTCCCTTATTAAAAAGAGATTTTGGATACTGCTTTTCATATGTTCCAAGGTCTATGTCGCTATCAGGTGAAGTCCATGGATCTTTACGACTAGTTGGAAGCGGGTCTTTACGAGAAACTTTATACTTTTTGACTATATCATATAGCTTGAGACCTATGAGAACATTAGCACCTACTTGTTGAATTTCTGAAATAGGTATATCATATCTCTCATGTCCTCCTCCAAATACTACAATCTTGTCAGGAGTTTCTCTTACAACGTGTCCTATATCAGGAGAGTCTAGTGCTTTTACACCTTTGTTAAAATACTTACCTGATGTCATTATATACCTTTTTGATAACTGAGATGCTAATATACTTTTTAAATTCATTAATCCAGTTCACAGAATTAAGATCAAGATCGCAGATATATGTTGCTGAATTATATTTTTAATATATAGATCTACCTATGTCCATTAAGAAACGACGAATTCTAGCTGTAGACGATGAACCTGATGTTAATTTCACTATAAAGCTTGCACTAGAAGATGAAGGATTTGAAGTTGATACTTTTGATAATCCTCAAATAGCATTATCTAGTTTTAAACCTAATTTCTATGACCTTATACTCTTAGATATTAAAATGCCAGAAATTAATGGCTTTGAATTTTATAGAGAAATAAAGAAAAAAGACAACAAGGTCAAGGTTTGTTTTTTATCAGCTAGTGAATACACCTACTATGGAGAGTTTTTAAAGGAAAATCCTAAAGTAACTGTGAAATGTTTTGCTCGTAAACCAATACCAATAGCTGAATTAGCTAAATTAGTAAAAGAACAATTAGGATAAGAATAAATATATAAAACCTAAAAACTTAGGCACTATTAATATCCTGTAATAAGTTTTTTTATATATTCTTCATTGTTTTTATCTATCGGTTTGAGTAAAGAAGAACTTAACTTTCATGTTTTTCATATGTGGAAGAGCGCATTCGATTCTCGTGATATAGATAAGATGGCTTCATTGTTGACAGACAATATTAAAATCAATAGCATAAGCTTTGGAGATTACAAAGGTAAAAAGGGAGCCAGAGAGTACCTGGCATAATCTATTTGATACATTCCCTGATATTGAATTAAAAGTTATTACAATGACTGCAGATGAGAACAGAATTGTAACTGAGATTAGTTTCAGCGGAACTCAGAAAAGAAAGATTTATGGTAGTCCAGGGATGAACAAAAAATTCCAATTGCGCGGAGCGTTTGTCTATGAATTTGTAGACGGAAAGATTGATGAGATTCGGATGTATTATGACACTAGCGCGTTGAAAAAACAACGGGAAGAAAAATGAAAGAAGGAGACGTTACATTGATGAGTAACAAGTTAGAATTTTAATATGATGGATAACTACTCCTCTTTTTCTGTTTCTACTTCAAGTTCTTTTATCTCGAACCCTTGTTCTTTTATAGAATTCACTACTGAAGATATTTTTTGCATAGACTGAGATACATCACCTGTTGATCCTGTGCTAATTTCAAGCTCCAATTCTTTTGCATTTAATCCTTGTTGATTTATAGAATCAAATACCGAAGAGATCTTTTGTTGAAATTGTGTTGTACCACCACCATTTGATCCAATATCCATTTCGATACTAAATTCTTTTGCATCAAATCCTTGCTGTTTTACAGAATTTAATATTTGAGATATTTTTTGCGAAATCTGCGATACATTAACTGATCCACTCTTAAATTCTATTTCAACCTTCATACCAGTTCTAGGTTTATTCATTATATTATATAAAAATTTAACAAAACTTCTGTCGTCTAATCTATATGTATACGATATAAGCACAAATTAAAATCATAATACATACTTATATCCCCATATCTTACAAACATACTATATTATTGATTTTGTCATGAAGGATTATTTATCATCGTTATTATTATTCATCTAGATACTTCACCCGCTCATTTGTACGAATATAACCCCTTGCAGATTCATCGCTTAATTGTTCTAAAGTTAAAGTTGATGGCGTTTCTTTCTTGCCTTTTTTCTCTACTTTAATCAATCCCCATTTTTGTAAAAGACGTCCTCTTTGTTCTACAGTAACAGATATGCAATTGCCCGTTGTTGGCCGAAATGGTACAAGTCCTAATTCATAAACTGCATCTTTCTCTTCTTCTGTATAACATCCTTCATTCTTTTCTTCGCTACCAATTACATCTATCCAATTACCCGTTGTTTTTGATGCTTCTTTTACTGTAAGACTTGGACATCTAGTTTTGATATATTTTCTAAATGTTGTTAGATATGTTTTGTTGACATCATTATTATTATTATCATCATCACTCATTGTTTGTTAACACTCCTGATAATTGGTTTCTCATTCCTTTAAAGATATCAGATGTCTTTTGATTCTCATATGTTGAAAGCTTACATTCTTTGATTCCTTCCCGCAGTTTTTAGCGTTTATAGTTATATATTCTCTTAAGAGTTAATATCTGCGCTATCTCTTCCTCTGTCTCTTCCGCTGCTAGCTAAAAGGAGTCAGTTTATTGGTGCTACGTTGCTATTGCCACAATGTAAGAGCAAGATTCTACCTCTGTTTACGAAAAAGAGTTAGATTTAAGGTGCTATGTGGAGATTATATCCCCTCTTATTATTCCGTTATCTTCTTCTTTATCTTGTTTATTCTTCTGAGGGGTAGTTGCTTCTTTCTCTTCTGCTGCTGTGGTTGTTTCTTCTTCTTTGTTGTTGTTATTCTCACCAGTTGTTTCCTCTGCATCTTCTTTAAGCTCTATACTTTTTTGTGTTTCTGGTTATTCTTCTTCCTATTTACAAAGTAAACATCGCTCTTCTACAAAGCTCCTTCATGAAGTGCTGAATTATTATTATATTCTTTTCTGATTTCTTCCTTCATCATCAATACTAGGTTGAACATTTATCTTAATTTTTTTGGTTATATGAAATTTACGATATATGACTATTGCTACAACTCTCGATAGTTCTAACGCATAAAGTCTGTCAGTCCTTTTTTAATAGAAGATTATCCTTCATCTCCTCCTCCATCATCTCCTCCTCCTCCATCATCTCCTCCGCCGCCATCGCCGCCACCATCATCTGTAGCATCTACATCTTCACCATCTTCTGATACTATAGCATCATCAAGATCAATGTCAATGATCTCATCAGTATCTGCTTCCTCAATCCCATCAGTTTGTTGTATTGGTAGATCTGGTGGTGGTGGTAACAGAGAGGAGCCCTCTGCTCCTGATTTTGTAATCGTAAATTGGTCTGTCATTTGTCCAGTGCCATCATCATTGCTATAGAACGTTCCAACAAGAGTTGTTCCGCCGTTATTCGGTGTAACATCTACATTTAGAAATCCATGTTCTTCATCTTGAGCAGTTACTGTATAAGGAGCTTGATTTCCATTGAGCTTATGAAGACCTGCTCCTCCAGTACCTACTGTAAGATATATCTGTCCTTCTGGATTAGTATAGGTATTTCTGTTTCTATCTGTTACTATTGGATTCATGGGTGTATCGCTATTATAGCTGATTGGATATGTACGCTGATAGTTGTGCTGATGTCCTTGAAGTACCAAGTCAACATTATATTGCTCAAAAAGTGGATGGTATATATTATTCCATTCTCTTTCCTCCGGAATATCATAATTCTGAGTAGCAGCATATTTTTGTGAATGATGTGATACTACAATCCAATCAATATTTGGATCTGCTGCTGCTTTTGCTAGATCATTTTGTACAAAGTCATGTTGTTCAGAACCTATTTCGTCTGAAACATAATCTGACATTACAGTAAAGTGGACATTTTGATAGTCAAAGGAATAGTATTGGTCTGTAAGACCATAATGTTCCATGAGTTCTGTTAATATTGCTCCTGTTTCATGGTTGCCTATAGCTATTTTTATTTTGTCGTCAATAGGCTCTACAATTTCAAGCCAGCAATCTGCTTCGTCATCATTGTAAATGTAGTCACCCAATCCTAGTACTAATTCTGGAGTCTTGGCTTGTATATTCTCTACAATATTTTCTGTAATAGAATTGCAGTTAGTATCACCAACAGCTGCAAAGTTAAAGTTAGATAATGTTGCTGTAGAAGGAGGAGAAGGAGAAGCATATACAGAATGATCTTCAGTAGCAATTCCTTCTATAATGGTTGATGATATAATTACCATAACTGCTATCATTAGCAAGGAAACTGGAGAAAAGATAGTAGGAGAAGACATTTCTTTTAGATCTTCCTTTTAGGAGCAATAGTAGTAGTAAGCCAATCTTGACAATATTTACAGTCTTTATCTAGTCTTTTAATTTTATTACCGAAAATAACATGATATCTAAAGTGTAGCTTCATAATTACAATCTCGTTTTTAATTTGCACAATCTTATGTAGGAAGGTGAAATATGATGAAATCAAGTGCTCTAAAAGAATGATAGGTTTATTTCAATTTAAATAAAGATTCGATTCTCAAATTAGAGAACATTAACCTGAAAGACAAAATTTGTTTATTACAATTCCTATCGCGTAACTACTTAACTATAATGTTCACAAGTCTGCTGGAAATAATACTTAGAGTCAGCGAAATTGCACCGTTATAACTAATATTTTTAGTAAATTTTTTTATTTTTACTTTCTCTTCATTTTCTTCGTTTCTTTGACGTATATTATCTGTCTATAAAATGCTTCATGTCCAGGTTTCTATCTGTAGTGTAGTTTACACGACTCACTTTACGTCTTCCAATTTTCTGCAGGCTGCGCATTCTTTGATGTTGTCTTTTTCGTTACTATAGATATTATGCTATTGACTATTTGTTTTAAATACATTTTCTAATATGGAGTTGGATGTAACTTCTATTATCTCCACAGGTGTCGGACTATCTTTAGAAGTCAGTATTTTTATTACTCTTCGCAACCACCATCACCATCGCCGCCACCATCTTCCTCCGATTCATCACCATCATCATCATCACTAACTTCTTCTTCTTCTTCTTCTTCTTCTGCTCCTACCGCCACTCCTTCCTCTTCTCCTTCTCCTTCTTCTTCTTCTTCTTCTGTTGGTTCTGCTTCTGCTTCTGCTTCTACTTCTACTTCTACTGGTGGGTTATCATCAGGAACTACTCGTGTTACGCTGTCAGGATGCACATAGTCCGGATCTCCTGGTTGTGGGATTCTGACTGTTGGGTCTAGTGGTATTTGTTCTGCTATTGGTGATACTGGTTCTTTTGGTGGTTCAAGTGGTTGACATCCTTGTGTTTCAGGCATATCAGCACATACTTCTTCTACCGATCGCCCTTGATTGCATGCTATACTACTAGCACTAGTACTCTGAGTGCAACGTATGCTTAGGTCTCTTGGTGGTTCTACTGGTGGTTCAGGTTGTGGTTTAATAATTATTCGTTCAGCGTTACAAATTAAATTTCCGATAAATATAATGTCGCGGCAATTGCGTTTACCGCCACCATCTCCATCATCCCTGCCTTCACCACCACTAGTACTGCTTTTAACCACATTCTTTATAACTGTCGTAGTTTTGCTGCCTTTTACCACCATCATCTTGATTTACAAGCTTTAATATTGCTTGTGCTAAAACTCCATTAGGATTCTGTGTTATTTGAGTTGCAAGCTGGAATATAGATTGTCCAGTTATATCCTTTCCTTGTGCTTGGGCAATCTGCAAAGCTATTTGTATAATTACTGCTTCGACCTTTTCTACAGAAACACCTGCTCTATTAGCTAGTATCTGTGCTGCCTGTCTTATAACTTGATTAACATTCTTCGAGCCACCGCTTGCTTGTTGAACAGCTGTATTGGATAAAGTCTGTGTT
>CAVTCE010000023.1:0-9898 GCA_963733025.1 uncultured Nitrososphaeraceae archaeon | reverse complement strand
AATAATTTATATACTTACTAATGTATAGTAACTAACGTTATGCTACAAGGAAATATTAGGTAAAGTGTAAATAAAGTAAAGATATTGACTATGATAATCAAGATAGGGAATTTAATGACAACGAAAATACCAATTCAGCGGAAGAATCACAGTCAATAGTTACAAATAAAAAACAACAACAAGAATATTACCGCCATAAAATACTGCACCTAAGCGATTTTAATGAAGCATTTGAATTTGTCAAGTCGACAGTTGAAGCTAGATATAAATACATAGAGCACGGATCTAAGCCTAATACTTAAAGTAATGCCTACTAATATTGAGACTATCATGTTCTTCGCTCAACTTAATTATAGCAAATAAGAGGATACTTGGATATAATTAAAATACAATCAGTGAAGAATATAATTCATATTTGTTTATGGTATTAGTTCACGAATATCTCCATAGCTTTGGCATTATAGATGAGTTACCAGTCAGAAAGATGACATACACTTTGATTGCTTCATTAGTTGGAGAAGATTCATATGGCCACAAGTATGGCAAGATACCAACCTTGGAATTTATTTCCGGAATTAAATCTTTTTCATAATAACAGCTTTGAACAGAAATTTGAGGTCGGTGGTAAGGAATTTTGATAAGAGCAACTCAATCTTATATTAGATAATCAAATTAGTATAATTTATTCAATAGATAAATGTCAATAATTGGTATTGCTATGAGTTCTACTCTAAAACTATGCTTCTAATTAATCGTAACTAAATTAAGCAATTTCTAATGTATAGACATTCTATAATTGTTTTTGAAGCTGCATCCAACCAACTATGGCTTTCGAACATATATGAAGCAGTTAAACTTTGATGATAGCGATACAGCTATAGACACAGATATAGATGATGATGGTGATGGCAGAGAAAAATACATCTCCTAATAATCGTCTCATATTTATAGAGGTAATACAAGTTAGAACCAACTCTATAGCATAAAACGCAGTAAGAATAGACATTCAATAGCCCATGATCTATGGTAAACGAAAACACATCAAAGGAGATCAAACCTGCAGAGAAGTAATGTGAGACAAAATTCCGCCTACAATGAGTACTTTTACTAAAAAATAAAAAGACAATTTACAGCAGACATTATCAAAAGAAAAAATAATCATAATGAAAATAAGGGAATTTATCTGAGACGTCCTCTATCGCTTTCATTGCTTATTATATTACGAGCATGGTTTATTGACCAATTAAGACTAGATAAACATCATCGCTTATACCGCTCTATACACCTTTTATTAGGTACTGTACGGTAGAGTAAATCCCAAATGAGTTTTAGTCGTCATAGTCATAGTCATAGTCATCATCAGCAACCAGTTAGTCAACTTTCGCAATATCTTTGCTCAAAATGCGGTATACTACTAAAGGAAACAGAAGAAGAAATACATTGAATAACTATGATAATTAAAGGTTGGTTATTTGACGCTTATCCACTTGGCAACAGAATGGTTTTTTGGATAAAGCAAGAGAATGGATATCCTGTTAGGCTAGAAGACAATTGTTGGAGTCATTCCATTTATGTTGCATCAGATTATATCAACAAGTCAGACCTTTTAAAATTAATACTAGAACAGCAAGAAGGCAATAATACTGAACTAATAAAAGATTATGAATTTGTATCAAAATATAAAAGAATTACAGACACTACAGATCTGATGTTTTAAAATTAACTTTATCAGATTCTACAAAAGCGCTTGTATTAGCAAGAAGGATTGAAAGTCTTGATAAGTTTGGAAAGTTAATGTTATACAATGTTGATTTATTGCCAGCACAATCCTACTTTTATTATCATGACATCTTTCCATTAGCATTTTGTGAAGTTAGTAGTAATAATGGTCATTTAAAAAAGTTAAATTGGAAGATCAAAGATGATGAGGATGTTTGGTCTATAGACTACAACATACCTCGTTTTAAAATTATTAATCTCAACATAGAACTAAAGAAAGAAGGAGGAAAAATACCAAAATACAGTGATAGAATAGACTCTATATCAATTAAACAAAATGATGATGAAGAAGAAAATATTGAAATTAAGAAGGAATCAGAGGAAGACATAATTGACGAACTTACAACTGAAGTAGCAAAAATTGACCCAGACTTTATATTCACAGAAGATGGAGATTCATTTACTTTTCCCTATCTAGTTCATAGAGCTGAAAAGAGTGGCAAAAACTTGATTCTAGGAAGAGAAGAATCCCTACCATTAAAAAAATCTGCTAGAGAGGGTGGTATATCTTATTTTTCATATGGAAGAGTATACTTCAAGCCAACTACCCAAAAGTTACTTGGTAGAATACATCTAGACAAATCTAATTCATTTGTATGGAATGAATCAGGATTACAAGGTCTATATGAAATAGCTAGAATTTGTAGGATGCCATTTCATACCGCCTCTAGAGCTTCAATAGGAAAGTGTTTGAGTAGTTTGCAGTTTTATTATTCTACTACACATAATGATACTCTTATACCATGGAAGCCAACATTAGCTGAACACTTCAAAACATTTGAAGAACTACTTATTGCAGATAGGGGCGGATTTATCTTTGAGCCTAAGATAGGGGTACATGAGCAAGTTGCTGAATTTGATTTTGTTTCTCTATATCCAAATATTATGTTCAAAAAGAATGTGTCTGCGGAAACTATACTCTGTGATTGTTGTCCGGATTCTAAGATAAGGGTTCCGGAATTGAATTACAATATCTGTGAGAAAAGAACTGGAATAATACCTATGTCTTTACAGATTGTACTGGACAGACGTGCAGAGTACAAGAAGCTATTAAAATCTCCAACTATACCAGAAGAATTAAAAACAGTCTATGATGCTAGACAATGTTCGTTAAAGTGGATTTTAGTAACTTCTTTTGGCTATCTGGGATTCAATAACGCAAAGTTTGGTAGAATTGATGCTCATATAGCAGTATGTGCTTTTGACAGACAAATCCTATTACAGACAGCAAAGATAGCTGAAAGACATGGTTTTAGAGTTTTGCATGGTATTGTAGATTCGTTATGGATACAAAAAAAGAAGAATGCAACAAAACAAGACTATTTAGAATTAAAAGAATCAATAGAAACAGAAACAGGTTTTGCAATATCATTTGAAGGTATATACAAATGGATTGCATTTGTATCTTCTAAAATAAACAATCAGTTACCAGTATCAAACCGCTATTTTGGAGTATTTGAAGATGAGGGTAGTAGTTTAAAAGTAAGAGGAATGGAAGCAAGACGACATGATACACCTCAATTCTTCTCCAAATGTCAGCAAGAAATTCTAGAAATAATTGCTAAAGGCAACAACATCGAAGAAGTGAGAGCTTTGATACCAAAGGTCAGAGACAGTTGTTTTCAAAAATATTCTCAGCTTCTAAAAGAAAGAAAAGTTCCACTTAAAGAACTAATATTTACGAAAAGACTTTCAAAGGACTCAAATGAATATCAAATAAACAGAAATACTATAGAGAATGATGCAATACAGCAGCTTGGTATTGAAGGTAAAAGTCTCAAAGATGGACAGATTTTAAAGTATGTCATAACTGATTATTATAATAGAAGGAAGAAACATTCGAAAAATAACAGCAGAGCTATACCTATAGAATTAATCAATGAAAAAACTACTACTGCTATCACCGCCTATGATGTAAGAAAATACACTGAATTGCTTGCAGAAACTTGCAATTCAGTTATTGAACCATTTGGCTATGCTTTTTAGATAAGGTAAACTAAATCGCTCTTCCTATAATTGCTTCATATACTTTGTTGCATGGAATTTTCCTACTAGGAGATGATATATATATAGATACCAATTTTTCTGCCGCATAGCATAGTCTAAGCAACCAAGTTCAAAAACCTAGTCAATCGGATCATGAGACCATGTATGGAGATGCATGCCAAGGCCATACCATATATTATGATGAAAAGATGCTTTCCATAAACTGCTCTATGTCTTGGTTGTCCTAAGCTTGTTTATTCATTGATTATTAATTATATATGAAATGAGTCGATTATTGTTTGAGCTGTCTGTAAATGAGGTGATAGCATTCTGGTATTGCCATATATATCCAGCATTATTTGATAATCCTTTATAATAATAACTAAATTCATCTTTTTTAACATTCCCCACTATTGCTTATGTTAGATTATTATTATTGACGATATAGTGGATTTGGTTAAAGAACAATATGCAGTATGTCCTGGAGTGCTTTTAACGCTGATAATTCTAATGTTGCTGCAGCTGCAGCTGCAGATTATGTTTCATTCATATTATTATGAGCTCGACATATGTCAAGTAGATAATAAAAATTGAGACACCAAGAAGAGACTGAGAGAGGGAGAAAAAAAGGAAAGAGAAGAGATATGAGAATGAATGAATAAGATTCTTAATCTTTTTATCTTGCCAGCGGTAGATATCTAGCTGTTGTGTGCGATGGATGATGATAAAAGAAATAGTAATAAAATAAGATAATAAGAAGAAAGGAAAAGAAGGAAAGGAAAAGAGAAGAGAAGAAAGAAAATAAAAATATATTATTGCTTTGTTATCTTTCTTTACTTACTAATTCTGCTCGCCGCTACCTTGTAGACCTTTCATTACCTGCATGTCATCGCATCCAAGCACGTTACTTGCTTCATTAGCTACGCATCTAGTTCCGCTTGGACTTATCCAGGTCACATCTCCATCACCACATGTTTCAATAGTCCATCCTTGTAATTCAGGATCGCTAGCTTGTGTTCTTGAGCAATCACTACTACTACTACTACTACTTTCACTTCCTCCTTCCATTCCTCCTCCCTCTTCTTCTGCTTCTATTTCTGCTTCTTCTTCCTCGTTTATGTTATTACCCGTCTCGGGATCTATAGATGCATATGCAAATTGTTGTGGTTGCTGCTGCTGCAGCAATCCTATTGTTGCCGCTATCGTAACAGCTAATCCAATTATTCTTAATTTCTGTAATGTTTTGTTTTCCATCATATCAGTATATAAGATAACATATATGTATAGGATATAAGATATTGGTGAATTTGTTAGAGAAAACTTATATGATTATTCTCTGTTATTATATATTATAACAATCAATTAATTAAATTAATTATTGTTTTTCTTCGTTAATCTTATTTCCTGTCTTAGGATCTAACGGTGAATAATACGTTATGGTTTATTGCTGCTGCCTGCTTTATTATCCTTATTTTCCTTCCTCTTGAATCAAACGCTTTTTGTATGCAAAGGTCTTTGTTTATATTTCCATTAGAGTCTATAGATTCCGAAATGATCTTGCTTATGTCATCGATGGTTAGGTTCTCGTTTATCTGATGCAAAGCTATACGTAGACTTGTGATCTCTGCCTTATCTGAATTGGTTATAAAAGGTGAATTAGCATTAGGATCTTTGTTGTGAACTGTATTATTATATTTCATTTTTTATTTCACTCTTCTTCTTCTCCTCGTCTTCTTCATAGATTATGATTTTGGCTGCAAAGTATACAGTCATATATAATTGTAAATATCCATTCTTTAGATGACATACTTGATAGTTGGATAATAAGTTAAAATGGAAATAAAAAGATTTTATGATAAATACAGAAATTATATTCTCTTAAACAAGAATATCATCATTTCTGGAATATTCGCCTTCTTTGCAGGCGCCTTATTCACTCAGTTGTATGCACAGTATGATAAAAACAATCTAACTAATTCTGTACTTACCTTGTCAATAGAATATGCAATTTATATTCCACTTTTTGGAGTAATGTTTTATATAGACAACAGACAAAGATACATCGATCCTTTAACAGGAAAGAAATATAAAAACAGCATAAAGAATGATATCAAAAAGCTAATCGCAGCATTTTCTATATCTGAGCTGATATTCTCTTTTGCAAAAATAGCGATTCATTATGAATTGCTTCAGATGTATAGAGTAGAACCATATCAGGCATCAATGATCGGCTCATTAGCAGCATGGGTAATATTTTTAGTATCAATAAACTTAAGTGTAAAGGCGGTAAAATTGTTTCGAAGTCAAAAATAAGTATTTCTCCTACTATATTAGGATAATTATTCTCTATATCTTCTGCATACCATCCTCTACTCCAACCAACAAATGGAAATTTTCCAATACAAAACCTATTTGTGACCAAAATGACATTAACTCTCCTGCAACATGTTAAACATTATCTTGACCACCTGTGATTATAAATGCCGCTACCTTGTCTCTGATAAGGTAGTTTCTATGAGTAATGGATTGATTCTGAACGCAATTCATCCTTTGTATCATCTGATAATACAGAGAACTAGCATTACCCCATCTTATTGGAGAACATCCACAATCAGCACATCTAATCTGTAGCATATATGCTTAGGTGGTTTATAACTGAATTATATTATATATTATCTACTTTTTAAGAATGCATAAATTTTTTTCGTAATGCTAAAGCAACAATTGAAGTTCCAATAAATGTGGCAGACCAATAAAGCCATAGGTTAGTCAATACACCAGACAGCAAAGCAGGTGCCAAAGACCGAGCTGGATTCATAGAAGCACCTGATATAAATGCTAAAAAGAAGATATCTAATCCAACCATACCTCCTATAACAATACTTCCAAAACCTCTCAATCCTTTTGTATAAACTACTATTAGGATAACAGCCATAAGAAGAGCAGATGCTAAAACTTCAATTGAAAATATTAGCGGCAATGGAAAAGCATAGTTTGGAGCATTTGCACCTAGGTTATCTTCTGTTCCAATAAAATATTTTACAAACAGACTTCCGACTAAAGCTCCTAATATTTGGGCAGAAAAGTAGTATGCTAACTGTATCTTTGTTGTTATATGTTTTGTTATGAAAAAGCCTACTGTGACTGCAGGATTAAAATGTGCCATTGAAATTTTTCCAAATAGGTAAATACCTATAGCAACTCCAACAAAAGGAGCAAACGCAATAAATGGAATGCCCAAGATACCATTTGTCTTGGCATCTATTACTACAGAACCAGTAGCAAGTACAACTACTATGAAGGTACCAATGAATTCAGCAATAAACCTCTTTTGATTCTCAGTTAGATTTTTTGATATCTTGCTTATTAAGCTCTGCTGCAAGTTCCCTTACTCTTCTATCTATCTCATCTCTTATTTCTCTAACTTTCTCTATTGGTTTATCTTTAGGATCTTCTAGCCCCCAATCTATCACTCTTGGTATATACACCGTAGGGCAGAAATTATTGTCCATGCATCCCATATTCACTACTGTAGTAGCATTTCTTATCATATCTTCTGTCAAATCCTTTGATTTCTGATTGCTAATATCTATACCTAATTCTTTCATAACTTGTATTGCTAATGCGTTAATCTCTGAGACAGGCTTGGTTCCTGCACTTAAGGTTGCATATCCTTTAGGCGCATATTTTCTAAAGAAGCCTTCTGCCATCTGGCTTCGGCCTGCATTATGTACGCAAACAAATAGAACGGTTTTACCTATTTCTTGTTCTTTGGTTTTTAATTTACCAAATGAAAATTTCATGTTTGTTTAACCTTCCACTCCTCTTTCTTGTTTTATTACCACTTATTCTTTGACAGCCTTGATAACTAGACTACTAATATTTCTACCATTATTAACTTGGTCTCCTTCTATGTACTGTTTGTCATCTAACACTTCAATATTTGCAAATCCTGCTTTTTTGATACTATTAAGATAATTCTCTTTTGTTAATGCACCATCAATACAACTAGACCATTTTTCAGAATCAATTGAATCTGTTTGCACTTCCTTATCTGTAACTAAATCAGAGATTATCATTCTTCCTTGACCTTGTTTTAAAATTCGATAAATCTCCTTGAATGTGCTTACTTTATCTGTGGTCAAATTGATAACACAATTACTGATAACTAAATCTACAGAATTATCATCGACAGGAATTCTTTTCTCTATATCTCCTTTTCTAAATTCTACATTTGTATATCCATTCTCTTTTGCATTCTTTCTTGCTTTTTCCAACATCTCATCAGTCATGTCTATTCCTATTACTCTACCAGAGCCCCCAACCTTGTTGGCTGACAAAAATACATCAATTCCAGCGCCAGAGCCCAAATCAACTATAGTTTCGCCTTCTTGAACACCTGCAAAATGTAATGGAGCACCACAGCCAACTCCTAGTATAGATTCTTTAGGAATAGATTGCAACTCCTCATTGTTGTAACCAATAATGGTAGCAGATTGACTTGGTGAACAACAATTATCATTATTATCCTTCAATTCCCCAGTCGTACAACAGGAGCAATTAGAATTTCCAGTTAATGCAATCGTGCCATACCTTTCCTTTACTTTTTCTTTAATTTGTTGGTCTTGCATATGATATGTATTGTTTACAAACAAAACTATTTAAGTTATCAAGGGTAAAATATTGCACAAAGGGTAAATATGGAAACTATTAGAAATCTTAAAGAATTACCGCTATTGAATGAAAAAGAAAAAGAAAAAAATAAATGCAAAGTTGAAGATTTTGAAGGATATGATGCATTATTAGTTATGTCTGAGACTGCAAAAATGAGAAAATTGATTACAAAAAGGGGAACACTCGAAATACTAATTCCATTATGTTGTACTACAAATCCTGTAAGACATAAACAATTCAGACAAACAATGAAAGGTTTTAGCACAAGAACCTTATCCAATAGACTTAAAGAGTTAGAAAAGAGTGGAATATTGGAAAGACAAAGATATAATGAGATTCCTCCAAGGGTTGAGTATAGACTAACAAACAAAGGTCAGGAACTTGTTGAATCTGTCATTTATCTACTGCAATGGATGCAGAAATGGTCAAAGCCAAAAGTAACAAAATAAAAAAGACAAGGGTAAAAAAATTTTATTCTTGTAGAAATAGTTAAGAATCGCTCCAATAGTATTCAACTTAATGCTGTTTAGTGACAAAATACAAAAGATTCTTCTTACTATTACCTTCTTCTTTATTGCTATCTTTATTCTTCTGTTGATTCCTCATCCTCCTTTTCTTCTCTGCTGACTCATTCATTTTGTTTGTAGATAGAATTCGACAAGTGCTATGTATATGAATTGAAGCATCAAATAGAGAGTGAGAGAGAGAGGAAGATATTATCGAGGGGAAGAAGGTCGTTGATCTGTTTCTGTCTGTCTCTTTTGTAGACTTGTTTGTTATTCCAAGTAATTCCAATTTTTGGGAGTGATTAGCTGAAATATCAACAGATACCAGGAGTAGTGGATAATGTCATGTACCATCTATTTACTATATGGCTGAACATCGTATGCCCGAGCTAGTAGTTTCTTAAATGTCTAGATCATCTTCATTCTTCATTAGCGAAAGCATACTTGAGCGTACACTATAATATCTAAAGAAATAAGCGTTCTAAAAGATAATCTTTTGGTATAATCTCAGCAGGTTCTTTTGAATTATGACAAATTCACTATGTAAAAACATCACTATGAATAGTTGGGACAGTTTTATTGGTCATCGTTTTCTAATACGCAGTATGCATGCTCTTCCATAGTAGTTTCCTACATAAGGATAAATTCCTCATTTTATGCCTCATTACACTCTACTCTTCATTCAGTTTTTGATTATAATTGCCTTTAGATAAATTCGGATCATAGTCTAACATACGAACATTCCAAAAATCAAAGCCTCTCCATATGAAAAATCTCCAAAATCTTGTTCTTATCCAAAATCTTGTTCTTATCCAAAATCTTGTTCTTATCCAAAATCTTATAAATATGGGCTCTGTTAACTTAACAAAAAAGCTATAGCTGCAGATATCCTATTCGTTATATTGACATATGCAAAAAGAAATAGAACGTCTGCCAAGGATATTGGTTATGTT
>CAVTCE010000022.1:0-10769 GCA_963733025.1 uncultured Nitrososphaeraceae archaeon | reverse complement strand
ATTTCTAGGATCTGGTTCGTCGCAGACATAACTAGATCCCTTCCCAATTGAGATCGTATGCGCTAGAATCTCATTTTGGTAGTTTCATTTATTATTATTTTTTTGTTATTGTTAGTGATATGCAAAGTTAATGCAAATAATAAAGAAGTCCCATTTCATGTAATAATGCGATAGGCTAGATATTATAGTTACAATTCATTTATCTTATAATGGCTAAGAGCAATTAGATATATCAATGGATACTGTAGATGCAAGAAAAATATCCAGCGGACTAATGGCTATTCAAATCTAGAACAGAACTTCCCGCCAGGATTTAAAATTGAGAGAGAAGAAGATTTGGATAAATATATTACTTTGAGTATAGGCCCACAACATCCTGGTTCTGGACATATGCGAATAGTTGTTGTAGTAGATGGAGATATAATAGTACATGCTGATCCCGATATAGGTTATGTCCATCGAGGTGAAGAGAAAATGTCAGAATCCAGAACCTTTGTGCAAAATGTACCACATATTGAAAGACCTGTCATACATGACTCAAGTGGCATCCTCTATTCTATTGTCTAGTCTGTCGAAGAACTTCTTAACAGGGTCCCAAAGAGGACAGTATCTTCGTGTAATAATGGCTGAGATAGAACAGCATAAATTATACATTGTATCGGTTAGCAATACTTGGTCCCTAGGCCATTCTACAATGTTTATGTGGCCTACTGCTGATAGAGAGTTGTTTGTAGACCTCGGGGATATGGCTTGTATAAAGAATCACACATGCATAATCTGGTACCTGGAAGGTGTCCGGAGCGACATTCCATCCGAATTTAAAAATAAGACATTTGAGTTCATAGATTATTTTGAGAAGAGATTAAATGAATATGATAAGATATTTTACAATAACCCGTTGTTTAGGCAACGAAGTGAAGGGATAGGAATTTTGAGAAGACAGGATGCCATAGATTTTGGTACTACTGGTTCTGTGATAAGGGCTTCTGGGGTAGATTATGATGTAAGAAAAAAAGAGCCCTATGAAATCTATGACAAGATGGATTTTGAAGTCGTTACAATGAATTCAGGCGATTCATTTGCAAGAAGTATTCTTCCAATCTATGATTTGCGTCAGAGTATCCAGATTATACGTCAGTGTTTAAAAGATATCCCAGAAGGCTCATTCAGATCTAAAACTTCCTCCTACACCAAAAGGCCCTCCTGGTGAATCTTATAGAAGAGTTGAATCCGGCAGAGGAGCATTAGGGCACTATATAGTAAGTGATGGTAGTCCTAAAGCATACAGACACAAGATAAGTGCCCCATCATTTAGAAATTTGCTTGTGCCGCCGTATTTATTAAAAGGAGCAAGATTAGCTGATTTACCCATGATTTATTGGAGTCTTAATATTTGGCCTATTGAAATTGAAAGGTAAGAAGAGTAGAGCCTCAAAATTATACAATCTATCTCCAATTCTTTTATTCTATAAAACACAGAATAAGCTGACTCATGATAAAGGTACTAGATGTGAACCCCGATGAAAAAAATTGATAGTTTGTTGCCGAAAATAACTGATCCAGGTGCTGGTTTTAATGCTTTTATTGGTAAATTAGGAGACATATTAGTTGAAGCAGTTGACAGTCCGCTTAAGTATGCTATCAATTGGGGACGAGCATTCTCGTTATGGCCTGTACATTTAGAAACTGGTCGCTGTAGTGTGGAACTTGGAAGGAGCATCTAGTCCAAGATTTGATTTAGAACGCTTTGGTGTGATTGAAGCCTTTGGTTCATTAAGCAGTGTGACCTCTTAATTGTTCTTGGTACGGTAAATAGAAAGATGGCACCTAGGTTAAGATTAGTATACGATCAGATGCCTGAGCCAAAATATGTTATAGCAATGGGAGCCTGTGCAATTACTGGCGGACTATATTTTGATTCATATAACGTGCTTCCAGGGGTGGACGGCGTCATCCCTGCGGATGTATACGTTCCAGGCTGTCCGCCAAGACCTGAAACTCTTATTCAGGCAATTATGCTTCTACAAGAAAAAATAAGAAGAAAAGAAATAAAGCAAGTGTAGAGAACTAATAAGTAAAAAATGAATTTTATCTGTCTGCAAAAAAAGATTGTTTTGATGTTGTTGTTGAAGAAACAACAGAATAA
The DNA here is from genome assembly GCA_963733025.1 of uncultured Nitrososphaeraceae archaeon. Taxonomy (GTDB): domain Archaea; phylum Thermoproteota; class Nitrososphaeria; order Nitrososphaerales; family Nitrososphaeraceae; genus JAJNBK01. The sequence continues at coordinate 8,623 of CAVTCE010000022.1, read as the reverse complement.
TCTTAAAATAACTTATCATGACATGGTACCTTGTTGAATGTAAGAAGTAGTAGAAAACTGAAGAGGAAAAATGATAGCAACATAATAACTGCGATAAACAGAAAGAATGACTTGCGCATATTCATATTTAATTCAACGCTTGGTTTTCAGTTTTCTCTTATTGTATTGTTTGCCATTGCAAGAAAGTATTATCATAATCATATAAGAAAAGACAGTAATAATAATGATAAACGAACAAATAACAATTTTGTATTTGCATTTTCTTCACGCGAGTTTAGAGACACTTATAGTAAGCTTGCATGTGATTTAGGATTATCCAGACATCTAGTAAGAGAAATTGCATTCCCCGAATATACACTTACTTTACTATATTTAGGATTTATACGTGAAAAAGAAGACACAGGCGAATATGAATATTCATTAAGGTTGGATGAATCAAAGTGGCTTGCATCTGTAGCATTAAGCATTATAGAAACTGGAATTAGATCTCCTAGAGAACAGGATATAGGCATCCCGAGCCGCAATTTACGTTCAAACCAAGAGATTGAAGGGTTAATAAATGAAATAGTGTTAACTAAATCCTCTTCAAATCAAAGAAGAGATAAAGAAGAAGAACAAGGCCAGAGTGAAAAACTTGTCACTCCTAGAAGTAGGGATTACGGTAAGGGAAGGCCTTCATATATTCCAAATAAGCAACCACCGACAACATATAGTCTAAGAAAGAAGCTAAGCCCAGATGAAATTAATAGGTTGCAGAAAGAATTTATGGGAGAGACATGCGAGGACTGTGGCAGAAAAATACTCTTAGATGATTTTGATATCTGGATAGGTGAACCTATGAGACGAACTCCTTCAAACGTACAGGATCAAAGAATGAGTGATATTCTTGCAAACCCAACAACAATGACAAAAGAATCTGCTAATAATAATATATCAATAACTCTTGATTCTAAAATACATTCTACAGACAGAGAGATTCTGGAACTTGGATATGGCATATTGCCAATGGATGGAAGAAATGGCTTTATTGCATTTGCCAAGCCAATAAGGAATTGTCCTACCTGTGGATACAATACATGGAATTCTATGTCAGTATCGCCAAACTTTTAGAACAAATTCTTTGTTTTCTAGCCTTTAATAGGAAAATATGACATTATGGAGAAGCAGTTATTAGATGAAACGGATAGTTGAAAAATAAGGAAAAGGCTAAACAAACAAAATACTGTGAACTATTGCTGGCTGCATATTGGATAAAGTATATTCTACTTTTACTACCCCAACTTTGAAAAGGCCTTCTTAAGGTCATCAAGAATCATTAGAGGATGCACTTCTACCTTTGCTTTGAATTCTTGGAACAGCGGTTCGAGTATTATAGGAATCTTGTCTGGAGTATCCATATTTACAATAAAGAACATAGTCCTGTTCCCATTGCTTGGACCAAAATATGCGGCTTCGGCTTTCACATTATTAATATAATCTTCAATTTTCTGCAAAAAATTAGGGTCTTGGACTACACTATTTCCAGCTTCAGTAGGGATTTGAACGTAAAGTAAAAATCTCATACCAATTGGTAATAATGAATAATAGGAATCTATAAAAGACTTTCTCTATTTTGCACATATATTGTAGAAAGAGGTAAAAATCTAAGTTGCATACTTATATTTTATATATTAGACACAAAAAGGAGAATAACAACCAGCCATTAATATCACACTTTCGCCTAACAAATAGAGATTACAATAAATAGATTAAGAAATAACTTCTTATTATTTGCGGACCTTAAATCACACATTTGTTGTAAATAATGATATAGATAGAGTTTGGGAGTTTTACACAGATATTAAACATCTTGAAATAATTACTCCAAAGGAAATGAACCTCAAAATCATTAATGCCACCACTACAGGCCAAAAATTAACTCAAGGATCAGAAATTTCAATTGTTGGAAAAATAATATTAAGAAAAAGCACATGGCATTCTAGGATTAGTTCTCTGAAGCCCTATGAATATGTGGATGAGATGTTAAAGGGTCCATTCAAAAAATGGAGACATTTACACAGGTTCCATGCTACTAATCAAAAGCAAACACAAGTAATAGATATAGTAGATTTTGAATTACCATATGGCAGCATAGGAAAGTTACTATTCGAAGGGTATGCATATAATCGGCTTGAGAAAATCTTTGCTCACAGAAGAATAGCTACAATCAAAGCATTAGAAAACATCTAAATTATATATATATATACACATACGACACACTAAATTACATATCTTAGCACATCAAAGACGGCAGGCCAAGACGTTGACAACCTCCTAAAGAATAGATTCAAAAGCTTCAAGTCGTAAGAGAAGGCTCCAGATAAGACAGATCTGCGAATCTAATATTAGTTATTAACATTTTAGCATATGTCTTTCTGAAACTGCTTTAATTATTCTCGTCACATCTCATGAGGTACCTAGTTTTTTACATGCTTCAATGACATTTTGGTATCTTCCTAGGGGAACTATCTTCACAGCATTAAAGGCTGCCCATCCTGATTCAATCATAAAGCGCTCTACTGAATGTGCATTTTCTGTATCTACTGTCCAGAGAAATGTATGTTCCAATGCTGAATGATATTGCTCTAAGATCTTTATGCTGTTTTTATTAGCAATATTATCTAAATCTCCAACCATATTTAATACAATCTTTCTACTTTCTATATTGTTGAGGGGACAGGATTCTGTTGTGTGACTTCCGTATATACCATACAATGCCATTGAGGATAATATCAATATATGCATGTATAAGATTTTTTACTAAATAGAAAAATAAAGAATTATTATTGTTACTCTTCTATCAGACATCAATTTGATAATTAGTTCTAGAAACAATTTGATATCTGTATTATTCTCGGTGCCTTGATATCATAAAAGGAAAATTTCTTCTATCATTAGATATTATATGTATCGTTATATACAAATATCTCTATCTTTTCTCTGCTTATTTACTTATTCTCTAGTGCTGCTGTGTACGAATGATTCGGGACCAGATAGATATTTTTAGAAAGGTTGGTTTGTATATTTTCAACTAACTAGTTCTGATGGTTACTTGGCATCATATAATGTATTTTGTCTATGGCTTCAATAATTTGATATACCTGATCCTTGTATAAAATATATACTCTGAAACAGAAACATGCTGTAGTAGATTTACATCACATCTATATGGTAATTCCATTTTCAGATCGATTGAAGAAACACTCAATTAAAACATCGAATAAAATTTGAATCATAGTTTAATAATGGAAATTTCTATGGATGTTTTAGTATTAGATAAATTACATTCTACCTAAAGCAAGATAATATTTTTTCTTAAGAAATTCTGCAACTTTCTGCAAATTGCAAAACAGAAATCCAATAGCCCTAAATGAGGGAATGGGTATGATGGACTAATCTCTAGTATTGTTAAGTTTGATTCCAAGTGCAGAGTCAGATACTTATTATATCAGAGATCTCATCACGAACAAATCTTAAGGATGTATTTTCAGGCACAACAACTACCATGAATTATATTTTTCTTCTATTATTTCATTTCAAATACTTATTGATCGTTTGGAGAAAAGAGTGCTGGTAAGCTTCATAGACATCCTCTCTTTTGAGACATGATTGACAAATGTAGGCATGATGAGATTTATCTTTATAGTAGTAAACGTAGTCTACAAAGTCATCATTCTTATTATTGCTGGTTTTTGTTTTATTTCCACAAATAAAACATTTTAATTCTATAATCTGCTTCAGAAGAGATATTCTTTGTTGAGCAGTAGCGAATTCTTTTTTTCCTGGCTCATGAGTTGCAGATTCCTCTAGGCTCGTACTAGCAAATGCCTTGTTGTTAGTGACATTTCTAGAAGGGCAATTCAGATGTTTAACAGCTTTTGTAGATTTAGACCATAGTGCTTGTCCTGATGTTATCTCTTTATCACATTCACAGCATTTCCCTCTGAACTTTATGGTTATTTCAAGCCAATCGTTAGGATTAGTCAATTTTACTCAACTCCATCTTCTTTTAAAAGATATAAAATACATATCAGATCCAGATACTTTATTGTTACTATTAGGCTATAATAAATTAATCTTGTACTCTCGGTGCTAGGTAGAATTGTAGTTTTACCACACCAGATAAAAGAAATTCTAATCTCAGAGGTTTGTTTGAAGAATATTCCATTGTTACAAGATTAGATGATTGATGACCAATAGCTCTTATTATTTTAGAAATAAAATCGATATTATATGTAGATTTGCTATTTTCCTTTACTGTTATCTCCTCTAACAATTCAACCTTGCTTTTATTATTATCATCATCCACATCCATTGTTACTCTTGCCTCGCCTCTATCACTATCACCACTAACAATTACAGTTTTTTTATTAGTAGAAATACCACTACTATCTATGGTTATTTTTTCAGATATTGCTCCAACATCACTTAGTATTTTATCTAGTGTTGCTATTCCTATGACTATTTTACTATCGAATATCATCTGTGGTAAAGGTGATCTATTACCTGTGCTTTCGATTAATCTCATTTTATAATCGCGTAAATAACCGCCACCTGTAGTCTTGATATTAAGAGAACTATTATCTGAAACAACACCTATTTCTATAGAGTCATTGGTATTTGCTCTTTTGATTATCTTTGAAAACTCATCTATTTTGACTCCAAATTTTATTGTTGAATCACAATGATATTTCTCAAATGCAGAACTTGGCCAATTAATATCTATTAATGCAATATGAGATGGATCCATTGATCTGAATGTTATGCCTTGTGGGCCAGCATCAAATAGTGCTTCGTCTATTATTGTCATAATTGCAGACGATATTGACTTCCAGATTTCAGAAGTTTTAGTGATAGTAAAAAAATGTAATTCTGATATTGATTTCGATGATGACGATGATGACATATATATAATTTCTTTATTTATTCTGATGATCACTTTTTTAATCGGTCATTTCAAATAATTCGACTCTTGAGTAAAAAAATTTGTTAGTATGTATCAAAAGTCTCTATCTCTTCCTTATATCTGTAATGCCATGATAACTTGATAATATTATTATATTTTCAAATCTAACGTTATATTAAATCAAAAGAATCATTTTTGTCAACAAGCTCAAAAGTTTATGCTGATAACGAGCAGCTTCAACGGTAAACGAGCGGTAAACACTAGGTATGGACTGGGCGTGCCTTGAACCCTGAGTTCATATGCTTTTTGTTTTAGGTTCGACTGGATGACTTATATTTAATTACTTAATGACTCCGAATATATACCAGTTCAGTATATAACAAAAAATACTTTCTTAAAGTGGAAAGTATTGTCTGATAGAAGAACGCTTGTTGAAACATTTTATGACAATGATAGTGCAGAAATAAAGAGGGATTCACTATTAAGCAATAAAAAAGAGATAACTTACTAGTAGATGAAAATGAATTATAGTATTAATCATTTCTATCTATGTAATTTATTTTGCCTGCTATTATTATACATAAATTATATGTTTGAATAAAATAACAGAAAACTAAAGTGAAATCTTTGTGTGGATAGCTAAGCACACGTAATATAGCAATAATCATTTAAAATCAAATGTAATGATAAAGATAAAATATAATGTAATTATGGGATGCAAGAATTCTAGCATCCGCTATCGTGTTAGTAATAGTATGACTATAACAGCAAGAATGGGAGTTTGTTAGTTGCTTTACCTGTCAAAATTTAAGGCATTTACTGTATTCATGGTATTTGGAATACTTCTTTCTGGTATTTGGTCTAATGATATTTTTGCTCATGCTGCATATGCACAGTTATCAAATACTGTTATATCAGATGTAAATATTACCTCGCCTACTTCTGGTCAACAAGTTCCAGTTGGTGAACTTACAATATCAGGAACATCTGCAGATAATGCTACTACTAACTGTCAGGTTGATGTAGATTGGAATAACCAAAGGCCCTACCAGAAAACCTTAGCAACCGGTCCTGGTGGAGTAAATGATTACTCGAACTGGACATTTACATATACAGATAACTACCATCCCATTACAAATGGAACAAATGAACTAACTGCCAAACTATCATGTGTTGATAACTCGATTCCAGTAGCATGGGATACCGTAGATGTCCTTGGCATCTCCACCACCACTACTACATCTAATAATAATACCGTAGATGTCCTTGGCACCACCAACACCAGCACCAACACATCTAATGTTAGTTGTATTAATATCAACGACCAAATTGGTATTTCAAAACTTGTTAATTCCACTAATGTTACTAATTCTACTACTAATGCTACTACTACTAATGTTACTCTGCCGTCACTAGTTTATAATTTTGAACAGTCGCCTAATCTATCTGGTTCAGACTGTATAGATATAGCTAATAATAGTTCATTGGAGCTTACGATGTACAGTATTGCAAGTTGGTTCAATACTCAAATGAATGTTTCCAATGGATCTAACGCATTTATTGTTACAAAGGGAGGCGTGGGTTCAGATAGCGAAGGAAAGAATATGAATTATGGAATATGGATGATTGATTCTGAAAATATACAGACTGGGTTTGAAAATTCTTCAGGAGCTAATTATTTTGTAATGTCACCAAGCAATTATAGTGATGGTAATTGGCACTATGTTGTTGGAACTTATAATGGTTCAGCAGTTGCATTATATGTAGATGGCGTTCAAGTAGCAAGTAATTTAACAACAACGATACCACCACCTTCAGGCACACTACCTGATAATACAGGTACACAACCAGTTAGAATAGGAGCTAATTCATTGAGACTAGTTGATGGTGAAGGTGATGGATACTTTACTGGTAGGATTGGTGACATTAGAGTATGGAATAGGACCTTGTCAGCAGAGGAAGTATCAGCAGCATATAACAACGGATTATTTAATACTACTGGACAAGTACTTTATCTGCCATTCTCATCTCAAAATCATCTTCCAGTAGCAGATGCTGGACCTGATCTCACAGTCAATGAAAAACAAGTCATACCTCTTAATGCCAGTAAAGGTAGTGACCCTGATCCAGAGGATACCCTAATCTATAAATGGACACAAATTGGAGGAAGTCCTTTTATCAGGTTGTCTAATAACAATACAGCAACACCAGTATTTAATGCTCCCTTAGATATACCAGCTGATACTACATTTACACTTCAATTCTCAGTTACGGATAACCATGGCTTAAATGATACTGATACCATGAATGTTCTTGTCAAGAATATTCCTTCTCCTCCATCCCTTCACCTACAGCGCCGCCGGAATCAGAAGAAGAGAGAAGAAGCTGCAGCGCTGCAGATGACGATGAAGCTCCAGCGGCTGCTGATGAACGATGAAGCTGGAAGCGTTGCTGAGAACATGAAGCGCAGCCGCCGGAGATGAACATGAAGCTGCAGCGGCTGCTGATGACGATGAAGCTGCAGCGGTTCCGATGACGATGAAGCTGCAGCGGTGCAGATGACGATGAAGCTGCAGCGGCTGCTGATGAAGACGAGGCTAGCGGCTGCAGATGAAGACGAAGCTGTTGCTGCAGATGAAGCTGAAGCTGTTGCTGCAGATGAAGCTGAAGCTGTTGTGGCAGCGGTCTGCTGCTGATGGAGCTGAAACTGGCAGTGGTTGCCGACCGATGGAGCTGAAACTGAAGCGGCTGTTGCTGATGGAGCTGAAGCGGCGGCCTGCTGCTGATGGCGCTGAAACTGCAGCCGGTGCTGATGGCGCTGAAACTGCAACGGCTGCTGATGGTGCTGAAGCTGGAAGGGCTGCTGCTGATGGAGCTGAAACTGCAGCGGCTGCTGATGGCGACGAAGCTGGGCAGACTGCCCCTGAGATGGAGCTGAAACTGTTGCTGCCGATGACGCGAAACTTTAGCGGCTGGTTGCTAATGGAGCTGAAACTGTTGCTGCTGTGATGAAGACGAAGCTGCCAGGGTGCTGATGGAACTGAAACTGTTGCTGCAGATAAAGCTGTGAATCTATGGTTGTTACCGTAGGTGCTAATGAAAATAAAACTGTATCTATTACTGAAGACTCAGCCGTTGTCGTTACTATAGCTGCTTCTGAAGATAAAGCGGAGTTGTGGTTGTTACTGTAGCTTCCTACCTGAAGATAAAGCTGGAGCTGAATCTCAGGTTACTGAACTTAATGATGAGGGAGATAAACCTGTGATAGAAACTGAGACTATAGCAGAAAATGGGACAAATCCTATTGTAGAATCTGAAGAGGAAGCATTACAAGAACAAGCAAAAGAGAAAGAAGAGCTAAAGAAAAACAACAACAGGATCTAATGAAACAACAAGAAGAGCTAAAGAAACAACAACAGGATCTAATGAAACAACAAGAAAGAGCTCTAAAAGAAACAAGAGAATCTAGATGATGCAAAAGAGAAAGAGGAGCTAATCAACAAGAGGAGCTAATGAAACAACAAGAGGAGCTAAAGAAACAACAAGAGAATCTAGATGATGCAAAAGAGAAAGAGAATCTAGATGATGCAAAAGAGAAAGAGGAGCTAAAGAAACAACAAGAGGAGCTAATGAAACAACAAGAGGAGCTAAAGAAACAACAAGAGAATCTAGATGATG
>CAVTCE010000021.1:0-10204 GCA_963733025.1 uncultured Nitrososphaeraceae archaeon | reverse complement strand
GAGATTGATAGTAGGTCTCTGCTAACTATAAAAAACAATACAAGATACACCTTTATTAAAAAAGATACCTTATTCATTATATTAACTTGTTATCCTGAATGAATCGATCATCTTTCTAATCGTCGAACCATGATTATCACTTTTTTCTGATTCTGTATTATATTTGAGATAATATAGTTTATCAGCTTTTACTATCCAAAATTCAGCCGCCTTTTGTCTTCATCCTCGCCTACTTTAAACGTGTAAACTAGTGTATGCGCAAGATTGCCTCCTGCTAACGTAGTCGCATTCGACTCTACTATTCCAAAATCCGGTAAAGAATCTCTTAATGAATTTATTTGTGCATCAACATTTTGCTCTAGCGAGCGATCAAACATTGGTATACCAACCTGTATTACGAGATATTCTCTGAAGATATCTAAGGCGTCTTCTGTTGGTGAAAGGAAAGTGACAACAATATGGCGATCATCTTCTTCAATTGCTTGGCCGAAATCTATTTTTTCCCAATTAGAAGGGTATTGAATTTCAAAACCATACATAGAATTTTTATATGTCAAATATCCGGCTGTTGATATTCTAGCAATATCTTCTTCTTCTTCTTCTTCTTCTGATGGTATGCTTATAGTCTGTGCCGTTGATTGTTGATAGTTGTAGTAGTGCACATAGAGAAAGCTAATTGCAAGTAATGTAAGGAATAAGAGTAAATATGTGTGGCGCTGTGATGTAACAATTCTTCTCATCTTACTCATATAGAATTTTCATTATAAGGATATATAGATGCACTGAAGACTGTAAATAAAATATTTTTTGAATTGTGCTGAAAATATAAATTAATGATAATGGCAATACCTCTTGGCGGGAATTAAATCGAGTAAAATGTAAAATCTAAAATAAATATTGTATATTAAATAAAGTCTTGAAACATTACTGGATGATATTGAAGAGGCAATTTTTCAGTATTGATTTTTATTGATTGATCTATCATGATTTTTTATGATCAAATTTCCAATCTCATCGATCGGTTGGTATATAAACATATTCTATATATAACTGAGCAACATTTGCCTTTTGTTTTCCATAGATTTTCTCCTTCTCTTCTTCTTTCATTCAATATTACTATCTTGATTTAACATTTTTATTTCGCATACTTTTACTATCAATTTATAATAATAACGAATACTGCGTATCAATCACAAATTATCATTATCATATATGTCAGACTATTTGTTTTATCCTGATGCATAACGCTTCTGCATCATGATAAAGCTCTCCAACTGCTCTGAATTCAATGCCTCTTTTCAAGAGCTCACGTGGACCGTCGTAATCATAATAGTTGAGCCTAGCATGCCATTTGCCATCCACCATCACCGTTGCTAGACCTCGAAAGATTTTTCCTATTGTTACAGCATATTCTTTACCCGAAAATTTTTTTAAGCTATCTGCTATTACTACTGTGTCTTCGTTTAACCACTCTACTCTCTTCAACTTTTCAAGTTTCTTTATTGCTTCGATCAATAGTGTGTATTCAAAACCGAGATCGTTGCAAAGTATTTTAATATCAATACCTCGTTTTCCTGCCTTTGCCAGCTCGACATGAATACGTCTTGCAACCCTATCTACTTGTCTCTTAAAGTCATTGGTCAATAAATCTGCTTCAACTGATAATAATACCTGCCTGTTGTTTTTTTTGCCTAGCCGATCTAGTCGGCTTTTAATATCTTCTATGCCTGGTAATCCATCATACTGAATTTGTGACTCAGCTCTTTTAAGTAAGCGTTCTTCTAATCTCTTTTTATTATCCTCTATAATAGACAATTCTGCCAACGTCATTGGATTTGGTGTTATAAGAGACCTGTTGAGAGGTTTTAATATAGTATTTATATTATTCAATGAATTTGTCATCTTCTCTACACGCATTTTACTCGCATAGAGATGACGCATATCAATAGTATCCTTAGTTGCAAGAATAATGACCGATCCAGATGATTTTCTGCCTGCCCTTCCTCTTCTCTGTATATATCTTATTTCACTTGATATTGGCTCATAGAATATGACAAGATCTACTTCAGGTATGTCCAGTCCTTCTTCAGCTATAGAGGTGGCTACAAGCACATCAAAATCGCTATTTCTAAAGGAGTCAAGAACCGCTGCCTGCTCATCTTGCTTCATACCTTCATCTCCTATTCTTTTTGCTTGGCCTACAAATCTTGATGTCTTTATGTTATTTTTTTCTAAAACTTCTACTATATGTTTTGCAGTATCCCTATACTGAGTAAAAACCAGTATTTTGGATTTTAAGTTTGGACTATTTGTTACATTGTTTATCGTCGAAGAAAGTTCATGGTGATGATGATCTTTTATCAATTGTAAAAGATGCAGGATCTTTGGATGTTCCTTTACAATACCTTCTACTAATGTTTTAATTTCCATCATTCGAGGATCCTTAAGTAGTAACGAATGTGCATTACTTCCATCCTCATCTATCCTATCTAGAAAGGCCTTTAATGAGTAAGAACCTTGACTCTCTATTAACTCAAGGCAATACATCAATGTAAGGGCAGAAGATTGATTTAATATAGCAATATAAAGTAGTCCCCTCTGCTCTTCCATAGTTAGCTCTAGTTTATACCGAAGTGCTTCTCCAAGTTCAATTAAATCTCTCTTAAATACCCATTTAATACCCTTCATAATTAAGCCATTCCGTATAAGCCATTTTATTCTCTCTTGAAGCATGGATCGAAGAATTGATACTATATACCGGAATTCCTCTGGCAAATTCAGCCATTCCCACTTTACATCTATGGCATTAACATAGGGTTTTACATCAGGATCATCTTCGCTCCTGTACTCGATGTGTTCAATGAGGAGGTTATTGCACACCTCTTGTATCCTCTTTCTTTCAGCTCCAGGACTGGCAGTCATAGCCAATATATAAGGACAAGATGATTGCTTGATGTATTCTTTAGCTATAGAAGTATAAGCATATTCTTTCATCGCTCGGTGAGCTTCATCAAATACAAGCAAACCGAAATCCTTCAAATTTAATCTACCTTCCTCTAGATCGTTTTTCACAACTTCAGGTGTGGCGAACATTAATCGGATGTCTGTTCTATCCCATACAGCTCTGCGTGCGTATGGAAGAATCTTGCCTGTAACAGATGCTATATTTTCTTCAGAAATTTTCAAAACTGAGGAAAAATACTTCATATGTTGTGAGACGAGCGGTCTTGTAGGAGCCATAACCAAAATTCGTTTATCTCTGTAATTGTAAAGCATGTCTGCGCATACAAGCAAAGATATTACCGTCTTTCCTAGGGCAGTCGGAAGAATTACCATCGTATTTCTACGCTGCGCCGAATCTGCAATGTTCTTTTGATATGATCTAAGCTCTATAGATCTATTCCATATAACGGGGTGTTCGACATATCTGGCTAAAGTTTTAGATTGCTCAGACTCATCACAGTCTTGATTAGGAAATGTTTTTAGCATAACTAAATTCTCCGATCTGGCCGTTAACGCTATCGCATAAAAAAATGTCTTCTATATATGGAGTATCGTCGTTTCTAATCAAAAAGTCGGAGATTAAACTCCATTTTATAAATAATCTAGTCGGATCAGATCTCAAATATATCTTCTGACCCACCACTCTTTGTTAATATCTTTTCAGGATTAACTTCATCCATATTCTTTGCAAGTTCAGCAAGTTTTGAATTTGATAGTAGCCGACTTATTTCTTCTAGCTCTGGGCTGGATCTTATTACAACTCCTCGTTTCTTTGTGGCAGAACCTGAAGAGCTCACCGGATTGATCTCTATAGCAAGAGATGCTGGTTTTCCTCTAAATGCAGGTAGTTTGAGGAGAAAAACACCTGGAATACTTGTAGCTTTTCTCTCCCAATCTTTGCCATCCTTTAGAAATTGCACTAACCTTTCGTCAACTGTCATATATACATACACATCTATTCTGCAAATAAACCTTTAAATGGATAATCAAAAGCCTTCATCACGTAGTCAGAAACTGAATTATTATTATTATCATATGTTCTGCACTTGCTACAATCGTTCAGAATTGTCATTTGAACGGTTGGATATATATAGGAATAGGAATGACTCATTATTGCGTTTCTCTTTATCATTGTAAACAAGGTATCAGAGATTCCTTATAATTTAAAGATCGAGGCACTCTAATGAGGGGGGGTGAAGGTAGACATCTATGCAGTATTATTTTACTCGCTAATGTCTCATAGGAAATATAGAGTTTGATTGGGTAAAGCTTAAAATTCTCAAGTTGTTTATATATAAAATATAAGTGCTAAACGCAAGACTTACTTATGATAACGGCACGATCTTGATAAAGGGATTAGCGCACATTCCATTTGCTAGTACCGATCCTCGGACAAATTTATTGAGAGCTCCAGCTCTATATTATGCTAATATAATAGAATTTTTAAAACAAAGCAGTATAGAGTACGTTGATCATGTTCTAGATCTTATTCCATCTCCACATACTAACAACAACAAACAACAGTAATAATAATAATCACAATTCTAATCCACCTTTAAGAATCTATCAACATAAAGCTCTCAGCAACTGGACTAAAGCTGGAATGAGAGGATGTATAGTATTGCCTACTGGATCAGGTAAGACCATTATTGGAGTAAAAGCAATAGAGGCTGTCAATTCAGCTTCGCTCATTGTGGTACCAACACTTGACCTTATGGATCAATGGGCTTCTGTTCTTAGAAAGTATTTTACAAATGTAAAAATTGGAAATTTAGGAGGAGGAATGGATGATATAGAGGCAATTACAATATCCACATATGACTCAGCTTATATACGTGCATCAAGCCTTGGTAACAAATTTTCATTGATCATATTTGATGAGGTACATCACTTAGCTGCGCCTGGTTATAGGTCAATAGCAGAACTCATGGCATCTCCTTTTAGATTAGGACTAACTGCAACAATAGAAAGAGAAGATGGTATGCATATGGAGCTCCCAAAGCTCGTCGGAGGAATAGTCTTTACGATGTCTCCTAACGAACTTGCTGAGACAAAACACTTGGCTCAATATGAAATTGAAAGAAGACGAGTGGAAATGCTTCCGGATGAAATAATCCAGTACAGAAAGAATTTCGAAAAGTATCAGTACTCGCTAAGAAGACTTGGATTTAGGTTCCCCATTCGATTTGAAAAATTGATAATGATTTCCGCTAAAAACAAAATTGCTAGAGAGGCATTGTTAGCAAGAAACAAAGCCATGGAAATAGCATTAAATAGCAGATCTAAAATAGAAGAGCTACGAGAAATCCTTGCAGAGAATAAGGGGATTAAGACTATAATATTCACACAACATAACAGCCTGGTTTATCAAGTATCAAATACTTTCTTGATACCTTTTATCACTTATAAAACAGGAAAAGAAGAAAGACAGGATGTCCTCAAAGGCTTTAGAGAAGGAAGGTATAACGCGGTAGTTACATCAAAAGTTCTAGACGAGGGTGTAGATGTCCCAGATGCTGAACTTGGCATTATCCTCAGTGGGACAGGTAGTGGACGGGAATTTATTCAGCGACTTGGAAGACTGTTAAGACCAAAAACTGATGTAAACAAGAAAGCAAAGTTAATAGAGATCATATCTGCCGATACACGGGAGATAGGCACTAGCGCAAAGAGAAAGAAGGCCTTGGGCAGTGAAGATGTGACTAATAATAATGATGTGGAAGAACACGATCCGGATCGCGAGCAGTAGTCATATTTGTGATAATCAAGGCAAAACAATTGATATAGCATCATCATAATCATCGCTATCAATATCGAAATGACTCCTACAAAAATATATCCGTATATAGAAAGAGAGAAAGAAACAGGAATGAGTGAAGGCTAAATACGATATGCTGCCACTTCAATTACTTAGAACAAGAATAACAGATAAGGGAACAAACATTGTTCCACGATTTTGCACAGCTGACGATAGCGTTTTGCAGCTAGCTGCAAAGATCATTAAAGAATTTGAAGAATCATGGAAAAATAAAGAGAAGAAGTTGTTTCTTACCGAAAGAATTGCTCTTCTTGAATCCGAGTATAATGACTATAAGCTCGCAAGGGGATTTTATACTCTTCTTGAAAGAAGATGTATATTTACCAAAATAAATGAAATAAAAACAGAGTCAAAAGCCATCGCCAGTAATATTGACGTTAACAACAATAACCTTCATGACCCAGTCAATATCAGAAAAGAATTATTTGAAGAATCATCAAAGAGAGGGTTTGCATTGACTGAATTTGGAAGAAGGGAAATAATTGACACCGTTGCATCTAGAATAAACGTACATTCTAACGATCTAATAGATGTCATGTGGAGCGATTTAGAAGAGAACTTGGTTTTAGAATGGTTTGATGCAATAAGCCCAGAACAACTATTGGCCTGGTATAACTTGTCGTTAATGCAGACATTACTATTCAATTGTACAAAACTAGAATTCTCTGTAACTGGGGGTTCAAACTGGAAGCGTATATTACGTGATATTAAAAGACTTGGGCTTATGTATAATTTACAATATATAGCATTAGAGGAAGAAAAACGATCAATCCATGTAGATGAGATAGATTATGATAATAGAGATATCAAGTTCATAAATGCAAGTAACACAGATACAAAGAACAATCCAATCATTATCTGCTCGCTAGATGGTCCTTTGAGTATTTTCAAATTAACTGACAGATACGGAACATCAATTGCAAAAATACTTCCATCGATTATTTCTAGTGACACATGGTCCCTAAAGGCCTGGATTGTGAGGAAGACTATGTCTTTGGGAAAGAAAATATATGAATTTAAAATATCAAATAAAGATACTCCTTCTTTATCGCGTGAACCATACTACAATAAAGAAAATGATAAAGAGAGAAAGAGAATCTTATATACTGCCAAAGAGTCTTCGCAACTTATTTACTTTGACAGTGGAGTAGAGGAAAAGTTCTCTACCAGATTTGAGCAATCTGCCACTGGTTGGAAATTAATAAGGGAGCCTGATCCATTAATACTATCAAATGGCAAGGCACTTATTCCTGACTTTGCATTTGAAAAGTACGGTACTAGAATATATCTTGAGATCGTAGGATTCTGGACCAAAGAATATCTAGAGAAAAAAATACAAAAGATAGCCGATCTTACAAAAACTATACCAGCTGGAAATAATGCAGTAGACTTCTTTATAGCTATAAATGATGCAGGTTATGCATCCTCTAATTCTAATATTAAGGAAAAACTTGCGTGGGAGAAGATAACTTCTTCTATATCGAAGGAACGATTGATCTTCTATAAGAACGATAAAGTTCCAATCAAGCCTTTTCTTGAATACTTGAAGTCTATTGACGCAAAGATGATTGAAAGGCTTGCTAATAACAGTTCAGTAAAGTTATTGACTGAAATTGAAGACCGTGCTTTCACTAATGCTGCTATCATCTCCATTGACGAAATAGCAGATAAATACAACTTGCCAATTGAATCTGCCTTAAGAATTATTACTACATCACACAAAGATGATGATAATAGTAGTATTAGTAATCCTAACAACAAATATGTTGTAGCAGGTACATATTTGATATCAAAGTCTAAGTTAAGTGAATTTGAGTCTTTATTTGACGGCATAACTAAATTCACAGATGCTTGTTCAATCCTTGATCAGAACAATATACCAGAATCTTGTCATATGGATCTTATTTCTAAGATTGGATATGATGTTCTATGGCAGAGTATGGATTGCAGCACTGCCATTATCAAAAGGCGTATATAATAAGAAACTTTTTCTAGTTTTACAATATTGAAAAATTAAGTGTGCATTGAAGGATTAGAAGATGAACTCAAATGACTTGTTAGATTAACTGACAGATGATATGGATATATATAAAAATATATATATATATCTCATCATCAGCAGCATCTAATCTGACTCCATAATTCTATTGAAGGCATCATTCCAACCCTCTGGACCTATACCTTGAACCTTTACAATGTCTTTAACTTCGAGGTTTGACCATGATCTATCCGGCCTTTGAACTAGCATTGGAAGATCCATACGATTCAGCATAGAGACATCATTTTCACTGTCACCCACACCAAAAAATTTCACATTATTATGATATTTTTTTCTAAAGAGATTCATCAATATATCTACCGCTTTTCCTTTATCATTGCCAACTGTTATATCAAAAAATCGTCCACCATGAATTAGCTTTAGACCCATCCCATTGGCAATTTTTATAAATCTCTCTAAATCATTTTTGTTAATTTTTATAATAGTTTCGCCATATTCTCGCTGAGCCATTCTTCTTGCATAATCCTTTGACAAACCTGTCATTTTGGCGAGTTCATTCAAAGAAACGTCTGAAACACCTAAGAAGTCTATTTTGTATTTTTTTCTGATCTCATCGAGTTTTGTTCTGATCTCAATGGCAGATTTTCCAAGTTCTATTATGCTATACCCTTGTTTTACTTTAGAAATCGGTGTATTGAAAGAAAAATTGAAATAACCTTTAGGAATGATTAATGCTCCACCATTTTCTACTATAAAAGGTTCATTTAATCCTATATCTTCCCTTATCTTATTTTGCTCAGACCAAGTCTTGGCAGAACAAAGAATGACTGGAATATTATTGTTTTTTAAGATGCAAACCAATTTTATTGTTCCTTGATATTCGCCTGTGTTAATATCGATTAAAGTACCATCTATATCGGTAAAGATCACTTTATACGTCATATCTACATAAAGTGTGTAGTACGAATTTGTTAATTTATCGATATCAATCAGATAAAAAAAGTTTGGAATCAAAATAAGAACCTCATATAGTATTAACACAACATTGGAGACTATTTTATCAATCATATGATATGAGTGAAAAAGCAAGAAGTAGTATTACAAATAAAAAAACATATAACAATACGTTTTTCAAACAACGGAATTTTATGATTTGGTAGAGATCAATTTAGTTCATCTGAGTGAGCAGTTGGATTAAATAGTGTGGAATTCTTATTATTTTTATTACCATAGCCTGAATCCGTCTCTATATATTACTTGCGGATATTCTTTCAGTTATTGATAAGATTTTGATAAAATCAAGCTTTTCAACAGGAGTCCAAAACCAAATCCGCTTGTTTTCAGTTAAAATCAAGTTATACATGATACTTATATATTTTATATTCTATTGCTCGAATAATATGTGTAGTAGCTGTCTAACCTACATTATATATTAATTCGACAGACACCACACATGGCTAAAAATAATCCCGGATGGAATCACTCAATGGAGAGGCATGGGATATTTGAGATGTAAATAATCAATTGATAATACAGAAAGTGCTAGTTGACAGTGATGACGTCATTAGCCGAGAAAGATGTAAATAAAACTAACTATAGCGTTTTCTTACTGATAGCGAGTTGTAAGAAGAATATTATTAATTATAATGCATAAAATTTGCAAATGAAGTTCTTTTACACTATAAACAACAGATGATAGTAAATATGCGGGAGGTGGGATTTGAACCCACGAACCCCTGAGGGATGAGGTAACCCAGTCAAATTATCGACATCTGAGCATCGTGCCAGACAAGTCTGCCTGATCTCACGCCGTTGACCGGGCTTGGCAACCCCCGCGATAGATTGCTATGATAATATACTACAATTTATACCTGATGAGAATACCGATATATGTAATATTACTCAAAAATATTACACAAAGTATACATTGAGTGTATTATATTTAGTACGTCCTTTATAGTTGCATATTTTATATTTATAGCCCTTTTTAAACTCTAATAACCTTATTCAGTATCTCTTTATTACCAATTCATATGACAATATGTCAATCAATAGCTATGTTGTTACACCACTTACCATCTTTTCTTAATTCATTCCAGCTGAATGAATAGTTAATATTTTATTCCCGACCAATATTGATTCCTTACTATACCAGAATTTATTTTCTCAAAGATAGTATAGTTTTTTATAGAATAGAATATGGCCATTGAAATAATAAGAATATCCAAATCGTCAAGGATGATATTGTTTTCTAGACTCTGGTTCATTCAGAGTATACATAAAGATTTTCATTGGGGTCTCGCTTCTTCCTAATCTGCATACTATTTTCATATATTATTATGGTCTAGGCTAAATAAAGCGTCAAGATTGGTATGGGCCGGGTC
>CAVTCE010000020.1:0-124002 GCA_963733025.1 uncultured Nitrososphaeraceae archaeon | reverse complement strand
GTTAATATAAATAAACTTGCAGTTGCTGCCTGATTGTTTAGGATTAGCTAGACCAGTTAATATTAACAATGGTGATAACCATATTCCTCCTCCGATACCTATGAGACCAGCCACACTTCCCAATAAAGCCCCTATTGGAATACCAATAATTGCCATTTTTATATAATTGAGATTTGTTGATCTCTTCGTCCCTGATTCCTGCTTCTTCTTTGTTGCTTTTTTAGAAGTCAGGAGAGCAGCAATCCGAGCAAAAAGTGTTATTATAAAAATTATTGTAATAGTCTTTTGCGGAAGTATCATCTGACCTGTATAAAACGCAAATGGTATTGAAGACAGAAATGGCAGGCTTAACTTTGGAGAGAAAAATTGAGCTTTTATATAACTCAAAAATGCCATGCAAGACACAATTATATTTAATAGGAGTGAAATTGGTGGTACGCTGAATATGCTAATTCCAGCAAGAATTAGAATAGCAGTATAGCTACTTCCCCCACCAAAACCAACACTAGAATAGACAAAACTTATTGCAAAGAATAATGGAACAAGTACTAATAGTGTCAGATCATACATTGACTAATCAATGACCTTTTCCCTCTAACATGTTGAAGATATGCAATATTCCAGGAAACATAGAATTTAGAGATTGCGAAACAGCTTTTGTACTGCCAGGAAGGTTTACAATTAATGTTCTTCCTCTAACTCCTGCTATCCCTCTGGAAAGCATTGACAAGGGTGTCCTTCGTTGTCCATAAGATCTGAGTGTTTCTGCTATTCCAGTTAGTTCCTTATGTATAATTTTTTTTGTTGCATCGGGAGTATTGTCACGCGGACCAACACCAGTTCCACCACTTGTTACAACGACATCGGGCTTTAGTTCATCGCAAAATCTCTTTAATTCAGATTCAATCGTGTCGATATCATCAGTTATTACCTTGTATTCTATAATATCAAACCCATTTTCCTTAAGCTTATTAATTATAATCTGTCCTGATTTATCCTGCTTCTCTCCTCTAGAGTCACTAGTAACAAGTACAGCTGCTTTGAACTCTCTTACGTGCCTTTCATGGAAATCCTTTGAACCGCCGTGTTTTTCTAACAGTTTAACTGACTCAATTGACAGTGATTCATCTATTGGTTTTAACATATCATAAATTGTCAGCGAAGCAACACAAGCAGCAGTCAGAGACTCCATTTCTACACCTGTCTTCCATACCGTTTTTACCTGTACTTTGATCTCAATACAATAGTCATCTTTTAACAATACATCTACTTTTACGTCATCTATTGGGATGGGATGGCAATATGGTATTAGATCAGAAGTTCTCTTGGCAGCCATGGTTGCTCCAATTCTTGCGGCATCAAAAATGTCGCCTTTTGGTGATTTACCTTCTTTAATTAATTCTGATGTTAAAGGAGATATTCTTACAACTGCCAGTGCAGTTGCTAGTCGTAATGTATCCGATTTGTCAGCAACGTCAAACATACCTCCACCACCGCCACCATCACCAGACATTACTTCATTTACCACCTCACTTGTTAACAGAAGGTAATATACCATCTTTCCATGTTGCTGTTCCTGAATCTGATATTTCTTTCTTCCATATGGGCGTCCTTGTTTTTATGCTCTCAATAGTATATTTACATGCTTCAAAAGCATCTTGACGGTGTTCGGTAGATATAGCAATTGCTACGCTTATTTCATTGACCCTGAGATTGCCAATTCTATGTATTGCAACAAATTTTTTTACATGCCACTTTTTCGATACCTGATCTTCAATTTCTGATAATGTATTTTCTGCCATTTTTTCATATGCCTCGTAATAAATTTCAGACACTTTTTTTGTATCATTATGATCTCTTACCGATCCTATGAATAGTACTGTTGCACCAGCAGACGAATCTTCAGAACTTACTAATATCTTGGAAATATCAATTGGTTCTTGAGTTATGGAGATCATATATTATTATCCGCTAACCTCCACTAATAGGTGGCAGAAGCGCTATTTCATCAGATGATGTTATAGTGGTATTAGCAGTATTGGTTGTGGATTCATCGGCTATTTTATAATTAATTGCAAATACAAATGGGATCTGTGATAGCTTTGGATAAGTTTGCAAAATTCTTTTTCTAAGCTCCGTAAATGTTATTTTTGCCCCTTCTGTAAATTGTAATGTTATTTCGCTATTTCCTCCCCCTGCTATCTCTTTAGCTGACGCAAATAACTTTATCCTTATGGCTGTTACATCAACTTTCTCATTGGTTGTTGTCATGATAATTAACCACCTATTGTGTGCATTGCGTTTAATGATGGTTTTAGTGTCTTTGTCTTTATAGACTTGATTATGCCTTCAGGTTTTTTCTTTATATTTTCAATCAACTGTTTTTTAATATAATATTCGGACTTTCCACTGCGTAACATGCTTCTAAGATCATATCCTGGATTCTCAAAAAGACAAGTTAATAGTCTACCATCAGAAGTTAACCTAATTCTGTCACAATTACCACAAAAAGGTTCAGTAATAGAGGGAATAAATCCTATTGTTCCTTTGCCATCGACAAAGGAGTAAAGCATTGCCGGATCTGTATTGTCGGGGATATTATTGTCATAATCATTATTATTATTCTGATAGTTATCCAAAGGTACAATTTCACTTATTTTCTTTATTATTATTTCAACAATTTCTTTCTTACTAAAAACCAAGTTTGGCTGCCATATTCCACTGCCATCTAATGGCATAAATTCAATAAATCGTATAGTATATCCACTATTTCTTGCAAATTCAGCAAAATCTACAATTTCATCATCATTCCAACCTCTTATTACCACTGTGTTTATTTTTATCTTTAATCCCACCTTATCTGCTGCATAGATACTATCAATGACTTTATTGACACCATCTATACCTGTCATCGCCTTAAACCTATTAGCTTTAAATGAATCTAGGCTAATATTTACACTTTCAAGTCCCGCATCTTTTAATTGTTTAACTTTATCTCCAAGCAGCAGACCATTAGTTGTCATGCTAATAGATTTTATGCCAGTTATCCTTGTTAATGGGATAATGAGGTCTTCTAATTTTGGTCTTAGAAGCGGTTCTCCACCTGTCAGTCTTATTTTCTCTATACCAAAATTTGCCAAAATAGAAACAAGCCTAATTATCTCTGCATAACCCAAAATATCCTCATTTTGAAACCATTGAACGTCACCTGGAGGCATGCAATACATACATCTCATATTGCACCTATCTGTCAACGAGATCCTCAGCTTTCTTGCAATCCTACCGAAACTATCAATAAGTGTAGGGTTTTTTTCTAACTGTAATTTATTGGCAATTTCTTCTTCTTCTTCATTTAATTTTACTGTCATGTTTTTTCACTCGTTCTATTTGCTCAAGAAAATGGCATTTCCATCTTCAGGTAAAGCGTCAACTTTGACTGCACGTCTCATAATTTTATATCATAAGTGTCATTTATATACAATCTGACAATCTAACTAATAGTAACTATGTTGTGATCTCTATTTATGAGGTGTTTATTGAATTTCCAGCTTCAACTTCTCCTTCCTCCGATATACTCTAAAGTGAATTCCGGGACAGCCACTAGCTAAAAACTTTTTGATAATATCCATGCGACCAAATCTGAACCCAAGCTTATAGCATGGCATTCTTGGTTGTGTTACAATAACTTTTGAAGATCCAACTGAAAAAAACATCACCTATGTTAACATACATTTCTATCCAGTCTTTTGAAGTAAATTTTCATCGAACATCGCGTTTGAACCTTCTATAGTCGGAAATAGGTTTTGGGATATTTATTTCTCTGTTCTCAGTCTTTGTATTCTGGGAATTCATTTTATAAATAAAATGAATTCTGAGTGGTAAATAGAGTCAAATCTGTTGCATATTCCACCTAGACAGTTAAAATTTTTAGGAGTTACGATAATCTAGTCCGAAAAGTGATGCCGACTATTTACTTATGTAATATAATCCAATTTTATTTTATGACATCTGCTAAAACATATCAATGGGTCTTACCACACGTTTTCCACGCAATAAGTAGAGATATTATTAGAAATTTTCACACGCTTTTTCACACATGCGGAAATTCGCACGCTTTTTCACACATGCTGCGGAAATTCGCACGCTTTTTCACACATGCTCGGAAATTCGCACACTTTTTCACACATGCTCGGAAATTCGCACACTGTTCCGCATGCATCCACACCGTATGGAACACTTTCCGCATCCCTACCTATGGAGTACTTTTCCGCATGAATTCCACACTGTATGGAATATGAAAAAGCCTTGGTATCCTCCTACTATCACATAATAATGATATATTTTTTACCCTAACATTAGATATATAAAATATAATTTCGGTTTACTGACTATAAAATGAAATATTCTGTATCAGATGGCGTCACTCTTGTCATGATAATTGTATCTCACATCTTTAATTTTGATCCTTATATTGTCAGTCAGATTTTACGATTTACAAGTATAAACAAGAAAATATCAATACTACTTCCACTGCTACTACTACTGCTGCATTTGCAACAATAGATACTGATTACCCAGAGAGTGCTCCTCTACCTTCTAAAGAACCGGTCATAAAATATCCTAATTTGAAGGCAGAAGTAGTGTTCAAAGGACTTTCATATCCTACAGGTATGGCATTTTTAGATCAAGATGATATCTTGGTTATAGAAAAAGACACAGGTATTGTAAGAAGAATCGTAAATGGTACAATGTTACAAAAGCCTCTGCTTGATGTTAATGTTGCAACTCAAGGACATAGAGGAATGTTGGGTATTGCTGTCAGCAACATATCTTCATCCTCTTTAGATCGTGAAATTAGTAATAATAATACTACTCAAGCATCTAATACTAATACCACTAAATATGTTTTTTTGTACTATACTGCAGCTACAACAGTAGACGGTGAAGATATTACTGAAGGAAAACAACCTCTGGGCAACGTTGTGTATAGATATGAATTTGCAAATGACAAGTTAGTAAATCCCAAATTGCTATTAGACCTTCCTGCTACGCCCTGGGTCTATTGGTAATGGTGGTAAAATTCTAGTAGGTCCTGATGACGATAATGTGTATGTAACTATTGGTGGCATTGGTATCAATGGCCATCAGACTAAAGCACAGAATATTCAGAATGGCAAAGACCCTGATGGAACAAGCGGTATACTCGTTATTACTCAGGATGGTAAGGAAGCAATAAAAGGTAGCAGCATTCTTGGAAGCAATAAAGACCCTATAAACAAATACTATGCATATGGAATATGGAATAGTTTTGGAATAGATTTTGATCCTGTGACAGGAAAGCTATGGGATACAGAAAATGGAGTAGTGTTTGGCGATGAAATCAATCTTGTTGAACCAGGATTTAACAGTGGATGGAATAAGATTGATGGTATATGGTTAAGAGGATACGCAATCAATGAGACAGAGTCCCACTTAGCCCCAAATAACACAGATAATTTATTAGTTGACTTTGATGGAAAAGGCAAATACAGTTTACCTGAATTTACATGGTTTGATGATGTTGGCCCTACTGCAATAAAATTCCTTAGTTCTGATAAATTAGGTAAACAATATGAAAATGATATGTTTGTAGGTGATATTATCAATGGAAATCTTTATCATTTCGAACTAAACAAACAGAGAACAGAATTGCTATTATCACCTAATAGTCCACTTGCAGATAAAGTTGTAAGTAGTTATGATAACAAAAAACTAGATGAAATAATATTTGGCAAAGGATTTGGCGGAATTACCGATATGCAGATTGGACCAAAGGATGGTTATCTATATGTCCTTACATTTGACAAAACTCAAGGAACAATATACAGAATATCTCCTACTACAATGATCAATCTAGAAGCAAATTGACTCTACAGATCTCTACTCATCTTCCTCTTCTTATTCTGGACTCGATCATTTGCCAGTCTGAAGTAATAAAATGCAAATATATTGAGTAAAATTGACTATTAAATAGCAGTAAAGAATAGCACAATCAGCTAATAATATCCTTCAGACAAGGAAGAACACAATAAGGAGCCAAAGGAACCTGATTATAATGACAAAGATGCTAACTGGAATGAAAACAAGAAAAAAGATTAAACAGGACAAATAAGTATTGCAATTCCAACAAATCATCTTTTTGAGAATGAAACCTCCTTAATTTTTAAATTGAACCCCTATAGCTACCTAAATAATGGCTAGTCTAGTAAAACAGCCTTCACTTTTTCCTATATTATTGGTTAATTTTGTAGGTACTCTTGGCTTTAGTATTGTTCTACCTTTTCTGGTTTTTTTAGTCATGAAATTTGGAGGGAATGCTATAGTTTATGGGCTACTCGCCGCTACTTATCCTGCTTTCCAACTTATTGGAGCTCCAGTATTAGGGAGATGGTCAGATATTTACGGAAGAAAAAAAGTTCTTCTATTAAGCAGTGGGGGAACTTTAATTGGTTGGATACTATTTCTTTTTGCATTATCTTTGCCTTCTGAAAAATCTTTTAGCTTTGATATCGCCTTCCTTGGAACATTTGTCATTAGTGTTCCATTGCTTGTCTTATTTCTTGCCAGAGCTATTGACGGCATTACTGGTGGGAATATCTCTATTGCCAATGCTTACCTTGCGGACCTTTCATCAGATATAACAAGGAGTAAAAACTTTGGAAAAATGGCGATATCTTCCAACCTTGGGTTTATTCTAGGCCCTGCACTAGCTGGAATTTTAGGTGGAACTATCTATGGAGCAATATTACCAGTTCTAGCAGCATTAATTCTATCTTTGGTCACGTTAATTGTAATAGGCTTTCTATTAAGAGATTCCAAGCCCTCGTCAGAGGAAATATTAGTTCCGGAAGAAGGAACCATCAGAAAAGTTTTCTCGCAGGAATGCAGAGAGCCCTATTCCACTGTAAGCACTAAAAAACCTAGATTCCGAGATGTTTTCAAACTAAAACATATTTCTTTTTTACTTGTATTATATTTTTTGATATTTCTTGGATTTAATATCTACTATGCTGCTTTTCCGGCCCATGCCGCTAATGATTTAAAGTGGTCAGTAACACAGTTGGGAATATTTTATGCAGTATTAAGTGGAATAATGGTTTTGGTCCAAGGTCCAGTTTTACGTAAAGCATTAAAAAAATTATCTGAGGAAAAATTAGTAGTAATTGGTAGTTTGATTTTAGGTACAAATTTTATTTTATTTGTATCAAATAATATTGTCTCAGTGGGCGGGGCTGTAATACTATTTGCAGTTGGTAACGGTCTTATGTGGCCCTCTTTCATGTCGATATTGTCAAGACTTGCAGGATCAAAACTTCAAGGAGCAGTACAGGGAGTTGCAGGCAGTTTTGGAGGCATGGCGAGTATCATTGGGCTATCTGTGGGTGGATTTTTGTATAATTCAATTGGGGGAGCAACTTTTCTAATTAGCTCTGGAGTAATATTGGCTGTTTTTGTCATGTCTTTTCGACTATTGAAAAAAAAAGAGGCTTGATTTGGTAAGTCAAATCTTTTTTAAAGTCACAGTTTCCTCTTCTTTTTTTCTAATTCTTCATAAGGTTGATTTAAATATTTCATATTCGATATGTCTTTATCCAGTCACATGTTAGAACGAAAATGAAATACTATCAAATTAGGATCATTTGAAAAAGAACCTCTAAGACTAGAGCAAAGTCCCGATGTAAATATTGAGGAGGTAGTTTGGCTCTGTTAACTTAACAATAAAATCAATAGCTTCAGACACTCTTTTCTTGTATTGATACTTACGAAAAGAAATAGGACGTCTGCAAAAGATATTGGTTATGGTTTATATCTGTACTTTCTTGGTCTTTCATATAGAAATACAGCAAAAGCATTATCTGTTGATTTTATAACCATATGCAGAACAGAGAGTTACCATATTTATTTTAGAAGATATCAAAACTATTTTTTGCATTCACATAATATCTTATCTATTCAAAGAATAAGTAGAAGAAGAAAAAAGAAAAGTAACTTATAATAAGCAATAGAATTGATTGTAGTTGTGAAACTTATTGCTCTTTTAACGATGATTATGTTTTTTATTACTTTTATAATAGATACTGATTTCAGTTTATCTACTACAGAAAAATTTAGAGATGATGTCTTACCTTTGTCATATGGACAAGAATTAGAACTAAAAAAGCAAGAGGTGGAGGAGAATAACAATACTGAATCTCTTCAAAATGAGACATCATCGCCAGCAGCAGGAGTCAACAATAAAGTGCAAGGTACATTGATAGTAACTAAAAAAGTGATTAATGAAGGCGGTGAAAATAGCAAACAACCATCTGATTTTACAATCAAAATACACGGTAACAATCCATCGCCCAGTTCATTCCCAGGAAACTCTTCTGGTACTATTGTAAAGCTAGATATGGGAATGTATAGCGTTACTGAATCAGGACCTTCCGATTATAACGCGACTTCTTCCATGGACTGCTCTGGTGCTATTATGTCAGTTGAGACCGTGAAATGTGATATAACTAATACATATGTAAAACGTAGTACAGGTGATAATAATTAATAGTAATTATTACTCATCTGATTAATGAAGACGCTAAAATAGCAAACAACCGTAGATTTACATAACAGAAATATATCTAACCATCATTTAATAAAAAAGAAAGACCTGTTAATCATATAGTTTAGTTTTAGTAGAACGACATATTCTATCATAACAATTTTTATCTACTCTACTGTGAGAATCTTTTGCTACTAAACGAGCGAAAAAAGACAATTATGGCGCAGATATAACAATAACATCTGAGTTATTTGATAAATTAAGTCAATAATAATAATATCTCTGCTGTTATTAGTACTGCTTGACAGTTGTTCTTCTTCTTCTCTTGACTTTCTTTTCAATAAACAGTATACCTAGAACATAAAGTAAAATCATTGGACCTGCCATAAACCACATAGTGACTCCACTACCGTCAGGTGTTATGATCGCACCGAAGATTGCCACTATAATTATAAAGTAACGTAGGTTGTTCCTCCAAAACAGAGGATTGACCATTCCAGATACCGTAATCCCCCACATAATTACTGGAAATTGATATGAGACGCCAAATGCGATAAAAAACTCTAATACAAACGGTACAAATTCTGATATATCGAAAAATGTAGAAACACCAATCGACTCTCCATATGTGTATAAAAAGTCAAGTACATAAGGTATAACTATAAAGTAAGAGAATAAGCAACCAATTAAAAAGAAACCAGTAGAAGATATCACGATCTTTCTTAAAACTGCTTTTTCATGGGAATGCAGTGCAGGACCTATGAATGCAGTAATCTCTCTGATTATAACTGGCATACCTAGTATTATCCCTAGCATAGCAGCAACGTAAACCTGAGCAAAAAAAACTTGTCCTGGAGCTGTTTGTATAAGAGTAACATTTTCAGGTACCAGATTTTCTTTAATGAAAAGAATTACTTGACCTGCCACATTATTTAGAAGATCTGGTTGTAGTATTGGAAACTTGAAACCATTAATATCAAAGAGGCGTATACTAAAAGTCATACAAAGAGATGTTATTATTATTACTACAATGATTATCCTAAATAGATGCGATCGAAGATCCTCTAGGTAATCACTCAGGGATCTTTCATTAGACATCTATCTCTTTTAATTACACGTCCCATCTATATTACGTATTTGCTTTATAATAATAATATATTTAATAGGCTAGACGTATATATCTATCATCATTTAGTCCATTAAAAATTCTATTATTCAAAAAGTAAAGTTGCATGAGTAATTCAACATCTCTTAATAGATCAACAACAATACTACCTCAGCTTGAGAATATTTCCTTATCTGCATTAGCAGTATCAAAAATACAACTTATAAGGCAAAATGGGCAAGGGACCTACTTAACGATTTTCTATTGATCTTGTTTTTTTATTTTCACAGAACCCTGTCAGTTATAGATATATAAAACAATCTATAGAAATACTCAATTGGTATTAATCTAACTGGAAGCTTGTGCGTTGACTACGTGGTAACCCATTGCACCATTTGGAAACGGATCTCTGACTTCTGCTGTCTGGATTTTTCCAGTCTTGTCTGTTGCCCTGACTATGATTTTGTAGTTACCCTTGATTGTAACATTTAATTCAGTAGCCCAAAGAACCCACGTATATGGAGACAGCGGGTCTTTAATTCTAGCTTCCTTCCAAGTGGCACCCCCATCGCTACTCACTTCAACCTTCAATATTCCTCGATCTCCTGCAAAGGCTACTCCTGCAATTGGTATCTCTTCCCCAACTACAATATTCAAAGCTCCTAGACTTCTAAAAACTTTCCTTACAGGATCACTACCTGGGATAACAATAAAAGAGTGAGTATTATATTGTGCATTATTAGCCCAACCTTTTTTCTGCCAATAACCTTCATAAATTTCACCAACCAATTCTATCTCGGTTATCCACTTTGGATTCATCATTCCGTACAAACCAGGTATAATAGCCCTGACAGGATAACCATGTTTAGTTGTTAAAGCCTCCCCATTCATACCATAGGCCAGAATAGATCCCTCTTGAAATCCTCTCTCTAAAGGTATTCCTACATCATATCCATCCGCGCATCTGAATACAATATATTTTGCATCTGGCTTAACTTCAGATTTCTCAAGAAGATCCTTTAGTCTAATTCCATTCCATATCGCAGTACCGATAAGATCATTTCCAATCTTGTTACTTATACATTCAAGTGTAGCAATTTGTTGTACTGAAGGCATGGCCCTCAGTTCTTCATAAGTGATTGTTAAAGTTTGGCTAACCAATCCCTTAATCTCCAGCCGCCAAGAATTTACGTCAACTGTTGGAGGTATAGGGTTAATGTCCACCCTGTAGAATAGATCCGTTGACGTTATCTCTGAGGCAAGTAAAGCTGTGAGCCTTGGATCCTCAAACCCTACAGGCCTGGGTTTTGATTTTAACTCTGATTCTAATGGCAAAGGCGATTGAGCGCCTTCCCTAGGAAATAAAATATTATTCAATCCAATATACATGAGCGGTATGACAGCGAGAGACGCTATGCCGGTCTTAAGTAGAAGTCTTTTTTTATAGTCAACCTCTGGCATAGAAGTAGAAGTAGCTGCAGGAGTAGGAGGAGAAGAAGAACGAGAGAAGGAGGACCTGCTTCTTTAGGACCGAGGATTGAAGGTGTTCGTTTTATACTTCTATAGAAATATGCTAATGTAAACCCAAATGCGATATGGGGTAGAATAAGATAAGTAATTATTGACTGAATAGAAAGGGATTGGATCTCAATATCTGCCAGAGTTATGAGTATAAAAACCACAATGGATATAACAACATAGGATATTACTGATGATATTGCTGCGTTTGTTAAGTAAGAAGTGCTTGAATGCATCTTTTCCTGCATCTTGTGAATAAATATTCCGAGCAGGCCATATACTACAAGATTGACAATGAGCGCACCTATAAATGCAGAATATTTTGCAATAGGACCGAATGTTTCCACAGCCTGTGATTCAATTTCTCCAGGAGTAAGCGAAAATAAGGTTTGGGATGCAAGTTCAGGAATGAATATTCCACCAAAGAAGGTTCTTTGGACTAGGGATACCGCAACAGCTATTGCACCGGCTACAATCCCGATCAGGAATAATGTAATATAAAGATGGCCTAATTTTTGAACCACATCGATACATTTACAGCGAATAATTTAACTTTTCTCTCAATCATATAATAGTTAATAACAATGGCTAGCAGATTTTAGCTGTTATAAAAAAGTCAATATGTAGCCATCAACAGAAACGGTGGTAGTAGCTATCCAACTCCTATCGGTGGTCTTTTAGATTCACTGTGTTCTAATAGTTTGTGATAATTTAGTATATACCAACTCTCGAAGACCTTTCCGCATACATTGCACTGCCACTTCGGATCTTTGGCCACTGTAACCTCATCTGCGGCAGACATTCATTATATCTATACGAAGATGTAATAGTTAAGGTGTTCCTACGTTCCTACTTGGTCCAGTCATCACATACATAAATAAAATAAGTGTTCCTTTTTGATTTGGCTGATCATACTTAAGGTAACTCAAGTATAAAGATACGACCCTATCATCATATTTATAATAGAGGGGAAAAAATTCTGATGGATAAAGAAAAACTGCTACAGTAACATTTACTGAAAGAGAGTTACAATATCTAACCGGCCAACGATTAGGTAGAATTGCAACTGCCTCTTTGGTTATACAACCTATACAACTCCCCATGTATGTATGTGTGACTGGGTTAATTCGTTCTTAGTCAACAAATATTCAAAATTCGACTATATACAATGTGATGAATCATAGAAATGAGTGAAAAAAAGATCCCATATCTTAAAAATGCATTAGTGTCAATTTCCGATGCAATACAAATCAGTAAAGCTGGCTATAATATAAGAGGTGAAAGAAAGGTTGAATTCTCTCATACTCCAGGTAAGACAGTTAGATCTAATTAAAAATAACAATCAAAGGAGTTGCATAATATAGACGTGATCCCTATTAATGAAGATATAATTGTTAATGCGGTTGGAATAGTCAGTAAGAGTGTTGTAAATATTGCAAGTGTAAGAATGATGCAGGACCAACTATTCCGTGTATTTCCTGTTGAAGGTGTTGGTTCTGGCATAATAATTGATGGAAGGTGCCATGTACTTACCAACAATCACGTGGTTGATGACGCTCAGAGATTAAAGATTACGCTGACTGATGGAAGAATATTTAATGGAAAAGTGATAGGAACAGATGAAACAACAGATTTGGCTGTAGTGAAATTGGATTCCACCGAGTCACTGCCATTTGCTACATTAGGAGATTCTGATGATCTGAAAATCGGTCAAATAGTAATTGCGATTGGCAATCCATTTGGTTTAACTGGTGGACCAACTGTGACTGCTGGAATAACAAGCTCATTGAACAGAAAGATCCAATTTGAAAAAGGAGTGCTAGAATTAATTCAAACTGATGCAGCTATAAATCCGGGAAATTCTGGTGGACCTCTTATCAATACAAAAGGTGAGGTTATAGCAATTAATACAGCAAAGATGCCATATGCACACGGCATTGGATTTGCAGTACCAATCAATATTGCTAAATCAGTAATTACAGATCTAATACAAAATGGACGAGTAATCAATAGACCATGGATTGGAATCTCATATATAAAAATAACAAGACAATTAGCTCAATATTACAGATTACCAACAACAGAAGGTGTTTTAATAGCAGATGTTGAACCATACAGCCCAGCCGATGATGCAGGATTAAGAAAAGGTGATATAATTGAAGAAGTTGACGGCAACAGAATAGATGATACTGTGGAGATTTCACTGAAAATAAGAAAGAAGAATATAAATGACAAACTCACAATAGCTATTAACAGATATGGTAGACGCTTTGAAGTTCCAATACAACTTCAGGCGAGGCCATAATTCTTTTTATTATTATTATTAATTTTTTATTATTTTATTATATTGTCAGTTAACTCCTACTGATAGAGATATTCATCAAATATCAATCCCATTGTAGCTTGATTATCAAACTGAATGCATAAGTTGATCATTGTATAAGGTTTGCAGTGAATGGATTATTTACTCACTGTTACTTCTAATTTGAGTGATATATTGAAGATTCTGCATGTCTAATATCCTTGTCTTTGTGAAGTTTGCAATAGCTGTGCACCCTCAGGTCTTTGAATGTAATTGTGCAACTATAACGTAACATAATCACTTTGCTAATTGAGTGATGATATGATAAGTATCTTGTTTTAATATAAAATACAATCTGAATAAGATAATGGATAAGTTCTATACATAAAGGTATGTCTTTTATCTTGCCAAGTTTGAAAGTGTATTTAACATCAAAATAGTAGACACAAATACAATTATCAAAGAAATTAGTAAGGCTAACTTTTTACTTATAATCAAATTCTCTAAACTCTCTTCTTATTGACATAGTTTTCAATCTTTATATCAATTCTTTGTCTGAAGATCTGTGATGATACGATACTCGTAATAGAATAATTTAGATGGTACATAATATATATATTGAAATCCTTGTGGTTGTGATATGGTTTACAAATATATTGACATAGTAGGAACTTCAAATACAGATATTAGCGACGCAGCAAATAACGCCATTAAAGAAGCTGGTAAAACTGTCAAGAACATATCATGGGGAGAGTTGGGACGTGTAACATTTAGAGTTGAGGAAGGAAAAATTGAATATCAAGCAGAGGTTAGAATTGGATTTAAAGTCAAAAGAGATGAGGAGGAATAACAAATAGTAGTATTATCAACCTCCTCTACTTGAGAAAGAAAGAAAGATCAAAAGGGTGCTCATAAGTTTCCGTAAAAGCAGCAGCTTGTGGATACATAAATACGATTCAGTAAAAATTACAGTTTCAAAGGAGATCTCGACACTTTCTTTGTCAATTATCCTAAATTGATCTTGTTGCCAAAACGTCTACTCTCTTTACAAATAATCTTATACTTGCCATTATATTGTATTGTTTTTTTGCAGGAAAGTACATAAAGATATGGGTATACATGTTTCCAGTTATATAATAATCGGTATTTTTTCACCCAATAAACTTTTAATTTCATATCAACATCTATGAAAAGGAGATAAGTTTGGCCTTTAATGAGGATGCATTACAAAAAGATGTCAGTATGCTTGTTGTATATTGAATGAAAATAAAAATATGCATTATCAGAATTATACTGATAATAGAAGATGATAATGGAATGAAGCCTGTTATACATGAAGAATCTCCTGTCAGTATTGGAAAAGCGTGTTCCAATGGAAAAATCGTTTGAATACGATTAAAAAATTCTATTTTAAGAATTTATGAATATACTACAAAGATGCTTGCTATGCCTCTCTTAAGTTGTTAAGATCATTTCTTTCCCCTTGTAAAATAATGGTTCATTATGGTATAAAATACCATTTAATGGTAAACGTTATATAGGCATATTGCGTATTAATAGTATGTCATCCAAAAAAGAAGAACAAAAGACAACAGTAACAACCAATACAACAACATCATCGCCATCTCATCAACTACAAGAACAACAACATTTAGTGAGCAGATCATTGGATGATACCAGGGACAATATTAGAAAGACAACAGATGAAGCAAGAAGTCAAATTCCGCGTTATACGCAAGTAGTTAGTGATTGTCAAGAGCAAACTATTCAAGCTGCTAGAGAAATAGCAGATAATTATGTAGAAGCACAAAAACAAATTATCAACTCATTTCAATCAGCATTGACACCATATGTCGAGAATGTAAACGCAACAACAACAACAAATTGGACAACACTATTCTCTCCAAGAAGAATGTCAGAAGTATATGCAAACATCGTTAGTAGTTTTGCCAACAATGTTATTACTGCAACAAGAGTAACAAATAACATGATCTTTGCAAACATGGAAGCATTTAAAACATCACTACAGCAAGTAAAAGAAAGTGCGAAGGACTTTTCTAGAATAGGTGTTAATACTGCAAAGACATTTGAACAAACATCACACGAGAACGCAAGAGTAACTGGCAGTGCAAATATTCTGTAGAAATACAGAAAAAACAACACACAGAGGTTTTACAGCATTGGCTGAGTGAAACCGCCAGCTATATTCGTTTTCTGTAGAGATTCTAATTTTAGAAAAAAAGGAGCTGATTTAATTATATTTTAGATCCTTTTTCGATTATGATCGGCTTAAGTCAACTATACTATCCAGATCTATCAAGCATTCTATTCAACCAACACCTTTTCAATAACACGTTTCTTTTTGATATTAACTTTCTCAAGACTGCTATTTATCAACTTTAACAGCCAAAATATTGCAGTAAGGATTCTATTAATCCAATCCGAATGCCTTCTTTTCTTCTCTCTCTCTTTTTCCTCTCTTAAATAGATGTTATATCTTTTTGCTGTAATCTTTGCTACGTACGCGTCATTATACAAGTTAATATTCCATAATAACACGTTCAGATATAATAATATATTTGCGAAACCCATAGTTAGGTCTATAATGAATATTCTAATTTATTAATCAAAATTTACTTTTAAATAGACTATGTAAAATATACATTCATCATCTATTAACCTATATCTCTACTTTGACCAACTTGACGACGGATCTGACGGCCTAGATGACGAACTTGACGTTCATTAATGCCAGCAAATAAAATAAATAAAAATGATAAGATAATGTATGTCTGATAAACTTGACTAATACTTCAATTCTTCGATGAAAGAACATGTCTCATCATCAGAAGAAGTTGCCAAGATACACTAAAAGCTATAACATCTGAAGATCCCAAGTTAAAATATACTGCCGATGATGATGATGCTGCTCATGCTGCCCCATGATATTACAAACAATAAAGAGCATGTGAGATTCAGAGTTTCAAAAAATAATAATGCAAAATTTTTAAACTTAGATATCTTTATTTGCATATAATAAAGATGAACACAAGCACTTTAGTTTGAGATAAGATTAAAAAAATATAGTAGATACAGATTTGATAACTTGAACATCTACGCCATAGTTTATTGCTGTTATTAAATATGTACTTGGATTATAGATCTTCTTCTAAACTAAGAACAAATCTAATCTGAAATCAAAGAGAAAAATATGCGATGTCCTTGGATGATAGATAGTTTATTTTTTTACGACATCTCCTATTTTATATCGAATTTATCATCAGATTGAAGGGTCCACACATATTTTTCTAAACAATTTCATTATATTTCTATTTCTGTTTTTTACTTTTACCTCTTGACTGGCCTCCTCCTAAATCACTTCTGACTTTTGCCATTTTCTTATTTTTATTAGAGTCTTTGCTCTTTTCTTTGGCTGCATTCTTATTTACTTGTTTGTTGCCTTTTGATTTTCCTACCATAGTATATGCTACACTAAATCATATTTAGAGCATACTAATATAACTGATAAGAATTTGCTATGAGAAGAAGAGTTTCAATAAATGAAACAGATCTGAACATGATGTACGATGATATAGAGATTCAATTCCTGTTTGTTAGATATAATATGTAGAATATAGTATACTTAATCCTAAAGCTATCAGCGGCGATAAAGAATGTGTGTGTGTGAGTTAGTTAGTTAGTTAGTTAGATAGATAGATAGATGGATAGATTTGACTCAAAATTGAAAGCCATAATCAAATGATTAGGCATAACCTAAAGCATAGAATACTTTAAAATAATAGAACAGGAAATAGACATTCTATGAGCAATATTGAAGCAACTGATGATAACATAGAATCACCTTCTACATATGGAAATGAAGCTTACAAGGGGTACAGAAAGGATAAAAAGAAAAAGCAGAAGGAGGATTCAGAATCAGGTGAAATCAAATAACCGAGAATATGATAGTGTAAATTCAAGTCAAAATATTGTGCTTCATTCTTCATTGATGTATTTACTTTTATGTCAATCAGAAGACGATTCAATGTGAAATCAATATGATTAATATAGTCGCAAACGAAATAATGAGGGAAGCATTCTACGAATGTAAGACAAATTGACTCAGTTATGCAAGCCCAAAACATCTCTACATAAGAATTCAGATAACAAGATTAAGGAGATCAAGACTGACTATTAAGAATAATATTTATTATGGATTTATTATTTAACTGGCTCTCAAGAGATGGTAAGCTACTTTTAGCTGCTAAAATAGTAAGGACATTTGCGTACGGATTTCTAAGCGTTATTCTTGCTATATATTTAAAGTTAATTGGATTTGATGATCTTTTAATAGGTTTAGTACTTACAGTTACTCTAGTAAATAGTGTAATCTTCACTCTAATAGCAAGCTTCTATGCAGACAGAATAGGAAGACGAAGAACATTAGTAATTTATGCAGCATTAATGTCTATATCTGGTGCAATCTTTGTCACAACAGAAAATCATGTTATGCTGATCATAGCAGCTTTTATTGGTACTATTAATGTAACTGGCTCAGAGACAGGCGCTTTTCTTACTATCGAACAATCAATATTACCACAGACAGTAAAAAATATCAAGAAGAGAAATATTATTTTTGCAATTTACAATATGGCAGGAACTTTTGCAATGTCTGCAGGAGTTCTACTTTCTGGTTTGCCAACCATTATTCAACAACAATTTGGAGAGATATTAAATCAAATTGATTCCATTAAACCACTCTTTATTTTGTATAGCTTATCAGGTATTGTTGTAATAGGAATCTATCTTCTATTATCAAATAGAATAGAAGTAGAAGGAAAGATAGCGAGGCCATTAACACAAACGTTATCGCCAATGTCTAAGAATATTGTTGGTAAGCTATCTGGACTTTTTGCTATTGATTCATTTGCAGGTGGTTTTGTTATTCAAAGCATTGTGTCATTTTGGTTTTTTACTAAATTCGGAGCAGATTTAACTACATTATCTTACATTTTCTCAGTAGCTGGAATTCTTACTGCTTTTTCATTTATAGTAGCAGCAAAGATTGCAGATAAAGTTGGGTTGATTAATACTATGGTTTTTACTCATATACCTTCTAATATCCTTATTATACTTGTTGCAGTTGCTCCTTCTCTTTCAGTAGCTATTGCATTTTATCTTATTAGAATGGCTTTATCTCAAATGGATGTACCTACCAGACAGTCATACATTGTGGCTGTAGTTAATAAAGAAGAAAGAACTGCAGCTGCTGGTATTACTAATATATCAAGAAATATATCACAAGCCATTAGCCCATCATTAACAGGTATTATCATTAACACATTTACATTATCTACTCCTTTTATTATAGGAGGATTACTCAAAATAGCTTATGATATAGCATTATATGTAAACTTTAGAAAGGTAAAGCCTCCTGAAGAAGAATTAAAAGAAGAAGATAAAGAATAAGGCCGCAATGGATAATGCTTCACGATTTCCAAATAGAGAGTTATTATTATTATGTATTTACCAAATGTTGTTGATGACGATTATTGATATTTTGATAAAGAACTCTGCAATGCTTGGTCTTTTAATAGTGGCTCTATCTGAGGGCAACATTTTATCTAATATCTAACAATAATGATAATGGATCATTGATTTAGCTCAATATATCTTCAAAGAAGATGATATAATAGATAAGAGAGATAGAAAAGGTTGTTATTATTATTAGGCGGCAAGAACATCAGATTTATTCTGCTGCATATCCATTACCATCGTCATCATACCACTATTATCGTGTTATCCATTATCTCCATAATCATCTGGTCCTATTACTATTCAGTTTTGTTGGTCAATCTACTTGATATATAATTGATTTGTGTTTTCATCGTATCCCAAGTCTGCCATAGTGAGTACTGTAAAACCATTATCATACAAATATTTCATTTCTGCATCAAATAAATTCACATTTGTGCTATCAGGTGTTCTATAATTATAATCTAGATCGTGATACGCTATTATAGGAATGGCCCTTATGATTCCATCTCCATTGAAATTCTCTTGGCTATTGACTACATTAACAAACTCTTCATACATTTTGTTATCATTATCCAAATCTTCATTTGCAGAATCGTGACTCCATTCTCTAATAGAGTACCTATTCGCATAGGTCAACGTACCATCATCGGAATATGTTCTACAATCAGTCTGTGTATTTGATTTGTCTCCATCATCCCTCTTCTTCCTGCTCATTCCATCCATCGCAATTCAAGTACATTAGTTTAGAAAAACCAGTAATAGCAAAATCATAATATTTTGAAATAGTATCAATCACAGTTGAGTTATCCCATCCTTTGCCGTAGGGGGTGCCAAAAACTCTGGCATCAATATTGCTGATCATCTAAGCACTTTTTTGATTGTCCTACTTCAAAGTCCAATTCACTAGCAGATAGTGTAGTAAGGTCTTTATGGTTCAAAGACTTTGCTCCTATATTATGTCCTTCGTTATGTAATGTCTCTATATCCTGCCATGTCATATGTGAATTATCTTTATCTTCATCTGAATCTATCCAGTCGCATACTACAAAGAAACTGGCCTTAAATCCATATTTGTCTAAAATTGGCTTGGCTTCGGTGTATTGGCTTTTCGCTCCATTGCCAAAAGTTAGAATAACTACTTTGTTAATACTACTATTATTTTTTTCTTGTTGAGTATCTACAAATTGGCTAAATGTCATAATTGGTGAAAATACAATTGTAATAGTCAAAAAAGAAATAATGACGACCCAGACTAAATGTCCAGAAAAACTTCCTATAATTTTTAACATAAAATATACAGGTAGGAGTACAGTATTTAAGTATTGAACAACAGCAATAAGCAGGCTACACAATTTTATAAATAGAGATCAAAAGATAATCTCGCACACACGTCATACA
Source organism: uncultured Nitrososphaeraceae archaeon (assembly GCA_963733025.1). GTDB lineage: Archaea > Thermoproteota > Nitrososphaeria > Nitrososphaerales > Nitrososphaeraceae > JAJNBK01. The sequence continues at coordinate 103,563 of CAVTCE010000020.1, read as the reverse complement.
CTAGATTCTTGGCCAGAATCTGAAGAGGATGATGAGGAACCAGAGCCAGAAGTAGATACTATAAAGGATGCTGACAAGGAAGAAAAGATCGAACTATCTATTTATATATATATATATATATATATATTTTATACTCCAGCAATGAAAAGAAAGACAAGAATATTTGTATCACAACTAGTAATAATAATACTAATCCTATCCATTATTTATGTATGTGATGCAATAAAAGATTTAGAAGAATTAAATCAGAAAGGTTCCATTTTATCAATAAGTCTTGTATATGTTATTTGGCCATCTTTTTCTTGAATTATCAAATCTACAGTATACTGAACTCCTTTTAATAGAAACGTTACTTGTACATCCCAGGAATCCCGTTTTTCTTCAGTGGGCAAACCTCCCTGAGCGGTTAGCTCGTCTGTTGCAAATGGAAAAACAACCCTAACCCTGAAATCCTTAATCTCATTACCATACAATGCTTCGATTGCTTTTCTAGAGGCATTTTCAATCTGAGTATCTGTGGTTACAGAGGACATGGTTGTTTTAATATTTAGTAACTATAAAAGTGTAATGGCAGGAAAAAAAGATATGTAAATCTGTGTAACTCCAATAACAAAGTGCACAACTAATTCAGTTCATGTGTGCTCTATTATTATTATCATCCTACCTGTACTTCCTGAATCTTGAAAAAAATAGATGCGTATGTAATCAATACTTCAAATAACACAAACAGCATACTCGTCTTACCCAATAATGTTATTTCCCTTATTCAATAATATCCGTTTTATCATCTTTTTAGAAGCAACCCGCAACCCTATTGTTAATACCAAGACAGGTCTTGATGACATCCAAAAATTGGATCTAATGCTGTTCATAATTATTAGGTCCGAAATGTATCTTACCTCTATTCAGATTGGAAAGAAAAGAATAAGACGCACATTTATAATTGTCAAAAGTACTGCAGGGAATAATGAAACCAACAGAGCAGCTATTTGGTCAAGGTGTAAGACGTAGTAAAGATAAAGATACTCGTAGATACAATCTGCTTGCTGCCAGATTGATTGCAGATCTTATCAAAAATTCTCTAGGTCCATGTGGTATGGAAAAGATGTTTATTGATGTTTTGGGCGAAGTTACAGTAACCAAGGACGGTGCAACACTATTACGCAAACTGGATATCGAACACCCTGCAGCCAAAGTTTTGATAGAGGCATCAAATGCTGTAGATAATGAAGTGGGTGACGGTACAACTTCTGTAGTAGTTTTAGCAGGAGCGCTTCTTGAAAAGGCTGAACAATTACTTGATAGGGGAATCTCCCCATCTATAATTGCAGATGGATATCTTAAAGGATTAGAAATTTCACTTAAAACCCTAGAAGATATTGCTCAAATATCAAAGAATTCTGACAGAGAAATTATGGAAAGACTTGCCACCACTTCTTTGAGATCAAAGATGATCTCTTATACTATCAGCAAGCAAAATAATGTAGCTGCAAAACTTGTAGTTGATGCTATTTGCACTATTACAGATTTCGCAAATAATCAAGTTGATGTTGATGATATAAAAATTGAAGAAAAACCTGGCAACATGTCTGACATCCAGCTAGTTAAAGGTATTGTAATTGATAAAACAATTGATAATTCTGCAATGCCTAGAAGAATTGAAAATGCAAAAATCCTCCTTATCAATGAAGACCTTGAAGGTAAAAGAACTAAGACAGATGCAGAAATTCGCATTTCATCACCGGATCAGATTAAAGCATATTTCGATAAGGAATCGCTCATACTCAGGTTGAAAGTTCAGAATATAATTAATTCAAGGACTAATGTGGTGATTTCACAAAAAGGAATTAATCTTTTGGCACAGAGTTATCTGGCCAAGGCAGGTATCCTCTCAATTCGTAGGGTAAAAGAAAATGATTTACTTTGGCTTGAAAAGGCAACTGGTGCAAAGATTGTCAAGGATCTTGATAATAACATTATTTCTGATAAATATCTTGGCTATGCTGGAAAGGTATATGAAAAATTTGTCGGAGATGATAAAATGGTATTTGTTGAAGACTGCAAAAATCCTAAATCTGTCACAATTCTTCTTAGAGCAAATTCAAAAAGATTACTTGACGAGTGCCACCGTTCGATCTTAGATGCAATTGCAGTTATAAAGGATTTTATCATAAAACCGTCGATTGTTGCTGGCGGTGGATCTCCTGAAGCAATCATTGCAAGTAGGATTAGAAGGCAAGCAAGATCAATTAGTGGACGGGAGCAAATTGTAGTTGAAAAATTCGCAGAAGCACTCGAAGAAATTCCACTGATTATTGCAACTAATGCAGGTATGAACATTGTAGATACACTTGTTCAATTGCGATCAAAATGTTCTTCTTCAGCCATACCGCCGTCTAATGGCAAAGTTAGCTGGTATGGGGTTAACGCAATAGAAAGAAAAGTTGAAGAAATGTTTTCAAATACTATAGAACCTTCCCTGGTAAAGGAACAGGTTATTAAGACAGCTGTAGAAGTTACCAACCTTCTGATCTCTGTCGATGATGTATTAATGGCAAAACCAGTCATGAATATTCACACACATGCAGACGGGACTGAGCATTCGCATACTGGTGGAGATAAAAAACATGACCACTACTTTGACAAGTTAGGAAAGCGGCAGCGCCCCATGCATCACTACTATTAGTTAAAGTTAGAAAACAATTAATTTAAATTTTTTTAAAAATTTCTCTAATTAAAGCTTTGATTTTGATTTTGATTTTGATTTTGTTTTTGTTGTTGTTGTTAGTATGTAACTGCTTGTTGGCATAGGCTCATCAAATGTTATTATCTGCTTTTTTGGCATATCGTCTACAATCGCTTCGAAAGTAACTTTTCTCAGAGTTTCAGGCACTCCAATCATAACTTTATCAGTCGATAAGATTCTCGATGCGTTCTTTTCAATGCTATCAATGGATTTATGAGCACGTAGTTTGCTAACGACATATGCACAGTAAAATAAAAGTGATTCATTAGTGTTAATTTTCAAATTCCGTGCAAGTTTTTCTTTAATCCTCTCTACCATACTATAAAATATTAGATCATCAGACTTGTCTCTATATTCAAAAACTCTGATAAAAGGAGCTACATCTGGTTCTCCTTCTATCTTTGCTTTGACATTGATCATTGTTTTCGTCTCTTAGGCGCCTTTGTCTTTGGAACATTACCAAAGTCATATGTGTGTCCTTTTCCTCGATAGAATTTAGGTCTTACTGGGTTGCCTTCAATCTGACCTTTTTTTGTCAATGACAATCCGGCTAGGAGCTCGACAGTCAACCGATTTGCTAGACCCGATGTAATTCCACCATTATATGAGTTTTGATCGCTGACATCATAGTTTGGTGCGACTTCCACGAGATCAAATGCAAAATGGTCCGGATCAAAGGAAGTTGATAATAACCTCATCAATTTCATGCCTTCTCTAGATGTTAATCCGTTTGGCTCCGGCTCGCCTGTTCCTGGAGCAAAGGCTGGATCAAATGTATCAATATCCCAGCTGATGTAAACTGCATCAACATTGTCATTAGCTCTGTCTGCTGCTTCTTTTGCAATCTGATCAATTCCTAGCTCTTCTACATCCAACATGGTGAACCATTGGAAGTCTTGGTCTGCCATCCATTTGTATAGATCGGGACCTGGCCAGTAACCATGTGGGCCAATCAAAGTATAGTTTTTGCCCTTCAAGCAGCCTAATTCCATGATTCTTCTTATATGGGCTCCATGATCATACTTGAAGCCACAAAGCCCTTGTGGAGCGCAATCAGCATGAGTATCGATATGAATCATACCGATATTTTTGTATTTTTTAGCAAAAGCTCGAACATTTGCAAAAGTAATCGAGTGATCGCCACCAAGCATCACAGGAATGCCATCAATGTCAAGCACTTCTTTTACTTTTTTAGTCATTCTTCTATGAGACTCGATGACATCACCAGGTGAGACTACCACATCGCCATAATCGATCGTTCTAAAAACTCCGAATGGATCAACTCCTGTTTCTATATTAAAGTGCTCATATGGAGGCGAAGGAACTGTAGAGGCCGCCCGAATAGCCCGTGGGCCATATCTTGCGCCAGGTCGAATAGTGGTTCCAAAATCAAATGGCTCACCGATAATAGCTACATCAGGTTTCACTTTTTTTAATTCTTCATTATTTCTAATCCAAGGCAATTTTAAAAAAGTAGGTATTCCAACAAAAATTGGTTCATCATTGCCCTTGTACGAGTCTCCATAAAATTCCATTCCCATTATCTTACACTATTATTTAGCATAGATACAAAGCTTTTTTAAATATTTCTAAGTAGTAAATTATGTTGAAGAGATAGTGCGTCTATTAATTGGTTCATAATTCATGCTTAATCTTCACAGTCGATTTAATGTAACGTAGATTATTACACTTGATTCCATTATTAATAAAGCAGCGCAAATGAAATGGATAAGAAGTATTTAGCTAGTCATGAAGTATTGTTTGTTCGCCTTTTGAGGATACTTTTTAATATGAAACTGTCTCATATAATAGGTTAGTTGGATTTCAATTCTACTCTATTTTATTAATAGACTTATTTTTTGGAATATGTCTTTTAATCGAATGACAAATCTCTATAACAGTTGAAGAAGCAGAAGCAGAAGAAGAATTTACGACTTTATTTATAAGATGTAAAGCACAAATGGGGAAAATCTTCCGCATTAAAAGAAAGATATAGCCCTGTGCTTTCAGACTTTGCAAATTTCTTCGCGTTTGTCAGACCTTTTCATAATTCTTCTATATTGAACTTTCTAAAAATTCTTATACTTACTAGATAAATAAAACGTTTCATGGCAGGATTAGATGGATATGGCATTGCAGTCCTCGCGTTCCTTGCACTTTCACTGACCGTAGGTACACTAACTTCAAGACTCGTAAAAAAAAGTAGCAAAAGATTCATGATTGCAGGCAAGAGTCTTCCACTATTCTTTGTAGGAACTATGCTTGCGGCTCAATCTATTGACGGAAATTCCTCTTTGGGTAATGTCTCACTCGTATACCAATTTGGTTTTTGGGCTGGTGCCGCCATTCCGATTGGACTTGGCATTTGTCTGATACTTACTGGCACAGTCTACGGTAAGAGACTAAATAAAATGTCCATGCTTACCTTGCCAGACTTTTACTATAGACGATACGGAAACGCATCTGAAGGGATCTCTGGAATAATAATGATGATAAGTTTTATTGTATTGGTTGCTGGAAATTTTGCGGCGAGCGGTTTTATATTATCAACAGTTTTAGGTATCGACTTTATCTGGGCTATGCTGATTACATCTTTAATAGTATTAATTTATACATATGCAGGAGGACTGTTTTCATCAGCTTATACAGATATTTTCCAAATATATCTTGCCATAGGTGCATTTTGGGCTGCATTCATATTCTTCGCAGGAGGTTTTTCAGGAGTAGATTTTGGCACAATTTTAGGCAGTGCGCCACCAGGCTATCTTGATCTCTCGGGTTTAACAAATATGGCAAATGGCGCTTTAGTCAATTGGGCCGGAATAATGGCATTAGCATTAGGAGATATAGTTGCACTAGATTTTATGGAAAGAGTATTTTCAGCTAAGGACGGTAAGACTGCGCAAAAAGGTGCTTTGATGGGGGGTGGGTTAACACTTCTTACTATTGTACCTACAAGCATGATGGGCATTGTTGCCTTGTACTTTTTACCCAATCTTGCTGATCCGTTTACAGCATATCCGGAGTTGGCATTAAATCATGTTCCATTTCCAATAGGGGTGGCTCTTTTAATGGGTGTACTCGGAGCCTCGATGTCAACAGCAAACGGAGGATTACTGGCAATATCTAGTGTTATGTCTAGAAATATAATACAAAGAGATATCCTTCGAAGATGGCTGAGAAGACCCGGCATGGATGATAGAAAACTGCTTCTCACTACAAGAATATTTACAATACCAATGATGGTAGCAGCCTTTATTTTGGGTTATCTTATCCCCCAGCCAGGAGTTTATCTAATTTTGGCGTTTGATATTGTATTTGCTGGTGCTTGGGCACCTCTTACACTTGGTCTTTTTTGGAGAAAATCCAACATGCCTGCCGCTTTAACATCCCTCATCGTTGGATCTACATTAAGACTAATCCTATTCTTTACAATGCCTATTGAATATGCTGGTCTAGATACACTAATACCACCACCCATATCTGTTGGTCTCTTTATAGTAGTAGCTCTGGTTACTCAAAAGAAATACCCAGGAAAACAAAGAAGTGGTGTAGTAAACTATGTTCCTCCTGAAGAGGACGTAATAAGAGGAGACGATCTCAAAGGATTTGAGGATTCAAGTAGAAAAGGCTTTACACACACATAGATATGAACATATTAAAACATACTAAATTAAAGAATCTAAATTTAGGTGGCTTAAACAAGAATATGTATGAGAAGAGAAAGCGAGAACACAAAGAAAAAACAGCATCACATAATTTTTCAACTATTTGCAGATGACATGTTCTTTCATGAATAATAATAATAGAGAAATTAAATATCGCTAAAGAAATTATCTTAACTCTATAGAGTAGGTGTGTATGTATTATTTACCAGGTTATTGCATAAGAAAGCATTTAATTTAATAAAAATATTCTTCTCTCTCTTATATATTGTAGTTTAAGCTATTCTTATAAAAGAGGATTAACGTACAAAATATTATATGAGCGAACCCAGTGATATTTCTATTAAAAAAATTCTTCTACCTATTGATGGGTCATCGGTCTCTTCAAAAGCCACAAGATATGCGATTCATCTTGCCAAAATGGAATCAGCAGAATTGACTGTGCTTCATGTTATTGAGGATATAAAGCAAGGAGGAGCAATAGGTCTGCAAGAAAAATATGGAAAGTTATCAATTGTAGAGGCATTTAAAAGGGCAAAAGAACAATCTGCACAAAAGTGGATAAAGTCAGTAGAAGATATTGCAAATAGAAACGGGGTAAAAATAAAAAGCGATATCGTAGATGCCGAAGGAACAAATGAAGCTCGCTTTATAGTCAAATACATGGAAGATAATGATATTGACCTGACGGTGATGGGATCTACCGGTAGGTCTACAATTGAACGGTTATTTTTAGGCAGTGTTACAAATGCAGTAGTTAATAGTACAAAACGGCCTGTTTTAGTAGTGCATTAGCATGTGTAAATAAGAAAGCATATGGATTACTACGATGCATATACGTCATATGTGCGTAAACATAATGATATTTTTCTATTAGAGTTTATAAATAATGATGGGAGGGTGCTCTAAAATATATTATCGCTATTGGTCATGCGATGTATTTGGTTATAGGATGAAGAAGAGTTTACACAAAGTCCTTTTCTTATTCCACTTCATTACTCTAGTTCTTCTTCGTTATGTTCTTTTCTAGGACAGCCTTCTCCTCTTCCTTTTCCACTCCATCTATCTCTGCATCCACAAGCATATCCTGTTTGATTTGTTCTTTGGGTTTTTCTTTCTCAATTTGCAAGTCGTATGTTTAGAGCATTTAGCAAACTATGCCTTTCCTTTTATTTTTCTTTTCTTTGAAATTAATCAAATGTCTACGACAACGACGAACCACATTCCCAAGAATGATATAGAAAAAAATCTACCTTGAATTCATTTAAGAGATTGATAACTGATGAAGGCTAAATTTATTGGAGCAGACTTTGACAAAATATTGAATTGACTTGAAGTCTTTTTAATAATATATTCCACTATAGAAAAAATCTTCTTAGGTTTCTAAAAAGAAAAAAGGTATTGATTGTGGCAGTATCTGTCGATATATATTAGGATTATTAGTCGACGCTATTGTCAACTCCTACATCGATAGTGTTGCTACATGCGACTATACATTCTTTGTTCTTTTGTTCGAAATCGAAATCGTTATCATTTTCAATACTATTTTCCTCATCCCCACCAGGAGGGCCCATGGTTGCACTTGCTTCTGCTAAAGTAGCAGGTACAGCAACTAATCCAGCTGACAGCATTGCTACTGCTGCTAAGATTCCAATCATTAGTAAAGTTGGGTTGTTCATATTATTTCTTATGAGTGTGTTAGTATTGTTAGTATATTTATTTTTAAAAAATTAATACTCGATCTTTTTAATAGATATATATATTATAAGATATATACAAGATTATATATATACCCCTAGTTAACAAGATGACCCTACCAAATACAAAAGTTGTGGTGGTGGTGGTGGACTCTGATAAGCAATTACAACATATGAAATTTTCAGACCGCCAAAGAAAATATGAATGGCTTTTATCAGAAAATCGAAAACTAATACAAGTATCTTTTTGTTGCAGCAATAATTCAGACTTTAAAAGCTGATCCACAACTGGATAATTTAATTTACAGCATAATTCAGCAAGTCAATTCCAAACCTACAATAATCCGCATCAGAAGAAATAATAGAAACAGTGCAAAAATTAGATATTGAAATGAGACTCGAAAGAAAAGTGAAATTACTATTCGATGTAGTCTGATTCCCTCTAATGTGAAAAAACGATTGAATGTTAGTTAGACGATCTCTATTTCTTCAAATAACACTAAATTTATAAAATAAAGATATAATCTATGTAGCTGACGTCATAAGAAAAACTATGCAAATACTAATTATACTAATTCCATAACACATTAATGGAATTAACCTAGTAACTGGCTTATTCCTTCAGGAGAACTATTTATTATCCTTTTTACTATAACAAATCTTGTTCCCCATTAACAGGTGAAGAAAATATTCCTATATATATACTAAGAATGTCCTGGCGAATATTTAAAAGTATCTTGAGATTATGAGAGATTTTTTTATATATCTTTAAAAATTTTATAATCTATAAGAGAGAAAAAAAGGTATTGATTGTGGCAGTAGCTGTCGATATATTAGGATGTTATCCAATAGAATTGCTAATGTCTACTCCGATACTGTTGCTACAGCTTGTTAAGAATTCACAATCTTTGTTCTTTTGTTCGAAATCGAAATCGTTATCATTTTCAATACTATTTTCCTCATCCCCACCAGGAGGGCCCATGGTTGCACTTGCTTGTTGTATAGTGGTAGGTACAGCAACTAATCCAGCTGACAGCATTGCTACTGCTGCCTAAGATTCCGATCATTAGTAAAGTTGGGTTGTTCATATTATTTCTTATGAGTGTGTTAGTATTGTTAGTATATTTATTTTTAAAAAATTAATACTCGATCTTTATAATAGATATATATATTATAAGATATATGCAAGATTATATATATACCCTTAAGCATATAACGCGCTACAATTATTGTAAGACAAATCATATGTTAGATATGACCATTGACCACTTTAATTACTAAATCGAAGATAAAACATTTTAACCTAATAGTAAAGAAGTTAAATTTCTTATAATCTATGAGAGAAAAAAAGGTATTGATTGCGACAGTAGCTGTCGATATATTAGGATGTTATCCAACAGAATTGCTAATGGATACTCCGATACTGTTGCTACAGTCTGCGCCTTCACAATCTTTGTTCTTTTGTTCGAAATCGAAATCGTTATCATTTTCAATACTATTTTCCTCATCCCCACCAGGAGGGCCCATGGTTGCACTTGCTTCTGCTAAAGTAGCAGGTACAGCAACTAATCCAGCTGACAGCATTGCTACTGCTGCTAAGATTCCGATCATTAGTAAAGTTGGGTTGTTCATATTATTTCTTATGAGTGTGTTAGTATTGTTAGTATATTTATTTTTAAAAAATTAATACTCGATCTTTATAATAGATATATATATTATAAGATATATGCAAGATTATATATATACCCCTAGTTAACAAGATGACCCTACCAAATACAAAAGTTGTGGTGGTGGTGGACTCTGATAAGCAATTACAACATATGAAATTTTCAGACCGCCAAAGAAAATATTAATGGCTTTTATCAGAAAATCGAAAACTAATACAAGTATCTTTTTGTTGCAGCAATAATTCAGACTTTAAAAGCTGATCCACAACTGGATAATTTAATTTACAATATTCCTCCTCATATTGGGAAGGAGGGTGAACAACACAAAGATAATAGTAATAACAATCTCAAATACCTTGTAATTCAATAAGAATAGTAAATTAGGTTTAGCTGAAATTAATTAAGAGGTAGTACTAAGGATGAAGTAGGAAAACCTTATCTTAGTGATGGCTTTTATAATTCATAGATAGTAAATGACATTTATAGCAGAGTAGATGCTTTTGACATTGACCATAATAATAGAGTTGATCCACATATCATATCCTCTAGCAAGTGGAGAAGAGGGAACGTCAGACGAACATATAACCTGCATCAGATGATTATATATCTACAAGAATGTCTCGCTTAACTATAATATAGAAGAGAGCAGAATACAGGTTCAATCAAGATATTTTAGATTTAATTAATCCTTATTATGATTACAGGACTGTTGCGCATATCAGTATCGATATATTTTTTGATTTCTATTTAGTGATACATATGATGACAAAAGGATAGCATGTTTTTTTAATTGCATGCCTGTTAGTATATATATATATATATATACATACATACATATACATAATCTCCCGTAATACAAAATATTTGATATTAGACTACATCTATTATTTAAGGAAAGAGGAGTAAATGTATACTTTAATAGATGGCTAAACCAAAAAAAGAAGAAAGAAATAGAGTTTAATTTTATCAGGTCCATCTATTGATCCCACTTTCAATATAATTGTTTAAGAATTGGTATTTTTAATTATTTATTTATATAATTTATTTATATAATTAAATAAATAAAATGTATCAATATTTATTTTTTAGTTAATCACAATCTTGCTTGTGGTACCTTATTAATATTCTAAACTTGCTTTACTATAGCAACCTATCCTAGACATAATATGGCTCCAAAAGGTATTATTGTTACCATTACTTCTTTTGATCACTTCTAATGCCATTAGACCATCTAGGGTAGTCGAGAAATATTCTGAATAAAAGAAAAATATCCTTCGCTTGCTAGTCATTATCGTATATCCTTTATTCATGAGGTCAGTAATTAACTGAGAAACTATTGAGGTATTTAGTCTAACTTGTTTTGAGATTTTCTTTTCTGTCTTTGATTTGCTCTTGATAGATTTTAATATTTTAATTTCCCATTGATTAAGATTTACTCTGTAATGGATATTGTTTTTATTAATGCCAGAGTAATCATAAGGCACATCCAATAATTCTCATTATAAATATCATAAAATACTATTTAATTAATTCGTTAGCTCAACTTCTTCAGATTTACGCAATCTTATATCATTTAATCTATAATATACAGAAAGAAATTTAATTAAATATGATGTAAAGGTTATCAATAACTACTGTTCTTTTAGTTTTGGCATTGCTCAATATGTTTATTCTTAAAATGTATAGTAACGTTTTGGTGTAGTAGAACAAGATTACATTTTGTACGTGATCCAGTATATGATGACATTGAAATTTCCTTGCAGTATTATCCTCCTATATAATTATACTAGGAGATAATATAGTAAGTTCATTATACATAAGCAGCAGTCTTGTAATAGTCGTGTGAATGAGTAACGTCTTCCATTCTTTCACATTTGTCACATAACCACGAAACATATTCCTTGCAAACACTACAGACTGAAATAGGTGTTAGGTATGTTCCACACGCTTTACAAGATTCTTTATTAAACATTTATTCTAATTGCTTCCTTTTTACTTGGTATAAAGTAATTTGTATCTTTATGCACATAAGTGTTGGTATCCTTACTTCGATATTATCAATAAAGAAGTATAAAATTTCAATTTTTCATATAGAAGATAAAGTAGTAAATATATACAATCATAGAACTGGCTTTGCATACATCCTAGATTGAGTACCACAGAAATTGAGTCTATAACAGCCACATCTTTTTTATTTTAATATGACAATATATATGATAATATTTCTTTTAACAGTTAAAGAACATTCAAAAAGAAGACCGATGATAGAGTGTTTTAGTGCTAGTAGTAGCAATGGTGGTGATCGTCAGAAACGTAATACCTCTAATAACTACAATGAAAGCATAGGCTCCAAGATATACACAAGATAGTATACTAGAAAACCATCTGCATGGCCTAGGAATTGATCCCAAAAAAACAATAATAGATTATACATAACAACACATTGCGATTTAAACAAAGTGTTGTTGTTAAGCCACACATAAAACTCAAAGTTCTGACAGAAGACATTACATCGCTTTTGGATCATATCTATCCCAAGAAGGTATATACAGATATACAAGTGATGATCCTTTTAGTTGGAGGAATTATTCAATTTATCAAAGCCAGATGGAGTAAGAGGAGAAGTAACTTGGATATTGATAGGTATTAACAAGGATCCAATATAAAATAAATAAATAAATAATTATTATTATCTAGATATTCAGAAGAGTCATATTATATTCTAACAGTGCCTTTGTTAGATTTTCTGTTATTCCTGTATGTATTTCACATATTACCACTTTAACAAAAAACCGACTTTTTACAAGACTCAATCCAAACAAACACATTTACAAATACAGTATATCGCCAACTCTTATTCCATTTTGTTGTACAAAACCAGCATTTACCTCGAGAACATATTTTGCAGGTTGTTTGGAGGGATAAGAAGGACAGATATCCTCTTGTAGACAGGGTTGAACGTCTTCTTTGATATCTACAATTCTAAGATCTTTGTCAACAAAAATCATATCTAAAGGGATATACGTATTCTTCATCCAAAAAGATAAATATTTTACATCTTCATATACAAAAAGCATTCCATTATTCCATTCCATACTTTTCCTAAACATCAGGCCCCTGCTCTGCTCCTCAGGATCATCTGCTACATCAACATATACAGGAATTCCTGTAGTATAATTGTCATCATCAGATGTTATCTTGACATAAGGTTTTTTTATAACAATCTGATGAGCTTCAATTCCTCCTACAGGAATAGTGGCAACAATTTTGTCAGTCGATGTATTGATTATTGACACATTATTGCCTTTCATGTTACTAACGTAGACTAAATCGCCATCTGCACTAAAGGCAATTTCATGTGGCCCCTTTCCAACAGGTATCTCAGCCATTAACTCAAGTGTCGTTAGATCTATTTTTGAAACTGTATCTGAGCCTAAATTAGCAACATATGCAACCGTGTCATGAGGAGACAACTCTACATATTCGGGATTCTTTCCAACTGGGATTGTGTTAATAAGTTCCTGCTTTTGGGCATCAATCACTGAAAGTGTACTGTTGTGCATATCTACAATAAATAATCTAGATCCATCGTTAGTAAAAGAAAGCCCGTAAGGAGTAATTCCTGAATCTATATCTTTGATTACTTTGTTATCTGCCAGATCTACTACCGAGATTGAGCTCGACATGTTAGCAACATAGAGAACTTTTCCATCTGGCCTTATCTCCATATATTCCGGGCCATAGCCAACCTTTATTTCTTCTTTTATAGCATTATCTTCTATAACTAATATTTTTTCGCCATATACATCTCCTACATATAGAGTACCATTAAAAATTGCAATGTCATGAACAGCTCCACCTGTAGTTATTTGATTCATTAGCGTATTGGTAGTAGCATTAAAGATAGATATCGTTCCTGAATCCATATCAGTAGAATATATAACTTGTTGATCATCAGAGATTTCTATATCATGAGGTGAATAATCAAGGGTAATATTTTTAACAACAGTATTTGTTACAAGGTCAATAATAGAAATACTATTAGACTTGGTATTTCCTACGTACAAAGCTTCTCCAGTTAAATCTAATTTTTCTTCCTGTGCTAAGACGAAGATGCTGGTAAATCTAAACTGAAAATGGGATGATGAATTAATTAGTATAGCAAAAGTAATAGGAATGCAGATTAATAACAGAAAAATATTCTTCTTCGTCTCCTTTTTCAATATCTTTCTATTTCATTATCGATATTAATCTGTACTCTTTAGAAGAAGAAAAAGAAGAAGAAGCCGATGATCAAAAAAGGCATCAGATACTAAGAACAATTACATTAAAGATTAAAAGATGAGTAATATATCTTTTAGACACAATTAATTTCTAGAGAGAAAATTAACAATAATATTCTTGCCAATAATGTATTCATTTTAAAAAAATATTCTCTTTATATATCGATTATTATTTTTACTGTTATCGAATATGTTATTGTGTGTAATCACATTATAAGCTTCATCTTTGTCTATACAAAGATTACGTGCGCAGGATGATAGTGAGACATACGCACATACAAAAAATAAGCAATGAGGGAGTTGTTTAAAAGAAGATAGTAATACGAAATGATGTCAATGATCATGTTCGTTCACCAAATAACATGTCGGCCATTTTCAGTTGATACTAATTTTAATCTGATAAAGAATTGACTATTGGGAGAGGTGATAGAGAAAGAAAGAAAGAAAGAAAGAATTAAATCAGAATTTAAAAACATCAGAATCAACATCATCATCTTGCCTCCTATAGATATAATCTATGATCTTAGTATGATCACATTAGGAACATTTTTTACTTCTATAGGAGATCTGAAATTCCACATGATATTTCGCCGAACAATCAATTCAATGATGCTGCTTGGGAAGAATAAGAATTTTTGGTTTGACTTTACACTAGTACTTATTTGAATCTAGAGATTGAGATTGATATGGACACTGTGAATGATTCTATCTCTTATTTAAGGACTGTAAAGATAAAGATAAACATTATCTGATAATATCAAAGACCCTTCAGTCAAATATCTGAGAAACAGGAATGATTCAACTTTTAGATACTTTTGGAAAAAAGAATTTCATGATTTCCATATGTAAAATCTTCCCAGGCAACATACACATTGTTATTTTCAGATACAGCTATAGACGTACATTCTGAAATGCCTTCATTCTTGCTTATATTTTCATTTATATTTGTAAAAGTGGCTCCGTTATCTGAACTCTTTTTGAAAAGTATTTCTTCATTGTCATCTGGCTTCAAAAGGCAACTGGGGCAAATATTGTCCGCTGAAAGAAGAGCTTGCCATGCTATGTACACATTATTATTTCCACCAGCTATTATTTCGACATTTAATGAATTCGGTTCACCAAGTGATACAGCCTTAGCAAATCTATTTCCATTGTCAGTACTTTTTACAAAGAATATATCACCTACAACCTTGTCATCAGGGTTTCCTCCCCATACAACATATACGTTATTTCCATAAGCTGCAATTTGAGATTCTCCAATAGAATTCTGGTCGCTGTTTAGCTTTATTGTATCACTAAAACTATTTCCTCTATCAAAGCTTTTTGTAAAAAATATTCCATTGTTTATATTGTTGGCATTGTTATCTTCACTATTACTATCACCAATTATCCCAACATTCCATACTACATAAGCGCTATTTTCAAAAGCAGCAATTTTTGGATAAGACTTGAATGCACTATTGCTTAGACTTTTTATCTTTTTGAAGGTATTTCCATCATCTGTACTTGCCCTAAATAATATGCTGCCTATTCTCTTTGCTACTAATGCTGCTTCTATCACTATTATTATCAGCATTAACATCACCACCACTACTGCTAGTGTCAACATCTGCAGTTGGTAGAGTAGTGTCTTGCCATACTACGTAAACATTATTTCCTGCTGCAGTTATTTCTAGATTGTATGAGTCTGCATTACTACTGTTGCTTAAATTAATAATCTTATCAAAAGTATTCCCACCATCAATGCTTTTTCTGAATAAAATTTCTTGATTTTTTATTGTTGTTGTTGATGATGATGAAGAAGAAGAAGCATCATCAATCCATGCTATATACACATTATTTCCAGAAATAGCTATCTGGGGATGTTCAGAAATACCTGGATTCTTACTCAAATTTATTTCCTTGCTGAATGTTAATCCTCCATCAGTGCTTTTCTTTATGTAAATGTCATAGTTTTCATAATCGTCATTGTAGTTTATGTTATTATTGGCATTGTTATTCTGACCAGAAGGATCTGGATTATTTTCTTGCCACACCATATAAACATTCTTTCCAAAGGAAGCTATTTGCGCATAAACAGAATCTCTAGTATTATTGGTTAAATTAATTGGCGTAGTAAAACTCATTGAATCATCATCATCATCATTAGTATTGGCATCATCATCATCAATAATTTGTGCATAAACTTGTTGATGGGTTGTATAAGAAGTAAATGAAACTACACTAACTATAATGTTGATTGCAAGTAACATTACTGCTAATTTTAAAGATGTAACTGTTTTCTTCATCATATATGTGATTATCCAAGTCGCCTTTATTATATTATATTATTATTGTATTGTTCTTAGATGACAAATTCTTATTATGGGACTATTTTTGGCTTGAACTATTTTATCTATATATGCTCCATATCGTTAGACCATAAATCTAGGAAAATCGCATCAAATAAGCATGCTTTTATGTCTATCCAACTGGAACATTATGAAAAGTAAATGTTTCTATGTTTGTTGTAGCTGCAATACCGTTTGATAATGTTATCTCTTTACAGTTGGTTTGAATTATAACGATGATAACAGAATATTTTAGCAATATCTTAAATACTATCATAATCAGCCTTTAGGTAGTATGCTATTATGCAATCACCAAATACCGGTAATGATGCAAGCAAGACTGAACAAATAGAAGAGCAAGAGAGGAGGAAGGAGGAGAAAGAAGAAGAGGACTCTTCAATATCGATACCTAATCATACGAAATTAACTGATTATAATCTAACTGATAAAAAAATAAAGATCAAAGAGTTAAGCTCTATAGTAAGCAGTCAAAATACAATACATAAAAAGATACAACTATGGACAAATAAATATCAGAGCGAATTTGCTTTAAGATTAGTAGATGATGCTACTGCAACTGATCAATCACAGAATTTCCTTGCATTTACAGATCCTAAAGCAGACTATATTATAGTAGTAGCAGAAATAGATCATTTTGGTGATTTAACGCATGGATGGGATTATGCCTTAAGACGTTTATTAGAACAATATAAAGAAGAACTTCATGCGCCCTCTTTAGGAAAGATGAGCCTGAATAATAATAATAATAGTAAACCTAATAAAATTACTATTAAACTGATTCCATATATTAAATGTCATTATTGTGATTTAGAATTCAATAATGAGGAAGAAGCTAAAGAGCATGAATTAGGAAACCACATTTAGCAAATTTTGATTGCTTTTCAACGAAGTATCGATCCTATCTGATAGTGGCTAACTATTAGCAGAGATTCGTATTGATTGGCCTTATTCTAAAATTAGTATAGTAGCGCAATATCTTATACTTTAAATAAAGTCCATCTATGAGTTGTTAAGACTGGTATCTCAACTTATTATAATGCGTGACGTAGTATTGGTTGAATACAAGCATGGACAGATTTTTTCTTTCTACTGATACCTATCTATGCTATCTGTCTATCTATGAGTTCTTACAAATTCCCTTAAAGCAACTGCTTCTTCTCTATAAGCTTTGATTGTTTGTATTTTACCATCAGGACATACTGCAGTTACAATTACAATATTTACTTCTGTATCTGAAGCAAAAATAGGAGGTTGTACCTTTTCTATTTTGCAATTAGCATCAAGTAATTTCTTTAATTCAGAAATAGAATTAAATTCAGAGGACAACAAGATATATTACTACATCTATTTCATTTATTGATTTATTTTTTGGATATAGAGAGAGAGCTAGTATCATAACAACAAAAGCGGACTACGGGATTATTTATTTCCCTTGCGGTGAAGGTGTTCAACTCATCTTATTTCAATTGATTGCAAAGTCTATCAACATTCGATTAGGAACCTTTTCATATTTGGATGACTTCCTAGATCCTATTGATTGTCATCAGCATGTAATGATTTTTCTTCTTTGATGCAAAAGATTCTTCACCCATCAATAGTATATAATTTACCCATAATCAAGATTACATGAATGTAAACGAAAACTCACATAGCATAGCGGGTTTTGGACAGAACAGAAAGCATCTAATTCCAGCATTAATGAGTATTTCTAATTAATTTGCTGACATGAAAGTTACGATAATTGACAAAAGAGATCTTGACTGTATAATGAAAGATGATGAATTCTTAACAGAGGATCAATTAGATGGATGTAAAGAAGGGTTCTTGCATGATGATGATGATGATGATGATGATGATGATAAAGACGATATCCACAAATCAATTCTCAAAGATTGCTAAGAGACATGTCAAATGAAAATCCTCCTTCTCCCTGCTACTCTTATTTCTGCTATTTTGGGTTGTTGTTCTTGTTATTGCCGCAGTTGTTCTTGCGCTTGGACTTGTTAGTGGTATTCGATAATAATAATAATGGACTGGTATTATTGGCAGTGCTAATCCTACTAATACTATGATGATATTACTAATCCTATGACTAACGATGGCTATGAAATATTTTTGTCTGAATCATTCTTTCTCACATTTCTAAAAAAGAAAAAGAACAAATAAATAAAAAGGATTCTTCTTCTGCATTAAAGTTCTGATTGAGAAATGGTTCTTTGGGATTAGCAATGGCAGAGAATATGCATCCTTCTGTCAGACATACACATTCTGCTAATGTAAATGAATGCGCGTCATAACGTCTATTACTTTCGTTTCACTTTCTTAATTACTTCTTCGCATAGTTATCCATTGTTGCGATTTCTATTCCAATATAGGGCTCATTTCCAACTACCCATGAATTGTGTCCAGGTGGAACATAAAGAACGTCTCCAGGTCCATATTCTTCTTCACTTCCATCATTCATCTTGACTCCCACTCTTCCTGATACGACGTATTGTGTATGAGAAGCTTGACAGCTTTCAGTTTTAGCAATAGGCTTCATACATTTTTCCCAGGTCCATCCTGGTTCAAGATACATTCTGCCTATACGAGTATCACCAATTTTTGTAAGATCAATCTTTCCTTTATCGAAGGTCCTAGTTTCGTCTGGTGAATTCATACTCTTTTTCTGCATTTTTGACATTTATATCAAAAATACTAGTTATTATTTTTGTTTATAAGCATTCCTGGATTAGCAACGGGAGGATGATTAACAGTTAGTATAAAATTGGTGCTAATTTGTTCTATATTGTTTGTACTTCGACTAATCTTTGTAAGTCTTTGAAATTCCCAACAGTGTTTTTATTTATTAAACAGCATCTCTAGATTTCTTTAGACAAGCTACTTGATCCGGATAATAAAACTCAATCTGTATTAAAGGAGACAAAGGCATTTGATATAATATTTATAGAAAGATAAATGCATTATATATTTTTCAAACTAGTCAAAAAAAGTTACACATATGTTGCTCCTAGATCCCCGTAATAACCCGATCAATATATCTTCATATTATCATCTATAAAATCATGAATAGAGTAAAAAGAATCAATATTGCTACTGGAACACTATGGGAACCAATAGTAGGCTACTCACGGGCTGTTAGAATAGGAGCATATGTACATGTTTCTGGAATAACTGCTACTGATGAAGAAGGGAAAATCATAGGTCATGGTAATCCTTATCTACAAACAGTTAAGGCAATAAAGAATATAGAAGCAGCATTGCAAAGAGCAGGTGCCACTCTACAGGATGTTGTTCGTACCAGAATGTATCTCACAAATATTGACTATTGGAAAGAAGTAGGAAAGGCACATGCAGAGTTCTTTCAGAAAATTCGTCCAGCCACCACCATGGTAGAGGTAAGCCGTCTGATAACTCCAGATGTTCTTGTAGAGATTGAAGCTGATGCTATCATCATTGACTTGGAATAGAATTTCATTTTTCTCCTGACTGATTTCTTCAATTTTAACCTGTTATTATTTATTTTTATATATAGAATCTTTATTATTTAATTTATAAAACCTGTTGCATATTGTTATTGTCATATAGAGAAAGATATTCATGCCACAATTTGCAATTATTGATGCTCCTTCCATCTTAGGATTGAGTCCAACTGGGGTTCAGTACCTTCCAGCAGCACTAAAAGCAGCAGGTTTGATGAAGAAACTAAAGGCTGAATACGCAGGCAAGGTTTTATCGTTGCCTTATAATCCACAACGAGATAAATCTACTTTATTACTGAATCCTGATACAATCAGAACATTTTCACTACAACTTGCAGAGAAAGTAATCTCCGTACTAGATAAGAAACAATTTCCTATTGTTCTTGGAGGCGATTGTAGTATTCTGATTGGTAATCTTTTGGCTTTAAGGCAGATGCGTAGTAGAAGCGGTAGTGGTAGATATGGCTTATTCTTCATTGACGGTCATGCTGATTTTTATCAACCTGAAGCATCTTTGAACGGAGAGGTAGCTGATATGGATCTTGCAATTGTGTCTGGTAGAGGTCCAGATATTCTGACTGATATAGAAGGATTAAAACCACTTGTTCTAGACCAAGACGTTGTTGTATTCGGCTATCGTGATGGCGAGCAAGCAGCAAGTTACGGGAGCCAGGACGTCTATAAGACGAATATGCATGTCTTTGACCTCAAGAAAGTGCATACATTAGGAATTGCACATGCAGCTTCTCTGGCCATTGAAAAGCTGATGAACAATGACCTCGCTGGATTCTGGATTCATCTTGATGTAGATGTTTTGGACGATGCGATCATGCCAGCAGTGGATTATCGTTTAGATGGTGGCGGATTAAGTTTCTCTGATCTGAGTGAACTTTTAAAAATCATACTTGGATCTGGATGTGCTGTAGGAATGAATGTTACCATCTTCAATCCTCTTCTAGATGTTGATGGTTCTATCACACGCAGATTTGTCTCAAGTATAGTTGCCGGTCTGTCCTAAAGGGGTTTTAGATGTGTATAGCATTATCTTCCAATTATTATAAGGATATGAGCATGTTGCAACAATAATAATAATGGCAATTCACGATAATAGAACATCGACTAAGATGGACAACAAAGAAATCGTAGCAAAAACAGCAAAGACAGACTATCCTGTAAGTGAACTAATATCAAGAAGATGGAGCGCCAGGGCATTTTCTACTCGCCCTGTAGAAAAACGGAAACTGTTATCTATTCTTGAGGCTGCCAGATGGGCACCTTCTTCGCGTAATGAACAGCCATGGCGCTACATTGTTTTTACAAACGATAATCCTGAAATATTAAAGAAAGCACATTCTGTTTTAAAAGAGATAAATGATTATGCCAAGAGAGCTCCAATTCTAATTTGTGCAATAACAAAGAAGACATATACAGATAATGAAAAACCTAATAGGCTCCATTTTCATGATTTAGGAGCTGCAAATGAGAATATGTTTCTTGAATCATTTAATCAAGGGTTAATAATGCACGAAATGGGTGGTTTTGATGTAGAAAAAGCCAGAGAAGTCTTTCATGTACCTGAAGACTACGAAGTAGGTATCATGATAGCAATAGGATACCAAGATACCTTTGATGTATTACCTGAAAGACTACGAGAGAAGGCCTTTACACCACGACAAAGAAAACCATTATCGGAAATTGCATATCTTGAAGAATTGGGTAACGGAATGGTATAACAAAGAAATATTCAAAAAGATCAAAGGTTTTGCAGTATCTACAGGAGTGTGCTTCTTGTCCTTCTATGCAATTTTTTTCTCACAAGTCACTTTAGAGAACTAATATCAGTGCAGGTTCGGTGGATGCAAGACAAATTCACTCATTTCTGTCACCCAGCATTCATTTTTATTTATAGAAATACATTACTAGAATAAAGACTGAGGACTGGTCGATATAAATATCTCAGAAATCTATATAACACATCATTTTTGCAAACCTAGAGAATTTTTTGTTATTCATTAATTGATCGGTAGATTAAATGCAAACGTGGCACCTCTACGTCCATCACAAATATTATTATTTTCAGCCAACATCTTCCACCATGTTTTTCGATTATACTCTTGGAGATAAATAACCCTAAGCCAGTGCCACCAGTAAATTTCCTTTGATACTTTGCAATGAAAACTGTGGTCCCATAGTAAAGCATAAAGTTCACAATCTCAGGGCAAGAGACGTTATCGTATGAACGTAGATAAACTTTCCAGTTTTATGAAATTGTAGAAGTTCATCGCTATATGGAGGAAATAGGGCGAAAGATAAAATTGGTCGTAGTAGTATAGGCTGGTTGAGGAGCCGCCTACAACAGGGGATATTATTTGCCCATTTTCGTCGCGTTCTCTTTCCATCTAAATATGCTTTATCATAATTTTCATGTTGAACAGTATAACTTAAAAAATCCTCTAGCTAGATAGACAGACATAGCAAAAAAGAAAACAGAGAATTTGAATATCAACATGCATGACTCATTTCAGATTATCCTAAGACGAATAACTGAGTATCTTATAATAGGAACTGATAATGATTGATTTGAGAACGTTTTCTAATGTGCTGTCAATCATTTCCAACATAGCATTTCAACTAGATAGATTAAAATGCAAACTCAATCATAGATACCATATTAAAATCATAACAAACGAGGAATTAAATTTTTGAATAAAAAACATAGTCGGTTATTTACAATCATCATCATTATCATTATTACTTTCGCTATCATTGCTACAGTTATTATTATATTCATTTACTATTATTATCCTCAAATTTTATTCCTACCACCACATATTCCTAGCACTACTACTGCAATACATAATTTCAAAGTAAGGGAGATCTATTCTACAAAGCAGAATGGAAGAGAATGGTTTATCAATCTAGATGATCCTACAGCAGACAGAATATTTGATCCTCGATCTAAAATAACACGAGA
This sequence comes from uncultured Nitrososphaeraceae archaeon, assembly GCA_963733025.1. Taxonomy (GTDB): domain Archaea; phylum Thermoproteota; class Nitrososphaeria; order Nitrososphaerales; family Nitrososphaeraceae; genus JAJNBK01. The sequence goes on along the minus strand of CAVTCE010000020.1, from coordinate 80,698 downwards.
GCCTGATGGATCATGGCAGATAAAAGGGAGAGGTGGTTCAGGGAAATATGAAGATCAGGTACGAATGAATGTAAATACTCCTAAAGGTCAACAGCAATGGAAAAATGTAGAGATAACAGGATATGCTAAAATAATTTCAGCAGAATCATCAATAGATCGTCTAAGTTGGTATGCAAGAGGTGGTAGACATAGGCAGCAGTGTTCCATGCGAAGGTACTTCTCTGAAAGGAGATATACGTGTAAATGGTGAAGTCTTTTGGCAAAAGGAGATATGGCATACTGGTGGTTATACAGATGAAAGAGCTAAAGCTAAAGTTACCGATTCAATTCTAGGAAGATGGATTGGATGGAAAGTAGTGATATATAATATAAACAATGACAAAGCCGTGAAGATGGAGTCGTATTTAGATGATAAAAATAATAATAATTGGAAAAAAGTAACAGAGCTAATTGATAAAGATGGTTGGTATGCCGATACTTCAGATAAGGTGTTTTATAGTGCTAATTGTGGCAGACCCAAAGATTATATAATAACAAATTCTGGTCCAATAGTTACTTTTAGATCAGACAATATGATTTGGGACTTTATAGATTTAAGTGTAAGAGAGATACAGCCTCCATCATTATAGTAAAAATACTATTCTTTTATAAAACTGCTGAAAGTAAATTAAATTTAATTTCTAGGTATTAATCAGCTTGCTAAATGTACAAAGGGCTCTAAGTTAAAGAGCCATGCTATTATTATTATATGATTCAACAAACACGTTGAATCAACAAGTAACTTGATTTAATTTAAAACTTTCCTTTCTACATGCAAAGTAAACACCGAAATTTTCTATTCTATCTTTTATTATGTACTGAATTGTTCCCTCTATGAAGCTTTTCTCGAATCACGTATATGTGCAGTCTATATTTGATCCCTACGGAATTACAGGCTTCAGGATCAATCATCATCAATCATCATAATAGACAATATGTTTTCCATAAATAAATTATTAATCAATGATTTTAAGAACACATCTGCAATTAACATATTACTATTATGCCTTGAAATGTAAACACCCAGAATTTGATAATGATGCTGGATTCAACATTTTTATCATACTTTGATCTGCTTTTCCCCAATCTGATGGATATGTAATTTTCATTCCAAAGGTGAAATTGTTATACGTCAGGAAGCTACACTTGAATTAGATTCCTGTGCTAGAGAATCATAAAATGAAAACTATGAGCAAATAAAAGGCGGCCATAGAATAGATATACTGTCAGAAATATGAATACCCTTTTTGGAAACTAATAGAAAATTACACTGGCTTTTGCATAGTATAGTAATACATCTGAAAAAATATTGTTTTGCTTACGATCTTAAGACTGTTTATTCAATGTGATAATTTGTGATAGTCTAGTTTATAATATTGCAGTGATCAATACACAATCATATATTATCCTTGCAATTAACACAATGTATATTAGAAAACTCATTACATATTGAACATTCCTTTCTTCTCTTTTGAGAGTCCAAAATGGCTCATGTACTATTAAGTCTTCAACGTTAACTTTGTCCTTCATACTCATAAAGAAGTCTACCCATGCATCTTTATGCTGTCAATATGCTTCATCTAACGCTTGCTGTAATAGTTTGTTAAATGTTGCTCTATCTGTTAACACATTATATATTGTCAACTATTGCATGAATAAAGAAAGATAGCATGGAATGGCACTGTATGCTTTTATTACTATGTATACTCAACAATCTTTCTAGGAGTCTTTATTGCTCACGTGATCTTTATGACTTGATGATGATATTTTTTGTATATTTTTGATTAACTCATTTTGTTCATCAATCTTTTTATGCATTTTATTAATCAATATGTGTTGTTCATGAATCATTTCATGAACACGACGGTCGGCTCTTCTATCTAAAATTAATATCAATAATCCTACCCCTAATGCTATTGTTATCTCTATTTCCTTGTCTACTAGTATTTCTGGTTCGTCTAAAACCCAGAACAATATCGCAACAATTACCAGTGCTATCAGTCCAAAAATGACTAACTTGATTTCATTCATTGAAGATAAATGGTTTTATAGTTCTATTTACATTTTTTAGCGTTGTAGCATTACTGATGGATAGGCCATTATTATTATAATAATGGTATCTAAATGTTCTAGAAGATGATTTCTGGGAGTGGAAAAAGAAACTTAGTATAACTAATGATTGCTTTTAGGTTTTGATTTTAGTGGTTTTTCAGAAGTTCCAATCCTCCTCATGTCTTGATAAAATTCACTAATTACGTTGGAGTTAATAGAATTAGGTACATTGTAATATGACTTAATGTTGTAGACAGAGGTGGAAGAGATTTAGGCGGTGCCAAGTGGACAATAAATGGAAAAATAGTATGGACAACAGAGGCACATAAAACAGAAGGTGGCAGATAAAAAGCATACATCCGTAGACCATATATTTTTGAGTTCTCTCTATAGGTGATAAGCTCTTCTTCTTCTTCTGCTTTAGTTTACTAAGAACTAATGCAAAATAAAGAATTAGAACATAGACATTTATTTTAAGATTTTATTTTATTTCCATTTCTATTTCGATGCTATGGTTGTGAAATTCCCTCTTGCTTCATCTATCATGTCTTTATAGATAGCCACGGTCTTTGGGAAATGATATTTTACATCTCTTAGATGATGATTTAAAGGACATGACACCATTGTCTATGACTATGTCTTTAGCAGTCCTTTGACCAATAAACTCTTAAGTAGTTATAATACTATCATTTCCAATTTTACTGTGTTTTGAACAATATGATCTATATTCAATATTGACTTTTTCTTTACTGGCATAGTACGCGTTTAGTAGGCTGTTGGACAGAATTGACTCAAATTTGTCACCCAGAATAAGCCAACCGTTAAAGCAAATAATTACCATATAGCATACCAATCGATGGCTAACAGTAATCAGACATTTAGTTGTGAAACATGCAACTCAACATTCAATTCACGTGATGAATTAAAACAGCACAGCATAAAAGAACATGAAGATAAAACAACTACTACTACTACCACTACTGTCGGCAGTACTGAACTGACTTTCAGATGCGAAACATGTAATGCGGTATTTAATTCACGTGAAGATCTAAGGCAGCACAGTATTGAAGAACATGAAGGTAAAACATAACTATGCTACTTCGCTTTTATCTAGAGAGAAGAGAAGAGTAACAATTAAACAGGAACTTCAGAACCAGTAATGAGAATAAGTATACTAATAATTGAGCTATAACTAGGGGGTCGAAATTGAAGCTTGCTGCCAATGATAAGTATTTGTGAAAGTAAACAAGAATGAGAACCAGAGCGGAATTAAAATACATCATCTTTTTTGTTTAATTTCTGAACATTGTGGAATTTCGCAAGCTGTAAGGTCGTGGACTTGGCGTGATTATATCCCTTATGGTAAAGGGGTTCAGCTATTTTGTCAAATAACTTTTGTTATTATTATTTTCATTAGCGCGGATTCTGTCAGAATGGTGTAGAATTATCGCCTTTTACAAGTTGCATATAAATAAATAATTCTAATCTAGGTAATATGATTATTGTGTGCTATTATATTCATTTTTCATAGTACCATGCTAGTGAGAATGAACGAATTTACGAATTTGATCCTCATTCTTTGATGGAAGATGGATGGCTTGATTATCAATATCTCTTACCGCTTCTGCAAATGACTCTGGAAGAGTAGGATGGGCATGTAGAGTATGGAATATATCTTTAAGACTTAGTTTCATTTTGATTGCTAGTGCTGCTTCACCTATTATCTCACCTGCATGTGGTGCAATAATATAAGTTCCCACAAGTTTTCCTTCCTTCTCAAAGACCTTGACAAGTCCTCTTGTATCTCCCAAACAATTTGCCTTTGCACTTGCTGCAAGTGGAAATTCTCCAGACCTTCCTTTTAATTCCCCTACGTAAGCAACTTCTGGATAAGTGAATACACACACAGGTAAAGATTGATAATCAATTTTATTGTCCTCTTTTATTCGCATTATATTTTCAGCAGCAACCTCACCTTGCCGCGAGGCGACATGGGCAAGCTCATACATGCCTGTTACATCACCAATTGCATACACATTGTGAATGTTGGTTTGCATTTTTTCATCTACATAAATGCCCTGTTGGTTGAATTTTATTCCAATATTATTTAGTTCATTAGGAGTTATATTTGGTCTTCTTCCGACACAAATGAGTATCTTTTCTGCTACAATTTTTTCTCCATTAACAAAAGCTATGTTGTCACTGATTTTTTCTACTCTTGATTGTGTCATTACATTGACTCCATCTAGCCTCATATATTTCTCAATTGCATTTCCAATTTCTTTTATTTGAAAAGGTAATAGATGATTTTCAGCCTCGATTAAAGATACCTTACATCCTAGAGCATTCAAGATAGAAGCAAATTCACATCCACTATATCCACCTCCTATAATAGTGACGGACTTTGGCAGGTCTTCTAATTCTAGAATTGAGGTAGTTGATAGTATCTTCTCTCCAAATTGATAACCTGGCAAACAAATAGGATAACTTCCAGTTGCAATAACAATATTTTTTGTTTCTATCATAATGTCATTGACTGCTACTTTATTTTCTGAAACTATATGTGCTTGACCTTCTATTAGATTAACATTATTACTTTTGAGAAGAAGTTTTATCCCGGATGCAAGTCTAGAAACTGTAGCCTCCATCCTAGACTTTAGAAGTTTATAATTCAATTCAATTTGGATATTTAACCCATTTTTCTTTGCACCAGTTGCTCTTCTCATTATATCTCCTAACGAATGAAGATACTTTGTAGGAATACATCCTCTGTGAGTACAAGTTCCCCCTAGTCCATTCTTTTCAATTAGGCAGACATTCCCACCAAGTTGTGCTGCTCTAATGGCACAAGCATAACCACCAGGACCTCCTCCTATGACTACTATATCATACATATATTTCTCTCCGCCGTCTACGTAACTTCCGAATGCTTGACAAATAAGCCTTTTAACAAGTCAGTTTACTTTTTCCGATTCCATTGATCTGAAGTATATTTTTCCTTAGCCAATTTTTTAGTACTTTCCTCTTCTTTGATAGTGAGACTATCAACAATAATCTCAGCACCAAATTTTTCACTAAATGATTCTTTTAGATTGTACGCTACCTGTTCGAAGGTCTTATTCAATCCCATTACTCTTCCTTTAACATCTTCGATCATCTTATCCTTGACTTTTTCTGATGGAACCTTTAACACAGAGAACATCTTCTCAACATTAACATTTAATAATATTGTTCCATGCTGCAGTAGTGTGTCTTTCTTCCTAGTCTGAGCATTCCCAGATACTTTTTTGCCATTGACGATTATATCATTTAATGGAGCAAATTTTGCATTAAAGCCAAGCTTATTTATGCACATCACTATTGGTTCACATATCAGATTGTAAGATTCCATTATATTTTTTGAATAAACATTTGTAACGAATGAATAAGTCAATTCAGATTCATGCAATACCGCTCCGCCTCCTGTTATTCTTCTGACAACATCTATACCCATCTGTCTGCATCTTTTTATATCTACTTCTTCATCCATGCTCTGAAAGTATCCTATTGACACAGTTGGTGGATGCCAGCCATAAATTCTTAAAATTGGCACATTATGACGACAATTTATACAATTCATTAATACCTCATCAAGAGCCATATTCCATGGTCCTGAATTATATCCTGTTTCTAAAGTTCTGATTTTGCTAAACTTAAAACTCATAGTTTCCCTGTATATTTTCTTCTTCTTTTGTTTCTTTTCCTAATCTTTTTCTCCCTTGAAGCAACCAAGAATTGCATCTGTCATAGATTCTGAATCAAAACCAAAAGCTTCAGAGTCATTTAAAGATTTCTCGATCTTTTGCTTAATAGTATCTTTTCCTAATTTTGTACCAATTAGACTGGCCTCAAGTTTGTCCAAACTTTCTTCTGGATAAAGAAAAAAATCTCCTGTTATTGTTATTGAGTTAATTGTGTTACTGTGTTCATCATATTCGAGTGAAACCTTAATCAATTTTTTTGATTTGTGAATATTATGTGCCTTTTTCATTAATCGTTACTAATACTGCTACTACTTACAGATTTTTCAACACATAGATTTTCTTCACTGTCTTTTTTTTCATCAGATTGTGAAGGGGCGGTCCATCTTAAATTAGGTTTTCGTGCTGCTGCAACTTCGTCTAGTCTTCCAACTAATTTTGTATATGGAGCTCCTTTGACAATATCTGGGTTTTCTTTTATCTCGTTTGCTATGCTTCTCAATGCTGCTGCAAATCTATCCAATGTTTCTTTACTTTCTGTTTCCGTAGGCTCAATCATTAATGATTCACGAACAATTAGAGGGAAGTAAATAGTTGGTGGATGAAAACCATAATCCAAAAGTCTCTTCGCAATATTCAAAGCGCTCTTTTCACCAAATTTCCTAGAAGATAAGACAAACTCATGGGCACATCTACGATTGTATGGAAGTTCATAATCATCCTTTAACAAACTGAGAAGGTAGTTGGCATTCAATATTGCGTGCTCAGACACCTTTCTTATATTTGCGCCCCATGATTTGATATAACAATAAGCCCTGATCACCATACCAAAATTTCCATAAGAATATCTAACCATTCCTACGGTTTTTTGCTTAGTGTAATCTAGGACAAACTTGCTGTCTTGTTGTTGTTTTATTACTCGCGGTAATGGCAAATAATCTGCCAAAAATGACTTTACCCCCAACACTCCTGCTCCAGGGCCTCCGCCACCATGAGGCGTTGAAAAGCTCTTATGTAAGTTCAAGTGAATCATGTCAAATCCCTGGTCACTTGGCCTAGTTATTCCAAATAGTGCATTTATGTTTGCTCCATCACAATACATCAATGTCCCATTGGTATGCGCAAGATCACTAATCTCTAGAATGTTTTCTTCAAAAAGTCCAAGGGTGTTAGGATTTGTTAACATAACAAGTGCAACATCATCTTTGAGCGATTCCTTGAATTTGTAAATGTCCATATTTCCACGTGAGTCAGAGGGGATAGTTATGGTTTCAAACTTGCACATGGCTGCAGTTGCAGGGTTTGTGCCATGAGCAGAATCAGGAATAATTATCTTCTTTCTTTTTTCATTCTTTTGCTTATAGTAAGCCTTTGTTATCATAACCCCTAAAAGTTCACCCTGTGCTCCAGCTGCAGGCTGTAATGAAAAAGCATCCATGCCTGTAATTTTCTTTAAGTCTTGCTCAAATTCCCACATCAATTGTAGTGATCCTTGAATACAACTTTCGTGAGAAAGAGGATGTAGATCCTTAAATCCATCTAGTCTTGCGATATCTTCGTTTATCTTAGGATTGTACTTCATTGTACACGAACCTAATGGATAAAATCCAAGATCAACTCCAAAATTCATTCTTGATATGTTAGTATAATGTCTAACAACATTGATCTCACTTACATTTGGAAGAGAAAGATCTTTTCGTATTAGATCTTTTGGCAATTCAATTGTTATATCTGCCGCTCCTTCTCCTCCTCTCTTCTTTATCATCAATATCCGGCACGTGTCCTGTAGTCTGTTCTTCGTATTCAAATATTAGCTTCATGTTGTTGTTGTCTCCTTTATTATTGAAACATATGATTCTATATCTTGGACCGTATTCATTTCAGTACAGCAAATTAATATTTTATCTTCAGCTAAATTAAGACCGCCAAGAATCCCATTTTTGAGTAAGTTTGAAGAAATGTTTTCCAAAGACCCCGCAGGTGCCTTCATAATGAACTCATTGTAAAATGGTTTTTTATTTAAAGGTTCAAAGCCCATATTCTTCAATTTATTGTGCAATAAGTGCGCTCTGCTGTAAGAAAGTTTTGCAACATTGATTAACCCATTTCTGCCCATAAGTGCTAAATAAATAGTCGAAGCTATGGCCATCAGTGCTACATTTGTTGTTATATTGCTTGTAGCTCTTTCTCTTCTTATGTGTTGTTCCCGCGCCTGAAAAGTTAGCACAAAGCCTTTATTTCCTTTTGAATCTGTAGTCATTCCACAAATTCTTCCTGGAATTTTCTTTAATAAGAAACTCTTGACTCCCATAAATCCAAGATATGGGCCTCCGAAGTTTACTGGAATACCAAAGGACTGACCTTCACCGACTACTATATCAGCACCATAATTTCCTGGTGGTTCTAATATTGCAAGAGAGGTTGGCTCGACAACACAAGTAATAAAGAGTGCACCCACTTTATGTGCCTGTTCCGATATATACTGTAAATTCTCAACATTTCCATAGAAATCAGGGTTCTGAGCAATTACGCAAGCTGTGCTCTCATCAATCTCATTTACAATTCTGAGATCTGCTCCTTCACAATATGTTTTTAAAACTTCCAAATATTGAGGATTGAGCCCATTCTTTACAAAAATACAATTCCTTCCATTATAAGATGAAGAAAGCAATACGGCTTCTGCCAAGGCAGATGAACCTTCATACATAGAAGCATTAGCAACATCCATACCTGTAAGAAGACATATGTATGATTGGAATTCGTACATAGTATGCAGGGTCCCTTGATTCATCTCTGCTTGGTATGGGGTGTATCCTGTAAGAAATTCTCCCCTCATTAGCAAATGGTTTACCGCAGATGGGATATAATGATTGTAAGATCCGGCCCCAATGAAGTATTTCAGGATCTTATTCTTTTGTGATATATTTCTCATATATTCCAACAGTTCAAGCTCGCTCATTGGCTCAGAGAGAGCCAGTTTTTCACTAAGGGGCGGCTTTAAATCCATGAGTAAATCATTTATCGATCTTACGCCAATTCGCTTTAACATCTCTTCTCTATTATTTTCAGTTATTGGTGTGTAATTCATGATATAATATGCAGTTATATATGAGCGTTAATATATAATATATATTGGTTGCTACCGTTATAACAGTTAAGGATAAACGAACAGATACATTATCATTAGATAGAGAGATAGAGACTGCTACATCAGGGCTTTCTCCAGAGTATTCTAAATTACTTAACAAGATATCAAAGGATAATGCCTTGACTATAGCAAATTATATAATATCAATGAGAACAGAGACCAACATATCAGATAATTATAGGAAGAATATTATTAAAGTATTAAGTAAATTTTCGACCTTTTATTCTAGTAATAATATTAAAAAACCTTTGTCTTTCAAACAAGTAACACGGGAAGATATATTATCATTCCTGAATAGTTTCCGAAGATCTGAACCTTCAGACCCTCTGCATAGGTGGATAGGAACTTATAACATATACAGGACATATCTTGTGCGTTTCTTCAAATGGTTATATTATCCCGCTATTGAACCTAGTAAAAGGCCTAAACCAGAAGTAATTGAGAATATTCTTCAACTGAAGAGAAAAGAAAGTTCAGTATACAAACCAACTGATTTATGGACTACAGAAGATGATCTCTTATTTTTGAAATACTGTCATTCCAAGAGGATGAAATGTTACCATACTATGGCAAGGGATACAAGTTGCAGACCTCATGAACTATTGAAACTAAGGATAAAAGACATTGTGTTCAAATCTACTGGAACCCGTCAATATGCAGAGGTTTTAGTAAATGGTAAAACGGGAAGCAGACACATACCCTTAATTGATTCAATCCCATATGTCAAAGACTACTTAGACCATGAACACCCACAGCCAGGCAATCCAAATGCGGTATTTCTATGCGGGAATAGGAAGAGTTTGGGCAAAGTCCTTGAAATACAGACAATAGAGTGGATTTACAGATATTATAAGAAGGAACTATTCCCTAAGTTATTAGAGGATGACAATCCAAATGTTCCATCTGAAGACAAGAAGAAAATTAAAGAACTCTTGAAAAAACCATGGAATCCATACGTCAGAAGGCATAGCGCATTGACTGAAAAATCAGTTTTGTTAAAAGAGCATGTATTGCGTCAACACGCTGGCTGGTCTATTCGTTCACAAATGCCTCAAAAATATTTACATTATTATGGTAATGAATCAAGTGAGAGTCTGTTAGAAGCCTATGGAATAGTTTCTAAAGAACAACAAATGGATGCATTAAAACCAAAACAATGTCCTAACTGCAATGAGCCTAACAAACCAGATTCAAAATTCTGTGCTAAATGCAGGATGGTATTGACATATGATGCTTATAATGAGACTCTACAGAACCAGAAAGAAAAAGAATCAGAGGTTCAAGTATTAAAAGAAAAATACGAAAAAGATATGAAGGCTATGCGTGAAGAAATGGAGAACAAATTTCAACAGATACTTGCAAAGATAGATATTGGAAAGTTGAGATAGCTTTCTTTTTTATTTTGATCCGTGAAATAAGATAAATATTTTATTATAGTATAATGTAGAACTTTTCATATGTGCTATTTACTAATCATCGCAGTGAGATACCAGATACTAACAAATCATTAATAGCGATTCTATTTATTGAGTGCAATTCTTAGAAGCATCTTTTTTCTCTTTATTGGATTCTATAAAATACTATAGTGAAGGTTATTTTGCATACTCTTTGTTACTTTGTAACATTTTGATCACTTGTATATTTTTTATCATTTTGTGTACTAAGTTTACTATATATTCAAAAGAAACATTATAAAAATTTAAAAATTTGCAATAACTATAAATATCTATAACATATCGAAGTAAACTATGAAACTCAGGCAAATAGCAGTGAGCGAGGAAAACTACCATATCCTTAAATCACTGGGAAAAGCTGGAGATTCTTTTAATGACGTACTCACTAAGATGCTGAAGACAATAAAACCGCAACGGACTGATTCTGGAGTTGGCCGCTCTATCTAATCAGTCTGTTGCTGTCAGACCCATCAGAAAAGATGGAGACAGACATGGATACTCTTATACCCGCCAATAAAAAACTTTGCGCTTGCAAGAACTGCAAGAACATTGCAACGTCGGTTTTAGAGGTTAGATATATACAAAAAGTAGGTGATTTCTGCAAATCATGCGCTAAATCTCTCTTGCAATCTGGACTTGCTGTGAATAAGAAAAAGGTGAATGACCACATATGACCTTATACTGTAATGATGGCTGTCAGACAGCCATCAAATTTGACAAGAGCCGAATTAGTCCAAATGGTAAGATGATACCATTGAATCTAGATGATACTACACATGATTGTCCTAAACGACCATCGTTATCTAATAAAGGAACAATCACATGCAAGTATTGTACTGAGCCAATAACATTTGATAATAACATAAAAGCTGAGAGCGGAAAAAAGATTCCTTTGAATCTAGATGAGACTTACCATGACTGTCTAAAGAGTTCATTCAACCTGGCAAAAAGAGACGCTAACAACAATGATAGAAGAAAGAGAATGAGTCCTAAATTGACGGTTCACAAGTACGATCAGAAGATAATTGATGAACAAGTAAAAATCGCTTTAAAACGTGCTGGAGCGGTAACCTAATGACAATAACAGGAGAATCTAATCCTATTCCATTAGCAGAATTATTCTTGCTTTATGGATTAGGATTTAAACTTGTTGCACTTGCAGATGATAGCAAAATTCCTAATGTTAATGGTTTGTTAACGGCTGAAGAGAGACAGAGAAGCATAGAAGAAGCATGTGATGGCAAAGAACATATTATTAATTATATTTACAACCATCCTGAATTTTGGAATAAAGACAGGATCTCAAAAGAAGCATGGCGTTTCCACAATATAGCCACAACATATGGCAAAACTCACATTAAAGACGAAGAAGGCAATAACTTGTATCTAAATGAATTTGATATTGATAGCAAGGAAGTATTTGACAGGCTAGCAATTGTACAGGTCAAGAATAAAGTTTATTTTTTCATTGATGAAATGCGCAAAATAACATTTGTAGTAAAGACTAAAAAGAAATATGGATACAGGATATACTGGCTAAGTCATAAACAACATCCATCTATAGGGAGTAGGGATTGTAAACTTGGCTATGAATTTGAAATTAAAACTGATAATACGTTAGGACATGGTACTTTACCACCAAGCAGACATAGAGATGATTCTAACTTCCGCTATCAATCTATTGGACATAATGTTATTGCAATTCGTGATGATCTATATAATGGAATACTAAAAATATTGGCAGACTGTCTAAAGACAAAAGAAGAGCAACAACAGATAGAAAAGAAAAAAACATCTACTAGATTATACAATAATAACAACGAAACCATTTTAACAGATAGTGATACAGAGGAAATAGCATTTCAACTAAAGGATTATTACCAAAAAAATAGCAGACATGATATCACTTATGGACTTTCAGGATATTTATACAAAGAAAATGTGAGCATACAAAGTGCTGAGAAAATCATAGTCATGCTCTGTAATATAACTAATGATGAAGAACAAAATAATAGAATCACAATATTACATAATACTTACACCAAAGGACAAAATGGTCAGGATATAGTAGGATATTCACACCTGTTTGACACGTTGGCACGCACTACAGATCAAAAAAGTGCCTCTGAGATATTAGCAAATATTTCTCAAATTTGTAAGAAATACAAGAATCCGATTCTAGAACAATTAAATGATAACATAATTCAGCAACTCTCAAGACACACTTTTGAGATTGTTCGCTACAGTCCAATTGCTTTTATTATTGCTCATTCAGATAAAAAGCAAATCATACATGGAAAAATTAGTGGGGTGAAGAGAGATAATGCCAACAACAACAACAGATTATGATCAGGACACCACAATTCAGAGCATAGCATACGATGACGTAATAATTAATGCTATACCAAAAAAGATAACACGCTATGAAAATCCAATCGGTATTGAGATAAAATATGAAATTGAATTTGAAACACCTACAGGTCAGGTATTCAAAACCGACCCTAAGACCATCGAAGAAATACTTGTAGAATTGAAGGTTAAAGGATTAATCTATAAAACTAGAGCCGCAGAAGAAGCATTACCTGCAATTCTAAATGCATATCATAGAGAAAACAAACTAACTATCAAAAGAGAATTAGAAACACCAGGGTTTTATCTAATAGAAAATAAGATAGTAGAATTCAAAGTAGAACAAGACTATCGGCGGCCAACAAAAGAAGAAATTGTACGCGCCACAAATGTATTAAATGAATTAGTAACCAAATACAAACGCAAAGAAATAATCTCCACTTTAATAAAATGGAGTATAGTATCGCCCTTTAGTTATGTCCTAAAACAACTTGAAGAAGAAGGTGAAGAGCGATGGATGTCTTGGTTATATCTATATGGGTGGACCAATACAGGTAAAACTACTAGCGGAAGAATAGTTCTAGCTATTTGGAGAAAACATAAAGACAAGAAAAAACATGATGTAGGATTTTCAAATATTGATAATGTGGCACGTTTTGCACGTGCCGTAAGTTATGATACATATCCAGTATTGATAAATGAAGTACATCTCAACGATGAAAGACAAAAACAACTTGTTGAATCAATAAAACATGCAGTACAAAGTCAAACAGCAAGAGCAAGACTGTCATCAAAGTCTACTGCAGAATATATTAGTGCTTTAAGTCCGTGCATATTAACAAGTAATAATTCACCACCCGAAGATCCAGCCTTTCAAAGACGCATTATACCAATATATTTTTCACAAGATGATGAACCATCAGAGAAAGAAAGAGAAGCATTTAACACTTTTCTAAATGACAACATAGATTCGCTAGGTATACTTGGAGATTTTACAATGAATTATATCTTGACAAATCAGCATGACATTATTCATAACAATGATTGGAAGGCTATTGCAAAAATTATACTAACGGAGTTTTACAAATCAGCAGAAAAAGAAGTGCCAGAGTGGATTAATTATTTCGTACAAGAGACACAAGTCCAAGATGCGGCAGCAAGAGCAAGAGCAGATAATTCGCTCATTTTTTGTTAAGACTATAAATGAAACATATAGCAAACACTATAGAAATTTGACAACCATTGAACAACAAGAAGAAGACCAGAACTTAAATAACAATAAACTTGAACATAGGCTTCTTTTCTGCTGTGACAAAGAATTAATTCCATTTCTAAGGAAGAAAGATGGCAATATACTTATCATGCAAAACATAGTAAAAGATATGAAAGACCAAAGAATTCACAATATAGTTACTTTGACAGAACTTGCAAGAATGTTGCAATGCGAAAATAAACCCACTAAAGTAGGTGATAAAACAGTTAGAGTAATAGTAATTCCAACCCAAAAATTCATAGATTTTGTTTTACCTACGCTATAATGCTAGCCATTTTATTTTTTATTTTCTGGCAACCAGTTACATCCTTTTAAAATCAGTTACAAATCCCATGTAACCATGGCTTTCCTTTTATGTACTATATTCGTTGTTTTTTAACAAAAATACAGATTAAATCTACCACAAAAGGACCGTATTTCGTATTATTAATACGAATTTTGGCAGTTACATTAGTTACATAGGTTACGTGGTATTTGCTATCTACAAATATAATCAAATCAATTAACCCATTGCTAAATTAATTATTTTTTTGTATAGATAAAGTGACATAACTGATGTAACCGATGTAACCACTATTATTATAGAGTATTAATTATAATATTGTTAAATATGTATGTTTAATGGTTTAATTTAAGAAAATTTAACTCAAATTTCAGTAGACCGTTACATCAAGAAAAGGAGCATATGTAACCGATGTAACCAAATAATAGAAGTGAAATTACAACACCTATCTATTCTACAATAAAAGATTTATCAATTCCATACAAATTGATATAGCAAAAATAGTCCTTGAAAGATAGAAAGGAACTATACAAAGTTAATAAACCGAATTTTTTTCTATCTAAAGAATATTTGGAAAGTATGACTAAGGATTCAGGGAAAAGAGTTGGAAATATAGCCACTAAATAATATTAACAAATAATCTCTAATTATAAAGTAATTATTACGTTTGTATAGCACCTTAAATTCTGTGGGAATTCTATATGCTTATTTGTGGAAATTTAAATTTTGGACCAGAGAGCAATGCAGATATGGTTCTGAATAAGCCACTAAGAATAGTTTTAGAGGATTGACCTGGGGGTTCGAATCCTTGATGAGCAATTTTGTTCCTAATATCTATGGCTTTCATAGTATTTTCAATATCATCTATTGGAATAGTTCCCATTGTAGTCGTTATTGCAATCACTTTAGACTTAATAGGCATTTCCCAAAATTGATTCATCGACTGCAAAAGAGTATTATTATTAGCTATTTTGGGCTGTATGAATTCCCTGATAGCTAGTTCAAGCGCTGATATCCCTTCTATAAAACTAGACCGGAAATCACCTTGATCTCCATATTGATGCGCTCTACTAAGTAAAGTAGCCGCTACAGTTGGTTCATATCTATTATTGATAAATTCTGGAAGAATCTGCCAATCATTTTTTAATATGAATTGCTCAAAAAAATGTTGTCCTGCTACTCTGAATCTTATAGATGCTCCTACTCTCCTGTCTGGAATAAAATCAATCCATGTATTATCATCTATACTCCATTTCATTTCTAACATTTGACAATATTCCCTTAATCCTGTTTCAAGAGAATTCCAAGGAAGCAGCTGTGGTATCCAATATTGGCCATAATTTATTCTCAAAATATTAAAAAGTCTTGAAAGTGTAGGATAAATCATCTTTTTGATAACTTTTTTCCCGAATTCTTCATATGGGATATATTGAGTCTTATTCGTTTCAAATATACTTACTATATCAGGAGCAATATTATTGATTTCCAGCTTTCCTTTTAATTTATCCACAACTATTATGTTCTTATCTGATATTGCTGACATATCCACTTGAGAATCAGTATCAAACCATACCCGGAGAGTAGTGTCAGGTTCTAATGTGTAAAGAATTAGATAGTCTTTTTCTGTAGGAGTCCAATTATAAAAAATAGGAGCATAATAAATAGACTCATCCCTATCTTGCTTTAGGTTAACCGAAAATATTATTTGTAGTGTTGACAAGAATTTGATCCGAATTAAACAATAAACTATTTTTAATCTTTTGTACTATAAGAATAATGGAGATGTTAAAATCACAACTGCATAAATTAACTACTCTTCCGTACTTTGCAAATAATTATCCTTTAAAAATACTGGAAAAACAAATAGAGAACAGCATCGACTTAATTGATGGAAAATTTGTAATAAGATAAATTCATCAAAATATTCCTCCCAACAACTTAAAAGAGTTTACCAAAGATGGTTGATGGATAATGCACGTTCTATTTTTAGGAATAAGGTAGAAGAATATTCTCAAAACTTGGAGTTAAAATAAAAGAAATAGCTGTAAAGAATCTCAAAACAGATAGGAGTCTTGTTAAACGTGGGAGAGTAATTAATCTTAATGTAAATTTGTTAAAGGGTCCTGAAGAAAGTACACTGACATCAATAAATCAAACATTGCAACACCCTCCTGAAGATTTGAAATAAAATTAATACTATTTTAAATCAATTTGCATATGAATACAAACCAATTAACAATATAGTTTGTTAAATGAGAATTTGTAATTAAGCAGAGCTCCAAGAATTAATTGAGAAGCTCCATCAAAACTGATTATTTATTATATCTAATATATTTTCAAAATGAAGGTAAAACAATATTTTTAAACTTGATAAATCAATTATACATATCATGAAGTTGCTAGTATGGATTTAACAAGCTTCCATTACAAGTTACTTTGCCGATCTGAAATGAAAGAATCTAGAGCAGAAGTACGTGCAGTAGGAGATAAATCTGTGAACACCAAGCATTATTAAATAAACAACACAAAAGTATCATAAGACGCAGGAAAAATTCATCTAACTATTGCAACTTGCTCTCTTTAGCGCTTCTTTTTTATTTATCTTCTATGTAATAGATCTATGAAACGTTGCCCAAAGTGTGGCTATCGATTAGACAGAGGAACTGAAAAATATTGTCCTGACTGCGCAGAAAAACTGGAAGAAAGGCTGTCTGGTTATGTTATGAATGCTCCTCCTCCTAGAAGCAATGCTCCAGGTCCAGGTTTATTTAAGAATGCTCCTCCTCCTAGAAGCATGCGCAAAACAAGAAGAAGAATCTCTAAGAAATGATGAACGCTTTAGAGTATTAATTGCAGGGTGAGTATGTACAAAAAGCACTTACAAATGAAATACTATTGGCATTACTGACACCTGTCTATTTTTTTAAATTACCGCTTTGATATATACAAATATTTTAGCGCATTTATATTCGGTGTGTTTTCTGCAGCTATGGATTATGGGTAGTATCTATTGATGGCGATTTAGAATTAAGATTTGGATGCAGTCTTCCATGTAAAGGAAAATTGTATATTTTGACAAAGTTGACTACTGCATTGCTCTCAGCTGCTTGATTGATGTAATAACGAAAATATTCAAGTTGTTGTTGTGTCAATAAGTCAATAGAAAATAAATATTCTAATTTACTAAAGAAGTCAAGAAGACTATCAAAGCTATCTCTTACGGGCTTATCTCCTTTGACCCATGGTTCACGATTGTTACGATGATCTCTCAGGGTTCTTGATAGTTTTTCTTTATCATAGAAGCCATATTCTATTGGTGTATCATCTAATACATTCTTTGCAATCATTAGTTCCTCTGACTTATCAAATTCAAGGATAAGTGGCAAAACTACATTCTTCACTGTCTCAGTCTGTCTAGAAATTCGACTTTGTTTCTGTTCTGTTAACCATCTTCTGAATCCAATAAATACAGTTGCTATTCCTCCGGCAGCAGTAACAGTACCAATGATTAATGTTGTATAATCACCTGAGTCAGAATCTTTTACAACTACCGTAGTATTATTTTTTAAGCCGGTGACTGCGATAGATCCGTTCTCTGTTAGGCTCCCTGCCGCCGGTTGACATATGCATAAAGAAGATACAGCAATTAGCGACAAATAAATGGTTGTCACAATTGAGTTAGAGCAGACTTGTTTTTTATGCAATTAACATTATGTGCCATCATGATGCTTCTTATAGTTTTAACAAATGACTACATATGATGATGATCTAATCTACATATTTCCTCTTCCCTTTGCAATACATATAGACTCAAGGCTTGTACCATATGCTATTAATGATAACTACTCTACAATTCATTTATCAGTCAGCAATATCTGATTTGAGATTCGCATGTCTCTTGGTATATCTACGCTAATTCTACGGAGAAGATGGCATTCTTAAGTAACATGATAGGGGAGCACTAGAGGAGAAATAGGTGAGAAGATGGGGAGTTCTCAACTAAAGTATGGAAATAGAAGTAAAAATATTAATCAATTAATAGACTATATATGACAATGTTGAAATGAGTTTGTTTAATGACAACTCCATCATCATCATATAATAGTGGTACTAAAAAGGTTCAAAAATTCTGGCTGATTTGATGGCGAATTAGTCAAAGTCGTACAATCTGCGACTTTAACACAAAACATCAAATGATTTTCCTACTCCAATTTGTCCTTTTGGAAATCCAAATTCATATCCTTCAGAGACGATTGGATCTGCTCTTTGGCCTTTCATCTCCCTCACATAGCTCAAATGCATCTGATTTGAATGCCACTATTATTTTTAATTCTTCTCTACATTTTCCTTCCACACCTGTGACTGTAGAAGTACTCTGAATGATTCTTGTACAGGCGTGTTGCTATAATGAAATGATGCTAGTGCCGCACTACATAGTGATGCTAGTGATGTTACCGATAGGAGGAATGCCATAACAAGGATTATCTTTCTGTTAATATTCAAAATCATATAATAATCTTGTATAATAATTATATCTAAATCTAAAGTCCTTCTAAAGTCCTCATTTGATTTTTTATAACATACATCTTAAAGGTGCTCAAATATAGCACTTGATGAGGCGTTTCTAGAAAGAAGAAAGTAGATGGTAATAAGGAAATAGTTCAATATCCTAGATGAAAGCAAAAGGTAACAAGATCGTTCCCTTTATAGGTATCGATTATCTATATTATAAATGCAGATAACAAAAGACAGAAAAAAACGTGTTATAGATCTATACTTTAATCAGCACAAGACTTATGCTGAAATTGCACAAATAGAGAAAATGTCTCCCCGTGATATACATGCTATCATAAAGGAAGAAATAGCAAGAAGACAAAAACATAAAGATCAAGAGCTATCTGCCGAAGCCTACAAATTATTTTCTGAAGGTAAGACAACTGTACAAGTCGCCACCATGCTAAACCTAGGGCTGCCACAGGTAACCAAATACTATAGGATACATTGGAAACTAAAAGGGTCTGCACAAGCCTAACTTGATTCATGATGATGCCCAGGATCAATGAAGAGTTCTATTGCCACATGATAAGAGATATCGAAAAGGTAGGATATCTCTTATGCACTCATGAGGTATTTTAATCGCTTTTGATTCTATCTCTGAATGGAGCATTAACCATCACCCTTCTCTCTACTTGCTTCGCTTTTGTCTAATTGGTCTTCGAACCGCAGTTAGGATATGCTCTCTTCTGCAGGTCATATATAACAAAAAGTTGAGGATATTATTGAGTCTGAACAAGCTGGTACCAATAACAATATCAAGTAGTCAGCCTTAATCAAGGCTGATGCGCTGTAGAATATAAACAGCTACAAAACAGAATTACACTTTTATTCTTATAAGTTAGGAAGACCTTTTTATGGGGGCAACTGTCCCTGGATTTTGCCTAATATTTCTACCACTTGTTTTTGTTTACTTAAAATTAATTTTTTTTTCTCTTCTGTCAGTTGAGTTCCACTATAAGGCTGTGCAGCCTTAAGCTCATTTAAATGGCTCATCAGGTCTGTCGAAGCTTCATTTGTTATCTTAAATACCTCAAACCATTTATCTGCTGTCAAGACATTTAACCATACATGCAAAATTGGAAAGACATCCTTCTCAAACGAATATAGTTCACCGCTGTCTAATATTTTATCTCCTAAGAACTTGTCTCTCCACATGTTTAAAATGGTGTATAGATTATAAGGTACATCCCTTCCGTGAGTGCTCATAACGAAATTAGAAAAAAAGTCGTTTGACATTTGGGTACCTAGTTTCTTCGTAGTATCCAATGCTACTCTATATTCTTCCATTTTCTCTATACTGAGCAATTTTTCATCTACTCCTTCATCAAGGAATTGTCTCAAATCACTCTTATCTTCGTGGTTAATTAGTTCTCCATAAATCTCCAAAATATCATAATAAGATGTCTCTTTAGTAAGCATATCAAGGTCTTCTTTTTTACGGATAACCTTATCTGCTTTCTTCTGTTCTATATAATGTTTGAAGAATGCTTTCCTCTTATCTTTAGGGGTTATCAATTCAAGGAATTTATTCCATTCATGACGGAAATCTAAAGCCTGAACAACTATTAATTTATCAATATCTCTATCGTTAAATACAGTCTTTGCGAAAATGATGTTATTTATGAATCTCTTTAATTGCCTTGGATTTGATTGAACTGCCTTTGCAATTAGTTTTTTATTATTTTCAAATTCAGTAATAAGATCTGAACCTTCAAGCTCCTTTGATATGATTTTCATAATAGACTTAGATATAGCTTCTTCAGTCCACCCTCTTTTCCAAGTTGGAATATGAAATGGAAGTTGAACAATCTTTTCCATATATTGCAAACCTTTGTCAAAATCCTCTCCATATTTTTTCTTGACTATAGAGTTTATACTCTCTGAGTCAATTCCTATAACATATACAAACCCTTCGATATCGAAGAATGTCTTTAGTGATTCTAACAGTTCAAGTGCCTTCTCCGGGGCACATCTATCCAAGTCGTCGATAAAAACCACAATCCTATTGTCGGGTGCTTCATTCCTAAGTGTAGATATGCTTTCTTTTAGATACTCTGTTATATGTTTGTGGTAACTATAGATCTTTTCGTTATCAATTTCTATTGGGTCTTCTTTAGATCTTAGGATTTCTCTGAATTTTGCCAAATTAATTCCTGCTGAGCCATAGGTTCCTATCCCTAAATTTAACTGGGTAGATTCTATAAACGCATTAAATGTTTTCTCAAGTCCATTTTTGACCTCTTTCCACTCCTTAAGTATTTTCGAATCATTAGTGTTATTTTTTATATCTGTCTTTTCTTTTAATTGTATTAGCTTTTTCTCTAATTCTATTTCTATAGTCCTTATAAATGGTATAATGGCCAAATATTTTTCCTTTTCATATTTCCATGCATCAAACCATACAACCAATATGCTATCATATTGCTTGAGTCCCTCTTCAATCATTTTCATGAAAGTAGTCTTCCCTGTTCCCCAACCTCCAAATATTCCGATAGAAAACCTTGGATTGGAGTTAACTATTATATCTATTAACTTCTGGCTATACTTTTCAAAATCAAGAGCATCATCCTTTAGGGACGGTTCATCGGTGATTATCTTAGGGAAAGAAGTCTTTGAAGCTGAAAGACTATTATTTGCTGTTTTATTGACTGCTATATAACTTTGATTCACTGACTCCTTTTTTCTAGTTCTGAGCCATGATCTAACCGATGACAGAGAGAGCATCTGACAATGATAGAAAATAGCCTTAATTATAATAAATTTGCTAAGGTACAGTTGTTTTTTACTCTCAAAATACCTTGGAGTTCAATATAGCAAATGACTTATGATAATGGTAACAAGACGCAACTACAAATGCCAATCATTTATGATTACGAATATTATTGAAAAAATCTGTCTAGCATTTCTAGATCCTTCATGCCCTTTATGATGGTATCGACACGCAGATCTTCACAGCTGCCCTTATTATTCTAGTATTTATTTCTCCCGAGTTTTACACCGGTATCATCAATTATCTTTCTTCTCATCTTTTTGCTGTACATAAATCGGCCCTTTATTACGTAATTGCTATATTCTTTATCGTTAAGCCTAAGTACCGATTTCCTCCGGTCCATCCGAATAACCTCCACACGAATTACCAACTACCATAGGAAACAACAATAAAGGAAAATAGATACCATAAAATGAGTCGTGTACTACAGGAGAGTGAAATAATGCTAGAGCCTGACCTATGAAGATATGTAAAGTATCGCCGGTATACCAGAATCCCCGGAATATCTTAAATTGAGTTCAATTTAGGTTCAATTCTACCGGTGATATTACATTCCAATAATTCACATATCACCGGCACTATCGCCGGAAGATAATGTGCAAATTTGTGCTCAAAATTAACACTCCGGCGATACCGGTGATTCCGGCGATATTATACATACTTCTCTCTTAAGTTCACTGCAAGAAAATCTAATTATGAACATTGATGGGCTATTGCTGTCGATCCTTTGAATCAGCAGATACAGATACTATTGATTTGATTCTTTATAATGTATGTCTTAAGGGTGCTCAAACTTTAGTATTTACGAAGCGTTACTATAAAGAAGAAAGTAGGTGGTATTAAGGAGTTATTTTAGTATAATAGATGAAAGCAAAAGGCAACAAGATCGTTCCCTTTATAGGTATCGATTATCTATATTATAAGTGCAGATATCAAAAGACAGAAAAAAGCGTGTAATAGACCTGTATTTTAATCAGCACAAGACGTACGCCGAAATTGCAGAAATAGAGAGGATGTCGCCCCGTGATATACATGCTATCATAAAGGAAGAAGAAGCCAGACGGCAGATAGCGCGATTGAAAAAAACATAAGAAAAAGTAAATGCTGAATATGTAATATAGATACCCTAACAACTCTGACGTCTTATTTTTGATGTTGTTTCGTGCTTAAAATCACCAGCGATGTTAGTAATTATTGAATCCATTATGATTAGATTTTGTATTTGATTAACTGATTTAGGAAGAAGTTTAGGAAGCATACAAAGTGTTGGTTTAGTGATATCATGACTAGTTCACTGCAAATAAAAGTTGATGGGTTTTAGCGATCAGATTCGATTTCTCCGCTAAAGATATCTATTGATTTAGATTCAGCTACAGTTGTTTCTATCTGAAACAAAGGACCTAGCTGAGATATATTGCTAGGAATTACATCTTCAATATAATACCGTGTCTCCTTCCCCTTATTGTCAAATCTATATAAAAATCTCTTGTTTGTTTCATCGGCCCAGATTTCTATTGTGTGGACTGCTGTGTCAATTTTAGTTATTGGATCTACCTTAAACCATGAAGCAGAATCTGATCCATTATTCCTTACAATCATAAAATGCGTATCCGTAGATCGTGCACCAAGACAAAAACAGTTTTTTCCATTCATCTCTGTGTCTCCAGTCGGATCTGCATTCATGTTATCTGTCAAACCAATCCAAAAGCGCTGATTAGTTGTCTGTACGAGTGAAAATATCATTTTAAAGTATGGGTTGAATTCTCTCTTCGTAACTGTAAAATACGATCTTGCCCCTGCATTACTTTCAAGCTTATTATTACAAGTCATTCGTATTGCTCTTCCGTTCGTCAAATTGTATGATGAAGATGATGTTTGGTTTGAAGCTCCTATAAGAAATGCAAATAATCCACTTCCATCTGTTGCTTTTTTGTCTTGAAACGCTCCTAGATATATGCTTTTAATTCTTGGCTTTTTAAATTTTAAGGCGAAAATCAAGTCCCGCCAAATACCTTTACCAAGTATTATTATTATAGCTACAAATAAGATTGCATAAACATTTTGAATATTTGGAAAGTGCGTAGTATTATGTATGAAGAACAAAACTATTGCAAGTATTACAGATAATACGCCCAGAATCTCAATAGATTCAGTTATAAAAGACCAGTATCTATGTGACCAAACTAGAGACAGATATGCGGCAATAACAAAGCAGGATAATGAAATTGAGAGATAAAAAGTAGTATCGTTTATATCGCTCCTATTAACGCCTCCTAATGTTAAAAATAATGCTAATGCTCGCTGAAGAAAAACCTGCTAATGATAAGTTATTGCTTCGTTCCCCTTTCTGATGTTCAATTTCGTCTCTACCTAAGCCTGTATTATAATACTCTTTTGCATCAGTGCGTCTGTAATCAATAATAATAGTAATTATCCTCATTGCGGCAAAAAAAACCAAAATAAAACCCGAATTTTGAGAAATATTAAAGAAGAGTTGATCCAAAATAAAGTTAAGAAAAACATTTAAGACTTGTATTAGGTAAAAAAAAATCAGAATAAAACCTAGAATTAAATTTTGAAAAAAATTCAAGAAGAATTGACTCAAAATAAAACCCAAATCCTCAAAAATATTCAAGAATTGGCAAATAAGCAGACATTCATTGGGTACCAAAGACAGATACCAAATATATAGCAATAGATATATTGTTATTGTTAATAATAGAATTATGTCTTCAGAAGCAAGAAGCGGTGTACGAGATGAAAAAGCTAAAGGTGCAAAGATATTGTATGCGCATGGAACGTGTGCTTGTATTAATAAACATCAATGGGCTTGTCCTCCTTATGATTGTCCGTATTGCCACAATGAGGCCAGAGCAAAAATGATTTCGGAATAGATAGTAGGATTCTGTTACTTTTATTTGCTCACGAAAATTTCTTTTAACACACCTGCAGAGTCAATAAGTCCTATGGAGGGTTTCTGTTCCTCCACTAACTGCGCGGATATCAGCCAGTGACACTGATGATGTTACCGCTAAGAGGAACACTATAACAATGTTGGCCTCCCTTTCAGTACTCACATTATATGGAATAGTCTAAGTTTATATCCAAAGCTATTATATTAAAGCATTCTTTTTGATTCTGACAATATTATCTTAAAGTGAATAAATTGAGGTGTTTTACAGAGCTTTCCTGTTTAAAAGGAATCAGGCGAAATCAGGCAGCAAAAAATGGTATCAATGGTATCATGAAATATAAGTATTATAAAGATGGATCATTTAGAGTGTAGGGCAAAAATTATATGGCAATCACAGAAGAAAGAAAAAAACACGTTATAGACCTTTACTATAATCAGGGAAAGACAACGCGCGAAATAGCAAAGATAGAAAAAGGATGTCAATTCGTGATATCTCTGCTATTCTAAAGGAGGAAGAATCTAGACGACAAAAAGATAAACATCAGCAACAGCAAGAAGAGCTATCTTCCACAGCCTACAAACTCTTTTCTGAAGGTAAGACAACTATAGAAGTCGTCATTACATTAAACTTAAGAGCGCAAGAGATAATTAATATGTACAGAGGATACTTGTTTAATGTATCCAATTCATCTACTACATCCCGATCTTCTACTATTATATAGTTACCAATTCTTAAAAGATTAGCGCTTGAATGCATTTGAAATTCATTTAGATAAACAATGACCATCTCCTCTCTTCATGTATCGCCTCCTCTACGTCGGTCATTTTGGTGGGGATAAGGATATTCCATTTGACGTGCAGTGGCCTGCCCGATCTTGGTTCCAAAAAAGTGGCTGACAATGCGGAGCGCCATGTCGATTCCAGCAGAAATGCCTGCAGAGGTGAAGATGGGATCTACCAGAGTAAATCGGACGTCTTTACGTATATAGGCATTAGGCGCGGCTTGACGAAGAAAATCAAAAGCACCCCAATGTGTGGTCGCTTCACGTCCATCTAACAATCCTGATTTCCCAAGAAGACTTGAGCCTGTGCACACTGAGGCCGTTAGCTTTGTCTTAGAGGCACGATTTGCAATCCACTTTAGAAGATTAACGTTCTTTATTTCATTACGTGTACCCCAACCACCAGGGATAATCAGTATATCCAGTCCTTCTGGGCAGTTATCAATAGTTACATCTGGAGTAAAGCGCAGACCTCCAATGGCTAAGACTGGACCTATCTTTTCTGAGATCAAGAATATTTTGAAGGGTGATGATTCATCCTGTCGGCGTTCTTCATTCAAACGGGCTACAGCAAATACTTCAAAAGGTCCTGCAACATCTAAGACCTCCACTTGATCAAAGATTAGAATTCCAACTGTTAGTGGAAGTGGAAGTTGGTTTTGCTTCTTGAAAACAAAAGTATCATTCGTGCTGTGCATAGTGTCTTGTCTTTTCCTTCAAAATATGTAAATGTATATAGCCCTCCTATTAACATCTAATTCTGGTTCACACTACATACAAAAATAACAGAGAATAACAGAGATAACAGACCTATAATAGGAATAACAACATAATAGCAATGATAGCAGGTCTTATAAGCAATCGTCCTTTATGTTTAGCACATAAATCAAAATGTTACTAACTAAAGAAGAAAAAGAGAGCCGTGTTATAGATCTTTATAGCCAGGGTAAGACTTATCGGCAGATAGCTGAAGAGGTAAGGATGTCACCAAACGATATCCACACTATACTAAAGAAAAAAGAAGAAGAAAAGAATAATAGTATCGTTACTAATAAACAGCAACAACCATCTTCTTTACTTTCTACCAGAGCCTATGAATTGTTTTCTAATGGAAAGACACCATTACAAGTAGCTATAGCACTAAATATTAGACAATCACAGGTTACAAAATACTACAAAGAATATTGCAAGCTAAAGCGACTGCATAAATTCATTTTGGCTTATACAGAGTTAGGAGGAGATGACGGGATAGGAGATTTTCTAAAGTTACACAAATTATCCAAGAAAGAAGGCATTAGTAGAAAGCAAGTTCTCAAGCTTCTTCAGTTAGCTGATGAGGATAATCCTTCTGGACTGTCACAGCTTGAAAAAAGGCGCAAATGGCTGATAGATGAGATACATGAATTAGACATGCAAATAGAAAGATCCAAGGAGCATTTACAGTCAGTGAACGATGAAATAGCAAGTGCTAAGGCTTTACTAAATTCCTATCATCTGTTATGCGAACGCAAAAGGAAAGAGGCAGAAAACCTCAATAATGAACTGTCTAGGTTAGAAGCTCTTGTTAGCCATTTCAAGATCAAGGATGAAGGCTATTCAAAACTAAAGCAAATCGTCAAGGAAAATGTGAAAGTCCTGTTATCAGAGAATAGAAAACTAATATCAATATCTTTTGGCGCACTAGTCCAGACTTTAAAAGATAATCCACAAACGGTTAATTTAATTCAGAATATAGATGGTGCAAACGATGGTGAACAACATAAAGATAATCACGTTAGCATTACCCAATACTTTGAATCCAATAAGGATCGAATATTGGATATATGCGAAAAGAATTACGAAAACCTTGTAGAAGAATTGACAAATAATGTTATGAATACTGCTGCCAATTCTTCTAATTCCGCATTACCATTGCCGCAGTCATCATCATCTAGATTCCCAAACTTATCTAATGAGAATGATATCTATGGAATAGAAGAGCCAGAAAGTTTTCATAATAGTAAAGGTGAAGAGTGATAATAAAAAAGCCTGCTGATTGTTTACTATATTATTTAGTTGAATTTGCCATTATCAGATGATAAATCCAAAGCTTACTATATAATATAACTTTGGTCACATAAATTAGTGCCATGTAATTGCCCATGTATTACATCTATTTTGTGTAGAATTTGGCTTTGCTGCAACACGTACAATACTGATAAAATATACAGCTTACTCTATTTTTGATCTCCCTTATGATTTTTCTTATAAAAATCTATCAATCTCTCTACCACATCCGATAACGAATCTCCATACCTTGCCAAGCCAATGAGATCAGCATGGACAGATGGCGTTAGTTTCATAGTTTTTGTAGACTGTTCTTTATCTTTTATTCGCATTGGTATATACTATATGGTAGTAAGATATGATATAAAGTTTATCAAGTATACGCAGTAAACCATATATTACTCTATACACATAGTATACGTATGCAAATCATAAAATTGACAGCAATAATCACTGCAATGATTATTGGCAGCGATGGGAATAGAAAGCCAGACAGTGCAAGCAACAAGTGATGATGTATTTAAAGTACGGATCACATTGGAGGGCGTAGATTCGTTAACAGGAAGATTAAAAGTAGAAGTAACAGGCACGGATGATACAGGAGTAACTAGAACGGTAGATCCATTTAAAGAAGGTAGAACGGGAAATGTTCAGCTTGCAGATTTTGTATTACCAGCAAGCAGTACAAGAATAACAGAAATCTTTGATGTATGTGTCTATGCATTAGATTACAATGCTGTATCTAATTGTGAAAGGGGCGAAAACACAGCGAAGAAAGCACCTGAAGAAATAACCGTAGAGGTTCCAAGTGGCATCGGAAGGGTTGGAGATAATAGCCAATATGATGACACAACATACTATAACGAAGAACCAGATAATGAGGATGTAACAGAAGTAAGTCAAGGAGCCGATAGCAACGCAGTAGATGACAATCAAGGAACTGGTGTTACTGTCAGCATAGGAGACGATAGCGACAATAACAATATCACAGTAGATCAAAGAACTACCTTTGGGGATGTAGTAAGGGAATTATTGCCAATAGCAAAGAAAGCCGGTAGTGCTGTAAAGAATACAGCGGTAGGGATATTGAACTAGCGTCTTTTCTTTAGTCTTTCCTTTTCTTGCCAGTGACAGACTGTATAAGGATTAGCATCGTGCCCGTATTTCCGTCAGTCTTTGCGTTCCTCTTAGGAAAATAGATCTGAAATAGAATCGACTTTTTATTGATATCCATATGAATTATTAATGCAGAGATCATAGTCAGCTTTTATCTCTTCTAGAAGGTTCATTATAGTTTAGAAATTTCTTTCAACAAAATTTGATATAAATCATAGTAAATTACTACCATTTGCCTTCAACCATTCAACTTTGTCATGATAGTTTGGCATATATTTATGCAGCATAGCCCAATAGTGATGGGAATGTTCCTTTATTTTTATATGACATAATTCATGCAATATGATATAGTCTATAACGTTTTCAGGCGCCTTTATCAAGTTTAGATTAAGATTAAGCACACCATTTTTTGTAAGACTTCCCCACCTGTTTCTGAGATTCTTTACAACTACTTGGTTTGTCAATACTCCAAGTTTTTTTGAATATATTTTTACCTTATCTTCAAAAATCCCTTGAGCGTTTTCCCTTAACCAATTTTCATATAGTTTTTGGAGAAGACTAGGTGTAAACTTTGATGATTTTAAAGTAGCTACAAATTTTCCATCAACCAAGTCTATACCATTTTTTGTATTTTTCTTATTTATTACCAAAGAATAATTATTCCCTAGATACGGCAGAGTTGTATTTTCTTTAAATGAGGGCTTTGTGACTTGCGGTATTGTTTCTCTGTATTCCTTCTGTTTCTCTAAAATCCAGCTTGCTTTATCCAATACAAGTCTCTGAATTTCTGATTTATCTTTATCATAGGGTGTTCTAACTGTGATGGTGTCTGCATCTACAATAAGCTCAGAAGTCTTAATACGCCTAGTTTTGATAATGTAATATGGTATGGTTGTTGTTCCATACTTTACTTTGTCTTTCTGTTGAATCATAGGTCTCTTTTTGCCAAGTCTATGATTTGCATTGTCAATTCGTTAATTTTATCTTCAGGATACTTATTTTCAGATAAAATATCATAGATGGCAATGCTCATTCTTCTTCTCAGAGCTTCTCTTATTCTTCCAACCTACAATTCCAGATTCTTCCTTTACCTTACCATATATTGCATTTGTTATATCTTTTGAAGCCTTTTCATCACCTTTTAGAGACTGTAATTGTTCATATACAGCAAACTCAAATTGTGTTGAAAAGCCAAGTTTCTTTCGCTCTTTGTCTGCATTTAGTGCTTCATTGTAAATTTCTTTCAAATTTATTAAAATAACTAGCATCATGTTTTCTACGTTTCTCTTCTTCCTCTATAATTTTCTCTAATCTTTCTCTCAATTTTTCATAATAGACAGGATTTGTTGGAGCAAGTTCTCTTATTATCTGTCTTGCTTTATTTTTAACTAAAGCAGTTCTTGCCCTTTCACTTTTGAATTTAGCTGCATATCCAAGAAAATTATCATAGGTTACTTCTCTTGGATTCATGAGTTCTGCAATATCAAGAGATCTTATGTGGTCATCAATTAGCTGCTGGACTTTTTTCCCGTCTACTCTTAAACTTTGAGCGAACACCTTCATAATATGTTCTGATTAGCTGTCTTTTTTCGCTTACATATTTAAAATCTGGCAATATAAGGATCTGCTTCTTTTTTTGGAAGAATAACATCTAATGCTTTTGAAAACATCTTAAATGCATATTCAAAATCATCTCTCACATTTATAGGTTCGAACTTTTCAATTATTGCATCATCATCATTTTTATCAATATCATTAAAAAATGACATTGCTTCTTTATGTCTAATCTTTAGTTCTTCAAGTTCTTTTTCTACTGGTTCTAAGGCACCCTTGATATCCTCTTCTTCAAATATAGCAAGAGCCTTTTGCAAATCCTTTGTTATTCCACAGTAGTCAACTATTAGTCCATAGGTTTTTGCCTGGATCGTATAATCTATTTACTCTGGCTATTGCCTGAAGCAAAGTATGCTCCCTTAACCCTTTATCTAAATACATAACCTGAACTATTGGAACATCATAGCCTACAAGAAGCATATCAACTACTATTAGAATTTTAGTTGGGTCGTCTGGATCTTTGAATCTATCAGCTTCGTCTTCACGTTGGTCTGAGGTAAGATAATACTCATCCCAGCTGGTTCCATCTTTTCCTTTCTCTCCAAGATGAGATGTCATAATAATTTTAGATCTTGGAGCATTGAGCTTGTCCAATTCTCTTTTGTAAGCAACAGCAGCTTCTCTTGAAGTTGCAACCAGCATTGCCTTGTAGCCATTAGGTTCAATACGTGTAGTATAATGGTCAATTAAATCAAGACATATCTTTCTAATTCTGGCAGGAGCTTCTGATATCTTCTCTTTAGTTACATATTCTTTTTTGAGCCTTTGTCTTAGTGTCTTGGTCAAGGTCTGAGAAAACACGCTCAAATATTTGGTCTATGCTATCTGCTCCTTCCACATACAAATCTGGCATTCTGCTTTCATACAGAATTTTTAAGTGTAGCACCATCTTGTTTTGATTCTTCAAATGAATATTTGTCAAGAAGAGGACCAAAGACCTTGTAGGTGCTTCTATTTTTCTTATCTATTGGAGTTCCACTAAATGCAAAGAATACTGCATTTGGCATAGCTGATCTCATTGCTTCTGCATTGAATTTGTATTGGGAACGATGTCCTTCATCTACAAGAGCAATAACTTTTTCATCTGTATGAATATGATTTTCTTTACTGCCAAATTTCTGAATAGTAGTCATTATTGTTTTTCCTCTTGGGATTGCTAAGAAGTTCTTGAAGATGTCTTTGCGACTTTTTGCTGGTATAGGATCTGGGAATCCACATGCCTTGAAAGTTCCATGAATTTGTTCATCTAATTGTTTTCTATCAGTAACTATTACAATAGGAGGATTTCCAAATCTAAACATTAACTGAGTTGCAAGCCAGAGCATAGAAAGTGATTTACCTGAACCTTGAGTATGCCATATCACTCCACCTTTATCTGCAAATATCTTCTTCTAGGTTCAGTCTTTCAACTGCTTTTGTAACTACTCTGTACTGTTGATGTTTTGCTATTTTCTTAATTTTCTTATTTCCATGTGTCTCATAAATTACATAATTTTTGAGCAAATCCAGAATATGAGATTTTGATAACATTCCTGCAATGAGGATTTCCTGCTCTCTTGGCTTTTTTCCTTCACACATTTTTCTCAATATCTTCTTCTGTTAGAGGATAAGCTTCAGACCATCTGGCATAATGGTTTACATTGGCGCCTATAGTTCCATGTCTTGCTAGAGTGCCACATGTTGCAATAAGAAAATGATTGTAAAACATTAATCGTTCATATCCTGAACCTCTACTTTGATATCTTTCAAAGTTCTTTTCTACTGCTTCGTTAATTGGATCTCTTAATGTAAGGAGATTTACATTCTATTAATACAAGAGGAATACCATTTACAAAAATAACAATATCAGGAAAAATTGGTTGTTTTAAACCATCAAGCTGAAATTGATTAGTTACAAGAAAATCATTATTTTCAGGATTATCAAAGTCAAAAAGCCTAACAGTTTTTTCTACATTTCCTTCTCCAAAGTTTTGAGTTACTGTAATAGGTTCTAATCCGCCTGACCTTGATAAGCCCTACTAATTTTGCCCTAATCTTTTCATTTGTATCCATTGAATCAAGAGTATATGGAAATTTGTGATTCATTTATTTCTGATAAAGCATCATATACTCCATCCTCATCAAGTTCAGGATTGTGTTTTCTGATTGCTGCTTCTAATCTATCATAAAGTAAAACTTCACGATAATCTCTTCTTTCCTTATTTAATTCACTTTGATTTTTGTATTCATAACCCATTGCTTGAAGCTGTTGTATTGCTGGTTGTTCTGACTTGAGATATTCCTCTTTTTCTAGTTGTGCCGACAATATTGCTCATACTTTAACCCTTATCTTGCCTGTTAGGAGCTTTTGCATTAAACCTTTTTTGATATTCCTTAATCATAATCATAGTTCTTTCTTCAAATTGTATTTTTTTGTCTACTATTGAAATGATTGATATTATTTTATGTTGTTCAGAGATAGACGGAAGTGCAACATTTATTGAGTCTAAATCTTCTTGATTTATGGAGGATTGGTTAACATGTTTGATTAAGCCCCGAATCTGTCTGAAGCATACGTTAGTATTCAAGAAATAGTTAAGAAATTGTGGAAGACAATGGTCTTTTAAAACTCTGATTCTTATAATCATGGCATCAAACACAGCATGGTCCAATATCTTCCTCCAGTATACCCGCCTTACCTACTAAGTCAGTACTCCCATTTACTCTGTTCAGTAGTATATCACCAGGTCTGAGTCCTATAATCAACCTAATTCATTGGGGGTCATCTTCCAAATAGTGGAGTTTCAGTGCTGTTAATTTTACCATCTCCTATATTGAACATTCTTATATAGAATATGCCATGTCCGTGATATGCCTGTTCCTTATAAATGCCATTTTTATATGAACTTACTAACTCCTTCATATCTAACAATTTGCCATTCTTCTAGGAATTTCACCAATTCTTGTCTTCTTAAATTTAGTATGTCCAATTCCCTTAGTCAATAACTTCTGCATCAAACCTTTCTTGAGTCTTTGAGTTTGCTCAATTATTTGGTCTGTTTTTTGGATTAGTTCATCTACTTTTGAAAGAATAAATGCAATTTTTCGTTGTTCTTTCACACTAGGCATTGGAATTTTTAATTGGGATAAATTATCAAAAGATATAGATTTTCTTCTATTAATTGATCCTTTTCCAATAGCATTGTATATTTGAAGGTAAAAGTTACTTCTTAGCAAAAGATAAAGAAAATCAGAGTTTATTGAGTTATCGGTCCTGAAAACAGTATACATTGGACTGATATATCCGCGGTCAAATTCTCTTAACAAGCCAAGAGAACCTTCGTCTAAATGAATAGTAGCATATGCAAAATCTCCTTTTTCTACAATTTATAGTTCTCAATATCTTTGCTATAGACCTGTCTTTCTGAAATATTCAAGAGACTTTACAAATCCTCTATATTTCGTTACTGATATAGACTGGAACCGTCTTTGTATTCAGAATATCTCAGGTTTATCTCTTTAGCAAAGCTCCATAGCTTACGTATCTGCCAATCTTCAGGAACTTCTTGATTGATCATTAATTATAACTTGATGTATTTATATCCTGACTTTGTTTAGTTGAACTTGCATTTCTAAACTTTAAATCCTAATTCTTTTAGATTTGTATTAACTTGAATTTCAATTTCTTGTCTTTCTTTTTCTAATTTCTTTAATTCATCAATTGTATCTTGAATATCAATTTCCTCTTCTGTTTCAGAAATATCTACATATCTTGGAACATTTAGATTAAATTCATTTTCCTTTAATTCATCAAAATCTGCAATATGACAATATCCTTCAATATCTTTGTAATTTTTAAATGCAGAAACTATTTTTTTTATATCTGATTCTCTTAATTTATTTCTAACTTTTCCTTCTTCATAATCTTTTGCTGCATAAATGAAAATTATTTTGTTTTTTCGATTCTCAGGTTTCTTTTTATTTAAGAATTAAGAACACAACCTGGTATTCCAGTTCCATAAAATAACTTTGGAGGTAGAGCAATTATTCCTTCTATAATATCCTCTTTTATCATATTCTTCACGAATTTCTTCTTCTTCATTTCCTCTAAACAAAATACCTTGAGAACAAATTATTGCAGCTTGTCCATTTTCATTTAAGACTTGAAAACATATGTTGTATAAATGCAAAATCAGCCTTGTCTTTGCTCAGGAGGAATTCCAAATCTAAAACGATTGTATGGATCTTTGGCTGCAATTTTGTTATCCCAATCCATACTAAATGGAAAATTGGCTAATACTCTATCATAGGTTTTGAGTCTTCCACCTTCTACAAGTTTTGGATTGCTTAATGTATCTCCATATTCTATTTTGAAATCTAATACACCATGCAGAACCATATTCATTTTACACATACCAACTGTGCCATAGTTAGCTTCTTGTCCTTCCAAAACTAAATTCCTTGGATTTCCACCATGCTGTGCTACATATTTCATAGATTCAATAAGCATACCACCAGAACCACAAGTAGGATCACAAATACTCATACCTTCTTTAGGTTCAACCAGATTAACCAAAAGTCTTACAATTTCCTTAGGAGTAAAGAAGTTGCCACCTGATTTCTTTGTCTCATCTGCAAACTGTTCCAAAAGATATTCAAAGGCATCACCAAAAATATCAGTGCTTTCTAAATCTGAATTTCTAAGTCTTGGAGAATTAAAATGAGATATTAATTTGCGTAGTCTATCATCAGGATATTTTCTTTTATCATTATATGTTGTATTTGTAAGAACACCATCTAAATCAGGATTTTCTCTTTCTATAATTCTACATACATGGTCTATTTTTTCACCAATATTTTCTGATGTTTTAGAAAGAACAGACCATCTTGCTTCTTTAGGAATAAAAAAGTAATGTCGGTTCTTATTCTCATAAGCTTCCTTTTGACTTTTACCTTCTTTGACTAGCTTTTCAGCATTTTCTTCAAAGGTATCATTAAGTCTCTTAATAAATAATAAAGTCATAATTGGCTGGCGTAATCCGCTGGATCTAAAGAGCCTCTAAGAATGTCAGCTGCAGCCCATAGATGAGACTTTAAGAATTCAAATGTTATCTTTTGATTAAATAAAGTATAGTTAACTGGTATAGAAGATGATTCTTGTTGTTCTTTCTTCTTAGATAAATAGACCACTTTGTCCCTATCGGTTAAATAAAAGCCCAGTAGACTTTAACCATTTCTCTTTTTACAATGAGACAATAATGACTTTCTAAAAATTGTATAGCGGACAGTTAACAAATACAATATTAAAATTCAACTAATGAAATATACCTTAAATATTAAGTTGGAAAAACAAAAAGTTCTTGAGAATCTACGATTAGTTAATGACGAACCTGCGAAAAAGTCAGAATTATTTCATTTTAGCGAATTTGCTAAACAGATAACAACTCTTCTACAAAATGAGCAACTCCCAACTCCATATTCTATTGTAATCCATGGAGAATGGGGAAGTGGAAAAACTTCCTTACTTCGCCAAGCGTTTGAAATGCTTCAAAGGAATATTAGAAACAAGGATTGGAGAGTCATGTGGTTTGATGCTTGGGAGTATGAAAGATTAGATCCTACATTAGCATTGATGCAGAAGATAGCTAATGAGTTTACAACAAAGTCAAAATTTGTAAAAGCTCTAAAGGCACTTCTATTAGTTTCATCAGATATTGCCTTACGAAGGACTGTTCAATTAGATCTGGATGAAGTTCATAGGCGTTTTAACGATTCTGTTAGTAAAATTTCAACAATTACTGAAGAATTAGAGAAAATGATAGGTAAAAAAAGGATGATTGTGTTTATCGATGATTTAGATAGGTGTTCAATAGAAAATATACTAAACATACTTGAAGCCATAAAGATGTTCTTTAATGCAAAAGGTGCGGTTTTCGTCTTTGCTGTAGATATGAGCAAGATAGAGAGTGCATGGGAAACAAAACATATACCTTCTCTAATTAGATCTTATGAAGGAAGGGATTATGTTGACAAAATATTTCAATTAAAATTATCTTTACCTCCAAAGGAAGAGAGCGAAATAAAGCAGTACATAGAAATGTTAGCTTCATCTCTGCCTCCTAAGGAGAGTCAACTAATAACTGATGGATGTCCAGCGAATCCAAGGAAGATAAAAAGAATCTTGAATTTGGTTTATTTTCTTTCTACAGTAACACAAGAAAATTTTGAAGAGTATTTTCCGTTAATAATCATCTGGAGTATTGCTACTACTATATTTCCTAAATTGGCAGAGGTAATTAAGTATAATACAAATTCGTTGGTCCAAATGTCATTGATCATAAACCACCTTACCGACTACGAAGTTCTTTTAAGAAAAATTGATAATATAAAAAAAGTAATTCCAGAAAATACAAATGTAGTTGTTGGTAGTCTGCCTATAAGTTATAAGTATATCAACCAGTATACAGTTAACGGTTTAGAGTATGTAGCGAACAATAATCCTGCAGCATTCAACTTTTTGAAAGCTGTAGCAAAATATTATTCCATATGGGTGCAAAATGAAAAAGAGCAGAACCTTGAATCCACGTTAGAAAAAAACTATAATGCAATAGGAACGTTACTCTCTGATATTATATATAAAGCTGGGCTTATCGGCTGATGAGTATTCTTTTAAAAGCCTCCTATTTTAAAATCATAGCGTCACGGAGAATTTTGGGCCGCAAATTTGTGTCGATAACAGTTCACAAACGACCCGGCCCAATAAACCGTTTTCATTTAATAACCGAATAGAATGAGCCCCCTATCGGCAAAGCTCAAATCCCTCTGGGTCCGTAATCTTCTAATACAATTAGGCCAATTCTTTGGATTTAGCAATGGCATAGATTATCATATACATTCAAACATTTTTCACAATAATATTTTTCACGTGAAGTACGGATGATTTTGACATGCTTGCTTTTGTTTGTTCTCCAGCAACTATTACATCTCAATACAAAATCATTATTGTCTGGATCCCATTCCTCCATAGATCGAATTTACTCCTCTGAAGTATTTAAACGAAAAATGTAATTTCTGATGAATTACATCCTACAATAGTCTGAGTTGCAAAATGTAGTCAAATCCTAAGAATGCAGAGTTGATGAAAAAAATTTTCAGAACTTCGTTGTAAATTAGAAAACTAATGTATAACATATTGAAATACCTCAATAGATTTTATTATTGAGATAAGGTTATACTATTGTTAATTGAAGCACTATTCGGATAATATTCCATTAGACCAGAGGGAATATATTGAATCCAGCAGTAGTGGAACTGCAACAAGCTCAAGAACAATATGTAAAACTTGTAACCATGGAAGACATAATGACTGTAGTAGCTCTAATTGTTATTGTGCAAAAAATGGTCACAGAATGTTATAAGGTCGAATCTATCTTCTTTTACATTCTATCGAACCTATGTTAAACTATATCTTTTGCTGAAAACTATAACCTTAAACCACGTAAATTTCATAAAATATATAATCCATAAAAAACTCTTGACCTTATCTGACTCAGAATATTTATCACATCTTTAAACGGTTTAGCCATAATAATAATAAATCCATATTTTTTCTATCTATACCTTTACTCCTATCCGCATTTACTCATCTCTGGAACCCTATAGGATTTCCATCTATATGGGTTGTTGAGGGCCAATACATGCACAGAACCATGCATATATTGGAAGGTTTGGGTCACCATCATGAACAAAGCAACATTTATCCACATCCATATGATCATCCGTATTTTGGACAATATTTTTTAGCGGGAATGTTAGCGTTGGCCGGTTACCCAGCGTCATTGAATCTTTTTTCTTCTTCTGCTGCTGGTGCTGATGGTGATACAACTAATTCTATCGAAATGCTGCATCTTGTTCCAAGAGTGGTGATGGGAGTACTTGCCGTATTTGATACTTTTCTTTTATATAAAATAGCAGGGCGTCGCTATAATAACAGGACTGTTGCACTAATTGCATCTATTCTCTTTGCTGTAATGCCAATAACCTGGATATTAAGAAAGATATTATTAGAATCCCTGATTCTACCTCTTCTTCTCTCATCGATATTATTTGCACTATATACAAAAGATCAGAAAAGAGACTACAATATCAAGAACAACAAAAACATTCTCCTAGTTTTACTTTCAGGCATTTTGTTAGGATTGGCTATTCTTACAAAGATTCCGATATTTACAATGATTCCATTAGTTGGATATCTTGTTTATACATCTACTAATAAGAATTGGAAGGTCTTGGGTTTATGGTTTATTCCCGTGATTTCAATACCATTAATCTGGCCTTTAGATGCTATATTGAATGGCGATTTTAATCTCTGGCTAAATGATGTAGTATGGCATGCAGAGAGACAGACTACTAGTGATTCTCCAATAGGCACTACACTCTTAAATTCACTAAAATACCTGTTTCAAATTGAGCCAGTTTTATTCATACTTGGAATTGCTGGAATTATTTTTGCAGAGTTAAAAAGGGATTTCATGCTTTTGTTATGGTCTATTCCCTTTCTTATCTTTCTCTTCATTATAGATTTTGTTTCATTCTTTCACTTGATTCCATTATTACCTGCATTTTGCATTGCGGCTGCTAGGATGATAGTGTATCTGTCAAGTAGAATTAGTTATAAAAAGATTCAAGAAATCTTACCATTTGTTGTCATTATAGCAATAGGAGCTTTTGGATTGACAAATACCACAATGTTAATAACAACAAATGTTACTTCCAACTACTTTGAAGTATATGCATCTATTGTTCAATATCTAGTAAATGAGGACAAGATCAATGACGATAATAGCAGTAATAATAACAACAATGATAACGTCATGACGATAATTGGTCGTCATTGGACTAGAGGCTTATTCTGGATTCCAAGATATGTGTATGATATAGATTTAGATTTTAAAAAAGTTGATAATGCAAATGATATACCCATATCCGTTGAAACAGAAAAGGCTATTCTCATAGTAGACAATACAATAAAACGCTCTGTGTCTGATAATAATAATGATATACAGAATAGACAACAACAACTGAATCTCTATTATAAGACCATTCCGATTGCAACTTTTAAGGATAAATCTATGCGTTATGATCTTGATAAATATCCCTATGCCAGTATGACTGAAAATAGAGATACAAGATGGGTTGAGATCAGAGCAAATGCAAATACTGGTAATATTTTATGGGATATATACTGACATTCAACAATCTTCGAATGTGACATCATTTATGGTTAGGGTTATAGTAGCAGGCGATAATTATTAAGAGAACCACGAAATTGCTTGTCGAATTGATTTACTGGAAAGGTTCAATCTCTAATATATATTAGAAAGAGAATGTTGCAGAGGAAAACAGCAATTAGATCTAAAGGTATAAAATCTTATAAATAACCTCATTATTAGGAAGATTCACATACATGCATCTTAAATTTTTCTCAGAATTAGCAGTTATTGTATTATCGATAGTATTATTAACTGGATTAGCTCTTGTTCCCGCATTACAAATTGGAGTCAACAGTCAGGTGCAACAGCAACCTTCTCAACAGAAACAGGTTGGTCTAAGCCAAGTAATAAAACAGATTGCACAACAAGTATCAAATGCTAATCCTGGTACTAATGCAACCCATGTACAGCAAATACTTGTACAATTAGCAAAACAAACAGCCCAAACATCCAGTCAAGCAGAAGCTATTAAAGAAATTCGTCAGATATCATCACAGGTTAACGCATATCCTTTTGGTCCTCTATCACAAGTACTATCTCATTTTGCACAACAAGTAGCATCTGGTAGTAGTAATATTGTACAGATTGCTCAACAAACAGTACAAGAGAAAGCTAGTAGTGGCGGTAGTCAGAATATAACACAGTCTCTATCCAATGCAGCTGTTCAACAAGCAAGTGGTGGATCGAAGAATGTTAATCAAGTTATAAGACAGGCTGCACAAATATTAGCTAATAGAGCAGGTGTTCCTGTAGAAAAGGTTGAAGCAGTAATTATACAGATATCTCTTCAAATTTCCCAAGCACAAGGAAAATCTATTACTGCACAATCTATATTTCAGATTGCAACTCAAATAACACAGAATCCTAATGGTGTTTTAGCACAAGCAATACTACAGCTTGTAAATCAAGATGATGGTGGTAAAAGCAGCCAAACTACAACAGTTATCAAAAATGTGGTTAAAAGCAGCGGTGGAGGTGACGGAGGTGACAACAACAGAAGCTCCAGAATAGTAAATAACTTTAACCCACAAATAATAGTATCACAGCGCCAGCAACAAGGACAAGGACAAGGACAAGGCCAGCTACAAGGACAAGGACAAGGCCAGCTACAAGGACAAGGACAAGGACAAGGCCAGCTACAAGGACAAGGACAAGGCCAGCTACAAGGACAAGGACAAGGCCAGCTACAAGGACAAGGACAAGGCCAGCTACAAGGACAAGGACAAGGCCAGCTACAAGGACAAGGACAAGGCCAGCTACAAGGACAAGGACAAGGCCAGCTACAAGGACAAGGACAAGGTGAATCACTACCTATAGCAGGAGCAGCGGAAGATAATGATGGTGAATTAGAAGCAGAATTGCCATCAGCAGAATCACCAACAGAAGATGATGGTGAACTTGCAGACGATGATGATGATGCAGGAGCAGATGATGATGCATCAATAGCAGAATTTGGTGAAGGAGGAGATGATGAAACTTCAGATGGCGGTACTGATGATGGAGATGATGACGGTGGTGACATTGAAGTTTCGACTGGCGACGGAGGAGATGGCGATGGCGGCGATGGTGATGGAGGAGATGGCGATGGCGGCGATGGAGATGGAGGAGATGGCGATGGCGGCGATGGAGATGGAGGAGATGGTGATGGAGGAGATGGCGATGGCGGCGATGGAGATGGAGGAGATGGCGATGGCGGTGGAGATGGAGAAGAATAATAAGACTAAGGACTTTCTCCTAGGACATGCTTACCTATAGATAGATAACACAAATTATAACCAACTCTATAGCGGACAAAGCACTAAGAATAAACTCTCAATAATACGAAGATCGATAGTAAGCAAAAAACAACAAAAGAGACTCAGCTGCAGGGAAATGGTATCAGACGGCTCAAGTCATTTACCATGACCAAGTTTTATTTACAAAAGACAATGAATAGCAGACATCCATCTAATATAAAAAAACTAGGACTTTATCAATCTCTAACGACTACATTCATAGCACCATCATCACTGAATGAACCCGCAAAAGGATTTCTAAAACCAATATATCCACAATGATTGTCTCCCCATACACGTACAGGTTTGATATCCTCAAAACATTCCTGCACGTTACCATCCCCATCTGCATCAGAAAAAAAGGAGGTATTTCATAAGCGACATTTGTATCATTATAATTTAAGAAGGCAGTCCCATTTGGGGCTCCAACTAACCTAGCGGACTATGATTATCACCCAATTGATTAACTTTTAACCCATCATCTTCAGGATCGTATAAAATGTAAAACTTATGTACTGTATCATTTACTGCCTTTCCAAAAGTAGTATTCTCAGCTATTAACTGATTGTTAATAGCTGCATCTAGTTACGTGGTGCAGTTGAAATGTCAAAACATGTTAGTAAGGACAGATATGATGAAAAAGTTCTAGATATTCAAGACCAAAGTTCTTGATACATCAGGCACGCAATGCTTATTATTTTTGACTTCGAAACAGTTTAACAGCCTTTACACTTAAGTTTATTGATACTAAAAATATTGCCCATGCTGCTAGTGAGCCGATCATTGATGCCTGATATGGTTCTACTCTATACATTTGGAGCAATTCATAATGAATCGCTATTTTTGCAAAAGAGAATATCAGTTCAGAGATAGAAAATGCTGCTATTAGCTTTTTGATATCACTCTTTATCCTGTTTTTATATTTCTTTCCTGTTAAAGGATCGATGTATCTTTGTCTATTGTCTATATAAAATAGTAGCGCAAAAAGTGGAATGTAAATTGCATATTCTATTGATAAGGTAACTACAGAATTAGTTAGATTATTTTTATCATACTGTGCATACAACTGGGTGAATAGGGCGCCTGCAAAGAAGGCGAATATCCCAGAAATGATGATATTCTTGTTAAGGAGAATATAATTTCTGTATTTATCATAAAACCTTTTTATTTCCATTTTAACTTATTCTCCAATTATCAAGTATGTCGTCTAAAAATGGATATTTATATTTAGAATTATATATGTCTGTATACTTTGCTACCAAAATCATAATCTATGAAGAAGACTAGGAGAAGACAAAGATGAAGTTCATGAAAGGTAGCAGATAAAGCAAAGAGAATTGTCTTTTAATCAAATGCCTGTTTCGGATGAGATGCTAGCTGAAAGTTAGCCTTGGCCTATGCCGCTGCCAAATTAAAATTCGAAGATAATTATATCTTAAGTTAAAAACAAATTAGTATAACCCTCTTAGATTAAATCGTTTTACATTGTGCAAGCAGATTCATACACTAGTGTCCCGCATCCCACCGAACCCGTTATGATATCATTCCTTTTTAGTGGGTCCTGTAAATATAACATTTACACTATGACCATTTACCAGTGCTAAATTGCTGCCACATTTCCATTATCTTTCCTCTGGAAATACGAAATAGATCAAAACCTATAGTGCTTACTGGTTTATCGCTAGAAGGTATGCCAAAAATCTCTTTTTTAGGTGTACCTGTCATTGTCCAGCGAATCATTACTTTATCTCCTTTGGCTATAGTATCATCATGAGTAATTTGAAGATCAGGCATTGTATCTATGGCTCAGAAGCAATTTTCTTTACGTTGTCTGGTCCTCTCTGTCAGCTCAGAAGGAATAGTCAGGATTTCGCCAAATAAAGTCTGGAGCAAGAATCTCATCTGCTGTTGACAAGTTTCCATTTTGAAAGATATCCATATGGAAACGGTGAGCTAAAGCCTCATTATGTTTTTCTTCTGTTGACAAGGAAAATTTTCTCCGATCTAGAAGAAGAAGTAGTAGTATATTAAAAGTCCGATATAATAATATAATAATGTAAAACAAAAACTTATGAAATTTTATAGCAATATTCCAGATATTAACACTTGATCCAAAAATGATTAATATAGTTTACAAAATACAGACTGTGAATGATGGACATTTTACTGGAGGAGCATGATAATCTGGCAAAAGCTAGCAATAGGACCACCAAATAGCCCTATTAGTATTAATATGCTGATTATTCGCTCCTTGTTAACACAGTAATATACTCTACATTTTAATGGAGATCTCTATTAAGTTGAGTGGGATTATTGAGTCAAATCTGTCCCACACATCCCACTGAACCCGGACCAACGCTCCTCTAACTTTGCGCTTATTGATAACGTAATGAAGTAAATGGCTCCACCTATCAGGTCAAATTTGATTCATATCTCTTGGGTCGCAAATTCGTTCGATAACAGTTCACAAATGATCCGACCATGGAGAATACGATCATGCATAATAAAGAAGAAAAGGAATTGCAAGATTTATCAGCTCTGATGGTGAATAGTCGGTATAATCGCAACCACATAATATCACCAAACCTATTTGTGTGCTGGGATTAAACCCTATTATACTGGTATATCCGTCTATCGAACCAGTATGCCAAATAACCTGCTTTCCGAAATCCGTTGTTATTGTCCACCCTAAACCTATGTAATCTTCTGTAAGCGATTTATGGTCTGAAGATTCTGCAAGCGAATGTCCAAACGAATGTCTTATTAGGTGGGTTTCCTGTATTGCATCTTTAATCCTGGTTTGTATTAGCCCAATGTTTGCTGATAGATACTTTAGCAAGTCATCGGTTGTAGAATACATGGCGCCAGCCGACTGAATTGTTTCCGGTATAAACTCCAAATTGACTTCTTTGCCTGCGATATGGCCTTTAGCAAATCTGGATTTGATATCTTCAGGAACTGATATTCCTGACGCATTCATGCGCATACCGGTACTATTCATGGCAAGAACATTAAGGATTCTATCCTCTACTAGTTGGTCAAATAAAACACCAGTCCTTAGAGATAAAATATGACCTAAAAGACCCATTCCTATGTCAGAGTAATCTGCGTTAATCCCCGGTTCACTTGATAGAGTTGTATTTGAAAGAAAGTCATAGACCTGTTGAGTGGTGTAACTGTGGTTTCTAATCCAGCCTGTTGGGAAATCAGGCAAACCTGAAGTGTGAGTTGCTAAATCCTCCAGTGTTATTTTGTGTCCATTATAGGAGGGTACGGTTATGTTGTTGGTTGGAAGATATTTTTCAATGGGATCATCTAGATTGACTAAGCCTTGTTTTATCATGTCTGCCAAAATAATTGTTACAAATGTTTTTGATATGGATGCTATGTCAAAAACAATGTTTCCATCAACCTTCGTATTGTTGGAACTTGAAATATT
The DNA here is from genome assembly GCA_963733025.1 of uncultured Nitrososphaeraceae archaeon. GTDB lineage: Archaea > Thermoproteota > Nitrososphaeria > Nitrososphaerales > Nitrososphaeraceae > JAJNBK01. The sequence goes on along the minus strand of CAVTCE010000020.1, from coordinate 36,096 downwards.
CCCGTATCCAGAAACCTGAGTTCCATTTGTAGTTACAATGCCCACAACGATTGGTACTGGAATGCTAGAATTGGACATAGCAATCTTGTTGGAAGAGTTGCTTGATAATTGCTTAAACACTATTTCCTTAAATTGTTCCAAAAGTGCATCTGATATTTCATTTTTAGAGGAATAATTGGAAATATTCGTTATAGAAGTCTGTTGCTGACTATATGCCAATTGAAATTGATTTTGAAAAAAAGTGTTAGAGAAAATAAAAAAAGATATCATGACTAAAGTCGACAATAACATACCTAAAGATAGTTTTCTGTAAATCAAATATCCCTAAACATCACTTTTTCATATATAAAATCATAGATCATTTAAGTTCAGTATCAGATATGCAGGGGATCTACCCCTAGACGTCCTATATTTACTAAACCTTTACACTTCCCGTCAAATGTTATATAAATATGGGTAGTGCTGTTACCGTGAAACTCAGAAGAGATGAAATACCGTGGTTCATTACAAAAAACAACACCTTGTTCTCCAATTTTACCTGGCTAACTTTGCAAGCAAGGATAGTAGAATAGTTTGTTATGACAAGTTTAATGCTAGATCCTTTGTTTCCAACACTAGGGATATAGCAGAGGTGAAATATTTTTATGAATTAAATGAATTCGGGCACGCTACAATTATCCAATATACAAGATTTCGATAAATTATATCAAACATGCATCTAGCTAATTTTTTAAGGGATTAATTGAATATGTATATTGCAACATTATATTAGATTAAGGAGCTGAGTAGAAAGATTATATGAACATATTATTAAGTATCACATTCTCATAATACATTTTCATAATAGACTAAATATTAAGTATCTTAGGATTAGATTGAATTTCATTTGCATCCCACCGAACCCGGACCAATGCTTATCTAATAATACATTCATTAAGAGCCTATAAGTGAGAGCCATAATAGTGTAAAATTTGATTTACATACCATTTTGGGCCCAAATTTTGTGTCGATAACGGTTCACAAACGACCCGGCCCATACCAATCTTGACGCTTTATTTAGGCTTACTATAATGATATGTGAATAGCCTACACGTTATCTAAGAAGAGCAATACCTAATGACAATCTTTATGTATGCTCTAAAGACATCAGAGACAAGAAGATAGTATCATCATCGATTTAAAATGTTCTTTGATTCTTGAAACTTAAAGTCAAAAGGGGAAAGAAAAGGAACTTGATATGGCAATTGGTCAATAACAAAATAATGTAACTGATTATTTACATTGTAATTATTGGTGTGTAATTCATTATGATTACTATCTACCTCCTCTTTGATCATCTTCTTCTCCTCCTTCTCCTCCTCCTTCCATTTCACCAATGAACTTGTTATATTGCTCAGTTGTCATCAAATCGTTAAATTCCTCCATATTCGATGGTTTCACTTTTACGATCCAACCTGATTCATATGGAGACTGATTTATCCACTCAGGATGCTCAAGCAACTCCTCGTTAACCTCCACAACTTCTCCACTTACAGCACAATATATATCTGAAGAAGCCTTTACTGAGTCAATTATGGCCATTGATTGCATCCGTCTAAATATACTACCAACCTTAGGCAGTTCTATCGAAACTATATCACCAAGTTGTCTCTGAGCAAAGTCTGAGATTCCCATAACAGATAATCCTTCCTTGGTTACAATCCATTCGTGTTCTTTTGTAAATTTTATATCCTCAATCACAAAGATCTATTTTTAATATTATGCAAGCCATAAAAATTTTTTATTTTCGCTTATAGAATCGCGTACTACTAAGAACTTTTGCTTTATACAATTTACCACCAATATTAATTTCAATTAATTCATTAGACAAAACGTGCATTGGTACAAAACAAAAGCCAATAGATTTTTTTAAAGTTGGTGAAAAACTTCCACTTGTCACAAAACCTACCTTTTGGCTATCCATTAATATTTCATTTCCGTGTCTCGCTACCCTTTTTTCTAGAACCTCAAACCCTACAAGCTTTCTATTTATCTGCTGGGTTATCAAAGCTTTCTTTCCAATGAACTCTTTCTTTTCAAGTTTTACCGTCCACCTAAGCGGGACCTCTAAAGGAGTAGTATTTGCATCTATGTCATTCCCATAAAGCATCAAACCCGCTTCTAGTCTGAGTGTATCTCTGGCTCCCAAACCAGCTGGTTTAATGTTAAATGAGGGGGAACCTAACTGTATGAGCTTATCCCAAATGTCTATTTTTGAAGAATCAAAGAATAGCTCAAAACCGTCTTCGCCTGTATAACCGGTCCTTGATATCATACATTCTATTCCAAAAATATTTGTAATATTAAGATCAAATGGCTTTAACTGATTCAGGTCTATACCAACCATTGCTGCTTTCTCTAGGAGATTTTGAGCAAGAGGGCCCTGGAGTGCTAGAAGAGCAATTTTATCGCTGACATCTTCAACGACAGTTGCTGAGTTGTTAGAATGCTTAATAATCCATTCTAGATCCTTTTCTCTATTTGAAGCATTAACTACAATAAGGAATTTCTCTCTATTAATCATGTATATGATTAAATCATCTATTATTCTACCATTATCATAACATATGGGAGAATATAACGCCTGATGGTTGTTTAATTTTGAGACATCATTAGTTACTAAAGTTTGTAGGCAATCATAGGCACCGGTGCCTTTAACTTCAAAACGACCCATGTGTGAGACATCAAATAAACTAACGTTTGTTCTAGTATTGAGATGCTCATTGATTATTCCAAAAGAATAGTGTAGAGGCATTTCCCATCCATGAAAGTCTAGCATTTTTGCTCCAGAGGATCTATGAATATCATAAAAGGGTGTTTTCATTATATGTAAGCCAGCAAAATATAATTAACGAGTGATGAGTATTAACCGTTATTATTATTATGACTGTTGTGCTTAGTTAAAAGGATAAAAATGGAACTAATAAAAAAACCAGCGTGGCTTAGAGTAAGAGCTCCTGCAGGAGAAAACTATACAAAGGTCAAACAATCACTTAGGTCCCTAAATCTTCACACCGTTTGTGAAGAAGCAAGATGTCCTAATATATCAGAGTGCTGGGGAACAGGAACAGCTACAATTATGATCATGGGAGACATATGTAGTAGAGGATGTAGATTTTGTGCTGTTAATAGCGGTAAACCAGTTTTGCTTGATACAGGTGAACCCGAAAGAGTCGCTAAGGCAATTAAAGAATGGGGATTAAGATACGTAGTAATTACTTCTGTATGTAGAGATGATTTAGAGGATGGAGGAGCAGAACACATAGCTAAGACAATCAAAGCAATAAAACTTCTATGCCCTACAATAATAGTAGAATCGCTGATCCCTGACTTCAGGGGAGATGACGGTTCAATAATAAAGATAGTTAAATCTGAACCGGAAGTCATAAGTCATAACATCGAAACCGTACCTAGACTTACACCTAAAGTTCGAGATGCTAGAGCTTCATATGAACAATCACTCTCAGTTCTTAAAAAAATTAAGGATATCAATTCGTTGATTTATACAAAATCTTCTATAATGCTAGGTCTTGGAGAATCAGAAGAAGAAGTTATTCAGACAATGAATGGATCTGAGATCAGTTGGAGTAAGTATATTGACTATAGGTCAATACCTTCAACCAACTCCTAAGCATTTGCCACTTATCGAATTTATTGCGCCAGAAAAATTTAATTGGTTTAGGGAAATTGCAGAGCGAATGGGATTTGTTTATGTCGCCTCCGGTCCACTTGTTAGAAGCTCTTATAGAGCAGGAGAATTTTTCTTGGAAAAAATTTGTAAGCAGGTGTAATGGTGTATAGATGTTGTTACTCATGTAGTATGTGCATTAGTGATTTTTGCTTTGTTAACATGCAAAAATGTTATCTTACCATAATTTTAGGAGTGTTAACAAATCTATCACTATCGCAATTTTAAGATGTTAACAAAATTATGTTACCAAAAATGTTAACATGATAGACCAAACGAGAATAAAAATAACAAAAATTTGTTACCATTTAGTATTTTTGAATTCATATTCTATCGTAATCTTTCATCATAATAGCGATGGACTGGGGGTCCCTTTTGAATGATATTATTCTTTGTGCTCAGATTGATAAAAGAAAGAAGCACGAGTATGATTAGAGTATGAATAATAATTATTAATAAGATTAGAAAATAATTATCATAATTATCACAAGTTTTAATATCTGTATCGCAAATAAAGAGGTAATATACATTTGGAAGATTGTTCTACTATCACACAAAAGAACCTTGGAGCAGAAATTACACATAAGAAGTATCGAAAGCAGATAGACTGGCGAAGAAATAAAGTGCGTGAATTATACTTATCAGAGGATATTCTCAATATGAGATCTCCAGTACTTTGCACATCAGTCAGCCTACTATTTCTAGAGACATCGATTTTATCAGAAACCAGACTAGTAGTGCTGCAAACAGGGAGCTAGCTCAGCGTATGTGTTATGAACAACAGAACGGTTTGGATGGTGTAGGGGAACTGATGAAGAATTTGTGGTTGATCATAGATAATCCAAAAATAGAAGTAAAAGAACGAATCAAGGCAATGAAGTTGATGCTGCAGTGTCAATATATGCAATTAAATTAGTAGACTCTGAAGCGTTTATGAAACGGTTTTACGACCATTCAGATAAAGTAGAACGCGATGAGGAAGATAATAAACTAAGAGAACAAGAGATTATACTTTGCTTCCAAATAAGGGTTCGATCCTTGTATTTCCAATATCTGTTTTCACTTTTTATATTTCACAATCCTAACCTTCAATTGCATCTGCATCACGAAAAGGTCTTATCTCATCTTGAATATATTCCTCTAAACAAACAGAATCCGGTTGGCGGCCATATTCCAAATTCTTGTTTTTCCATCTTCTCCTAGCGCATCATCCCCTCCTTTAAACTATGGATAGATATACTCAAGAACATAATCAATCAAAGTGTTATCACAGATAGCCATAGTACTTCAATATATATATCTCACAGCAATGATAACATAGTCACTTATTATGAAAGACAATGGTACAAACTGGAGACTTGAAGGAGATTATTTTGATGGATGTAATTGCAAGAGTATTTGTCCATGTGTTTTTATGTTAGATCCAACTGAAGGAGACTGCAAAGCAGTAGGAGCTTGGCATATAGAGAATGGCCATTTTAGTGATGGTAATAATACAACAAACCTTGATAATCTTAATGCAGCTGCTGTCTTTTATGCTCCTGGCAATATGTTTACAGGACCAAAGATGAAGATGGCTCTTTATCTAGATGAGAGAGCAAGCAACGATCAAAAAGATGCGTTAACAAAGATATTTACAGGTCAGGTTGGTGGTAACTTCTTTGGTGCATTAATCCCTCACATTGGAGAAGTAATGGGAATAAGATCGGTTCCAATTGAATTTATAGTTGAGGGTAAAAAAAGACGTAAAATAAAGATACCTTCTGCTCTTGAGCTTGAAATAGAAGGAATGACTGGTAGTGATACAAATAAAGAATCAAAAGTGGTTAATCCAGCATTTGCAATTGCACCTGACTATGATCCTATTATTGCACGCTCTACTAAACACACATACAGAGATCATGGGCTAGAATGGGACAATACTGGAAGAAATTCATTTTATTCTAGATTTACTTATACTCCCTAGATTAGACGCTATTTTGTCACCGTGTCTATAGGTACATTCAACTAATCTTATTAGGTAACTGAGCTAAGCTCTGCACTACCAAACAGAACAGAAAATGGCCTACACCATATCAGAACAGTATCATATTTTGTCAAGTCTGTTCCTGCAGGTATATCATAATTTTGATTACCGTTATTAGCTTTTAATTTTCCAATATTTACAAAATCTGATGCAGTTTTATCAGTAGCAAGATATACATATAGATCTGGCCCATTTGTGACTCTAAGGTTTTCTAATCTCAAAATATTACTGTCTCCATCTTGGAATGGAATTACTTTTGCCTCTCCTTCTGCATTATGTATCCCGTCTCCAACACCAACGAAAGACCCTGTTCTCAATGTACTAGCAGTTGTTATAGTATTCTGTGTTTGTTGCTGTAGTTGTTGTACCTGATCCATAGATTCATCGATACTATTATTTATTTTAGAAGCAGTAGTCATTATGTCCTCTCTTTCTTCTGGACTCATCTGTTTTGCAATATCTAATTTTTCTTCTTCACTCATTGTGATAAATTTTTGATATGCTTCTGATTCTACTGCACTTGTAGGTAGTGGCTCATTAACTTCAGTTGAAATAAAGAGCGGTGAAGCAAGATAATAAGCTCCTACGCCTATTATTATTATAACTATTGCAGCTGTAATGCCAATTTTGACACCTTTGCGCACAAGAAATGTTGTCCTAAGGTTTCTAGTTAAAGTTTTTTGTATTTGTAATTAAGAAAGTTTCTTTTTTTTCTGTGGGATATGCCTCAAAAACCGTTTGTTACTCTATGGCATTAGATATATATATGTATATATGTATACAATACCTGCTAGCTTTTCTTCCCATTTTAAAAGACCTTATTTTTATCTTCTATTGTAGCACCTTCCAATATAATAAAGTCAAAGAACTTGCCAAGTCTTTTCTGATACTTATCTCTTGTAACTGGCGACTGCATCGCATAAAGATAAAGTGTCCAAGGGTTTGGGTCTGATTCTACTGTTCTACTTTCACTCTTTATTTACACCTTTATTTTAGTAGAATCCAGTTAAAAGAACCAATATCGTAACGGGCCCGTCGGGATTACATCCAATATGTAAAGGAGTAATCTCCTTAACAATCTTTTTATTATTGTTGGTTTTGACTTTTTTTATCTTTTATGGTTTTTCATAGCAATAAGTGTAATAGATAATTAGATAAAGCATAGTGTGCTAATTTTAACGATCATTGTAAATGTCCCTTTCAGACAAGAAAGAAGTTCGTGCGTTTTATTATGAATATGGAAAGGAAAAAAATAAGCATGTTTTATTTATACACGGTCTTGGTTCATCATCGATTGTTTGGAGAGATATTCCACAAGCTTTATCAGAACATTTTCATACAATCGCTGTCGATTTAATAGGTTTTGGTGGAAGTGATAAACCAAATACAGCAGATTATACAATCAAAGGATTTAGCAAATTCATTGTTGATTTCCTCAGAGAAAGGATTGGAATAAAAGAGAATGAGAAGATAAGCATAGTGGGCCACTCGTTAGGTGGCTATATAGCTGCAGAAGTTTCAATAGAGAATAAAAATCTAATAGAAAAGCTTGTGTTGATAGATTCATCAGGTATGCTTAAGGAGCCAACTCCGTTGCTGAAAGATTATCGTGTTGCAGCTATGCAAGCGGATCCAGTAGCAAGATATGAAAAGGTCAAAAGGGTATTTGAGGATCTGTATGCGCGTCCTTCAAGGCTGCTTCCTGTATTAGTTGATTTGTTTAATTACACAATTGAAAAGCCAGGTGCAAAGCATGCATTTGAATCAGCCTTCGATAACAGTACAACAACACAGCTTGGATCAGAAAGATTAAAACAAATTGAAGATATTCCCTGTTTAATCATATGGGGTGAAAAGGACAAGCTTATACCAATTGAATATGCTAGTATGTTTACAGAGAATCTCCAAAGGGCTAAATTTGAAAAAATAGAAGATGCAGGTCATTCACCATTTGTTGAAAAGACAGCTTTGGTATATGAAAAGTTACGTACATTCTTAATCTAAGATTATATGAATAACACTATACATTAGTTCTTAATAATAATAGAAGGGCAACCACCTGATATGCACGCGATATCTTCTCTTAGAAGTATAACCTACTCTAAGATAGACAGCAGAGCTAATTTCAACTGTGTTGCTTGTATGAGCGGCGTTCAGTGGGGTATGAGACAAATTGACTTTATTTTGCAACCTGATTTAATACAACGTACATCATACATACATACATACATACATACATACATCTTCAGTTTGAGCATATGGAGTTTTATTCTTGACTAATCTATGACTTTATTATATCTAATGCCAATAATATAATATCATAAATAAGAGGAACAAATGGAAGAAAGAAAAATCATAGAAGAACACCAAAGACAAGTGAATTGTACATGTCGAGGACATTATCGCCTATATTCATACATGAACATTGATACAATTTGTCTATTTTTTTCTTTCAAAAAATAATATATTATTTTGCTGGTGCATCTTCTTCTTCTATCAATTCCTCTTCAGTTTCCGATTCCTGCAATACTTCTCCTTCTTCTTTTGGTTGACTACTCATTTTATTATCCGATTTAAGTAAGTGACAAACAAGTTTAAATGGGTTACAATAAATAATCAGTTTTTCTGATGGATATGTAAGTCTCCAACAGAAAAGACATCAACTTTTTTTTCTATTTTATTATTCTTCGGAGTTATTTTAAGAACATAATTAGAAAAAAGTAGAATGTCCTCCAATCCGTCGCATAGTGAAATATAAACCAGACAAAAACGAAGATCCAGCTTATGTTCTTACTACTCTAACTCTGCCTTTATTCTCTTTACCAAATAATCTATTGTAATAGGCTTTTTTATAAAACATCCCACGCTTATTGTTGGATGCACTTCTCTTAATGCTTCTATGTTTGTTTCTCCTGCAGTTATAAAGCAAATCTTAACATTAACATCGAATTTTAATATCTGTGTGCATAATTCAAAGCCATTCATTTTTGGCATATTGATGTCAATTAGTAGTAGATCATAAAAGTTTGACTTGAAATTTGAGAGTGCTTCTAAGGGATCGTTATATGAGTATACTTCAAATCCTTCATCTTCCAAACCTATACTGAAAACTGTGGCAACATCAGGATCATCATCTACAATGAGGATTGTTTTGGAAAATGGTTTTTCTTTAATAGTGGTATCAGTAGCTTCATTCTGTGAAGTAGAGTCGGTAAGTGAATAATGAGGATTACCAATATTCTTATTATTAACTGTATTATACATTTGAAATAATTTCACCTTATCCAGCATTAGTTCACACTCTCATCATATACGAGTGTTTATTCTTTGATATTGTATATAAATATACTTTAGAATCTGAATTAAATAACATATTTGATGCATATCTTATTTATTTATACAATAATATGGATTATACCTATCCAGAATTATTATCAACAGTCCTTATAAAATATATTGACTCGTATGATTTTGTGATGTATAATGATAATAATCTGTTCTTCAAATTAGCATTTTCCATAATAGGAATATGGCTACTAACGATATCAGTAGGACAAGGATGGAATAACGCATATAGTCAAACTAGTGAAACAAATGTTATTCCTAACGCTGAATCTGTATTCAACTCAGAGTCAATGACATTACCCAGCTCATTACCAGCAGATGCTACAGTAATGGTGTTTATACCAAATGAAGCACATGAGAGTCTGGAAGATGAAAGACATAAGCTGATTACAGATCATAATCCTTACTTTATTCCAACTAATCTAGTAATTCCACAAGGAACTGCTATATCGTTTATTAATGCTGATGCTCCCTGGGATACACCTAATCCACATACTATTAACATTATAGATAGTAGTGGAGAAACTGTTTATTCTACTGAAGTTTTGCAATATACAAACAGTTCAGAACCAAAAATCCTAGATGTTGGAAAATATACTATGATAGATAGTGAGAATGAATTTATGAAAGGAACCATAACAGTAATAACAGATCAAGAGTCTATTAGTAGTATTAGTAGTAGTAATGGTAGCAATAGTCTTATAGTAGGCGGATTTTACACACCGACAAATGAAGTGGAGAATAAACAAGATAATGATGGAGTATTTCATCCAGGCTGGCTAAATTATTATAAAGAAGAGTTTCCAAGAAATGGATTTAACATATTAAGTGAATATAATTTCAACTATGCTATTTGTGACTACTGTCCAAATGGATACTGGCCTGATAATAAAGCAGGTGATCATACATTGATAATTTATAGCTACTGATCAACCATTTTCAGTTGCAGTTGATAAATTAGAAAAAATGATACAAGATAATGTATACGTCTAATAATAATACGCACCAAAATCAAGTTTTGAGGTTTTTCCTGCTGTTATTGCTACTGCAGATGATCAGAAGCCACATTATCGCCAGCAGAGAATAAAAGACTGAACCGGCTCCATAATGATCCAGAGATCTAAAGGAAATGATAGAGAGACAAAAGGAAGATCTCGGTGCAGCGATGGAAGATAAACAGAAGAGGATGAAGACCCAGGGATGTGAAACAAATTTCACATGAATTTTAAATCTATTATCTATGTCAAGGTCCTTTCTTCTTTATTTATCCATCATCATCAACGAACATAGCCCTCTTCAAATTATATATGAAGATCGATTGAACAGTTAGGGATAGGAATCTCTTATTAGAATCTATACTAGATTGAGACAAAAATCTAGAATACTTTTGGAAGCAAGTGATTAGGATTAGCGTAACTGAATATAAGATGGAAATGTAGAGCCCGTCTACTGACATTTTCTTGCACCGTGCTATTTTCCTGTATATTTTCTTGCACCGTGCTATTTTCCTGTACTATTTTCTTGCACCGTGCTATTTTCCTGTACTATTTTCTTGCACCGTGCTATTTTCCTGTACTATTTTCTTGCACCGTGCTATTTTCCTATATTTATCCTTTTTTCTGATGATATTCTTGTCGATAAAGAATAATAAGTCTACTTTGCTAATTGGGACATAGTATTATTATCCTTTTATCTTTACTTCCATCATCATCAACAGCAATTTTGATGTTATATTCTCTATCGATTATTGTTGTTGATTCAAATATATATGAAGAAAAATTCTACACTGCTATGAATCGGTTCTAAATAAAAAATTGCATATATATTTTTATTACAAGTGCTTAAAACCTTGGCTTTAGGGCTAATCCAATTACTGACTAATTCTCTCTTTTATCTCTCCATATAGGCATAAATCCTAACCAGCAACAATTATTGCATCAAAATAATCAACCTATAACAATAGAGATAATTAAAAAGTTAACAAATAGACAATTAGATACAATACATATATGTCTACTAGAACAAAAAAAGGAGTATTTTCCAAAATATTGGTTGCAGTAGATGGTTCAGAATCATCTATAAATGCAACAGATTACGCAATAGAAATGGCAAAGAAAGATGGCGCTCAAGTAATAGCATTGACTGTCAATCGTATTCCATTGTCTTCGTATGGTTTGACAACTCCTCAAGGTGAATTAAAGCAGCCAAAGGAAAGAGAAGAGATGCTTGAATCCAAGCAATGGTTTGATAAGCTTAAACAAAATGCAAACCAAAACAATATCCAATTAAAAACAGAGATTATTAGTAGTCAGATGTCTGTTGAGGGAACAATAGTAGAATATGCAGAATCTGAAGGTATTGACTTGATAATAATGGGAACAAAAGGAAGTTCAGGTCTCAAAAAAATGTTGCTTGGAAGTGTCGCATCAGGAGTAGTTAATTATGCAACATGTCCTGTAATGGTAGTAAGATAGTTAGGCATAACCTAACTATCTTTTCTCCTCCTCCTCTTCCTTCACTATATTCAATTAGTTAAAGTATGTTCATTTAATGGCTCTCTATTCTGCTTTTTCTTGATTATTGGATTTCTGTCTTTATCTCTTCTTTCAGTATACCACAAAACTCCAAGAACTCCAAGTGTTCCTGCAAGAACTCCAAGGCTGGCTCCAAGACATTCTGCTGACGTCATATCAATAAATATATAGAAACACTATTTTTTAACATTATGGTAAAGTGATAGACAATTAGATCTCTCTTAACCATTACAAAAATTACTCGTATTAGAATTAGTTCTGATAGGAACTACATCATAGCCATTGATGAGACTTGCTTTTAATGATACTAATGGCAGCGGTACTGGAAAAGCGGAAGAAGAGGGAGCAGTAGAACAACTAATATATCATAATCATACAATTTTTGTTCAATCCGTCATTTTGTTTAATTTAAATGGATTACATTGGCATTAAGGTTGATTTAGAATATATACATATACAAGCATTAAATAATATATTTAATCAATGAATACTGATACACATTCGGCATCAGATATACGAAAAATATTAGAACATAAAAATATTGCAGTAGTAGGAATGTCAAAAAATGAAGGAAAGCCTGCTCACTTTGTGCCCAAGTATCTTCTTGAACGTGGTTATAACGTTATTCCAGTAAATCCAACCATAACAGAAGTGCTTGGAAGAAAATCATATCCATCCATAGCAGATATATCTGAAGATGTAGATGTAGTAGATATTTTTAGAAGATCAGAAGATGTACCACCTGTAGTAAATGATGCAATCAACAAGAAGGGAATAAAAGTAATTTGGATGCAATCAGGTATATACAATGAAGAAGCGGAGAGGAAAGCAAAAGAAAATGGCATAGATATTGTTTTTAATAGATGCATGATGGTAGAGCATAATCGGCTCTTTGACTAATAAAAACAATAATAAACAAAAGAATATGATCAGCAGATGGATCTGAAACTCCCAGAGAATATTTTCTGTTTCTCTTCTTGATTAGGATTTCAATTCGTTCTATCACAATCGACCACGTGCTGCATATGTGTCTTTTATTAACTTGACAGCATAAATACACACGTATTCTTATCTGCATAGGAAGGTGTTGAAGGTCTTCAAAAAGTTGATTTATAGTATTTAAATTATTGTTATTGTTTCTTCATTTTTACGTGAATTATTGTTATTGTCGTAGTCGTAGTCGTAGTCGTCTTTGGTTAATTTATTGCCATATCTAACAATATAGATTCTTACCAACTATTAAATGCATTAGGGAACATAGATCATTAGGAAGATAACACAATATGTCTCAAAATAATACTGAACTTAACTCCAAACTCGTAGAATATTTTGACGAAGCACTGGCGATTGAAAATGCTGCAATAGATAGAATACAATCAAGAATAGAAGAAACTCCAATACAGCAAGGAAAACAGAGATTGCAGCAGCATCTGGAGGAAACTAGAGGACAGCAAAACAGATTAAGAGACATAATAACTAAATATGGTGGAAATCCTACAGAGTCTAAAGCAGATTTATCGACTCCAAAACCTCCTACTACTCAGCTGATGAAAAAAACATTAAAAGATACAGTAAAATCTGTTACTGGCAAAGCCGATAATCCTTTACCTGAAGAGATGGAATTGATAAGATGCAAAGAAGATGCAATACTTGAACATGCAGAGATAATAAGCTATAAAATGCTAATACAGTTATCTCAGAGAGCAAATGCTCAGGATGCAATTCCTATATTGAAACAAAACCTCCAAGAAGAAGAATCTATGGCTAATTGGATTATGGATAATACACCTATGACGCTTGACTATCTATGGCCAAAGATTCAGTCTGCAGTTAGAAGTAGTAGCAAGTAAATCACATAACATATACAGAAAACTTGACCTTGAATAGAAAGAAGAGCTTGGCAAGAGATTCACGACTATAGGTCGTTGTTAGCTATTTATTAGTGGTTTCCTTCTGTTCATTATCATATTATTATTATTTCAGTTTGATTATTATATATAGCAAATATTTATAATGAAATTAATAGCAAGTCCGATGACGTAATAAAGGTAGTGCGATATTTAGCTTATCCTAATAATTTCTTCATTTCTGTTATACCTTTACCGTCAAGTGATCATAGTGTTTGTTGTAAAAATTCAGAGATGTTGGCTAAAAATTCCATATATGTGTCCACAGGCATACAGTTTTTGTTTTGGCTTCGCAAAGACAATGAAGCCTTTTCTTCTGTCCATAGGTATATGCCATATCTCAGTTGCAGAATCTCATTTTCTATAGGATATTTCTTGGTACTCAAAGATTCTTTGACTGTCTTTTCTAATATTGTACTACAATTGAAGTTAACATCTATCCCTTGAAAGTCTTTAATAGATATCAGAAGAACATTTTGATATTAATTGTAGTCACTTCAGACAATAATTCCTTGTATTTATTTAAAAGGAGGTTTCTATACTACTGCGTAATGCTAGTTGTATGTCTAAATTTTTTCATTAGTTTTGATTTACACCTTTCTAAGATCGAATATCTAATATTGCATAATGAATAACGACTATATGTCTATGAAAACTCAAACTACTTGTGTCGATGAAGAGGAAAAGCAAAAGCCATTAAATCTTAATGATATAGCCCCACGCTGGGCCAAAAGACTAGAACAAAACAAGCTGCCATTTCCTTTATCTCTAACATGGTTAAAGTGGTATTTTGAACTTGATTCTCCTTCTAAATGTATAGTGGGAGAAGCGCATGGTTACTCAGCATTATATGAAAAAAGATGTAAAGAATGTGATATGCTTGGTTGGCAATTCGGACACTCTTTTTTGATGCACTCACAATTATCACTACAAAGGGATGTCAATATATTTGTCGAGCATTGGACTGAAAGACATAATAGATACACAGACAGAGGCGGCATAGGAGACGCTGCAGAGAATAAGAGAGGTAGGGACTTGAATTAATCAATTTGAAAATAAATAATTGAAATTTATTTACCATTATTTCTTAGCAAATTTGAATTGTCCATATAAGTTAATTTTAATGCACTCGATCTTAGAAATGAAAAGCAAAGTTCCTCTGTTAGTTAAATCATAAATCGTTAAAAGGAACTTTCTAACAGCCTCCAAGTGCCGCTGCGCAGCACTATACAAACCACTCATCAAACAACAAATCAGAATGAAGTAGAGGATCACTTCAAGGTCTTGTCTACGAAAGAAGAAGAAGAAAATGACTCTAGTGTAGATGGAACATGATATTTTTATCGAACTTATTATATAGACATCTAGAGAAAAATTGTTATGGTTGAATAACTTGAAGTAGGTTTAAATGCTCTTAGTTATTTTGCAGTTGTATAAACAGTTAATGTGATTTATTCTTTAGATTCTCTTTTTCTACTATCAACAAGTAGCATTCATTGCATATATTTGTTGAAAAGATAAAATTTAGCGAATAAAACCTAACTCTACCACATAACTTACATGTGCGCACGATTATGATCACATTAACTCTCTGATAAACCTAAGCACTACCATAATTTAGAATATGGCATGTTCTCGTTGCTTTCTCTATGATTTAGGCCTAGGATTATCTGTCCTATATCTGAGGTTCAAATTCGTATATATATACACATACACTCCGGTGAGATATCTGTTGTACTTTTTGATTCAGAAACAGAACACGAATTATTACTGCCTGAATGTATAGCTAAACGAACTCTTTGGAATGTGAATGCACTGAGTTTGTACCGATAAAAAATACAAAGTAGGAACAAAATTGGTATTGTAATAACTCTTACTCTTCTTCAGAGAGGTTCTAACTTCCAGGTATACTTTGTTCTCTTCCCTAGCCAGATCTTTACCACAGTGAGTACAAATGTTCTATTCATATACTTCTTTTTTCCTTCTATTATCATTCTCCTTTCATATGCCTGGATGCATTATTACCTGGATTAGCAGTCGATACCTGTTGTGCAATCCAGCCATATTTTTTGTTATATAAAGTATAGGAGTAACGAATAGCCAAGTTATGTGACACCTTTGATGATATAGTCCAAAATCTCATGACTTTTACAATGAACGCAGCATTAACGATCAAATCGACAACAAGTTTTATTAATTTGTGGTATTTAGTGTAGGAGCAAAGCAGCGCTATACACATGTATTACATTTTCATTACACAGCAATTACATATCACCCAAATTAGTGGGGCTAAGTTATAATGCATAGTAGACTACAGATCTATACTAATGGTTAAGTGCCAGAAGGTTACCAATGCAGAGAACACAAAGAAAATAATAGTTGGTTTCAAAGTAACTCCATATATGAACACACAACACAAGCAATACGCTCAGATAATTTTTCAATAAGAGATAGAAGATCAGAATAAATTGGTCAATAAGAAAGATAGAGATAGAAGAAGACGATCCAGAAGATGACGGTACAAAAAGAGGAAAAGTATATGGGGGCGACGTCGAAGAAGAGGAAGAGAATGAAGAGGATGAATACGAAGCATATAAAGCTGCTAGAGAATACGATGAACCTCTAAAAGAGCCGCGGAAAGTAGGTATAGCGACTTTTTAATATTTCTTGAAGAATACGCTAAAAATACGGATGCAAAGTATTCTGATGCGAAACAAAATTAGGAATAAGCCGATTTAGTGAAGAGAATTATGTCTATCATATTGTCAATATTCTAAATAATGCAGATTTTCCCCGCAGAGATAAATCTGTTCTGAATAAAACCATACTAGAGAAATATCATATGCTAATATAGTTCAAAGTCTACTCTCACATCATCAGGACCATCTCCGCAGTCAAGCTAATCTGAACCTCTTCCTCCTCCTAGATCATCACACTAGTACATAATTCCTAACAGTTGCACCGGATATTTCCTTTTTGATTATTTCTATAGTTTTTTTTAAATTGTATTCATTATGGTAATATGTGAACTATTGATTAGAGAAGCAAAGTTACAATTGTTAAATGCTTCATTTATAATCTAATCGCTGGGATGGTACTTGCAATGGCAGCCATAACTGCATAACCATTAATTTCTTCATGTAATAGTGAGTATGGTTGTTCTATTTTTCGTCTTGATCGAAATCTAGTTTCTCATCGATCCTTTTCTGCAGTTCTTTGTACCGTTCATATTTCCTAGTCCACTTAGATAGTACCAGCCATTGCCTTATTCCTATTCCTAACCATATTAAAGAAATTAGAAATGGTACCATACGTGCAGCATGAAAGCCCGGGCCAAATCCTCCTTGACCAAACCTTTCAGATGGCATCATCCTGTCGTCGTGAAACGGAAATGGAGGGCCAAATAGTGCAAAGGTGACAATAAATGATATTGGTGGAATAATCATGATAGTGAGAATCATTATGATAAACATCTTTTTTGTCCTGTTTAGTTGAGTTATAATCCCATCCATTATCTGAAAGATATTCTCTCTGAATCTTTTGTCATTATTGTCATTATCTCTGCTAGAGTCTATCATAAAATAATAATATCCCTCCATTGCATTATAAGAAATATAGTAACTTTGTTACCTGTTGTCATGATCATCGCCATCATCACCATTATAATTTATCTGCCTCACTTCTTGGAAAGAACTCTTCATATGGCTCTAGAATTTCTCTGAGAATATCTCTTCCTTTCTCTGAAACACTGTATTTTATTATTATTTTACTTCCCCACGCTTCTTCTCTCCTGCTGATTATCTCCTTTCTGACCATATCATCAAGAATTTCTTTATGCTTTACGTTGTTTAACCCACAATAGCTCATAAGTTTGCTTTGGTTAAGCTCTCCATATTCGTAAAGTTTCAAGAGAATGTCCTTCCTTATGTAAATTCTGTCTCGATACTCATGGACCAATTTGACTCAATTGCTGTAGTGAAGAAAACCCTGTAGACAGAAGGAATTATTAACAGGATCTGGTAATTTGCGATAACAATGACATGAAATACAAGTATCATATTGAATTTGTATAAAGCACACTTGATCATAAATGTCAGATACTACAGATATGGATATTAAGGCTTCAGGTAACTAGGTTACGTGTCATAGGTAAACAATGGTTATAACGAAAATTTGACCATCTCTACTCTACAATGAAAACAATATATTCAAAAAAACTTGTAAGCAAAAAAATGCTGATTCCGGCCATCTTAGGAATTGGAATATTATTATCAGCCATCTTCGTAGCTTCACCATTAGGCAATTCATGGGCACAACAACAACAACGCCTGCCAACGGGAACAAATAACACGAATATTCGCGAATATGATACAATACCTAAAATCAATGGTTCAGTAAATGTTGAGGATAATATAAGGAGTTTCCTTGAGGAGAATACAAAGATACCATTTGTAGCAGCTGCAGAAACTGCACAAAAACAGATTGCTAACGGAACAGCATTAGGAGGTCATCTGGGGGTAACACAAGGATATCTAACATATACATACATTATAGTAGATCAGGCTAAAGAGACCGTACACAAAGTAATTATCGATGCTGGAAATGGTCAAGCTCTATATGTATCTGAAGGCCGGCAAATAGATTCGTTCAATCAGCCAATGTTTGGATCGTTTGGACATGGAAAGGCACACGGATTTGGTGGAGGACCATGGCACGGATTTGGAGGATTTTGGCATGGGTCATTTAGATGATAAACATCTTGGATTTATGGCAATGCATTGTTGACTGCAACAACAGCAACAACAATAACAACAACAATAACATCCTCCTGCGGTGATATGACCTATGTCTATTACACCTATTCTATTCGCCAAATTTTTTCTGCTACCTACTTTGGTAAAAATTTCAAGTCTATCATTTTTCTTGTATTGTAGGGGGTATGATTATTGCCATCGTTACTATTAGACAAGACTTTAAGAGTGAATTATTACATCACAAGTTCTTAGATGTGTTAGTTTCATGCATTTGTGTTTTTGATTATCATATTTTTTTGAATATGATAAAATAGGATGCATTTCTGCATTTGATAATTCATGCAGCTCTTGTTTGTCATATTTAGAAAGATAGATTCATTATTATGTCTTTACCTTATTTAAGTAATAGTTGATAAATCATGTTTAACCGACTTTTCATTAATAATAATGGCATCCCCAATTCTGCAGTAATAAACGATACTTTTACTCTATACAAAAAAGTATCAGAACAATATGGCAATCAAGATATTCTAGAGTATGTCAGGCAATTAGTTCCTAAAGGGATCTTGAACAATTCAGTAATAGAGCATGAAGAACCGCTGAAATCAGTTCTTCAATGGTTCAAGAAGGACTTTATGAAATGGACACCTAAAGACCCAAAATGTGATAAATGCAATAGCTCTGGTCTGCCAATGAGGTTTGAATTGATTAATGGTAATTCATGGAAGTTGCGAAAGATAGAGATTCATACGTGTAATACTTGCGGTTCCAAGCAAGTATTTCCAAGATATGGCGATATTCTGAAGATCGCAGAAACAAGAACTGGAAGATGCAGTGAATGGTCTATGATCTTTGGTGCTATTTTAAACTCATTATCTATTGAAACTCGGATAGTTCATGATTACCTTGACCATTGCTGGAATGAATCACTAATAAATGGAAAGTGGACACATGTCGATTCTACTTTAGACTATCCGATCTCTTTTGATCATCCTTATTATTATGAGCAAAACTGGGGGAAGAAATATTGCTACGTGCTTGCATTTTCCTATAATAGTTTAGAGGACGTCACTCAAAGATATACGAAAAGACGTGTGGAGTATACCTCCCACTTACCTAAATTAAAGGACATTTATGCCAATGTTTGACACAAATGAAAAGAAGTTATATGTTGTAGTAGTAGTTGTAGTAGTAGCCAATATAGATTTGAGCAGCTTAAATATAAGGTTGATTGTTCAAACAAAAAAAATGTTTCAACCTAAAAGCAAAAGTATAAGTGCAAACTAAGTTTGCAATGGAAATTCGACAAGAAGAATGCTATCTATGTCTTCTCCTTTTATTATGCAAATGGATTATCGAACCAAACACTAATTCCTATTCCTCGCACACTACTAACAATAACAGAACATACTACTACGATAGTGAGGATAGACCATATTTTCATTATGGCTACGAGGGCAACTTTTGCGTCGACGTACGGAGCAATAAGCTGTCAGATATGGCGAACTGCAAGTTTGAGGACAGAATCGAAAAGTGTATGCTTCTTTCTGAAGAAATTCCATTGCTAAAAGTGAGAAAGATACAATAATCTATGACTTGCCACCACTAGAGGAAGTTAAAGGCGTATTTCCTTCATTACCATTCCCCACACCACCACCAACACCGCCGTTACCATGTTCTGGTAATGGTTCAGTTAAAACTACTCTGCTCAGAAGTGATCTCAAAGAATCCACCAGTATTTTCACACCATGTTCTGAGCATATATCGAATACAACGAACTTCACGTTGGGAATAGAATTCACAGCCTTCCTTATTACTAGCGAACTCAGGTTACTCTTGTCAGACCCAGTGAAAGCGAAGACTCCTACATGATAGTGCAGCAATTTCTCTATAAATACTGTGAACGATATTTGATTATCTGTAGGCCCTAACAGATGACCTATACTATAATGCTCGACGGATTTTGTATCTTTGTTATGGCCTATCACCCGGAGGTTCGGAGGTTCGGAGGCTAGTTCCTATATTTGAGGAAGGAGAGAAGAGATAGATCAACAAACAATTGTAATACAATTCATGATAACTATAAATTTTGGAGATAAAGGCAGTGGATATCTTCTGAGAAAAGTAAACTTTGTATTTATGGACTCATGTTTGCAAGTGTGCATACTAAGTAGCAACCATTTGTGTCATAGGAGTATTATCTTACACCATCATCATGGTGGACTAGAATCTCAAATGATATACAAAATGGTAATTTTACAACTTTAGAAATGGATTATACCTTTGGTATTATGTATATACAGGATCCTGGTTCATAATATAGCTAGATCTAAAAAGTAATGCCGAACTAACTGTCAACGACTGAACCCAGCAAATAGATTGTAAGTCTGTGGACCAAAACTTGCTAGCACCTTTTGTAATTCCTTGCTAGGGTTCCCATAAACATCAAATCTACTTATCCTAGAGACACTGAAAATATTTGGAAGTATTGTTTGCGATGCAACGCTGGTATTGTGAGCAAGTACAGCCTCTGAATTTGCGTATGTTTCATGTACAATACACTTTGTCTCCTCTCTATTAAGATAAAACTGGTAATTTATTGTATCTGGCTCGTTAGCTTCCACCACTCTGCTCATATCCTGTACCAGTTTCTTATATTCTTCTATTTTTCCTTCTTCTATAGTAAATTCTGCTCTAAAATGTATCTGATTGTGCTCCATGCTGCCCTTCCTCCGAATTCTTTGTGAAACATGTTATTGGTGTGCTAATTACTTTGATAAATCTAGGATACCTACAGAGAAATGTCTTATATGCTTAAACACGAAAATGTCAAGCTTTTCTATTTTACCCAATGAAGCTTTTACCTTTAATTATAACGATAAACTTGGAGTAGAATTAGAATTAGACTTTAGACCTAGAGGAAGAAGAAACAAGAATGAAAACCAATACAGCAACAATAGCTTTGAAAGGAAAGGAAAGAAAAGAAAGATAATAATAATTATTTTTTATTCTAGCATTTTAGTATCCATATAGTTTAATGTAATCATAAATGCGCTTATTGCTGAATAATAATATGGTGTCATGTACGCGATTATCTATTTGAGAATTTTGTATACGGTACATTGACAAGTACCTCAATGAGAGAATGGATAAATATATTCATGATTAATTAGACACATGTACAAATATATTTTCTTATACGCTGCAGTCGCTTTCCTTGTATTGTTGTTGTTCCATACAGAAGCTAGTAGTTTGACACAATATGCAATGGCACAAGAACAATCGTCTAACCAAACTCAAATAGTAGTGGCACAAACCCAAGAAGAAAAAGCTAACCTTGAACGATTTGATAAACTCGACTTTGAAGCATGGAACAATAGAAATTGGACACTCTTCAGGGAGATACATAGCCCTGATGTATTGGTCGTAGACTTTAATGGCAATGCAACAAGAGGCATCGAGCAGCATGTCCAATGGGCAATGGCAGCGATATCAGCTGCACCAGAGAGCAGAGTAATAGCTCATCCGATCAAAATTGCGGCAGGCAATTGGACAGCCGTGACTGGCACCTTACCAGGAAATGTCACAATGGTCACTGTTGCACATTGGGAGGATAGCAGAATCGCCGAAGAGTATTTGTTCATGCAGAATCCAATTGTAATGAATCAAGTTGAACCAGGTCAGCAGTAGTGCTCAAACCACAACCACTACCACAACTCCTCATTCTTCAACAGAAGAACAATTAAGTCCACAAGAACAAGAGTTTCTTAAAGCGTATGAGGAAGAAAATAAAAGAAAAGAGATAAAAATAAATAATAATATATTTTCGATTTCCAAAAATTTGAGAGCAGTAGTGAAGTCTTATTATTTATTAAAAGAACGGTAGTGATCTTTAACATACTCTTATAGACGTTAAATATATCTGTCTTATTTTAGCTTCCAGACGTTCTGAATAATTTAGAAGTATTTCAATACCATGGTCTTATTTCCATGCCATATTTAGATGCTAATCTCGCGAGCTTTTGTTTTTGTTCGTTATTAAATGATGAGGGCTTTACACTGTTGTTAGAAATTTCCATGCCTACGTCAACAAAAAGTAGGTTTACTAAAGTTACTCAATACTTTAAGAACACTTATTTCCTATAACTCTTTTAATAAGTTCAAAGTATATGTGTAATACTGCGGTATTTTTTGGTGAAGAACTTGCCAAATATGGGTTTGGTAAATCACATCCATTGAATTTAGATAGAATCTATGCGTTTTGGTCAAAGTTTACTGCCTTAGAGCTTGATAAATCTACTCAAATTCGAATAGAAAAACCACATACAGTCAAGGAAGAAACTATACTTGAATTCCATGATAAAGATTATGTCGAATTCATCAAGAATGCTTCAAAACATGGAACTGGTCTTCTCGATCTGGGAGATACTCCTGCATTTAGAGGTGTTTTCGAAGCTTCCTCTTATGTAGTTGGCACAAGTATCAAAGCATTGGATTTAGTAATGAAGAAAACAGATGGTATATTACATGCATTTAATCCTATTGGAGGACTTCATCATGCAAGAAGGGGTTCTGCAGGAGGATTTTGTGTCTTTAATGATATAGGTGTTGTAGCAATGATGGCGCGAAAAAAGTATGCTATAAACAAAATAGCCTATGTGGATATAGACGCACATCATGGCGATGGAGTTTACTATGAATTCGAAGATGATCCTATGCTCTTTATTGCAGATATACATGAGGATGGTCGGTTTCTGTACCCTGGTACTGGTACTGAATCGGAAACAGGATCAGGTAAAGCCAAAGGTACCAAATTGAATATACCATTGGGACCCAATTCAGATGATAATGATTTTATTGTTGCGTTTGATAAAGTCGAGGAATTTATCGATAATACCGCAAAGCCTGAATTGATCATTTTACAATGTGGTAGCGATTGTATAAATGGCGATCCATTAACACATTTGAAATATACCTCAAAAGCACATAGATATGCAGCGGACAAATTACATAAGCTCTCGCATAAGCACTGTGATGGAAAAATAATTGCATTAGGCGGAGGAGGATATAATCAAAAAAATATTGCAGATGGATGGACAGAAGTTGTGAGTTCATTTATTGGCAGTTCAGAATAGGCCGACCTTTGAAAGAATTTCCTATAACTTTACAATCTATAATGTTATTCTTTTTCTAATGGTAATTCGATGGTCCTGTCCCCCAGCCTAGTCTATGCTCCTACTATATTTATTATTTCAAAAATAAGGTTCTTAAAGTTTAGATGTGACAATATCTTTGGAAAAGTGCTGAATTGGCTAATGTAGGATTCGCTTTTCTCCAAATTATCTCATCTCTAATCTGTAGTTTTTCAATCTTAGAGATCTTTGATAAATATTTCTGCTCATCATGATTAGACAGGTAATCTTCCACTACATGGCTATCGATCTCACGCCATATCAGTATGCCATCAGCAACCTTTGTCGCTATCGATAGCGTAGCCATCACAAGGCGGTCTGATGGCGGATTGTAATTTAGTCTGCTGTAATTGTATGTTATTGTTGGATATACGACATATCTAATAGGTTCATTATCGAATATTCTTGCAAATGTTAAGAGATCTTTTTCTAGGTTTGTAATGTTATAATAACATGCACTTGCTAGAATTACACCATCTATAAATTTGCTGTACTCGGAGATCTCAGTTTTAGTTCCTTCACCCTCGAAATATATAACAGGATAAAACTGTACATCTTCTCGCTTCTCATGTAATGCCTTAGAGAGGTCTGAGTATTTCATATAGTCAATGTTCCTCCAGAATTTTGTATCATTCCGAGTGCTTATCCAATTAAAGTCATCTATAGTAAATCCCTTAAATGATCTGTGCTCATCTTTGAGATCGTTAAAATAATCTATCCATCCATCCCAATCATAGTTTCCATCAGGGCCGCCTTCTGATGGTGGCAGCAGAATTATCAATATTTTTAGGTCGGTCTTATCAGATAATTTTAGTAATTTCTCTACTGCTCTTTTGGCCTTTGAATCGTTAAAGTCATTCATTACAAAGTAGTATTCGTTGAAACCCTGTTCAAGGAGTGCTTTTATAGCTTTATCTTGTTTGCTACCGTGGAGTTCTTCAAGAGGCATTCGATAAGGATCCCACGCGCCAATGTCGGTCTTACTTTTTGCTAATAATTTTGTCATCATAGTACTTTTATTTTCTTTTTGCGGTGGCATATCTTTTGTAATTGTAGAAGAAGAAGAAGAAGAAGAAGAATGAGATGCAGACAATGACAATTGCTGCCTGCTGCTCTAAGGAGCTGGCCATTACGTAGTAAGAAGAAAACTGCACTAACATGAGCAAGACTAAAATTATTATAACTAAATCTGCTAGAATCACAGCTTTAAGCAAGTTTTGTCGTGGTTGGCTTAATCTCATATACTATCTGATAAATTAAGATTAGACGGATCAAAAACCCTGCGTTATACACATAGAGGAATTGCAGAACATTGACCACAAAATACCATGTGTTTGTCCATTACTAAATACTATTGCTGCTGGCATACTAAATCCTTCATCTCATCAATATTGGATAACAGTGATAACTTTTGTTGTCTTGATTATTAGCATACATTATATATATTATATTCTTTTGTGAGTGCTAGTAGTAAATAAATATTTTTTATTCACCTAGTAAAATGGAAAAATAAAACTAAGCCCACTTTACATCTACAAATATTTTACAATTAAATCTCATTGTATAAGGATCGAAATAATACACCAGCTGAGGTGCTTGAAAGAAATAATAGGTAAAATAAACACATAACTCTTAGGAAATGATCCCAAAAAGAAAAAATTTTTCTGATACATCTGATTAACAATTGTTTTTTGTTTGACCTAGTTAACGACTATTCTCACGACCGTCCAGATGACAACTTGACGTTTACTAAATGACAGCAAATTGAAGTATTTGAAAATGCTATTTCATATTGACTATTAGAAATATGATAGATAGTGCAATTGTGTGTTGCTACATGACAAAGAAACATTATAAATATAATAAAAATTATCTTCAGAAAAGAAAAGTAATCTTAGAACATCTAGATTGGCGAAGAAATATAGAGTGGAGAATTACAAGATGATATTCTCAGCATGAGACATCATGCAAATCTTCAAGTAACCTTATTGGGTTGTTTTTTTAGTCATGGTTTCAGAGAATATTGATCACTCTCTATAGATATGTGACAAGGTCTACAACACTTATCTAAATATAATATCTCTAATGCTCTAAGCTCCTTTATGCGAATTCTCAATCGTCATTTGGTGATAGCTCTTGGCTCCATTTTAATACTATAGATGGATATCTATCTTCTTCTCCTTTCAAATTTGTTAAATTAGATTCTAAGGCTTTCTTTCTCATCTGATGTTCTTGAGTGCTAATATGTTTTCCAACATCTTCTTCTATGATCATTATTTCACATATGTTGCATCTAACATGAATGATTTGGTTACTCGTAGTCATTGTTATGAATTTCTGATTAATTATTATTATTATATCTTGGTTCTTCTATTCATCATATGTATTATCATTCTTATGGGTTAGTTTCTGTTTATTATTTTATTATTGTTATTATTAGCTGATGGTGGTGATGATGATGATAATAGTAATAATGACTAATCGCTTCTCTATATGTAATAAACTGTAAAAAGATGCAGCATCAAGTAGAACTGAAAATGAAAAACCTCATCTAGCCAACTATTTGAGTAAAGACAAAGATTATTATCATCTGCTCGAAAGAATGAAAGTATTTGTGACAATTGTGGTAAATCCTTCTCTACCATAGAAGAATTCCCTACTCATTATAAGATGATCCTCCTGGATCACTCTAATACCTTAGTATGTATGCTTGACTCATCGTACCAATCCTATCGAATGAGCGAGTTTTGCAGCGTGATGTCAATTATTACTGGTGAAATCAAACATATTTCTAATTGAGCTATTTTTGGGGCATTGAATGATTGATTTTCAATTCGTCACTATCCTTAATTACACACATACGACTTATACATTTGAAAACCTGATAAAGATATTCCTTTCTTGACAAACTAGCCAGATAGTATAGAGAGTTCATTACCTTTCTTGGGATGTTGGCCTTATTAATATCTCATTTACATTAACATGATTTGGTGTGTCTATTGCATATAAGACCGCATTTGCTATGTCCTCTGACTGTAATGTTTCCATATTCTTTGTAGCTTGTATAAATCCTTTCATAGATTCATCTGTTATTGACTGCAGTAGTTCTGTTGAAACAGCTCCTGGTTCAATACATGTAACTCGTATGTTATACTTTGGACTTAATTCCATTCTTAATCCTTCGCTAAATGCAGTAATAGCATGTTTTGTTGCACAGTATACACTTGCCCCAGCAAATACTATTCTCCCTGCAACCGAAGAGATATTGACTATATGTCCTGATTTTTCATCTAACATATGTGGAATTACAGCTGAAGTACAATATAGGACTCCTTTGATATTTACATCGATCATCTGTTCCCATTCTTCCACCTTGCTATTCTTGAAATAGCTTAGCGGCATTAAACCCGCATTGTTAATTAGAATGTCAACTTTTCCCCATTTTTTAACTACGGCATCAACAAATGAATCACAATCTGATTTTTTTGTAACATCAAGTTTTCGAACAAAAATTTCTTCTGCTTTATTGTTTTTGTTCTTGGTAATTTGCTTTTCTAATTCTTGCAATCTGTCTGTGCGCCTTGCTCCAACTGCCACTCTTGCACCAGCTTTTGATAATGCTAAAGATGTAAAATACCCTATTCCACTACTTGCCCCCGTGACTATTGCAACTTTATTTTCCAACATTTTAATAACATGCCAATATGATTAAAGAACGTACTTATTGATATATATCGCAAATTTGATATAATAGATCAGAAATAACACAAAGATATTACTGGCCATGGGAATATGGTGGGGGTAATAAGCTAAAACAAAAATTCGTATATTCTCGCTGTTTTTTTGTATGATATATCTGGGTATTTCTTGGCAGATATAATACCTAATATTTTATTGTTACTATCATCCTATGTTGAGAGATTTACAACCTTATCTACTTAAGACAGGATCATATCATTAAGAAATGTCTAATTAAAGTCAACCAGAATGCATTATACAAATATGTCTTCTTTATAACATATTATATTTTACAATTGTAAATACCTGTTATTATTCATACCATTACCTATCTAAAGAATATGGGAAAAGACTTTATAGGAATAGTTGTTAAAGAAAATGCTGATTCTATAATACATATGGATAATCATAATGCTGAAAGTCATAGCGAACAACAACAACAACAATATCATCAACATCCATAACAAGGAGTACACCAACGACAACTACTAGTCTCTACCATTACAACGTTAATCTGCAATACGATCCCATACTCCAGAAGCCCGAAATCTAACTAAGCTAATTTGTCTGTAACAGATTAGAGATTAGGTGATTCCATTAGAAAATATGAACTTGTATATGACAAGAATTATGCACCTTATAATTATAGGTGAGAATCTTCCTCAGTTATCTCATCTTCATCCTACATTTGAGGATAATGGAGAAAACTTTGGAAAATATGTTTGATATTCCAGTTCAAGTAACATTATCATATTCTATTACAGCAAATGCATGGGAACCCGGTCATCTATCATGTACATATGAGAGAGAAGATCGGTCTGACTCTTGGCCCCCGGACAAGATATCGGGATCACTGGCTCGCAAAATTGTAGCACTCACAACCCTGCAATTCCAATTACAGGATGTGAAATTTGATAGCAATCGACAATTTTTCATCTTAAAACCATTGCAAACATGATAATTGTTGGTAATAGTAGATTTTATATTTATTTCATATATATAGATCCCGATTTTTATTAATGTTCTATGGCAAACAGAAATAGGAATTGTTATATTGAAATTTATTTTTAAGGAAGATATAAGTAACATATTTGTAAATCTATTTTACACACAATCAAGGTCTACTTGACAAAAAACCTAATTGATTATTATAGTAGCAATAATATAAAGAATAAGGAGGCCTTATTATCAATTGAATTTTTTTAGAAAATTTATAAAGAATGCCGATAGTAAAAAACTGCAGACAGATTCAGATGCAATTTTTTCATTATCTTCAACATACATTAGCTTGGAAACAAAATTAGGTCTGAAAAGCACTGGAAGATGTGCTATTTGTGTCGAAAAGGTTAGTGGAAGTCGTTTTGATGAATTGAAACGATATATTGATAGCTTTCTTGATTCAATTAAAACTAACTTTGAGCTTTCATATAGTACTCTTATTGACAAATATGATTATCTTTGGATAATAATAGATGCTAAAAGAATAGAAGATATTGTAGCATGCATAACTGCAGTAGGCGAAACTATCGAAGAAAGAGGGTTTTCTGATCAGTTGCTATCAGCAGTTATTGAATTTAGTAGTGATGGTATCGAAAATCCGTATTATTTAATTTATAACTATAAACTTGATAGCTTTTATCCTTTTGTTCCTACTAATACTACTATTAATCAAAGAAGAAGAAATAATCAAGCAGAGATGAAAATTATGGCTGCTGTTACAGATGATAAGTTGCCATTTGAAAAAGATATGACTCGTTGGTATCCTATTTGGGATCTACCTCTTTGAATATTCTGGAGCTACCTAGAATAATATTTTATTTATATTCCATATCCAGAGCAATTTGCAAAACAGGTAAATGGCGTTACAAATAATATACTGCTAACAGTTAATTACTACGACAAGTTTTCTTTATAATTATCTATATCCTTCTCCGCCTTCACACAAGGAACACTTACCATATTGAAATGGCATTCCACAGGTCATTGCCTCGTCGCAGTCATATAGGATTCCACATTTTTTACACTGATGTACACAGTTCTGTGTTGTCTGCGTAATTAAATCCAATAGTTAAAATAAACTTACATACATTTTAAGACAAACTATTAATTTTTAACGTTACTAAGCTTATGAAAATCAAACTGATATTATAAATAGAAAATTGTTTGTATGTTGTTAGAAAGATTAATTGACATTTTTTGAAAATACTTATTCAGTAGTTTTTTTCCTGAGCCTCTATCTCGAATAAAGCCAGTCATTAGATAGATAACGCATTTAGTGATCCAATAGTATCTTTTAGTTTGTCCTTGGAGTTAATCTCTAGCCAAAGATTTGTTCCATAAGGTTTGAGAGCTTAGGGTATAGCATTAAGCGCCCACCAGAGAATCAATCATATCATAAATAACATCAAAGTTGTAATCAAGTCAATATTAAAAAATTGTTTTCACAATTTGCTGTGTCTATAGTGGTATACTATAATAATAAAATTATACAACTTTTTAAAGAGTCTCATCAGTTCATTAATGAAGAAGAAGTGATGAGCAAATATTACCTCATTGGATTTTCCATTCTCCTTCTATTCTTCTTCATTTTATTTTCTCTAATGGTTTCACCGAAATTGAATCATAATGCAAACTCTTTACTTATAAGTATAGATACATATGCTTTTCTAAAGATTAACAGTTCACATCATCCTGATTTTAATCAGTTTATGATACTATTAACTCAATATGGAAGAGAAGTAGTTTGGTCTATTGCGATAATACTCTTGTTTATAATTGGAGGTTGGACAGGCAAAAAGACAGCTGTAGTAATGGGATTAGCCATGCTTGTTCTTATACCAGTAGTTAATGCAGCAAAAGAAATTGTGGCCAGACCTAGACCAATTATTCCCCAGACAGATTTCTTAATTGCAGCAGATTCAAAATATGCCTTTCCATCAGGCCACGCTACGATAGTATCTGCTGGTGCAGCGGTGGTCTTGATGTTATTTAGGGGTTCGGCAAGGAAACTTGCAATATCTTTATCATTGGCTATAGAAGCAGCTCTTGTATGTTTCTCCAGAGTATATGTTGGTGGTCATTATCCTTTGGATGTGTTTGGTGGTATTATTCTAGGAGTTGGGATGGCTCTTCTATTCATAGGCGTCACAAACTATGGAGAAGTAGTCGTGCTATTATTAAAGAGGATATCAAAGAAATCGTAAGATATATTCATAATAATATTTGGTTAAGTATAACTACTCTCTATTTTAAATTTATATTCAGCTTGTTTTTCTTCTCCTTCTTTTCCTACTTCTTCTCCCTCAACTTCTAATTCGCGATTAGGAGTTTTAAAGCCATTCTCTTTGTATTTATATATTAATGCCTTGATATCTGACTCTGATGGCTCTATCTTTTTAGAGCGGTCTTTATAACATGATTCAAAACTATTGCCGTTTTCGTCGTCTTCTTCTATACTGCACATTAGGTCCCCATCTATATTATGCGCATGGCCTAAGCCCAATATGTGACCGAATTCGTGAGATACTGTTGAATATACTAAATCATGAGGTAAATCATTATCTTTTGAATAAGGATTACTATCATCTGGACATGAAGTAAAGACTTTGGCTGAAATCTCAGGAGTATCTGGAGATGTGTCGGAAAACTCCCTGTCTGAATAGCCAAAATAACTACTGCACTCGTCTCCTTCTAGCTCTCCTACAAGCTCTATAACAATATTACGTGTAGACTTATCCTTCCCAAACTGAGTGTATTGACTTGGTTCATCTATGGAAGTTGTTATTGTAAAGTTCCAAGAATCATAATTGCCGCTATATTCTTTTAGTAGATATGACCATTTGTTGATGGCGTTTATTGTATCGTCTAGATATTTCTTTGATTGTTCTTGTGTCTTTTCATTGACAATTATATAGACATTAAGGGGATCTATGATCCATTCATCATATTTCAGTTCAATGTATGGAACAGAACTATTTTTAATGGCATTACTACTACTGCTATTATTACTTAAACTACCATTACCAAGAAACAGAAAAAAGACTATGGCAACTATAATAGCGATGAGAACAATAGCAACAATACCACCACTACCACTACCACCAATGGCAAATGCACCTTTTCCATTTATCATCTATCTATAGATATAGCCATTCATTTACTTGTATTAATCTCTGCTATTGGAGGCTCTTTTTGAATGCATCGTTCCATACGTTGATACAAAATAATTCCTCGGTACAAATGATAAGTCTCTTCATTGAAATATATTGATTGACTCAAGGATATAAAAATGAGATATGATATTATT
Source organism: uncultured Nitrososphaeraceae archaeon (assembly GCA_963733025.1). Lineage (GTDB taxonomy): Archaea > Thermoproteota > Nitrososphaeria > Nitrososphaerales > Nitrososphaeraceae > JAJNBK01. The sequence continues at coordinate 4,567 of CAVTCE010000020.1, read as the reverse complement.
ATTGTTACTCCCTTTTCTCTCTACCGTTAATCCACTCGATGAAAATTTACACGTTTCTACATTATAAAACAAGTCGAAAATAATCATCATCTATTCACAGTGGGTACTGTGGTAGTATTAGTATTGGTAGTAGTATAGTTTGTTTATAAATTCTGCTCCTATTTGCCTCTAAAGATTTGTTTGCAGCAGCATTTAGTCGTCATACATTATAGTATAATAGGAATGGCTATTTGTAAGCGTTAGTAGGAGGATGATGAAAGTAATAATAAAATAAAAACTATAATGCTCATTTATTCTTTATATATTATCTCTTATTTCGTATCTTTATCTTCCTCAGTCTTTACTTATTTATCAATAATTATAACATACTATTGGAACCACCGTAGTATCAATCAGTAATATCAATTACTTCTTTCTAAGCTAATGTGTTATTTGTCTATGTGCTGAAAATAAAAAAAGAAAAGATTAGTTATTTATCTAGTTAACTAATCTTTATATTTCTTGCATTTTAGCAGGAAGTAGTCGCCGTCGTCGTATTTATCATAATCTTTGTCTGTCGTGTTTGTCATCTTTGTCGTATTTATAGCATTTTAGATACTTTTTGTCGTAGTCGTCGTCTTCTGCAAACACTGGTGTTGCTATACTCCCAATTGCTCCTACTGCTGCTAGGGCCACTATTGACATAAGACCTACTATTACTGAGTTTTTCACTAATTAGAGTCAATTTAATTAGTATTTATAGAATTAGGGAAATTATTACGTTTTATATTTTATAACAATTACTCATAAGATATTTCTAATTGTAATTAATAATCTAGATATTTATAATTATTTCAACTTATTAAATTATTCATACAAATAATTCATATAGAGATAATCAAATGATAAATCTAGAAATAAAGAAGTTGCTTATCGTCTTCTTTTCTCAATCTCGTACTATAAACTATATTTCAATACCCATGACAACGATTACAAATCCTGCTACTGCAATAATTATATTGTAGATGCAATGTAATTGACCGGTTGAAATGCTATTATTGTTATTATATTTATGAAGCAATGCCAACATTCACGGGATAAAAACTGCTTGATTTGCTGAACGGTTGTTGTTGTATTGATTGTTTACTATTGATTGCATACTACAGATAATAACTATTTAGAGTACTCACTCCTTGTCTCCTCATCTATAAAATGAGTTACTACCTAGTAATCTGAAAATAAAAATAAATTCATTGGAGATAGATATAGTTAAGACAAACTTGCAGAAGGAGGGTGATATATATGTGTGTGTATGTACGATTCATAAAGTCAACAAAAATTATATATTATATATTATCTATTAACAAGAATTTGATTCTTTATCGTGTTTGAGAATGTTAATGATTATGTTGTTGCAATATGCCTAGCATGGATAATAGTAGTAATTTATTTTATAATAATAACTAGAGAAGTAATGCTGACATTGGGAATAATATTTCCAATATTGATCATGTTACTCAAAGAACATGAAAGTAAGTCAACTCATAGAAAATAACATATACTTTCTGTGATAGTTTAGTGAATATGTGTATCTCAAAATAGGTCATGATTATATGATGTAGCAATATTAACATCTAAAGTATTGATAAGTATAGATACATGAACTAATAATAATAATTCTTCTTGGAGAAAACTATGGCTTTTGAAAAAGGCAAATGTGCTGGGATATCTATTTGAATATTATTAGGTATAGATATAGCAGAAGTCATAGTATCCCTACCACATCTGGCAATTTGACATTGTTTGCTGACGATCATGATTATATGGCAGATGGCAGAGGATGCTCTTGCATCATTCATTGTTTGCTTTGGTATTAGTATGTTACAAAACCAAAAAGTAAACTATAAACTGCAATTCATTAAATCAAGGTGCAACAGTGCATTTATGCAATGATTAAATTCTGAAGACAAACTATATACAATTAATTCTATTATTTTAAAGAGTTTGTCAATAATAAATATATGCTGTACTATATGATAATAACTTTGTTGATCATGAAGAATTGAATCGACCTCACGCACTTCGAAATATCACAATGTCAGAGATTCATACAGAGATGACTGTGCACACGTAGGATTCACGACATATGTTGAGCAGAAATATGATCATGAGGCGACACTTGATTAAACAGAGAAGGAGAGGAGATATATACTAACTACTATAATGGAATCTATTTTACTAAATTTATTATGATTTGCAATATGTTTTTACTTTTTAGATAAAGTCTCTGCAACCTTCCAACCAAATTTAATAACATATGGAGATATGAATGTTGTAATTATAGTCATAGCACCAACCATCGGTAGCAGAAAAGAACTTGTAACACCTACATCCGTACCACCTTTTGCAACAACAAGTGCTAACTCACCACCTGAAGAAGACAAAGCAAATCCTGCTCTAAGAGATGTAAGTCTACCAAAACCCTGGTATTTTGTAGCCAAGAAAACAGTAAAGAATTTGGCAGCGAGAGATACTGCTACTAAAACAAGAGCAGGCACTATGAATAGTGGAAGAAGAGTAATATCCATTAATGCTCCCACAGATACAAAGAATAAAGCAGCAAACATATCTCTAAGTGGAGTTGCCAAGACCCTTGTAACAGAATGTGATTTTGATTCAGCAATTAATACTCCTGCGAAAAAAGCCCCTGCTGCAACAGAGATTCCTATCTGGAAAGCTACAAAAGCCAAACCAAAAGCTACACCCAACATAGCAACTACTAAAACATCATGCTGATTTGTCCTGCTGACATAGTCAACTAACTTAGGTACTGTCTTTGAACCAATTATTAAAACACCAGCTATGAATGCTATAGTTATACCAATAGAAAATCCTATGTCTATAAAAGATAAACTACCTGTAGAGCCTACTGACTGCAAAATAGCCAACATAGAAATAATGATTATATCTTCAATTATTGCAACACCCAAAATAAGAAGCGAAGCTTCTTCTTTTATCATATTTAGCTCTTCTAATACTCTCATAACTATGACAGTACTTGTGACGGATATTGCTAATGCTAAAAATAGACTATCAAAAAAGGAGAAATTCAAAGCAACTTGTCCTACAAGATAACCAGCTGAAAAGGTACCAAGAGCTTCAGATATAGCAATTACAAATGCTTTTCTCCCTATTTTCCTTAGCTTTTCTATAGGAAATTCCATTCCTACTACAAAAAGTAGTAAGATAATGCCAATTTCTGCAAATAGATTTAAAACTTCGACATTAAGGATAAAGCTAAAGGGAGGAGTATAAGGTCCTATTATTATCCCTGCGCCAATGTATCCAATAACCATTGGTTGTTTAAGCTTAAATGAGATTAAAGCCATGACAGATGCAACGATCATAATGACAGCAAAATCCTGCACTATATGTCCAATCTCAACTACCATGACCGTATGCAGATAAAAAGCGCCATTATGGTTATAATATATGTATCTCTGTGAAAGAGATTTAATTTGGATCAGACCAGGATATTTAGTAGTATATTTTTGGCAACTTCTTTATTAATTCGATGACTTGATTATGAATTAGTATATATTAAAATCAGTAGTCAAACAAGTAGATAAAACTTCAGTGAAACAATAGAAAAAGCTGGAATACCATTGTCTTATTTTATCATATTGTTGTTTTTTGTTATCACGAGCAATTTGAGTATTATACACACATAGTTTTTATTTAAGTCTCAGAACTAAGATGTAAGAAAAAATAATGTTGTTTGAGAAGCCATTAATTCTCCTGTGCTTGTTAACAATATCCATTATCCTTTCAATAGATATCATCAATAGCTCATCCAATACACTAGTTGAATCTGCAAATGCTCAAACCACTCTAGATAGTATAAGAGGCCTTCAAAATGGAACAGCAGAAAGTACAGTATACAGGAGTTTAATAGTAAAACTTTTAGCTGATAATCTAGAAGATAGACTCAATAAGTCAGCTGCAATTTTGGAAATAACAAGCAGATTACCAGAACTAAAAAATGTATCTTATGCTAATTCAACCGACCCTACATTGCATGGAATACCTCAAGACCTTGACATAGAAAAAAGAAAAATAGCACAAGATATTTTGTCTGCAGATAGAGACTTTCAGACAATAGTTTTCCTGCTACCAAATGGTGATGTGTATCTGCAAGAACCATATTCCCGTCAACAGAACTTAACAAGAAACAATTTTGCTTTTAGAGACTACTATAGAGGAGCTGTTAGTACTGGTGACACCTATCTGGGAAATGTAGTCATATCTGCTTCCTCTGGTCTTCCACAGGCTAATATAGCAGTCCCCATTTATTCGGCTGGCAACAATAGCAATGGTGGTAATGCAACTTCTTTATCAGGAGTATGGGCTGGTGGCTTGAATCTGACAGCTTTCAGCGAATCATTACAATCATTAAATCTAACAAACGAAGAACGGATTGTATATGTGGGTCAATACGGACAAAAAATAGCTGATTCAAATAAACAATTATTATTTAATAGAAATCAAAATGAATCTTTTACTGATCTGAAAAGCTTTAAGAATGCAG
>CAVTCE010000019.1:0-736163 GCA_963733025.1 uncultured Nitrososphaeraceae archaeon | reverse complement strand
TATGACATCTACAAATAAATGAAAATAGATATATTTTTGCTATTATAGTATTAATATTCTAAATACTCTAAAAAATATATATAGATTTGACTCTAAAAATATTTAGATCGGGTCTAATGCAAAAGTATGAAGAATATTTGACTTCAATGTGTTTATAACATTACTAATAGTTCACTTTTACATAGAAAAGACTTGTATTAGATTAAAAAATCCTCTTCATTGGACAGAATCTGGTTCAATATATTATATAGGAACCCAAGTAGCAGAAAATGCCATTATCTATCCATACTGTTGACTATATACGCAAGAACATTCTCCTTGTTTCAAACCTTTATAAAATTAGCATAATGAAAATTTAACTCAATAACCTTATATAGTCATAGGTAGAAAGCAGTTTCTACAGTAAATAAACATAATATATTATAAATATTGAAAATTATTAATACAATATTGATTTGGAAGAATCACTAATTCGTTATAAAATTAACCAAATAACAGATACTGGAATGAATGTCACTCTTGCTCTTGTTGAAGATGTTGAGCTAGAAACTGTTTCACAACAACAATTGATATTAGATGCTATTGATTCGACGGTTACTGATAAAGAAGTTAAACAGCAGATTAAACCAATTTTAGAAGCTATTCTCAGAGCTCAACCTCAGACAGTTATCAAATCATATCCCCAAACGGTTATTCAAATTACAATGCCGAAGAGGCGTTATGAGAATGTAGGGTCTCCGCGTGTCGGTGAACACTTATTAATAGATATCAAAAAAGCAAATTAACCATTGTAAAACACTGCTAGCAATAAAGATGCAAAAATGTATCAAATGAAGAGTTTGACAATAATTCAGAAGCATATAATCGTTATTTGGAAGTTTCTAAGTAGCAGTGAACAACAACAACAGCAAAATAGAGGCATCGCTGGTTTAGGAGAATATATTAGAAATTTAAAACCAATCATTTCTTTATGTTTTGTTCAATCATCTATAAACCAAAAAAATAGTTTAATACTCGCAAAGAACATATATTGTTTGCATGCCTACAGCATATGTCCTAATAAACTGTGACCTTGGTTCTGAGGAAGAGATTTTAAAAGAACTGAAAAAATTACCTGAAGTCATTGAAGTAAGTGGAGTGTACGGTGTTTATGACATCATTCTTAAGATCACATCAGATACAATGGATAAACTGAGGGAAACTATCACTTGGCATGTAAGAAGAATTGATAAAGTTAGATCGACTCTTACTATGATTGTGATCGAAGGCCAAGGAGATAAAGGGAAGAAGCAACAACAACAACAGCAATAATAACAATCATTTCAAAATATTTTTAATATAACTCACTGCCCTTACAACATCTTCCTCGCTATTAAAAAAGTGTGGTGACGCTCTAACTACCTTTTTTCCACCTCCAATATCTCTTTCAGCAAACATAATTTCATTTTGTTCCAGTCTGTCTACGAGAGTTTTAGCATCGGAATTAGAAGAGGAAAAGGGAATTATGGATGTTCTCGCCTTTTCCTCTTCTGGTCCATAAATATTAATACCCTTGATCTTTATAAGTTCACTTCGTAATATATTTGCGATTTTTATATTCTTCTTATGAATATTTGCTATACCTAAACGTAAAATATATCGTAGTGAAGATTCCAATCCTGCAACACCAGGATAATTGCGAAATCCGGTCTGAAATTTTTGGGGAGATTCAACGTAGGCAATAACTTTCTGATCTGATAATATTGCCGATTCTCCACCAATAGATTGAGGAATTAGAATTTCCCCAGCCTTTTTACTACAATAAAATATTCCAATACCAACAGGTCCACAAAGCCACTTAAATCCCGGAAATGCCATAAAGTCGCAACCAATTTTCTTTACATCCACTTCAATTGAGCCCACTGTTTGGGCAGCATCGATGCAATATAAGATATTATTTTCACGTGCAATTTTTCCAGTCTCCTCAACTGGCATTATTGCACCAGAATTATATAATGCATGGCTCAATGTAATTAATTTCGTATTTTTCTTCTTTGCCAACTTCTCCAGATTTGTAAAATTAAAATATCCATTTTCATCAATCTCCAATTCGTTTATTTTTACACCTTTTCTTTTTGATAATTGGAGCCATGGCAGATAATTAGCATAATGTTCGTGGGGTCCACCTCTAACGATAATAGAATCAGTTCTTTTCCAGTCGAGACCATTGCAGACATAGTTGAGACCTTCTGTGGTGCTTTGAGTAAATACAATTTCATTAGGATCACAGTTTATCATATGAGTAATTCTAGTACGTAGTTCTTTCATTAATGAAACGATATAGTCGTATATTATTTTAGAATCAGGTCCATCCTCAGAACATTTTAAAAGAAAGTCAGTAATTGATTTGATTGTAGAGATTGGAATAGGAGCAATGGCTCCATTATTCATGTAAACTTTCTTTCTTGTAAGTGGAAAGTCTCTTCGAATCAGATCTAACTCAATACTATTATCACCATAAAATCCATTATATCCTGCATCCATCTAAACCAATATAGAAGTGGATACATCCTATAACGATATCTTTAGCACAAAGGGATTGAATAGCCTAACATATAATGATCCCTATGCAAAGCTTTGTTTTACTTCTATGATAGCATCACGGTGTCAAAAAAAAGTAATATATATTGATCTTGACACTATGTTTGCGGCATATGCGAAGTCAGACTTAATATTATCATTGAGAAATACAAAATATATTAATAAAACAATTAATATTTATCTTCCAACAGAAGATAGATTCGAATCGATTTTAAAAGAAGTCATTGAAGATATGTATGATTCATCAATTGTTATTTTCGATTCTGTCAACAACTTTTATAATATGTATTACAAAAAAATTGATATCAACTCCGGTAGAGGACTTGGTAACATAAATCATCTACTTTCAATTTTTCTTATGTTATTGTTAAAGCATGGCACATATCTGAACGTTCCCATTCTCGCGACGAGTATGATCCGCTATAAAAAATATACAGAATGGATTAAAACTCCAACTAGCAGACGACTTTTACACAAAAAAAGCATTGTGAAGCTAAATGTAGAAATGATAAATGAAGATGACCTTTCTCTGGAGATAATAGCCCACCCTACACGAACTTCAGAGAAAATTATTTTTCAAAACCTTGGAGTTAAGTTTGATTCTAACATAGAAAATAACGCTTAACAGCATTGGTTGGATCTATTCTCTTAAAGGTCAACCTTATCGTAATTTTATAAATGCCATTAAATCTACAACCAAAACAAATAATGCTAGTATTGTAAATACAATTGATAAGTAGACTATACATTATAATGATAAAAGAAGTAATAGAAAGTCAACTTTCTAATATCACATCATTAGCATACTTGATTTAAAAGATCAATAGGATAACGAGTTACCCACAATAATTATTTTTCGATAACATGGTCTGTAATTTGCTTATTATTACAAAGCGCGCTATTATCTTTTACTTCTTCTTAGCAAATAGGCTGACTCTAACGATACTAGGCGGTTTTAACTATCAACGTTAACTAGCAAACTTCTCTAAAATAGCGCCAATACACTTTGTCGTCTTATTTAGCAGATCAATTCGTGCAAATTCGTTTGGCGAATGAATTTTTGCATATATATATGTGCTACCTATAGAAACGCAAGGTGCACCAAGTACTTTGGCAAAGGAATGCATTGGTCCGGTTCCAGCGGATGATATACTAATAATCGCTGACCCAAAAGTCTCCTTTGCTGATTCTTGTACCTTTTTTACAAAAGAATGGTTGGAAGGCATTCTCACGGCTGCCTCACCATGGATCAACTTTATATCAATATCATCCTCAAATCCGTTCTCCTTTAGATGATTCTTGACTAGTTCAAATTGTTTTTCAGGAATCATATCAGGAACAAGTCTAAAATCAATTTTAACCTTGGCCTCAGAAGGAAGAATAGTTTTGGCACCCTCGCCTGTATAGCCTGATAAAAGGCCAGCGATGTTGCATGTGGACATTCCAACAAATGCCTTACGAGCTTCTATTCCTGTTGCATTATTGACAAACTTATCGATGCCATACTCTTTTTTAAATTCCTCCTCATCAAATGGCTCATTAGCTATTAATGAAAGTTCGTCAGGAGTAAATTCCCTTACATCTTTATACCAACCCCCGATCAATATTTTCCCATTGTTGTCTCTCATTGTGTTTAAAGCTCTTACAAGATGCCATGCTGGGTTTTCAATTAATACTGCTAGACTAGAATGAGCATCTCTAGACGGTCCTTTGAATAATAGTTCAACATAGAGCAATCCTTTCATTCCTAAACTGATAATGGGTCTATCTCTTTCATCGATATAACCAAATTCCCAGATTACTCCATCACATGTAAGTTTATGTCGATACTTAGTAAGGTACTTCTCAACATGCAAACTTCCAATTTCTTCCTCACCTTCTACAATAAATTTTACATTACATGGCACGTCGCCAGTCTTTTTCAGAAAATACTCTACTGCCTTAATGCGAGTAATTAGTTCGCCCTTATCATCTGAAGAACCACGTCCAAAGATATAGTTACCTTCAACTTTACCACTAAATGGATCTGCTTTCCATAACTCCACAGGTTCTTCCGGTTGAACATCATAGTGATTGTAAAATAAAATAGTTCTTCCATTAGGATTTGCTTTTGATTTAACTTCTCCATAAACTATCGGCGGAACATCTTTTTTATCATTATTCAAATCATCAAGGTATAATACTTCAGAGTTAATTCCTGATTTAAGCATAATGTGTGCAACAAGATTGGCACATTCCAAAAGGCCTACTCGTCGTGCAGATACACTTGGCTGCCTGATCAAGGTCTGGAGGTCAGAAACAAGACCTTTCATCTCGGAGTCTACTGTGGCGTCAATTACATCACTCAATAAATTTTTCTCTTTAGCAATAGAAATTAAAGGTTACTGTCTATTGAATATTAGATATGGTACGATAGATAATACATATTAATCATCTTCAATTAATCAATGTTTATTATTATAATAATAGATGACCCTAAATTTTGTATGTATACACATAAAGTAGATGACTAATTACAATTGATTATGAAGAGATTCTGGTAAATCTTTAGTTGAATTTTCAACCTCAACCTTCGAAATGGTGTAAAATTTATTATTGGTATCTAATAAATTTTGGACTCTTACTTTTGTCCTTGGCTCCACACTAACCATTGCGTTATTAACTGCATTACGGACATTGTCCTCATTATTATTTGCAAAACCTGTCTTCTTAAACTTTATATGATGACCTGACTGATCTTTAACCTCATCTATTCTCAAGACTATGTTACCATCAATAGTATTAGTCATAACACAAAAGTGAATGTATAACTCTTAAAATCAGCATCTTTGAAATCAAAATTTACTTTCAATTTCTCTCAGAGGTATCATCAGACGATCTATAACTTGGATATTCCAATCCTCTTATTTATCTGGGATCATAGGCGTGTACTCGATGTAATGGCTAGGTCTCTTTATTTTAAGTAGCAGTAAGAGACTATTGTACATGCGCTCTTATTGAAAGCATGTAACAAACATATCTTGGATGGAATGCTTCAAGCTCATTTAAAGCAAAGAACTTCATTTTTGATAACACATTAGACTATGAGAAAGATGCAAGACAGTAAGATATAAAAAAACAATGCTTGTCTTGGCATTAAGACATCAACCATTCTAAAGACTATTAAACAGATTAGCATATCACAACCGAGCAAGAGGCTATTTTGATAACACTGCCTTCCTTTCCTCAGACTGGTATCTGTTAACTACCTCGGATAAAGGCATTCTTTTTCCTCCCACTGTCTTTATATCAACATCAATTTTACCATCCCTAATGTCTATGATGTTGTATGTATCTTCAAAAACACCCCTATAACGCCATGAACATGCTGTTCCTGCATAGGCGATCTTAAGTGTTCCCAGATTCCAAAGCCACGGTCTATGCTTATGACCACAGAGAACGAGATCTACTTTAGACTCTAAACATGCTCGTAGTATGTCTCCTGCATCAGAAATACCGACAACATTAGCATATCCTGTATCAGGTATAGCTATCAAATGATGATGCATTGCTACAATTTTTGTTTTGACATTCTTATATTTGCTAAGCTTCTCTTCCATCCACAGATTCTGTCTATGTCCTACTTCGCCTTCGTCTCTATCTGGTCTAGCGGTTCCAAGGGTAAGCACAACAATATCATCATCAAATTCATAAATTTGCCTTGAAGACGGAAAGAATTTCTTGAATAGAAGGTAGCCTGTGTGACGGTAATCATGATTTCCAGGGAAGATTATTAAATTGGGACAATTGAATTTGTTGATCTCTGTACGAGCCTGCTGAAATTGAAATAAGAGACCATCATCTGTCAGATCGCCTGATATAATTATTGCATCTGGCTTTAGATCGTTGTTAACCTCTTGAACAATTGTATTGAAAGCATCTTGTTTGAAGAGACCACCAATATGCAGGTCAGATATCTGAACAAACTTCATTAACTACTACTTGATCAAGTAATATATTAATGCAATATTAGATAAAAGACCAAGTTAACAATGTTGTTGTTATTGTGTGTATCTTGCCAACGACTATGAAGATTCTAGTTTGAAGTTCGAGATAGAAGAGATATCACAACGCGGACAAGTCAAGTCATGCAATGCAACCTATCTACACTTGTAAGATTCAAGACAACAGAAACTTCTAATAATTACATATGTAAGAGTAAAATCTTATACACAAAAGCATACTATATAGAGTTGCTAGACATTTTCCCTATTTTTACTGATAAGAAATTGAAAATAAATTTTGATTTCTTTACTCGTTATTAGTTTTTTGCCATCAGTAATGACAGTACTATAGAGGATAGAACCACACCATAAGTCGTTGTCCTTATCTCAGTGCCTAATCGTTGTCTGACATACAACCTAAAATAACGACAAAAGCGTGGGAAGGCCTGTATCCCAAATTATTCCTTTGCTGTCGTTGTTGCTTGTATATTTTATACCTGAAAAACTTTTTGCTACTAAGTTAATATTAAAATGTATCAGAGTTGAGAAAAAAGAGATCTGCATTTATTCTAGATAGAACATCGTATTGTTATTTGCAGAAGTAGATGGTATTTGCTGGATTACATCCCAATATTCAGCAATTTTCCTGCATCATTTAGCCCAAAATATCAATTATTGCATTATTTGTCAACATAGGTCAGTTTTTATGGAGAGACAGAGTACACTTAGATAAGTTGAATTCAGTTAGATAATATCATTTCTTATGAATAAGGATTTGCAAGAAGATTATAATAATAACAAGTATAACAGTAGAGGAAATAACAACAACAACAATCATTAGAATATAACCTCATTGCTTTCCTTTGTCTGATTACCATTGCTGTCCGTGTTTATTTTTGTATATGTATGTTGACGTTATTATAGAAAAAATTTCTACCTATCTCTCTTAAGCACTAATATGCTTAATATTGATAACTAAAGTACTTCAGATAAATTAGTATGTAATATATAGTTTTTTCATTAATAAGATGCATTTATAACTATCATATCTTCATTTCATTTTATATATGTCGTCGTCGTCAAACGACTCAAAGGATATATTTCTTTCTCCCCGATCCATTGCTGTTATTGGAGCCTCAGAAAAACAAGGAGTTGGCAAGGCGATTTTTTCTAATATCAAAAATGGATACAAGGGCAAAATCTATCCAATTACTCCTTCAAATCCTACAATTTTTGGACTGCAAGCTTACAAAAGTGTTCTTGATGTTTCTGAAGATATTGATCTTGCTATAGTTGCAACTCCAAATAGAATAGTACCTTCCGTAATGGAAGAAGTTGGCAAGAAAAAAATTAAAGGTGCAATTATTGTTTCTGCAGGATTTAAAGAAGTCGACGATCAAGGTAGAAAGCTTGAAGAAGAGGTTGGAGCAGTTGGAAGAAAGTATGGCATAAGGATCATAGGTCCAAACTGTCTTGGAATCATGAGCTTATCTGAAAAAAATATGATGAATGCGACCTTTTTAAAAATTACACCAAAACATGGTGGAATTGCTTTGGTCTCTCAGAGTGGTGCGATCTGCGCAGCCACAGTAGAAGACGCTATGGCTCAAGGCATTGGCTTTTCAAAAGTAATCAGTATGGGTAATAAAGTAGACATGGATGAGAATGATGTTCTGGAATTATTGTCTAGAGATATAGATACCAAGGTTATCGTGATGTATCTTGAAGATATACATAATGGCAGAAGCTTTATGGAAATTGCTAAAAGAATTACGAAGGATGGAAAACCGATCATAGTATTGAAAGCGGGTAGAACGCCAGAAGGTGCCAAAGCTGCTATGTCGCATACAGGAGCATTGATGGGATCTGACGAAATTTATGATGCTCTATTTACTCAGTCTGGAGTAATCAGAGTGGATACTATGCAAGAGCTATTTGAGCTTTCCACAGCCTTTTCTAAACAGCCTATACCTCTACAGAAAGGAGGAGTTGTTATAGTATCGAATGCTGGCGGACCTGCTATTATTTCTACTGATGCATGTTCAAAGTATGGCCTCAAAATGGCTGATATATCTGCATCAAGCGATACTATTGCTAAAGTAATTCCACCTCATGGATCTGCAAGAAACCCCGTAGATATAGTAGGTGATGCAGACTTTAACCGCTTTGAAAAGGTACTTGATGAAGTGTTGTCAAATGAGAATGTCGACTCAGTAGTAACAATGTGTACTCCATCTGCCACTCTGGACTACAATGATCTAGCAAGGACTATTGTTAACAAGTCAAAAGGCTCGGACAAAACAATGTTTGCCTCATTGATGGGACTTGCAGAGGGTAATGAAAACAAACAGATTCTATCCGATGGAGGAATACCACATTTCATGTACGCCGAACAGGCAATAAGAAGCCTTGAAGCAATGTATCGTTTCAGAAATTGGTTAACGAGTCCAAAAGGCGAACCAAAACGATTCAAGGCAGACATTAAAAGAATAAAGGAGCTTTTTGTTAATGTTCTAGAGCAAGGCAGAACAAATCTATTAGAGGAAGAGGGTTATGAAGTTCTTACTTCATATGGCTTCCCTACTCCAAAGAGTATTCTTGGGACTAGCGAAAATGAATGTGTCAAAGCTGCTCAGGAGATCGGTTATCCTGTTGTAATGAAGATATCCTCGCAAGATATAATCCACAAATCAGACGCTGGTGGGGTCAAAGTTGGAGTGAAAAACGATGACGAGGTGAAAGCGGCATTTAATACAATAATGTCTAATGCTAAGAAATACAACGCCAATGCAAAGATCAAAGGAGTCCTTGTGCAGGAAATGGTAAAATCCGCGAAGGAAATAATTCTTGGATCAAAACAAGACCCATTATTTGGGCCGGTTATAATGTTTGGTCTTGGAGGTATTTATGTTGAACTTCTTAAGGATGTTGTTTTCAGAATTGCACCTATTGATGAGCGAGAAGCAATAAGAATGGTTCAATCAATAAAGGCAATAAAGATGTTGAAAGGCGTTCGTGGGGAGAAACCATCAGATTTGAATGCTATAGTGGACAGTCTTCAGCGACTCTCACAGTTGGTTATTGACTTTCCTGAAATTGAAGAATTTGATATGAATCCGTTATTGGTATTAGAAGAAGGAAAAGGAGCCCGAGCAGTAGATGTAAGAATAGGATTGAGGAAGAGATAATTTCGTGTGTCAGTTATACTAACTTGTTCCCACATTCTTCACAAAAAATAGCATCGTCTTGATTTTGATAACCACATGAGGAACACTTATTACCTGAGCTGTTAGTTACAGTAGCGACAGTATCAGAATTAGATTTTGGTATTAATTCTGTCCTTCCAATAAGGATTATGTCTCCAATTTTTGAGATATTATCCCATGAAACCTCAATTGGTTGATTATTACTACTATTATTATTACCTTCATTATCCTCGTTTGCAATTTTGATGGTAATCTGCATGTTTTTTCCTTGCAATCGGCGTAATCCAATTTCAATAACTCTTCCTATTAACATTGCTTCGCTATTATATGCAGGCATCCCAACAAGTGATTGAATAGAAGTAAATCCTCCTCCTTTAGGTTCGAATGTTGGAGTCTTAGGAGGAATATTACTCATAGGTATGTTGCCACTGGAAGCAGGAGATATCTGCTGTTGTTGTGAAGCTATCGAAGAAGAAGAAGAAGGTTGGTCATGTCTATTATCCTCAGATGTCCCTATTTGCTTTGATGTATTTGTAGTGTTTACGTTAGTCTGGGTGGCAGGAGTATTGAATTTACGATATTGTGCTATAATATTGTTGCAACTGCTGCACTTATATTCACCTTTTTCGATAAGAATAACATCCTCTCCAAGTTCTTCGTTTGGATTTTCATAATTTATTGCAGGAGAGCCTTCATATTCCTTTTCACATTTGTTACAATAATATTTTGAAAACCTGTCCTCATTTAACCTACCTACTCCAGCGAGAAATAATTCAGGCCCTCCTAGATTCCCTTTTTTCTGTTCCTCATCTGTTATATTCGCAAAAGCATATCCACCAGAACCTCGCAATTTCTTTTCACGTAAATCATTTCTTTCACTCATTATTTATTTAAACAATTCAATTGCACAAACCACTGGTATTAGTGTTTTGGGATAAATAGCGAAGTCTGACAGATGGTATTTCTAATCATAAACAATATGACAATTGTAAACTGCACTTAGTTATTGACAACTAATCAATGCTACACATTACATATGACGATGCTACAACATCATGTTCTCATAGTGGATTCACAGTAAATAGTTCTAAGTAAGTATCTATAACATTTTTTGAAAGTATTAGTTGTCAAATAAGATTGCCAATTAATATGTAGCATAATAGCACTATGGTAAAATACTACTATGAAAAGAGAGATCCTGCATGGTGCTGGCTTGACAGCATTTACCATGAAAAAAGGTTCTTGATAATCGGAGGTGCCATTATGTTAGCAATTGGATTTATAGGCGCTATCACTTTTGCTCTATTGTAATAAATGAGGCAGCTCAACAAGAGTTAGATCCCACAACTCAACGCCCAGAGCCTATCTTCTTTGGAATAATATCTCCATTATATTCTGAAATAGTGTTTATGACCATAGGTGTTGTTGGGTTTTCATTATTAGTCCTTGGCGGTTCTATGCATCAAGAAGAAGAAGAATCAAAGCAGCAACAATGATGACGACGACGATAACAACAACGACGTCAGCCTAACTTATTTTATCTTATTTATTGATCCGTAGTCGGAGTTGCTCTTCCAATTTCAGTGTTATTAATTTCTGTTATTGGAGTTTTTATTTTGTTCCCCATATTAGATATATTAGCAGTCTGAGTTTCAATTATCGCAACATCATTTTGATTTGTTATAGTTTGCGCTAATGCATTGCTCGTTAATTGGCTGCCAACTGTAAATAATGATGCCATAAGTATAACTGAAATTGCAGTCATAATCAATATTATTTTGTTTTTTTGATGTTTTTTGTTCATCAATAGTATTCTGTCATTTCTCTGATATATGACTTATAAATATTAATTATTCATTATTCAATCTACAGATTACATGTGCCTCATTAATTACTTTCTCATCAGAGTTGTTTCGATGGCCTTGTTGTCGTTATAATAGTAATGGAAATATTACACTTTATCCATACATATTTAGCATGCTAAACTGACAAACATTTACTGACAAATCCTTGTCAGTGACTAATACACACACCTTTGTCATAATAATAGTTAAAAAAGATAATTGATCATATTGTTTTTCCCTTTTTTCAACTGATTCATAAAGACATCAATTGATAAAAATTTATGATTGTTTAATAAAATCTTCGCTCATATCGAAAGCAGAAACTTAGTATTATAAAATAGTTAAAAAAGATAGTTGACTCCACCAGAATAATAATTCTTGGTGGTAGCTAGGTTAAAATCCGACATTATCTAATCAGATTCTTCTTCTTAAGTTGGCAGAGCAATTCTCGTTAAACTATCTTGTGGTACTATGCACACTTCAGCTGCTTGACATATTATATTTATACAAGAAGCAGCTGAATCACTACACTCATTTATTTGCTTTATACTATCATAGTTTTTTGCTTTCTCGCCATCATAGTTTTTTTCGTTTTTTTCCTTTTTTCCTTTTTTTCCTTTTCCGCGTTTGATTCCTGTACAGGTATTGCTAAAGATACCGTCAATAGCAATAGAGCTGCTAAGACAGTGAGCGTCTTTAAGTTTGTATTCTTTATAGCTTTCATCTATTATTTGTTACTGTTATGGATATATTTGAATTGAGGAAATTATTGCTATATCTAAAAGATTAACTTATTTTATTATTGTATAGTAGTAAGAAAATCATTACTAATAGTTAGTAACCTAATAAAGAAGTACATTTAACAAGAATTATTAAAACTAATAATTGACTATGATATTACTATATGTTATAGAAATGAATCTTAGAGCAAGGATATTTGAAGATTCAGAATATATTCTGATAAAATCTTTTCAACTAAATAAATAATAATAACTTTGCATCGGAAGTGAGTATTGTCGCACAACAATCTTCAATTCTGTTTCAATGTCAAAATTTATACGCTTAATACTTGTCATCTATGTTACTACAAATGCAACATTAGCATATATTGGTAATTATTTCACGCTAACCCATCAATAGCACTACCTGATTGACAATTGATAAAGGCAATTTTAGTGGGTTTCTCTTGTTTTGTAGATCAACTTTAGTAGAGAATAATGTCGTACTTATCAGTGACTGCCACTTACTAAAGATGCAGTTGATTCTATCTTAGATCTTTTATTAATTACATTATGATGAAATATATCACATTCGTTTTCATAATTTAATTAAAAAGAAAGATTGGAAAATATTGCTAAACTATCAATCTGCATATATGTATGGTCAATAGAGTGAGTAAGCATTGAGTCATATTATTCGTTGTCTGCTAAACTTTCTTCAATGCTTTCTTTCATATCTTCTTTCTCTTCTTCTATACTGTCCCTATTAGAAGAAGGCGAACTTGAAAAGTTGACATCGCATTCATCGTTTATGCACACTATAGAAGAACTCTGTGTGTCTTTTGATTGCTGGCATTCATCGTTTATGCACAACATAGAAGAACTGTGTGATTGACTTATGCCTTTTGCTTGCGGTGTATGTCCAAACATTGCCACCATCAATGCTGCCTGCTGCAAAGACAGTGAATATTTTTAATTTTGTGTAGTTCATTAACTCTTATTTATTATTATAAATATATCTGCCCTACGATAATTAGCACTATACTATAAATATTAGTATATTTACTAGCTGTTAGCTGAGTATAAATGATCACTTGTTAAGGGACCATCTGTCTATGCTTACTTAATTTACTATTTATTTTTAACGAAGTTTTTGGTTACGTATAATCTAATGGTGTCAAGATATTTTCAGATATAGATAGTATTGCTTAATCTGGATATATAATATTCATACAATATTAATTCATTTCACAAATATCACCTGTGACTCTTGTTTATTTTTTACTTGGAATTTGCTACTAAGATATTTTGAAGTTACCTGTCTATGACAATCTTGGCACAAGGTTCGAAGATTATTATGATTGTGAAAGAATTCTAACGTAGTTTTGATTTTATTTTCAAGTGTATCATATTTGTATCCTAATTGTACATATAGTGATTTAGGTATAATATGGTCGCATTCTAAATTTTTACAGCGCGCAAATTTTCTTCTAAATATATAGGGATATTTTTTTTTGCAAATCTGACATGTGTAATTATCACGTTTGAATATGTCTGATCTAATACGCTCCCAAAAGAAATTGTGATAATACCAATGTCTAAACTCCTTATTGCATTTTTTAGAACAATATTTTCTATAGGGTGATTGTGGATATTTATTACAATTGGTGTTTCTGCATAATAATTTACCGTTGTTGTCATATTTGTCAAATTCCTGAATATACACTATCTTTTTTAAAGTCTGTTCTAATAAGATAGTCATAAGATTAGTTTTAACTTGTATATGCTATTAAATTTATTAGTCTCTCTTTTTAAATTTAGCAGGAAGTAAAATTTAGCCAAAAGATTGTCATTTAGAATGACACGTTTATGCAAAAAAAATTGAAAGTTTTGTAGATAGATTTTCTCCCATATAGATAAACAATTATTTAATAAGATGTTAAACTATTGTTCTTTATACTGCTAATGCAATCAATGCTAAAGGTGTATCGTTCCTGCTGCCATAACTATAGTGATTCCTCTAATAGATTCAACTCTAGTATGGGTATTATTTGATAATGCCAAACTTAGGACTCACAGAGGGACTGCCCTATGACTAATCTTGTATTATCAGGAAACGAATATGGTTTGGATAAGTTTTTCAAATAAAGATAATTAAAGGTAATTTTTATAACTACACTCGGGGTTTTCACCTCCTTCTTTTTTGTTTTCTTTTAAAATTTATCTGACCGTCACAACTATAAAAGACTTCAAATTATTAATTATGTCAAAAAAGCAGAAGAATATATGAATACAATAAGGGTTTATGAAATGGAGGAATCTAAATAGAAGACATTTAAATTATTAAAACTATATTTAGAATTATCATGTGTTTTGATTATGGAATAGAAAAGAAAGAGAGAATGAAAAGAGAGGTTGTGGTAAATGAAGACACAGAGATCTATCCAGGATCTGAAAAGATGGAAGAATACACTATAAGACATCAACGAAGAATGAATAGTGAAAATGGCACCATCACAATATTGATTAGGTAAATTTTATATTTTTGCATTAAATAGTGAGCATATTGATACTTTACGATGTCATTTAGCGAAAGAAATACAATTTTTAAGCCAATATTAGCTGCTGGAATAATAATCATAGTATTTGGCGGAATATGTCTGTGGATTTCGCAGATTATTCAGCTTAAAGAAGAAGGAGAAGGATTTATTATAATAGGAGTGAGATTCATAATTGGTGGAATAGCAGCGATAGCTTTTGCATTCCTATGGAGATATTTTGTTTATATAAGGCCAGTAAGAAAAAGAAGTAAGAAATTTGACGATTGGTATAAGCCTTAATCATGATTGAAACATAAATACTTGATCGAATAGTTTGTTAGAATAATTTTACTTTTAGCACTTCCATGCCCTGTTGCACACTTTATAAATGAAATATCAATTATTAAAAGAAGAATCAGGAAACTCCAACGTAGCATTACTCAGAATTAATAATAGTGTATAATAGATTAAAAGCCATTCTAACCTCCTGATGTAAGAGCTTAAAGAGTAGGAACAGTACATTATTGTAATAAAGTAATCAAGAATATGAAGACTAGAGAAGAACAACAACTTTAACAATGATTGCAATACTATTGCAATACTGACTGTAGATATCTTGATAATTTGTTATTGTTGTGCCTACACTAGAATTTGCACTGTGAATACGTCATATTATTCAACTAGTAATACTAGGATAATAGACCAAATAGCATAGAGTGGAGCAATATCGAAGTGTACAAGGTTATACAGCTATCAAGATAATAACATGACTTTTGAGTCTAACATACCCTTATGATATAATCTATCTATCTAATTATATTGCATGTTTTCTATCTAAATATCAACATGTCAGGAATAAAAGATAAGATAGAGGATGCAGTAGACAAGATGAAAGCAGGTACAAAGGCAACAGGAAAGAAAACCGCTGACACAGACAGAGACACGGAGACAGAATATAGAAAAGAAGAGATTAAAGAGAAATTAGATTAATTTCTCAAACATACTTATTTCTTTTATTTTCTTTTCCAGTGCGGCGACTAACCTTGAGGCTTTTTAGAACAAATCAAGAAATTTTTACCACTGCGATAAACCATGTGTTTTCTATATATAAAATCTCTTAAATAATAAGATCTCATAAAAAAGGTAGAAAAAAGGTAGTATCATCTTTTATTTTTATTATTATAAACTCGTCAGATAGTCGTCGCATACTCTCGTCATATCAAGTATTCATCAAATAGAATTGTTACAAACTATGACTTCCGAACATAGGGAAATGTGAAAACATATAGTCAATCTTACATACTATTTACTGATAAATATATAATATAATATCTTACCTATCAATTATCTATAATCTGAATTCATATTATAAATGTGAAAGTGTTATAGTTTATTATGACATTTTATCAACGATGAAAAACCTAATATCTATAGCCGCGGTACTAGCCTTGGTTTCAGGACTTATTCTAGGATCCATTGGTACTTTAGTTCCTGTAGTTGCGCAAGAAGGTAACATGACAGGTGGTAACATGACAGGTGGTAACATGACAGGTGGTAACATGACAGGCGGTAATCAAACAGAAGGAGGAGGCGGCCCATTAAGCAATGTTCCTATAATAGGAGACCTCTTAGGTGGAGGACAATAGTTTAACAAGTAATTCCATATAGGATGATAAATATTCCTTTTTATTTTCTTGCTAAATAATAATTAGAATAGAAAGTGTATCGTAAACAGTAAAGCATGGAAGGAGTTACTGGTATCGATATTCACATGTTTTTCACTACATTCTTGAATTTATCTGATCTTTCAATTTTCTATGCACATTAGGATATTACTAGAGTAGCCAGCAGTTTATCTCAAATTTATTTATCGTTAGATAATGGCAATTCGGTATATATATGACATGCAGTTCAACCAAACTGAATAACGCCTACTTATATGTAGATTTCTGGAGTATTATAAATGAGTTTTAAGCGTGGAATATCGACTAGTGCTGCGATGACAATTGCTCCAGCTTTTGAAATATTCAATTTCATTTTTGAATAATTCTAATTACGCGATAAGATTACTTTAAGCCTCTTCCAATTAGTTAACTACCAAACCACTTTTCTAGAGACTGACTACGATTTGTAATTGATTTTTTTAGTTTTTCTAAGGCAGCACTCACACGATCTGTAGAGAAACTTTTTTCTATGCACAGGAAATCAACTATATCCTTGTAATTTACCTCATTATACTCAATATTGTCAACGTCTAATATTTCTGGTTTTAAAAAAATATCTCGAATTTCTTGATACGGGATATCCGATAAAGAACTTTTAATTTTTACAATATTTTCTAATTTTCCAAATTCTGTAATTAACTTTAAAGCAGTTTTGGGGCCGATGCCTGTGAATCCTGCTGGATTAAAATCAGTACCTATCAAAATTCCAACATCTACCAATTGTTCATGTGTCAGTCGAGTATTATTAAGAATCTGTTGATAATCAATAATCTCCGGCACAATGTCAATGTATAAATTTCTGTTTGGAACTTTTCTCCTACCACTGACAGTAAGATTACGCGTTAGTTTTTTGGCACCAAATAATATTGAATCATAGTCTTGGCTTGCAGAGGTAAAAGCTATATCGAGTTTTGTCAGATAGGCAGCGGCGGCCTCTCCTTCAGATGGAGCCTGAATACAGGGAATCCCAAGCAAAGTTAGGATTCTTTTGGATTCTTCTACCATTTGTGATGTCAAAACAGAGGTGGCTTGGCTGTATTTTCGAGCATCTTCAATTCTTCCTTCCGATATTGCTTCCTCGTATCTTTTAGATGCTTCTTGTTTTATTTGACGTCTCCGTTCAATCTCCTTTGACTTGAGAGGATGTGGCTTGCCATCGAAAATATAAATGAGTTTTATATTTTCCGCTAGTAGATTGACATTTCGATAGAACAAGCCACTTAAGTGGCTTGTTATATCACCTTTGCCATTTGTAAGTAATTCACCTGTCGGTCCACGAATAGTTGCCAAAAATTGATATATTGCATTGTAGGCATCAACTGCCACAACTTTATTGGATAATTCAGATATCGTGATATTAGTGGGTGCAATAAGTGGTTTTAGATCTAATCCCATTTATTTTAATTGGACGTTGGATGATTTTATTTTTTTCTGATTCTTTTTTGAGAATCTTTTCCAGTAGTCATGAGGACACTAAAATCTGTATTCATTTTCTTTTAATCTTATAATTAATACGTTATATCTAGCATTTTTCCTAGTTTCATAATGTAAAGTAATGGATCAAATCGCTTACAATATGTTACAGACATATTATTTCCATAAATATGACTATTTGTCACTATTTTCTACGACTGGCTTAAAGTCAACCACACCAGTTATATCTAAGAGATCTACCTCATTTGCCATTTCTTTAGCTTTATCTGTTTCATTATCTTTATTCATGCATTTATCATAAAATGGACACCACGGACACTTCTTATTTCTTGCAAACTCTGGTAATCTAGGTAATATAGAAACATCATTTTCTTCTAATGCTTTTAAGAATAAATTTTTCCTTCGAACCATTTCATTCTTTAATATCTCCCTGGCAATATCTGCTGCTGGCAAATGTACTTCCCAGCTTTCTATGCCAACGTCTTTAGCGTTAAATGGCCTGAAGAAATAATCATTACCTGCTGAATCACTTTTTATCCACCTTAACTCTCTAATGTTATACCTTATAGAAATAATTCCTTTTTCTATGCCAGTCATAACTAGATAATATAATAACTGTCTGAGGTATGCTCTGAATGTACCATCAGTTATATCAAGACGTTTGCCATTAACTGTATCTTTTAACTCTACTATAACATCTTCTACTTCATTCATAATATCTGGATGAGCAACTATTCCATCCATTTCTATATTGGCTTGTGCTACACCTAAACTTGCAAGCTCGGTAATCACAAATTCGCTAGATTCACCTCTTACAAAATGGTGTACTGATTCGTTTGATAGAGGATCTAATTCAGGAAACTTTCTGGAATAATATTGCTTCCTTATGCAGGTAGTAGGTATAATATCAGAAACATGTACAATGGTATCGAGTCTTCTTCTATCTTCATATCTGGACTTGAGATTTTTCTGAAGTAAATCTGTGAACTTTGGGTTTAATCGTATAGTTATTGGCATTTCAATTCTCTTCTTTTAAGCTAATAATTCTGTCCAATATAGTTTTCAGATAAGAATATACTTTGATCATATATTTATTGTAAACTTATTAACTTTCCAAAAATATGCAGTTTATTAGCATCTAATATTCATGTATATATGTTTACAAGATCTGAAATTTATATAATTGATTGTAAGTGATACTAATGTCAACTTTACATATTCTAAGTTATTTCTCAACGAAGTAATTAGTAACAATTCAATTAGTAATTATTATTAAACTAGAGATAGATATTGAGTTTATATAATTAAAACCTAATAGCGTAGTGTAAAAATTATACAATCTACTATAGTTATGAAATAGTCAAAGGGATTATTTGAGTTTTTAAAGATGTACTGTATTTCTTTGTATAATAGACGTCAAGTTCGTTATCTAGGCGGTCAAATTAGTCGGTTTATTTTAATCTATATGAAATTCTGATTTCAGAATATGCTTTTAGACTATAATTGACTACCACACTTGTTCCCTACTTATACTTTACATTTTACAAACACCTGCCAACCCCAAAATGAGTTGCTTTATAAATCTTCTATCCAGATGTGTTCTACAGAGTGTGTAGGAATCAACTCTCTACGTAGAATCGAATTGGAGCTTTCTTGTTTATAAAGTGTAATTGTAACAAAATCAGCTACTACTTGAATGTTTATAGTTTCACAATGCTCTTCATTTTTTAATGCGTCGAATTGTTCGATTACTATTGTGACAGGTTTTGAATTTGGTCTTATTGCATAAAGAATAATCACGTTTTTTACTTCTGCACCATGAAATTTGATTATTTTTCTCTCGTTTGACATTGATTCTTTATTTTAAATGTATTACATCGATAATAATATTTCTTATTATTAATATTAATATATTAATACAGCCTACTTTCGTAGGTCTTTAGGTTTTTTTCTGCTTCTATAGTCAAATCATCATCACCTTTCGATTCAACTACTAATGTGCATTACTCCTTGATTTATTACTTCAATTTATGCTGTTCCTATGACCATATTTGCAGTTACATTAGGTTTGAAATTATTTCTTTATCCAAACTGCCACATCGAGTTTTTTATCATATCAGTTATATCAATGGATTTATAACGAGCCTTTGTTATATCTATTGTAATGTTTGTCCTTCTTTTGTATATTTATCAGTAAATGAGAAAGCCTTATCTATATCTAGTCTTAATTCTGGTATTATTCTTAAATAATTTTTTAACATGGGACTTTCTCAAGATCGGAGATTTCATAAGAAAGGTCTTATTTAAGAGGTCGAAAATAACTGATATTTATTACCTAGCAATTACACACACAGAGAAATCAGTATCAAAAAATGGGTAAGTTATAACAATTTTTATTACATATATCAGTAGTGGCTGTTGTTATGAAATTACTTTCCAAGTTGTGGCTCTATGAATCTCAATAATACTGAATATTTTATTGTAGATTTATGTTGTTATAACCTCTTCTAAGATCATCACACACGTCATGAACTACTGATACTATATGAATAACTGATAATATAAGAAGAAGTGGAAGTTTATAATTATATAAAAGAAATTGATCGGATGGTTGATCGAGCCATTATTATGTAAGACAATATAATGTATTATGACAATGTCATCAGAAAACCAAAACAATAATCAAAACCAAACTAAAAAAGACTTGAAGGTAAAGGAAGAGGAAGAAGAAGAGGAAGAAGAATTGGAAGCTCTTGATGTAGAATCAACAGGCGGTGGAAAGGGAGCAGGAGGCGGTTAAAATGCCATCACACATCAAGCAACCTTATGTGGAAATACACTAATGTATGTAAATGATGTCCAAGGTTAATTCTAGTCTTCAAAACTATTTTTTGTAGTATGTTTAATTGTGAAATATTAGAATAATGTAGTGTTGAACTGTTCCTTTTTCTGCACTTGCCATTTTCTTCCATGATAATTAACGTATTGGTAATGTAGACTTTTTTGAACACTAAAAAGCCAAGATGTTATTTGATATAGAAATAATCATTAAATAGTCAACTATCTAAAATTGTCAAAAGCTTATCCATAATGGACGAACTATGCCATAAAATATATATTAAATGAAGCTACCAAAAGATTCATTTCTAAAAAAAGAAGGGAACATATTAAACTGCATTTAATTCTTCTATTTTTATAAAACAATTTTGCCCTATCTATTCTGATCTTAGAAGCTAGTTAAAGATAATTTATTTTATAACCAGAGATGGAAACAGACAGAAGAAACAAATTTATAAATTCCTAACAAAATGTAGTAAAGTTAACTGAACCAGCAGAAGAACGATAAGAGCAATAAACTAATGCTGCCAGCCAGGTAAGAATGATCTCGACATCAAAAGTCGTTACATAAGACATTCAGAATTATCTACTATGGAAACACGAACTCAACAATCAGAATAAAGTTACGTAGTTAGTTAATTATCCTTTAAAATTGATAATCTAATACGGAATTTCAGGCTTCTTTTAAATCAATATAGCAGATAATTATTATTTAGATCCGGATAATGGATTCACAATAACAAAGCTATTAGCATATATATATCTAGTCGAAAAGTTAATAAATCACTAGCGATATTACTAGTGATATGTTGTCTGACTGGTTCTCACGGGTAGGAAGTGCAATTCCGAGGGGATTTTCTAGACATTATATCCTAGGATTATTGAAGGAGCAACCTATGACAGGAAAAGAAATTATTGACAAGGCCATACTTCAGAGTGATGGCAAATGGAGACCGTCGCCTGGACTTATATATCCTCTGCTTGGCAGATTGCTTGAAGAAGATTTAATAGCGGAAATTGATAATGGCAAATACAAAATAACAAGAAAAGGTCTTGATATTGCTGCTGATATAGAATCAGTTCATAACATTTTACAAAAACAACTAGATGTTATGCTGAGAGTCGGCAACATTGGAAGATTCATGGCGATGGATCTTATTGATAGAATATCTACTATAGGCTCAACTTTGAGCTCTAATCTTGATAGAATGACAGAACAAGAGCGAAGCAAGTATAAACAGTTCTTGATGACAGAACTAAGTAAATTAGACGAACAGGAAAATAATAAAGAAGTAGTAAGGGTTGAATAGAGATTAAACTAATTTAACCTAGTTAATATCAGGTTAATTAGTTGTATAACAAAGCAGTAATTAAAAATATTAAAGCATAATAACCATTTGTCTTCAGTGGATTATGATTGCGTACAACAAATAAATGAGCTTCTCGATAAAATGAGCTTATTAGAATAGGAAATTACTAATGAAACAAAAATAATAAAAGAACATTATCGTAAGGCAAGTTCCGCTATGAAGGAAACTCAAAATTACTTTTTAAACGGCATTCATTCTGGCCAGCCCGCCAAGTCATATTTAGTTGGAAAGGAATAGAAGTACTGGGTGAGGAAGTTATTTCAATTGATATATTCATAGACAATGTACTTCGTTTTGCGAATTATTCCGAGAGAAAATTGAAGTTATGAAGGATTTAACGTGTATCTACAAAGATAAGTCAAACGATTAGTGAGTCTACGACTACTTAAAATTCCAAAATTGGGCTTGGAAAGTTTTGCCAAATGTCGATACTATGTGGGCATTTGTAGATTGCTATGGTTACATGACTTAACTTCGAGTTAAAACTTGCCGATAATAGTGACCTAAATAAATTTTCCTAAGATATATAGGTGATAATAACATAGATAGCTCATAATAATTCTTAGAAATTTTTCTAATAGTATTATAGTAGTATCTTTAATTTCGCTCATTGTCATGATGGGTGCGACTATGGTGACGCCATCGTTGACTCTCTACGCAAAGGAAGGATTCAGTGATAATGGCTTTATAATCGGTGCAATAGTCGCAGGTTATGCAATAGGACGTGTAATAACGGACATCCCTTCAGGATTTCTTACTGATAGAATAGGAATTAGCAAAACAATGAAGATAGGTTTGGGAATCCAAATTCTATCATCAATATTTGCCGGAATTGCACCTAATTATTGGATACTATTCTTAATGCGCGTCACAGAAGGCATCGGCTCTTCGATATATGTTAATGCTGCAGTTACCTATGTCTTGCTTTCCAATCAGTCATCAAGGCGAGGAACGGTAATGGGAATATATCAATCTATTATGATGACAGGAATTACAATTGGTCCGATATTCGGCGCATTCATTGCTAGTACATATGGTCTAAATGCTTCTTATTTCACCTATGCTGCAGTTTTAGTAGTTGCAATGATAATTGTTTTTTTTATCCAACACAAAGGTAAGTTTCATCTTATAACAAATGGTGCTGATAATAACTATAATCTTGATTCCGAATCTTTTGGAATAATTCGTAATATATCAATCTATATAAACAGCGCAAGTCTTGCAACTTTTGGATTTGCATTTTTGCGTTCAGGTATCTATACAATGGCAATCCCACTTTTTGCTTATGAAAATTTACACCTTTCTGTAGTCAGTGTTGGGTTTATTTTTACATCAGCATCAGTAGCAAATTTACTTGCCTCTTTCTTTTCTGGAAAATTGACTGACAGGTATGGAATGAAGTGGCCACTCATAATTAGTATTCTTGTTGCTTCTTTCATAATCATCATAATTCCCTTTACAACTTTAATGATTCAGATGCTGATTCTTATCATTATACTTGGCTTTACTTCAGGATTTTTTGGCCAAAGTGTTGCTTGGGCTGCCGAAAAGGTTGAAGAAAGGGTTAAAAAATCTATCAACCGTAATAATGATAGTAACTACCTACATGCACGTTCATTTGTTACAAAAGGAATAGGATTCAATAGAATGATAGGTGATGTTGGTCTAATCTTGGGTCCTTTAATTGTTGGCTATATCATAATGATTATGAAAAATCAAAATTTCGTATGGATTATATCATTTGTTACAGTAAGTGTTGTTCTCATGTCTATTTGTTCATTACTCACTAAGGCTAGTAATAGCAGGAATATGATATTTACAAAAGTATAAAAAAAGTACTCATTAAAGACATTCTGTTATGTTTGCTCATGACTGCTCATGACTTTTCTTGATTTACGTATTTCATTGCTTATGGATAAATTTCTCAGACAATTTAACTTCAA
Source organism: uncultured Nitrososphaeraceae archaeon (assembly GCA_963733025.1). Classification (GTDB taxonomy): domain Archaea; phylum Thermoproteota; class Nitrososphaeria; order Nitrososphaerales; family Nitrososphaeraceae; genus JAJNBK01. The sequence continues at coordinate 711,982 of CAVTCE010000019.1, read as the reverse complement.
GATAATAAAGAAATATTTACATAATTGCTAAATTCAATTGGCTGATCGTATTCCTTTGCATCTTGTGTATATTAAACTATGTATATATATGTATTTATATATATATTTAAATGTACGCCTAAAGTTATAGTAAAAACCTAAGTAACCATAGATATTCACTTTTTAGTTTTATCTTCTGCTAATCTATTCATATATTTGTGATCATGTCAAGCGTATTTGTTATTAATTCAAAATTATTAATTATTCTATTAGAACTTAAATGTTTATATCTATTATAGTGTTATTCTTGTTATATCACCCAAATAATAGTGGTATGATAGAAGAAAGACAATATCTGTATTTATCTGATTATATGTACGGCGGATGTGCTACTTTTACTGCTCATCTTCTCCATTCATTAGGAAAAAAATATGTATTATATTTAATAAAGAGAGGATTTAACGAGGAGAGTAGAAAAGGAGATTTTGGTTATGGCATATACTATCAAAATCTTTCGATAGAAGCACTTGATACTATCAAAAATCCATTCATTACTGACATGTATAAACACTTTCACTTACTTAAAAAATTAAAGCGAAATGACATAACGATTGTTATTCATGACCCAATAGAAATTTTCAAAGAAAATGAACCTTATCTAAAATACTGGAATATTATTTGTATAAGAAAAACTTTTCAACAATATCTTAAAAGTAGATATAACCTTAATTTAAAGTTTCTCTATCACCCTTTCTATCCTTATCCTACGCAAAAAAATGACAGTAATGATAATGACGATGATAATAATAATATTCTAACAAAAACAAAAGCGGTTTCAATATCTAGAGTAGACTATTGTAAGCATATAGATATAATACTTGATGCTAACAAATTAATAAGATTAAAACACAATGATGATGATAATAATAATTCAATAAAAATCTATGGATGTATCGATTCAAAATATGTACACGATGTTTTAGGAATGGAACACTTCAAACAATATTATCATGGTAAATTTAAAAAATCTTTTTCAGCAATTTCTAAAATATTAAGCAAAGCTAAATTTATGGTTGATTTATCTGTAATTCAGTACGATGGTGGTGGGACTCAATATACATTTTTTGAAGCAATACATAATGATGTTGCATTGATAATAAACAGAAAATGGATTGAAGATGTTGATCCAAAATATAGAGACTTTAAAGAAGGCTATAATTGCTATGCAGTTTCTAATGGACAAGAGCTAGCAGAAATAATAACAATAGCAAAAACATCGACACTACACAAATAGTACATAATGCAAAGAAATTAATGAATAGACATATCAAAGTAGATTGGTCGTCGGTATAATAGTAGTATGCTAGTATAAGAGATAATAGCTCTGCAATAAAAACTATATACTCTTATCTGTGCTACTTTCATTTGTTGTATGTTCTCTTCTTCTGTCATGATTTAATCATAGTCTAAATCTATCTCATAACAACTTACTGTTTCATATTTTGTTTTAATATGTAAAAAACTTTTAGTTTATAACTGCTTCTTTTAGCATTGTAGATTTTCTGTTAAACTAGAGTGTCTTCTGATTATGAAATCCATGGCTTTTTTAGGAGTTCTCTTATCTTTTTCTTATCTTCTGGTATGATGTCAGGATCCTCTAATAATAAAGAGATAGTTCTGTTTTATAATGTCTATAGATCCTTTCAATTGCATGTATTCGAAGGACTTTCCCTAACCATGTAATACCTCTCTTCTTTCGCTCAAATAATAATGGTGATTATTTCATTTCTTAAGCTGTTGTAGTAGTAGTATCCATTATATTATATTGTATGGAGTTCGAACATAACATACAACTGGATATTATATATTCGATGATTCATAAACAAACAGACATACAGTTACGCGCTGTGGTATAGTAGAAATAATACATAGATGGAACTACGTTTTACTATCCTTTATGTAGTATTTGAAATCTGACCTATTTGGAAGGACTAAATCCATTGATTGAGTTAGTTTTATCAGCATTTATTTTGGGATCAGCTCCTTGTAGAAGTAGTCGATGATGTAGTAGAATGTGATGATGTTGTCATATCTGACGAAATATTGTTGGAAAGTCCGAGTATACTCGATAACCTTTTACCCTCATTAGTAGACGATAACTGCGAATTTATTTCCTCAATTCTTACTACATATTCTTCTCTCTGTCTACCACCTGTTTCATATCGAAGAATTAATTCTCCTTCAACTGGACTCTTAGTCTTCAATTTTAGTATTAAAGGAGCAAACCCTATGGCTACTGATTCTAAAAATGATATTACCAATTCTTCATTATAAAGTAGTGATGGTGATTTTGCAGAATCGCTATTAACCTTTATTGCATCTTTATCATCTACCTTGATTGATTCGAGTTTTATATGAGAAGCAATTGCTTTTGGATTTAAAATGCTATTCATTTTATCTGTTAATACTTTACCAAGGAGCAGAATTTTCGATATGTCAGTAAATTGCATAAATTCTTTTTGGAATAGATTTAACCTGCGGATTTCCTTATCCTGAATATAATCAATCTTGGGCACTTTTCCTTCAGAGATCAATCTCTTATAAAATTCATCCTTTGCGGAAACACCAACTTTATCATCAAAATCATTCTGATACCAATCAGCCAAGTCATAATTGATCTTCATGACTTTATCATCTAGTTTTGAAGCATCGTCAGCAAGTATTAAAGAAAGTGTCTTGCCATCCTCTAATTTTAAGTAAGATAGATAATAATCATCAGCAGAAACGAATTCTGGATCTTTTTCCACAGGAGCTTGATCATCATCGCTACGAGACACAAATCGAAAGGACCTCTTCAACTTTTGAGATATTGGAGTTTTAAATCCAACAGGTATCAGCATGTCTTTTATACCAAGATCTGAAACTTTTCTTTTATGGCTCCAAAATTCTATAGAGGAACTGTCAATTATAAAGGAATAGAAAAGATAAGAGGCTCGATCATCAATAGCAGTGTCGGCAAAGTTTACTGCTTTTTCCATCTGTATTATTATATTACACAGACGGGAAATCTCATAAGAGTTATCATCATTCTGATCAATAGATACTTCTACTACATTCAATAAATTTGATGTTAATGCGAACGGTAGATTGAAATTATCTTTTGACAGCCAGTCTTGTAAAAGCATAGCTGCATTCTTATAGAAATCCTCTATTTTTGAATGAATGTACTTCTTGTATTCTTCTGACTGTCTAGCATATTCTTTCTCACTATCCGTTAGCCGATGAATCAATGCATTTTTTATTTGAAAAAACAGGTCGGTAGCCGTTGGTGTAGGAAATAATGCACTTATTATATCTTCATGATAATTCTTGTGAAAGGCATCCATTGATGTGTCGGTAGAATTTTTCAATTGCTTAATTTTTGCAATCATTTCATTTTCTAGTAATTCAGCATTATTCAATACAAAGCGTAATCTTTCAACATTCTTGTGTATCTGAATAATATTACTTGAAATAGAAACAAAATCCTTGAGCATATTGATAAAATTCTTATTCTCGTCAAATGGAGTATAATCACCAAACAGGTATCTTCCTCCTTTTTTTTCTAAAGTATAATTATTGCTATCATTAATATTGATATTATTACCATCTCCTTTAGTCATTATAGATTATTGATCAGAGTATATGATTTAAAGTATATGATTTATACAGTCTGTCAAGATACAAGATGTTCTACACTTAACTTTGTATATCAATGTAGGGTAAATTTTCTTTTGTTCTGCTCCTACATTATACTTAATTCTCACCATCGTTAAGGTATTGGCCCTATATATTCTCTATACAGCAGAGCCTCTACCATTCCTTCTTTTCCTAATTCTCAAAATATAGAAAGGCATTTGCTTCTAATTATCCATTAAAAAAAGTTAGATGTACGCATACCATTAACTTGATAGATAAACCATAGGCTTTTTAATTTCATTTATCCACTGTTCTTATTTTACTATGATCTATCGTATAGTTCTGCTAGCAACCTACATAGAGAGTATCATTGTCTGAATATTCATCCTAGCATTCTATGGCCATAGTGAACAATCTGCTTCAATTAACAGTAAACTTAGACATGTGTAAAATTTAGCCTAGAATAACTTCTTAAACACACAGATATATAACTATGATTAGTAGTACATGAATATAGATTATGAGTTTCTGTATACATTCAGCAAAGATCTTTTGAATTTAGATAGAACTATCAGGTGGATGGGCATAGCGAACAATTTTGGTGTTCTTCTTAATGTAGAACATAGGGAAGGATTAATACCTGTTTTGACTGAAGAAGAAAATGAAGAATATGCATCAAGTACCATAACCAGACATAAAACCAGAATAAAATTTGAATCAAAAATAGGTAAACTGATTTATGCATTAGCTAAATATCAAAAACTCAACAGAGTAACAATTCCAATAAATGAAAATTATTACCTGCTTATAGCACTGGATGCGGAAGTAAAAGATTTCGATAGCATAATAATGGAAAAAATAATTCCACTTATAAAAAAAGAAAAGTATAATTTTGGCAATTCTCATACTATCAACCACGAATAGCAGAATAGAGTGTTTGTATGTGCCTAGTAATAATTCTTGGGTTAGAAAAAATTGGTAACTGAGCATTAATTACCCCACATGTACGGGTATAACAGAAGGTCAAAAGATGATAGACGTAAGAGCAGCAGCAAATTTTGAGTAGTGGTGAATAGTTGATGGCTTGTTAATGCACTCACTGGAGTTTATGTAACTGACTATTTTTTTTCCGCGCTGCTGTTACCCCCCAATTAAGACTCGTAATCAACACCACACAGGAAGCGCTCTATCCAGCCACATTTACAGATATTGAAGTAAGGCCGCTCGATGACACTAACAGATATGTAGTTCACTTTAAACCGGACACACCCCATCAGTAACAGGCTTTGGTCTATTTCAATGTACAACAAGAAGTCATTATTCGTAGACAATTCAATATATCGTTACACAGTAGGGCAGCATATACTAAGGGATTAAAGAACACACAGATGGCTCACGGACATCTATATACAGAATGCGAGTCATGGAAAAGACAAAGAATTCGACTGGCTGCCAGCTCCTGAGGGTAGATTTAAACTCATGCTGCATATGTATTTGCCAGAGGAACAGATTCTTAATTGAACATGGTCCGTATCCTATAGTACAGCGTACAGGAGAATAAGCACTTTGTGATGATGATAGGTTGTTCGTGTAAGTAATGTGGTAGAGCAAAAGCGACAGCCTCTCGATTTCTTTCTTTTTACCTACTTCAGTTGTTTCTTGATTTTACTCCAAAATCTATAACTCATTTTTGTCTGCAATTTGCATTCTTCTATGAATAGCTAATAGCCAGTACAGCAGATATCTTGTCCAATCTTTACAGTTCACTAGGTCATTCAAATCCCATTATGTACGATTGTGCGATTGTACGCAAGAGTAATCCAATATAAAATTCTGCTCAACTTCATCAGTATTAATTTGATGCTCTCAATATACGAAAATCAATCTAAAGCCAATATTTTTCTTACGAAAGGTAATGCTATTGTTTAATATATAGTAATCAGAATCTTTAAGATTGTTATTTACAATATTATATCCTTTATGAAGTTTCTATATATATATAGAGCATCTTCTTCGTCTTTTGCACCCACTATTGTTGCAGCACCACTTGTCAGAAAACTTACAGACAATTTACTAGAAATATTACTTTCCATAGTTACTCCTAGGCTACCTCTAGTTTTAACTTGGTATCCTAGCAATTCTGCATTTTCTATTATTTTCATCAAATCGATTGGCGAAGATAGCTCTGATGGAGTTACCGTGTATGTTCTCTTGCCCATATCTCTTCCGCACAGTTCTTCTATTAGCAGTTGCTGTTGTACAACTTTTACTGTATCTACCCTTTTCTTCCATCCACAGGAAGGACACTCTTCATGCCTAAACATTTGAACCTTGTCAAATGAAAGTTCATTCAAGTCTATATAGAGAAGATTATTTACAAGCGCAGGCTTTTGGCCTGTAATTATCTTGACCGCCTCTGAGACTTGAATACCACCTACTAAATATAGTATAGACGGATGTACACCCTCCGTGCTACAAGTAGGCATATCATCCTCCACCAATGCAGGAAACATACACCGTAGACATGCAGATTTATTTGGCAATATAGTACATACGGAACCTAACATCCCTAGGGCGCCTGCATAAATAAACGGGATATTATGTTTTATACATGCATCATTTAGGGCATATCTGGCATCAATGCTGTCAAGCGCATCTATAACAACATCAAATCCTTCTACAATACCGTCTGCGGTATATTTAGTAATAGAGATTGGAACTGCTTCAATTTCAACAGCAGTGTTCATTTTTTTCAGTCGTTGCGCTGCAGCTTCAACCTTGACTTTGCCAATATCATCTTCTGCATAAAGGTGTTGCCTGTGCAAGTTTGAAATTTCAATAACATCCCTATCTACTATTCTTAGTTTACTAATTCCCATGGCAGTTAATTGAGTAACAACAGGATTTCCAATCCCACCAACACCAACAACGCAGACTTTTGCACTGCGTAGTTTTTCCATTCCAATAAAGCCAATTTCTTCAAGCATTATCTGTCTTGAATACCGTTGCATATCATTGCTTGTCAGCTCTGCTCCGCCAGCAACTGCGGGTAGTATGTATATAGAATCACCATCGTTAAGTGACATCGCCATACCATCTGTACTAAAGCGCATATTTTTGCCATTAATGTAAATGTTGATCAGAGCTCGTGGTTTGCCATTAAGATCAAACACCTTAAGTTTAAAATCCTCTCCCATCTGATCGGAAACTTTGTTAAATGCATCTTTTAAATCGCTAGATTCTAACGAGATTTTTTTCTCTCCTGAGCCTTTATTTAATACCGATGGAATCACGAATTCAACTTTGGCCATTTCTTGTGTTATCACCATTTTTACACATGATCATCTAATCATTGCTGAAACTATTTGTACGTCTGGTTTTACAGTATGGAATTTCGGAAGTACATCTATAATTGACTCTGTAGCCTTAAGTCCATTGCCCGTGACATAGCAAACTACTTTTTCATCTTTGTCTATTTTATCTTCTTCAACTAGCTTTCGAAGTACCGCTACAGATACGCCACCTGCAGGCTCAGTAAATATGCCTTCTGTTTTAGCAAGCATTAGTATTCCATCTACAATTTCTTCGTCTGTAGCTTCTTCTGCAAATCCATTATATTGGCTCAATCTTTTTAGGACGTATCGTCCATCACCAGGGTCACCTATTGCAAGACTTTTTGCAATTGTTTTAGGTCTTTCTACAGGAACAACTTCAATTTTTTTCTTAAATGCATCAACCACTGGAGCACATCCATGGGGTTGTGCAGCTGTTATCTTTAGGTTTTCTAGACTATCAACTAGACCAAGCTCATGCAGCTCTTCAAATCCTTTGCAAATTGCATTTAACATTGCTCCACTTCCAACCGGAATTATTAGATTGTCAGGAACCTCCCAATTTAGCTGCTCAGCTACCTCGTAGGCAAGTGTCTTTGAACCTTCAACATAATATGGTCGCATATTGATATTGACTACACCAATGCCTTTAGAGTCGCCTATTACAGATGCAACTCTGTTTGCATCATCATATGTTCCATCTACTGCTACAAATTCAGCACCGTATGATAACGCTTGAGCTATCTTTACCTTTTCAATGTCTGAAGGGCAGAAAATATAACAGGGCAGTTCTGCTTTTGCAGCATGTGCTGCAGTTGCAGAAGCTAGATTCCCTGTAGACGCACAACCTACCGCTTTTAATTTGGTCTCTTTGGCTCTCGAGACTGCTACGCCAGCGGGCCTATCTTTAAATGAAAATGTCGGATTTACAGAATCATTTTTGATAAATAAATTTTTTAGTTCTCCTATTTGTTTAGCAAGCCCGTCTGCTTTTTGTAAAGGAGTGAAACCAGCACTCAAGTCCACAATATTGCTTTTATCAGCAATAGGTAACAGTTCAAAATATCGCCAATATGTTTTCACATCCCTTGACGAAAAAGTCTTCCTGTTTATATTGAAAGAAAAATTGTAAACCACATCGAGTGGACCAAAACATTCTTCACATATATACTTAAATTGTGGAGCATATTCTTTACTGCACTCTCTGCATTTTAGTGATCGTATACTACCCATACTTTTTTACTATCCTCTCTCTCGAATTGTAATAGATAAGTTTCTCTAAGTGCAATTTTAGTATTACTATATTTTTTCAACAAAAAAAATTATAACTATTAAAATTAAAATTTTTGTGATATTTACTATTAGCGTGTTCTTATATTAAAAAGTATAAAAAATTCATAAATATCTTCAATTTTTTTGCTTTTCTAGAAGATTATGAAAACAGGTTCGATTACCAGTATGGCACGCAGGATTTTGCGATTCTACTAGGTAAAGCAAAGCATCAGAGTCGCAATCTACCAGTATTTCTTTCACAGGTTGGATGTGTCCGGACTCTTCACCTTTCATCCATAGCTTGTTATGTGATGTACTCCAGAACCACGCATTTCCTGTTTTAATAGTATTATTAAGCGCTTCTTCGTTAGCATACGCAAGCATGAGTATATCTTTTGTCTTTTGATCTTGAACTACTACAGGAAGCAATCCATTTCTTTTTGGAAAATCGATGTCTGATATTGATTTGATATTCATATTGCTATATCTGCATCTCCGTTATAATTAAGTAAGGTTAAAATAAATCAGTTCTTCATACAAAGGCAATATTTAGCCGTACGTTTTGCGCGAAAATGATAGATTTGCGCTGCACGTTTTATCTGTAAATAACTATAAAATATCATATTTGGGACAGAGATATGTGCTCGTCTATTCAATCCAGATAATTTTTATATCATTAGAGATTGATGGCTAAAGAAATTGGAAAAGATAAGAAAAGCAAGAGTCATACTAACCATGAAACCTCATATAAAAACAAATCATAGAACATAATTTTTGTATCAGGAATAATTGGAGTGATGATAGATATATTGGCTTCAAACCCAAAGTGTCTAGTAAACATCGGAATTTAGATAACAAAAGTTATAGCATGACATATACTTTCGATTTTTGAAGTTAAAAATATAAAATTTATAGTAGCAATCAAAACATTTGTATGACTAGAAGGGTGCCTATTCCAAATTAATCTCTTGGTATGACGTTCAGGATAAATTCACTGCGAAACTTAATGATCGGTAGCGTTTATAGTCATCAAGCAAGATCTTTGCTAAATTTCTTGTAATATCAGTTACACTTAGTAATCCTGTAATTCTATTATCTTCTTCTAAAACTACAAGTCGCTTGATTTTGTTCTTTGTCATTATTCTTGAAGCCATGTCTACAGAATCATATGACATTATTGTTATGAGTGGAGATGACATAATTTCTTCTACTTCAATTCTGCCTGCGGGAATATTCTTCAAGCATACCCGCTTTACCAAATCGCGTTCGGTAATAATTCCAAGGGGTTGACTTTTTTTGTCTATTACAATTACAGAACCAACTTTCTTCTTTGTCATAAGATTTGCAATATCCTGCGCCGTGTTACCTAATCCAGAGGCGATTGTAACAACTTCTTTTTCTGACATTATTTCACTGACAGAACTCACGATTATTTCATTGGTCTGGTTGTTTTTTTAGTTATCCCGTATAAACTCCACAGTTTATTGGCTTCTAATAGATTTCACAATTTATTCTTATTATAACCATTTTTATCCCGTCTGGTAAGAAGATTAGTTGTTTCTTGGTATTAGAATTTGAGTTTGTCATAGGAAAATACCAAATAATAATGTATTCAGAATTATAGAATTTTTTAAATGTTTATTCTTGTCGTTTACTTTTTGTTTTGGATGTTCTTCTCCTTATTTCTTGCTTAACTGGTCCAGAACCTTTCTGTAGTTTTTTCGTCGACTCAGGAGCCACCTCACCTACATCGTAAGTTGTATCTTTTGCTACCTGTAATGTCTCACGTGATACCATTGTCGTTTCTTCCATGACATTTGCTGTATCCTTTATTATGCCACGTTCTTTCAAATCCTTAGATGTTTCATTAATCTCTTTTGCAGTATCACGTGCTGCCAGGACAGCTTCATGAACTGCTTGTGTAAATTGGTCAATTGCGCCGCTGTGGTGAAGTGTTTTTATCGTCTCTCTTATTTTAGCAGATGTTTCACGAACACCTTTGGCAATATTCCTTATAGATTCTGCAGTTTGGTCAGGTGTCATTTGTTTGATAGAAGTCTTGAAAGTATTATTATCTACTGATGTCACTTCCCCATATATAAAAATATTTTATTTTTGTAATTAGGTCAGGTTAAGTTGACATCTTATATAGTATTTATTTAGCATTATGATTTAATTTAATTATATTTAGAAACAACTATTAAATAATAGGATTATGAAAAGTTAACCTACTAGTCCAATATTGCGATTATTCGGAGGCTTATAATATATTTCTAACATCTTTACAGATTTTTCAAAAGCCATATACAATTCACACCGTGAAAATAAAGTAAAAGATCAAGAGAGCAAGTTTGCACTTGTTATCATCTGTCTTCCAAGCACGTAATTTTTGGAAATTGCAAAATGGATTGTGCAATTCTCCATACATATGATTTCATGTTATCGCAGTTATTTCCATTTAATAGAATTAGATATGGATGGCATTCTAATGTATCTGAATAATAAATCTAGAAATAAACGATTAAAGCTCGACAAAACAAACATCATAATGTTCATATGGGATAATTTATTAATGCTATCTATTAACCAATAATTTACATAATCATAAGGTTAAAAAAACTAGAAGATAAATGATTAGTTTATTTATTATACCATAATATAAACAAAATAAGTTAAAAACATTAGAGATTGATTCTAAAAATTATTTAATTATTACCTCACTTATTGTACTAATAGTAGAGGATAGAAGTACGTGATAAGTCTGAAGGACAAAAGCGTACCAGGTACCACCATGTTTGTTGCTACTCCCTGTTTTGACTCCTCTACTTCTACCAAATTTGAAGATAACTGTACAATATGTTGATAAAAACACAACTTTTCTCACGTGATAGATAGATTTCATTAGTAATACAGAATATTTCTTTCACAATATAATCCATTGTCCATATTATAAGGAAACGTTTGTTTATAATATTAATAGAGACTCTTTAAAGTCTTGTACTAAGAATATTAAGGTTATATAAAAAGAGAAACCGATAACTAGACTGTTATTAAGCCTTAGGATTCATAATGTATAAATAGTATACAACATTAATTAGAAATTTCTTAGAGAAAAATTGTATAAAAAATAAAATAAACGGTAATTCTTCATAAAAAAAGCTTGTTTATTTTTTCGGCGCCATCCTAAGTACATCTACTTGACCGCTGTGAAGCCAGTCCTTAAGCTCGTCGTGAGATGGCTTAACATCATGCTTGCCCGCTAAATGAAGATGTAAAAGGACATAGTTAATTTGGTTTAACAACGGCTTGTTTTGCTCATCTCCGTGACGAGCTTTCTGTTTTAAATCTGCTGGTACAGTATTCCACCATTCTTCAAATTTCCTAACCATAAGACCAATTTATATAGGGACTTAATAAGGCTTTTGGGTTCGTCGTACTGTTTTCAAGTTTATTATTCATGTATTTTCATTCTTATTTTATATAACTTTGAGTATTGCCTGTTGAAAGGCATATAACATATAATAGGTTTGAACTCAGTTTTCTCAAAAAGAGATATACATGCCATTCAGAATGGAGGAATTGCAAAAAGCCTATATTGCCTATAAGCAGTTCAAGGGTCATAAGCCACAACCATATCATGAACGTTATATTTTTCCATTTTTTGCAGGATCGTATTTCACTTACCGCAAAGTCGACGTTATGCGCGTAGTAACAATTTCCAAATCTATTTCCAGTAAACCTAAGTTTATAGACATAGGCTGTGGATATGGTGATTTTCTTGGGAAGATAAGGGAATTTATTCCAGATGCAATAGGGCTCGAACAGGATAGAGGTATTTTCTACGCCTTTCAAAGATATATACCGGATTTTATCTATCCGACTGCTATAGAATCGTTTGAAAAAAAGATGTTTGACGTTGCCTTTATAGGATGGATGGAACCAGGAGCCGATTTCCGGAAGTATGTTGCAGAATCTACACGTTGTATTATAACCACATTTGATACTGGAGGACAATGTGGAATAAATGGTAGTTGTGAGTACGACGAATTTGGATTCGAAAAAATAGCATCGTGGAGAACGCCATCTTGGATAGATGTTAATAGTGAATTGATGAATAAATTCTATACACCTTCTTTATTATCTGATGAAAATAAGAAACAACAACTGGCCAAATTGCGCACTGCTCATAATTTTTGGTATGTATACACAAGACCTCAAATGTCTAGCAAGATAATTGCAGATTTAAAGGAATGGTTAAAAAAAGAAGAATCAGTAGGTTTAGGGACATATGATTTTGAATCACTCCTTGATGAATGTGGTTTCCATTATAAGGAGAGTCTTCCAATGTTGATATCTAAAGACAATCGATTGTGGGAAGTAACCTTCGAGTAGAAGAGCCATTGAATTGATAAGGCCGCCTTCTATCCAATTATGATATTATATAATAATATTAATGATGATAGAAAACGAAGTACATCGGTATGTAAGCTCATTAATATATAATGCTTGCCTTCTGTCGTTTTATTTTCATCCTGTAGATTTATGCACCTCTATTTCTGATTCTGATTCTGATTTTTCTCCTCGAATGTTCAAAATCCTATTCAGAACTTCATCAGATGTTTCCCTGAATTTCCAATTTCTCTCGAAATTCTGCAAGGTCACCGGATATTTGAATTAGTTTTGGTTTTTTAACCATTTGACTGGATATATTGGCGCAAGGGATTAGTTATATCTTTGTAAGAGTAATTTTATTGAGAATGTTATCTGGAAAGGAACCTCTGTTTTAATTGATCCTGTTTGTATATTCCACTCTAAAACTTCTTAACCAACTCATTCTTACTTAATTAGTCTATACTTCTAAAACTAGATGTTAATGCTTTATTCTTTTGGAAATTCCAAGAGTAATTGTCTAATTATAGATATACAATTATAAAAGTAGAGAATAGAGAAAACAAAAAAGGTAAGAGATTATGGAAAGCACGACGATTCACTATCTGATGTGATAGAAAAACTACTCAACTATTATCAGCCAAAGGAAGGAAAACCGCAGAAAAAAGTAAAAATATAAAAACTAGTACAGATTTAGTGTATCTAGATAAGTGAAACAGTTCATGAATATTTCATGAACTGGTTTCATACCTTTTTTACCCACCCTTTTTCAGAGCAAAGTTATATTACTGACCAGTATCTATTTTAACCAATGTCCGAAAACGTTACCAATTATAGAAAACAAATATTGTCGGGTTATTATCTTTGGTTCTTTCTTCTCCACTTGTTATATTGAGCCGATAACTTCAACCCAAAACCCAACAATATTTATTACTTTGTCAAAATATCCTTCTTTTCTTTTTTCATTAGATAGAGAGAAAGGCTAAAGAGAAGATGGAACGTCTTGTGATGCACAATCTAATATTATGTTGCACATTACCTAAAATATTTTATGTTCAAGCTGCTACTTATCTATAGGTATTCAAAGAGAAGAAGGGGAATAAGAAGAAAAGAATGAGCAGCAAGCAAAAGCTAAAATGGAGTCATTGAGCGGAAGACGTCAAAAATTTCTATGACCTACTAGCTGCAGGATACAACCAAACATAGAGAGCACAGATTCTAAAGGTAAGCGACCATATTGTAATCAATCGGGATGTTGCACATATTGTGATATAAAAGTTGAGTTAATCGCACAGTTTTAGGAAAAAATTATCAACTGCCTGAAAATAATTAATAGGCACACGTTAATGTGGATGAAAAATACTTTTAATCAAATTTATTTTAATAGTATACTTCTAATAGATCATCATATTAACTTCTTGTTAATTACTCATCTTTTTGATTTCAAATAGTTTAGTTATTTATCTACCAGACATACCTTCAGAATATTTAGATAGTAATCATAGTACAGATAATGATATCACTACAACATATTATATCAAGTGTCCTAACACATCCTGTAGAAAAGTATTGAAGTTAATCATTCTACAAATAGAAGTTGAAATGAATATTAGTGTTATGCTGTTATAATTTAGATTCTCTGATAATTTCCGTGTTGTTCGTGCAATTATTTGACACCATATCTTGGTAATAATATTCGATTCTGTTAACTCCAAATCCTCTAATTCTTTTAATTTTGCCTTCTTTTATCAAACGTATTATAGCGTATTGCAATTCATACTTGCTACTAATATTAATCTCCTTTTCAATCCGTTTCCTAGTGGCTTTACCATTGCAATTTTTTATGATAGAGTAAACTGAGTGATATACATACTCTTTCGACTTTTTATTTAGTTGAATGGTAGTCATAAGTGTTAATGTTAGATTTAAGTTAAAAATGGGCCAGTTTGTATTATTTTACTTTGAATACAAGGAAATTGCTTGAGTTGAGAGTAATACTTAACTCTTCCCATAGATCCTGTAGATAGATAGAATATAGTGTTTCCACAGGCTAGATCTTAATACACATTCGGCAATTGATTTGACATACTTCGTGATAACTGATGTAATTTGACCATTTTTCTTTTAACATAAAGAATTAATTGGGATGAGTTTAACAGCATTGTCGTTATAACACTGTTTTGTTATCGGCATAGTGTTTAAATAGTTTCAAACGTAAGCAGCTACAGTGAATTAATAGATGCCAATTGCAATACTTCCAGACGTTGATGAACAAAGATGTATTGGATGCGCTCTCTGTGTAGAGATTTGCACTGCTCTCGGTCCAGATGTTCTTAGAGTAAAACCTGTAGAAGGATGGAAGAGAGGTAAGGCGTTTGTCTTCTACCCAGAACGATGTATTTCAGATGGTGCATGTGTAGGAGTATGTCCAACTCATGCAATATTCTGGATGAGGCCAATGGAATATACTTCAGGGCAACCAGTGCCACTGCACAAGAATGGTGTATTCTCAAAAGGCTGGGAAGAAGGTTAAACTACTTCTTCCACTAGAAGAGCTCCAACTACAAATACTACTTCCTTTTTTAAATTTTTAAATGGTTTTTGTAATAAGCATTTTAAGTGATATAAAACTACTTTTAAAAATAAGGGGTTGGATAAAAGAGTAAACAGACATATCTGAGTAGAATTATTAGATTCATCTTACAATCATAGAAATCCAAGTTTATTGCTTTGACTTATATTCAATTAAAGTCAACGCCATCTTATGTCTGAGTATTCTGAAGTAGCGTTAGAACAACAGTTGACGATTTATATAAGTTGATTACCTTATTATTTTAACTATGGAAATGACGTAATTGCAGACTCAATAAGTTAACAAATTATTTAATTGTTAATTGAAATATAAACGGGAATCTTGCCAGTTCATCGGTGGGAAGAGTGCTTGAAAGTCAAATCAAACTTGCCATTACAGGTAATCCAGGAGTGGGAAAGCATACAAGTGTAAAATTTGTATCGGAGAAGTTAGGAGGGGTTAAAATAATTGATATCAACAAGGTCATAATCGATAATAATGCTTTCATAGTAAATGACAATCCGTACGGAATAGAAGTCGATATAAAAAAGACATTAAAGTTGATTACAGAAGAATTAAAAAAACGGGAAGACTTAGTAATTATTGGACATCTTGTACCTTATGTGTTAAAACCAGATAGAATCGATCTTGTTATAGTTATGCGGCGTTCACCCTATGAACTAATAAAAACTTTTGAAGACAGAGGATACTCAACTGAGAAGATTAGAGAGAATGTAGCAAGTGAAATCCTAGGTGTTTCATTTTACGATGCATTAAAAACCTTTGGAAAAAATAAAATTGCAGAAATTGATGCAACTGGAAAGATGCCGCAACAGTGTGCCGAAGAAATAGTTTTATTGTTACAAAAGAAACTAAAACATGAGATCGGAATGGTCGACTGGCTCTCATTGGTCTATGAAAAAGGTGACGTTCAGAAATTTCTCGAATATTAATTTCTTAAATATTATTATAAATCCCTAATCTATTTCTTCTTCATGGAATATACATTTTTGATCTATATGAATGGATAATGTAAGTATATCATATTTGCTCTAATTTTAAGAGTAGTTGATCAAACATAAATATCAGAAATAAAATATTGAAATTCATATATATATTACTTAAAGCATATTCTGATAAGAATATTTATGTCTGCAGTACTGAGTCGGAAATTTGGGGAAGAAACAATACAATTCCTAGGCAAAAAAGTGTCTATTGAAACTTCTGATCAAAAAATATACAATGGCACGCTAACGGGTATTGATGAAAAACTCGATGTTATACTCGATAATATAGAAGGTCATGGAATCCTCAAATTAATTCTTAACGGTTCTTTTGTTAAAGAAATAAAGCTCATGGAAAAGCCTTTTGATTTTAAAGCTTTATCGGATAGGCTTTCTAGAGTATTTCCAGGTTTAGTAAAGATTAGGGAAGATGTAGGAGCTATAATTGTAATGGATAAAATCAAACTCACAAAGACAGGTATTGAAGAAGGTTCTGGACTTGCAGCTGATAGAGTTAAGGCAATATATGATGAGTTCGTCAGGGAGACAAAGAAGTAGAATTGTCCTTCGAGGTCAGATATACTGACCTGGCTGGCCGTATCGGTAAATTAAAAACTCCCCATGGCAGTTTTGAAACCCCTGCATTTATTCCTGTCATTCATCCGGTAAGGCAGACAATAAGTCCGCAATTTCTTAAAGCCTTGGGTTTTAATGCAGTCATCACTAATGCTTACACAACATTACGACATTATGGTGACGAGGCAAGAAAGAGAGGAATTCATGATATAATAAGTTATGACGGAGTGATAATGACAGACTCTGGAGGATATCAAGTTTTAGAATATGGCTCAATTGATGTGGAGCCCACTGTCATAGCTAAATTTGAGAAGGATATTCGGAGTGACATTCCTGTGCCTCTTGATAAACCTACAGGTTATGGACTAAAGTATGAGAAGGCGAAAGACTATGTAGAGCAGACACTTAAAAATGCGAGAGAAACTCTTAATATAATAGAAGAAGGAAGAGAAAGCAAGAGAATCAAAAATAACACCGGCAATGAGTATTATAATGATGATGATATAAACGGCGCAATTTGGGTAGGGCCAATACAGGGTGCTGAACATTCAGATTTGGTAAAATACTCAGCTGATGCACTTGACAAAATGGGTTTCAATCTTTTGGCTATTGGGAGCCCTGTCGAGTTAATGGAGGCATACGAGTTTTCACTACTAGCACATATGATAGCCACAGTAAAACGTACTATTCCAGCAAAACCAATACATCTTTTCGGAGCAGGCCATCCCATCACAATTCCCTTGGCTGTTGCGTTGGGATGTGATATGTTTGATTCAGCCTCGTACATTCTCTATGCTAAAGATAATCGATATATGCATTCAAATGGTACTGCAAGGCTACAAGACCTTTCATATCTTCCATGTCAGTGTCCAATTTGTACTACTTATTCTATCAAAGAGTTGTTTTATATGGACAAAGATAGCCGTACATTAGAAATAGCAAAACACAATCTCTACATTTTGAAAGCAGAAGTTGATGCAGTAAAACAAGCTATAATGGATGGAAGATTGTGGGAATATGTAATGCAAAAGGCGCATGCACATCCAAAACTTATGGAAGCCATGGAACTTTTCAAAACCTTTGAATATCTAGAGGAAGGAACACCGGTCTTCAAAGAGAAAGCAGTCTTTCTCTATGATCCGATAGATCAATATAGACCAGAGGTCAAGCGATTCAGAAATATGGTATCCACATTTGTATCGTTAAAAAATAAACAAAGGAAATTAATATTATATCCAGACTCTGATATCCATCCATTTTATTCTACTGGAGTTTTTTTTCAGCTCATCAAAAAATTTCCTGATGCACAAATTTGCACCTATAACCCATTTTTTGGAATTATTCCTTCAGAAATAAGCGATATATTTCCAGCTGCACATAATTTGAGTTGCAAAAAACCGTCAAATCACAATCATCCCAAAAATTATCCAAGCTTTATTGAATCCCTTGACCGATTCATTGTAAACAATAACTTCGAAGAAATAATAATAGTGGCAGATAATTTCATGCGACAGGTAGTTGATGATAATTTTTATAATAACATACCGGCAATAAAAAAGCTAAATCCAAAAGTTTTTGATTATGATTATAATATTATTACCAAATTATAAAATATAATTTTTCGTTATAAAGCTGTCCAAGGAACTATTAATTAACGTTACAAAAGCATCGGATGTTAGAAAACAGCATAAAAAAGATTGAATATCTGAATGAAAACGAGAGGCAGAAAATGACAATGGCATATTGAAATGAAGACGTATATATATGATACAATTAGTTACATATCTAGTATTCATTATATGTGCTAAAATGACCATAAATCTGTCAAAACTCATATTAAAAGGAATAGAATATCATCATCCAGAATTTTATAGTATCACTGGAATTGTGTCACCAAATCAGAAAAGTCTCTTGTAAAAGCATTCCTTCTGGCTTTGTCGGTACAAGAGAATTTTGGCTCTACCATATAAAATAGAGTTAATAATATGGTGCTATGAATTTACTATTTCTTCTTTCATATTCAGTTATTTGAGGGTCAAATTGTAATGTAATTCCTATTTCATCTAGACCTTCAAGAAGTGTATTTTTTCTGGACTCATCTATCTCGAAGTTCATGCTTTTGGGGCCCATAATTATCTGTTGGTTTGATAAGTTGATCTCAATATCCACATCATCAGCATTTTTGAACATAAAATCTACTTCTTCATGGCCAAGCCTAACTGCCAAAATTCCATTTTTGAAGCAGTTATTATAGAAAATATCAGCAAAAGATGGTGCAATTACTGCTCTAAATCCATAATCCAGAATTGCCCAAGCTGCATGCTCTCTTGAGCTTCCACTACCAAAATTATCACGCGTAAGCAATATCTGCCTCCCAGCATATTTTGGATCATTTAACACAAAATTACTTTTTGGTCTTCCATCTTTATCAAATCGCCAATCGTAAAACAGATATCGACCATAACCACTTTTCTGAACTAGTTTAAGAAATTGTTTTGGAACTATTTGATCTGTATCGACATTAACCATGTCAAGCGGAGTTGCTTTGCTTTTGATAATTCTAAAAGGTTCCATTATTTAATTTACTCCATTTTTTAATTCTTTCTTATATCTTTTTTTATATTATGGAGTTTATTCTCATTATAACCACTCTCTTACATCTACAAAGTGTCCTTGGATTGCAGCAGCTGCTGCCATAACTGGGCTTACTAGATGCGTCCTTCCACCGCTTCCCTGCCTTCCTTCAAAGTTGCGGTTAGAAGTACTTGCACAGCGTTCGCCAGATGCAAGGATATCAGGATTCATTCCAAGGCACATACTACAACCAGATTCTCGCCATTCAAAGCCAGCATCTTTAAAAACTTTGTCTAAACCTATCCTTTCTGCTTGCATTTTTACCTGTTGGGAACCAGGAACTACCATTGCTCTAACTTTGGGTGACACCTTTCTTCCTTTTATCACAACTGATGCTTCCAGCAGGTCTTCTAGTCGAGAGTTAGTACATGAGCCAATGAACACACGATCTACTGAAATATTTGTAATAGGGGTACCAGGTTCAAGATCCATATATTGTAAAGCACGTAATGCAGATTTTCTCTCATGTTCATTTCCCTTTGCGAATTCTTCAGGGTACGGAATAGAATTGGTGACATCAATGACCATCGAAGGATTAGTCCCCCAACTGACTTGTGGAGCAAGATCATTGATATTTACAGTGATAGATTTATCAAATGGTGCATTATAGTCGGTTTTCAAATTCCCTCGCCAAAAATCAACCATCTTTTCAAACTGTTCATTCTTTGGAGCATATGTTCTTCCTCTGATATAATCGAAAGTAATTTGATCAGGAGCTATCAATCCTGCCCTAGCTCCAGCTTCAATGGACATATTGCATATCGTCATCCTCTGTTCCATAGAAAGTTCGGCAATTGTTTCGCCTTTGTATTCTATAACAGTGCCTACACTGCCTGAAGTTCCTATCTTTCGAATAACTGAAAGTATCATATCTTTAGCAGTAATAGCATGTGGATTTTTACGGCGACCTGTAAAATTAATTGCAAACGTTTTTGGTTTGTCTAGCCATAGACACTGGGTAGCCAAAACATGTTCTACTTCACTGGTACCTATGCCAAATGCGAATGTACCAAATGCGCCATGCGTTGAGGTATGGCTATCACCACAAACAATCACCGTTCCAGGAATAGTGATGCCAAGCTCAGGACCGATAATGTGAACTATGCCTTGGTTTGGACTCTTAATATCAAAAAGTGTAATCCCAAATTCCTTGCAATTTTGCACTAATGTCTGAATCTGTACAGAAGAAATTTGATCAATTAACGGAAATGATCTATCGCTTGTTGGCACATTATGGTCCATGGTTGCAAACGTTAGATCAGGGCGTCTCACTTTTCTATTATTTAAACGAAGGCCATCAAACGCTTGCGGAGAAGTGACCTCATGTACTAAATGGCGATCTACATATATTAGAAATGGCCCCTCATTGTTTTCTTTTTTAGTAGGTATTACATGACTGTCCCAAATCTTCTCGAATAGCGTCTTTGGCATTCGATTTGACTAGGTTACATCGGAAATATAATCATATGCAGAACTATTAATGATATTGATAATGCTTAAATTTGGTCTTGATTTGCTATCTTATATAATGCAACCTCAAGATAACAGATACTCTGACTATATCGCTGAGCAGATCAAAAAAGGAACTACTACTTGCGCATTGACATGCACAGATGGCGTAGTCCTAGCTGCAGATACAAGAGCTAGTGCAGGTTTCTTTATTGCAGATAGACATGTAATGAAAATTCAGAAAGTCGATAGACATTTAGGTATGACAATTGCTGGTGGTGTGGCAGACGCCCAGAACCTTGTTGACGTTATGCGTTACAATGCAAACATCTATAGGATTTCAAATAGAGAAGTGATGCCTGTAAACTCAGCAGCAAGACTCTGTTCTAATGTATTATTCAATCAAAGGTACTTTCCATATTATGTCCAGATTATTCTAGCTGGATATGATAATAAGGATGGTGGACAGATCTATAACATTGATCTCTTTGGCTCAATGACGACTGAAAAGTACATCTCTACGGGCAGCGGCTCTCCTGTAGCCTATGGTTATCTTGAATCTGAATACAAAGAAGCATCAAGTGTAAATGAGGCTTATAAAATAGCAATACAGGCAATTGCTGCTGCGATTAGGCGAAATGCAGGCACTGGCGATAACATCAATGCAGTTATTATAGATAAAGATGGATATCGCGAGTTATCGAAAGAAGTAAAAGAAGCTGTTGGTGTGGTCTACTAGCAGAATCTAAAGAAACATCATTTCTTACATTTTTTAATATCTAGAAAGAAGTTATTAACTCAAATAAAAAGGAAATAGCTCAATTAAGCAGTATTATAAGAGATGTTGTCTCATTCATTAATACTTCAATAAGTAACAAAAATAATATCGTGGTGATAGAATACAAAGAAAGGCTATATTTGTTGTTGTCAGATTCAATGCTGTTAAAATTCATGAACGACATATTATAGTATAATTATCTGACACTTATTCTGTTATACATCATATATATCAAATATTCATCCATCCATAAATAAGTATATTAAATTAGAATAAACAATAGCTTTACATTTTAACTATTAATGCCAAAATATATTCTCTATGCCATATAATATTCTCCTATCGAATAATATATTTTGTTTATGCTATCTAATGATATGAGTTTTCGAGACGATTTCTCTAAGGAAGAAAGACTACTACTTAATTCCCACTTTTCTAATACAGATAGACGAGTTTTTGCAATAATCACACCTAGACAGGTAGATAGAGGAGCCTTAATGTCAAGGTATTCTAGAACAGATAAAACTATGCGGCGTATCTTTCTAGATGAATTTATAAAAAATCCAAATAGAGGACAAGAATTCTACGAAAGGGTATTGTTAGAATATGGAGATGATTCTGTCGCAGAGCTAGGGGAAGCACAGGTTGCAATAGAATGGATATCAAATATTGCTGCTAAGAATATTGAAGATCACCGAATTGGGCTCTCTTACCTTGAAAAATCTTCGCGTTATGTGGCATTTGATCGAAAAATCAATGGCCATTATAAGTACTGTAGAGAAGAGAACATTATGCAGTCACCTTTTGCTGATCAATACATCCAGGCTTGCGATTATGCTTTTGATGTATACAGCAAGAATATCCAATCAATGCAGAAATTTATTTCTGAGACAGAACCAATTGATCGCTTCTTATTTTTCGATTTTATATCAAAACAAGAGACAGCCTATAGCAATTTGAAAAACCAAAAAGATATTGAATCTGCACAGAAAGTTTATAATTCGACGATCAGGTCCAAGACACTTGATGCTCTCCGTGGGCTGTTGCCAGCATCTACTCTTACCAATTTGGGTGTTACAGGAAATGGAAGAGCATTTGAATATCTGCTGTCAACTATGTTTGCTTCAAGTTTAGAAGAAATGAAAACCCTAGCAAGCCAACTGCATGCAGAACTCAATCTGGTTATTCCTGCCTTCATAAGACGAGCAAATGATAAGTACGGGCAGGCTTTACAGGCCTATCTAACTGATACAAGGAGCACCATCACTGAACTTGCTCATTACTATATAAAAAATATCAAAGCAGATAAAAATCCGTATTCTGTAAAGCTGCTGAATTATGAAGATAATTGTGAAGCCGAAATAAAAGTGGCCTCTGCTATTCTATATGAGCAGGCTGATGGCCAATCTCTTGAAAAAATTACACAGCATATCAGGTCTCTTCCTGCCTATGATAGAAAAAAGATAATTCAAACTTATACAAAGCTCCGCGCTAATCGAAGACAGCGGCCTGGTAGAGCATTTGAAATGGTAGAATACACATTTGAAATGTTCACAAATTTTGGCATGTTTCGCGACCTACACCGGCACAGGATTCTTACTATGGAAAGACAGTTACTCTCTACAAGACATGGCTATGATATTCCGGCAGAAATTATTAAACTTGGCATTAGCAAAGATTTCAAAGACTGTATGTATAAATGTAATGAGGTTTATGAAATGATCTCAAGGAAATATCCTACAGAAGCACAATATGTTGTTAATCTTGCATACAAGTATCCATATTTTGTAAAACTCAATTTGCGGGAAGCCTGTCATATGATCGAATTAAGAACTATTCCTCAAGGTCATCCTGATTATCGTAAAATGTGTCAGAAGATGTATAAACAAATAAAGCATGTTCATCCTATGTTATCTAGAGGAATAAAATTTGTTGACTTGAGGAAATATGAATTAGAAAGATTCTTTGCTGAGAAAAATGTAGAAAAGAAAAGACGTGGACTACTAGACTAGATCAGAGTAAACTTCCAGCAACGATATGATCAAACCAAACCATCAACTACTTATGAAAAGCATTTGGCTTTGGCAATCCTTCTCTAACCCAAAAAAAGCACCGCCAGCCTCTGGTGTAGCTGAACCAAGCTCAGCATATTCCATAGCTGTAAAGAGTGTCTATTGTATTAATCATAAAATCAATAATTACTGCACTACCTGCTAGCCATTCAAGTATTGTATAGAATATCTGCGTGTCATATAGCATAATGCATAGAAATGAGTCCCATCATGATATACGAAATGGATGCTTGCAAAATTGAGTCCATAAAGAATAATCTTTTAAATCTGAGACAGGTTCTTAAATTCATTATGTATAGCTATTATATAACATTCTTTCAGCAAAAAATCTCGTTTTATAATTCATACTATGATTATAAAATTGTTAATAGGCATTTTAGTGTTTTATAGTCAATGCATAAAATGATATATATGACAATAGTCTTAACGCTATCTTTTGGGCTGCTTTTAGAAACTGTAGGTTCTCCAGCATCAGTATTTGCACAAGCAAATCAAACAACAACATCAGGTAATCAAACAGCTGGAAGCAATACTACGAGTAGTGCAGACACCACTTCTGGTAATGCTACTACAGCTGAACGGTTCGAGAATATAACTCACGGAGGGGGTCCTGGTGCTGGTGCAACAAGTCAATCTGAAAGATAAGGATAAAATAGATAAGCAGAAATTTCTTGTTGCTTTTTCTGAGCAATAAGAACAATTTTTCATAATTCTTTTTAAACTATTTAATTTTATGTGTCAAGTGTTTAACTTAAATTATTCAATATCATAAGATTGTTCTTTCATTTGTTTTTTCTTTATAGTAATCACTTATCTGTCATACCATTAGTTAACAAAATACAAAAGGCTATCAGATTCCTGATACAACATTATTATTAGAGCCAGTACCAATGATTGTCACATATATACAACAAAAGTGGTTCAATGCATTCATTCTGCAGTTCCTGCTAAGATTATTTAATATATCATATTTTCTAAAAATTGTACTTGATTCTAAAATAAATCAATGATTTTATAGATAGAAGTTTATAATCTATTCATTACTGTTATTACAGTATTTTAAATTATGTCCGCAAAAAAATTTTTTATCTTTCTATAATAGGTCACAATTGATTATTTTAAAAAAATAAAATAAAAGAATGAAAATAAAAAGAATGATTCCCTTCTATTCAGTTACATATGCTCTTTCACCGTGTTGTGCTAGATCCAATCCAACTTCTTCTTCTTTTGGCGTAACTCTAATTCCGCCAGGCCATACTAGATCCATTATCTTGATTATTAATGCTGTGATACCCATCGCCCATGCTAAAGCTGCAAATGCTCCGACAGCATTCTCATAGAGTTGTGCGGGGTTGCCAAAAGCGAGGCCGTTGTCTCCCCATGGCGTAAATCTATTTTCAGCAAATATTCCTGTGAGTATTGCTCCTGCAAGTCCGCCGATACCATGTACAGCCCATGTGTCTAGCGCGTCATCCCATTTGCGTTTGTTCTTGAATATTAGTGCCGCATAGCAAACAAGTGAAGCCACTATACCAATGACAATTGCAGACATTGGCGATACGAATCCAGAGGCAGGTGTAATGGCGACTAGACCGGCTACAGCACCAGATGCCGCACCAACAGTAGAGGGTCTTCCTGTATGAGCCCATGAGATCAATGCCCAAGTTACCACTGCTGTGCCCGTTGCTATTTGGGTTGCAACAAATGCACTTGTTGCATTTGTTGCTCCTGCTGCAGCGGAACCAGCGTTGAATCCAAACCAACCAACCCATAGCAGTGCTGCTCCTAAAACTACCATACCTATGTTATGAGGTTCCATCGGCACCTTTCCGTATCCTAGTCTACGTCCAAGCATCAGCGCAATTACTAATCCTGCCCAACCTGATGTAATATGAATTACAGTTCCTCCTGCAAAGTCAAGTGATCCTAAACAACCAGTCCAGCCAAACCCACAATAATCAGGATTAGCGCCATAGTTACCTTCTGCAATTTGCCATGTCCAGTGAGCAGCAAAGTCATAAACAAATGTTGCCCAGAGAACTATAAAAATTACAAATGCACTATATTTCATTCGTTCTGCCAGTGATGCTACGATCAGAGCAGGTGTAATTATTGCAAACATCATTTGAAATACCATGAAAGTTTGATGTGGAATTGTAGTTCCATCTATACCTCCGTATGCAATGGATGGAACATCATGAAGAACATTATTCAGACCAGCCCAATCAAGTGTGCCTATAAATCCATACCCACCTGCATCTGGCCCAAACGCTAATGAATATCCGATTAGCGTGAATTGCACCGCAATTATTCCTGTTGTTATAAATACCATATGTAGTGTGTTTACTGCATTCTTTTGTCTTGATAAACCACCATAAAAGAAAGCCAAGCCAGCAGGAGTCATCATTAATACAAGCGCTGCAGATGTCAGCATCCAAGCATTGTCTCCATGATCTATTGGACATGGTATCAGATCTCCTTCTGCAGTTTTATTATAACTTCCATCTTCATTTTGCTCAAAGCAATGGTATTTCACGGCAGGATCGTCTTCTGTATAGGCTAATGCACTACCTAACAAATTTACTGAAAATAATCCTGTTAACCCAATGGCAACAAGAATCAAAAGAATCATTCTTGATTCTATCGCTTTTGGTATCATATCTCAAGTTTCCGGGAGGAACTATAAATAATATTATTAATTTCTTATCGTTTATAATGTGATAATTAATATTTCAAAATAGAAAAAAAGTATCTTTTAAAATTAATAAATAATACTTAATTTTGATCTATGGATTTCGGTATATTATTTTGATGTGTTTATTGTAAGCAATAATTATAATAATCTGGTATAATTATAAAAATAAATTTACTATCTTTTAAAATATATAATATTAAGATAAAGTATATCAATTGAAGAGTTCAACATTATCCGTGGTTACAAATGTTGGCAACCTTTCCTCACTTCATATGTTTAAAACTTACAAAAATAAACATCTATCTTCGCACGCACTAAGACAGAGATTTATCCTTAAATCATTAGCATTGTACAAGGAGCAACCACTGTACATGACTAGAGGCAATCTTTCTACACTTCTTGCACAAGAATTCAATATCTCTAAGAAAAATGCATATCAGTATATTTTCAAGGAGTTACGAACATGCTTAATTCCAAATCAGTTTGTTGAGGAGGCAGGGAATGTTTTGACTACAAAAGGACCAAGAATTCTCCAAAGAAAAGGGATACCATCTTATCGTCTAACTAAAATGGGAATTTTGGTAACATCGGCTTTTGAGGAACTTGAAATCAAAAAAAGAAAGGAACTTCTTGAAGATTATTTAATTTCTGCAAAATTTTTAAATATATACGAATTTTCTGTGAATGAACGGCTTATCTTTCAGCTTCGTAAATATCCTGAATTTGCTCTGGAATCTATCAGGCAGGGTGTTTTAAGATATATCGAAGGCAGAACTAACCATCCTTTCGACATAATTCGAAACAGCCGAGGTAAGACTATATTATAATGATAAATGAAGAGTAAGAGTGCTAGGAGATATCAATAGACTGTTATAATATGTACAAGATCATTATTATCTAAGTGATCAGAAGAAATATATAAAAAATTAAAATATATTTTGTGATTCGGTAGATTTTTAAGGATGCTAGAAGAACAAATTCTTTGAATTAAGATTGACGTCCTCTCCATCTGTTGATATTCTTGAGAGAGCAGATGAAAAAATTGTCATAAAATTTAATAATGTTCCAAGGCAGTACGTAAATGCCATTAGAAGAACTTCGATAAGCGAAGTTCCTACCTTAGCTATAGACGATGTTGTAATTTTAGAGAATTCATCGGTTATGCATGATGAAGCGATTGCTCATAGGCTAGGTCTCGTCCCATTACAAACAAATCTTGATAGATTTGTAATGCCACATGACTGCGACTGTAAAAGTACGTTGGGCTGCTCAAAATGCAGAGTGTTATTAGTATTAGATTCAGAGGCAAATGAGAAAACCAAAGTGGTCACTTCTGGTGAGCTCGTGTCTGAAGATGAGCTTATAAAGCCGGTTAGTAAAGATATTCCAATTATCGCTCTTGCTCCAGGTCAGAAATTGAAATTTGAGGCTTATGCAAGATTAGGAATTGGAAGGGACCATGCGAAATGGCAGCCGACTTCAGCAGCGATTGTTAAAGATGGAAACAATGAAAATGAATCTATCCTTGTTATTGAGACTAACAGAGCATTAACAGCAGAAGAAACATTGATGGCAGCGATTGAGAAAATAAATTCTAAAATCAAGAATTTCAACCATATAATACAACATCTTGAAGTACCTAAGAATTCCTCCTAGGTACATTTATTTGGGGATTTGCGATAACTGACGGAGACGAAGAATAAATTATGCTTGCTAATACTGTAATAGATAACACAATATGGACTCTTCGTAGAGCTTTCAAAAAGAATAAAGCTCCAATTTGGAAGGCTCTAGAATATGAGCTTTCAGGTCGAAGATCAAATAAAAGGGAAGTTAATGTCGGTCGATTGTCAGATATTACGAAAGATGATGAAGTAGTTGTTATTCCTGGCAAGGTGTTGAGTTCTGGCGCAATAGATCACAAACTAACAGTTTGTACATTTTCAATTTCACAAGAAGCTGCAAAGAAGATATTAGAATCTGGAGGAAAGATTATAACACTTGATCGATTGATAGAGAAATATCCTGATGGTAATGGAGTGCGCATAATTGGCTAATAAGCAAGAATTGCTAAAAAGATCATCTTCACAATCAGTACAGAACAAACAAATAGTGATTGACGCAGCTAATTGCATCTCGGGTAGAATTTGCTCTCATGTTTCAAAACTATTGCTTCAGGGAAATAGAGTGACAATTGTAAATGCTGAAAAAGCTATGCTATCTGGACAGAGACACAAGACAATCCAACTTTACAAAGAACATCTTGAAATTAATTCAGTCACAAACCCTATTCATGGTCCTTTTCATCCTAGAAGACCCGATACAATACTAACAAAGATGGTAAGAGGCATGATACCAAAACGCAAGAGCAGTGGTATAGAAGCTTTTAAACGGTTAAGGGTGTACATAGGTATTCCTGAATCCTTAAAGAATTCCGAAATGAAATATTATGATGACTCGAAGATCACAAAACCGTCATCCTATTATATTACGGTTGGCGAAGTAGCAAAAGAAATTGGATGGTCTGGGGGAGTAGAGCCAATAGATGAATAAAATAGATCTTTATCCAGGTCAAAGAAAAACATGTCGAGCCGTAGCCACAATTTCTAAAGGAAGAGGCAAGGTGAGGATCAATAACATTCCTGTGGAACTTTTACAACCAGCAGTCGCTAAGGAATTGGTAATAACACCCCTCCTCCTGATAGGAGAATTGAGAAATAAGGTTGACATAAATGTCAGCGTAGAAGGTGGGGGATTCATGGGACAGGCCTTTGCAAGTGCTGTTGCTATTTCTAAAGCTCTAGCAGGAGAAGGGAAAGGAGGAAGAGATCCAAAAGATCATCCGTTAGCAAAAAATGTACGCGAAGAAATTAGAAAAAAAATTACTGAATTTGATAGACATTTTCTTGCGGGCGATCCAAGACAGAGCGAGTCCAAGAAATTTGGAGGACCTGGAGCTAGACGTAGAAAGCAGAAATCGTATCGTTAATTAATTCTGCTTTTCCTATCTATACTTATTCTATATATTTATAACAATACAAATTCATCTCCTTATTTCTCTCTATATTTTATATCTAACAACATAGATACTGGTGTATAATAATACTCACGAGACATAAACATGATATTCCGAAATTAATAACTTATTATCTGGCTCAGTCAGATGATAGAATAGGAAATATGCAGATATGATCTATTTTTGAATCAGAGTATTTTTCATGAATCTTGACTGATTATAAATTAGAAAAGTTCTGATTTAGAACTAACTGATTGACATGCATATATAAATGCAAGACAGTTTAATTTACAGACTAATGACAGAGACTAGGTTAACCGTTGTTCGACTAACCATAGATGGTGATAAATTTGAAATTTTAGTAAAACCCGATCCAGCTTTAGAATACAAACTGGGTAAAAGAACCGACCTTTCTAGTGTTCTTATTTCTGATGAGATATACTCAGATTCAAATAAAGGCTCAAGAGCATCCAGTGAAAAGTTAACAAAACATTTCAAGACAGCAGATCCTACAGAAGTTGCTAAACAAATCATTTCTCGTGGTGAACTTAGTTTGACAACAGAGCAGCGTCGAAAAATAGTTGAAGAGAAGAAGAAACAAATTATTCAATATATTAATAAAAGCTTTGTAGACCCCAAGACACATATTCCACATCCAATTTTGAGAATCGAAAGTGCAATGGACGAAGTAAGAGTTATTATTGATCCATTCAAGAGAGCTGAAGATCAAGCTAAAATAGTAGTTGATGCACTGCGGAAGATTTTGCCCCTAAAATCGGAAATTATGCGATTAACGGTAATAGTTCCACCTGAATTTTCAGGTCAATCCTACAGTGTATTTAAAACTATTGGAAATTTTAAGGGAGAGCAGTGGCTTGAGAATGGTTCTTTGAGAGTAATTTTAGAAATAAATGCAGGAATGAAAGCTGCCTTCCTAGATAGGATAGGATCTGTAACAAAGGGTTCCGCTCAGGTAGTAGAAGAATAGATAATTTTTCGATAGTTAAAATATAGGTATGTTCTTACTGACCCAAAAGGTAAGGAAATGATGCAAAGAATCTTTTGGTATATTGAGACTTTTACATTGGAGGTTATTTAATATGGGCATGCAAGAAATTAAAAGAAAGTTTGTTATTCCAGGCGACAGGATCGCTGAAGGGAATTTCAGGCCCTTAATGAATGTAATTAAAGTGAACAATACTATTATTGCTACTAGAATTGGAATTGCAGAAGCAGGAAGAGATGGCATTAAAGTTATACCACTATCAGGTGTGTACATTCCTCGGGTAAATGATATTGTAATAGGCAAGATTACCGATCACTCTTCACTTTCTTGGGAAGTAGACATCAACTCTTGTTTTTCTGGTCATTTACCCGCACAGGATGTTTTTGGAAGAGACTTCTCTCCAGCCAAGGACGATATGGGCAGACAGTTGGCAATAGGGGATTTAATCACAGCAAGAATTATTGTATTCGATAGGACGAGAGATCCGATGCTAACTATCCAGGACAAGGATCTAGGAAGGATCCCCCGTGGGGAATTTTTAAAAATTTCTGCAACACGTGTTCCACGTCTGATTGGAAAACGCGGTTCTATGATACAAACAATAGAACAAGCAACACAAACAAGAGTTTTAATTGGGCAAAATGGGATTGTTGTCGTTACGGGTAGAAATCCCGAAGGAATAAACCTAGCCGTTAGAGCCATTAGAATGGTTGAAGAAGAAGCTCACACATCAAACCTCACACAAAGGGTCAAAGTTTTGTTGAATGTGCCTGATACTCCACAACAAACAGAAGGAACGTCGGCAACTCAGATTGAAAAAGGTCAGAAGGTTGAGGAGATCCAGTCAACAATTCAAGAAGTAGAAGAAGAGATAGAAGAAGAAGTTGAAAAAGGTGAAAAATTATAAATGATCCAAACACGAAATTTAATTGATGAAAACGGAAGGCGAACTGATGGTCGCACTGCAGATGAACTACGGGAAATCAAGATAAATGTAGGTGTAGTTAAAAATGCAGACGGTTCAGCTTTCATAGAATTTGGCAAGAACAAAATTGTAGCAGCAGTCTATGGTCCAAGGGAAGTACATCCAAAACATATGGCACTTCCGGACCGGTGTGTTCTAAGATGTAGATACCATATGTCTCCTTTCTCTACAGATACGCGCAAGAACCCTGCTCCATCAAGAAGAGAAATTGAGATTTCCAAGGTGATGAGAGAAGCATTAGAACCAGCATTGATATTGGAAGATTATCCACGAGCTGCAATAGATGTATTTGTTGAGGTCTTGCAAGCAGACGGTGGTTCAAGATGTGCTGGTATTACAGCCGCATCTATCGCATTAGCTGATGCAGGAATAAATATGCGGGACATTGTAGCGTCATGTGCTGCTGGTAAAGTCGACGAGAAAATTGTTATGGATATTAATGATACTGAAGATAAGGAAGGCGGAGCGGATATGCCAGTTGCATATATGCCACATCTTGAACAAGTAACACTTTTACAACTTGACGGCATATTAAGCTACGAACAGTTTAATGAATGTGTAGATAAGGCAATAAGGGGTTGCGAGATAGTTTATGAAATTCAGAGGCAGGTGTTAATGCAAAAATACTTTGGTAATGAAACGGAGTTGAAAGAAGAACAATGAGCTCATCAAAACGTTCAACAATAATAGTAGAACACCTACGAAAACAGCAAATGTGGGATGCTATTTCAAAGGGAAAAAGACTTGATGGAAGGAATTTAGATGATATTAGGCCACTCGAAATTGAATTAGATATTATAAAGAAGGCAAATGGTTCTGCAAAAGTAAAATTAGGCAATTCAGAAGTTATTGCAGGAGTAAAAATTGAGACAGGAGAGCCATTTGAAGGACTTGAGAACAAAGGCGCGTTAATCGTGTCTGCAGAAGTACTTCCTACAGCATCACCTTATATCGAACCCGGCCCTCCAGATGAGGAGACCGTTGAACTTGCAAGAGTGGTAGATAGAGGAATAAGGGAATCTGAAATGATAGATCTAGATAAATTGGTTTTAGTTCCTGGCAAAATAGTTTATACGATATTCGTTGATTGCAGTATTATCAATGCGGATGGCAATCTGTTTGATGCTACGTCCTATGCAGTAGTTTCGGCATTGGCTAGTAGTAAAATTCCTGTCTTTGAAATGCAAGATGGCAAAGTAGTTCATACTGGGAACAGCCAAGACCCACCAGTCACTACAATACCTGTGTCAATCACCGCGATACGAATTGGTGAAGCTGTAATTTTAGATCCGACATCTGAAGAAGAAGCATGTATGAATGCAAGAATCACCATAGCGACAAATTCCAATGGAGACTATACTGCTATCCAGAAGGGATCGACAGGTGCTTTTACTGTTGGACAGATAAAGAAAGCAGCTGAGACAGCAAGAATTAAAGGAGAGGAAGTACGAGCCAAAATAAAGGAGTTGACTAGAGCTGGTTAGTAGAAAGAAGCAGGCCCATACTGGGCTCAAAGGTTTAGGTATAAAATTTGGAGCGACTGTACGTAAAAGATATGGGATGGCATATAATACATTAAAGCAAAAGAGACGATGCCCATCTTGTGGTTCACCGCAATTCAATAGAATTGCATCAGGCATCTGGTATTGTCCAAAATGCCGTTATAAAGTTGCAGCTGGAGCATATGACATCGATACTGAAAAATTACAAAGCTAGTATGCAAATTTCTTTTAAGAATAAGCCAGTATCTATACGTAGCTCTATTGCAAAATGTATTTGTTCTGCACTTAAGCCCGATACGAAGCTTTCGTCTTGTTCAAAAGAGAAAGTAAAAATTTCATCGGATGTTTCTAATGTATTTATAGAAATTGAGAGTGATAATATTCCAAGTCTACGCGCTACTATCAATTCATATTTAAGACTGATTAATACCTCTTACAAATGTATTATAAATTAGCGGTATGATTTTATGGTGGTTACTTTCATCTTAAGAAGTGAATCATTATGAGTGAACAAGAACTTCCACCTTGGCTTAGAGAGCAAGTATCACGTTTGCAACAGCTTCAACAGAATTTGCAGGCAATCATGATGCAAAAACAGCAAATAGAACTAGAAATTGTTGAAACCGATAGAGCACTAGAAGAACTGAAGAAAATAGGGATAGATGATGCAGTATACAAAAGCGCTGGCCCTTTGTTGATAAAGGCAAATAAAGAAGACACTTTAAAAGAACTTGAAGAAAAAAAAGAGCTGTCAAATACTAGAGTAACAGTTCTTGCAAAACAGGAGACAAGGGTAAAAGATAATCTAAAAGAAGTAGAAAATAAAATTAATCAAATGATTCGAGGTGCACAAGGTAGCGATAGTGGTTCTATAGCAGGCCTAAAACCAAAATGATAATAACCAATGTAAAAATATAGAGAAGGAAGAAGACATCATTTTTGATTAAAATAATAAGTTAGATACATTAACAACAGCTGATTAAACTAATATGTGTCTGTTAGAATTGTAGTTGACGAAAGGGAGAGAAATAGTAGAGTTCCTAATCTCTTACGTCAAGCAGGTGCAATAATAGATTTTGCGCATTTGAAAGTGGGCGATTATATTGTCTCACCAGACACTGCAATAGAAAGAAAAACCATTCATGATCTAATCAGCTCTATCTACGATGGAAGATTATTTGTGCAATGCTCAGAACTTGCTCAATACTATTCCAAACCTATAGTGATTATTGAAGGAAATATCATAGAATTACTCAAAGTCCCTATAGAAATAAATGATGACAAATTAAAAATATTAGTAGAAAGAATTCCCTTAGCATATGACGCAATAGCTAAAGTAACGCTAGACTTCAGAATCCCAATTATACATACACCTTCTGCTCATTATACATCACAATTACTTATTACTATGGTAAACAAATCATTACAAGAAGGCCAAAATACTGGTCCTTTGTTAAAGAGGATAAAAAAGGGAAACCCACTATATGCACAACAGCTATCAATTCTCTCTTCTTTACCAGGAATCGGAGACAAGCTGGCGGTAAGAATGCTTAAAAAATTTCAGACTCCCCAGCGTGCGCTAAATGCATCTGTTGCAGATCTTGCAAGGATTCCTGGTTTTGGGACTGCCAGAGCAGAAAAAGTACGAAAAATTCTGGATAATCCTCATAATGAAAGGATAGAGCTAACGCAAAGAACTCTTTTAGATGATTTAAGCAGTCTTAATAATACGGAAAAGTAGATTTCATCGAATAGATCATTATAATATGGTTAACGATATCATCTCAATAACTATATATAGTTGGCTTTGAAGTTGAACAGAAATTAAAAAGAACAGGATAAAGAATAGTAATTTCTCTTAACTTTTAGAAACTTTTTATTACAATCCTTCTGAGCCCTAGTATAAGATTGATTACTCGTCACGAAGTTAATCGCATTGTCAATCAATATAAATTAAAGGATATTACTATTGGCACAATAGGAAGCCATTCTGCATTAGAAATAATGGATGGATCTAAAGATGAAAATCTAAAGACTGTCTGCATTTGTCAAAAGGGTCGAGAGATCCCGTATCTAAGATTTAAGAGATTAACAGGCGAGATCATCTTACTTGATAAATTTTCTGATATTATGTTGAGAGAAAATCAAGAAAAATTGCGACAATTAAATACAATCATGGTTGCAAACCGTGCCTTTACTGCCTATCTTGGTTATGATAATATTGAAAATAATTTAAAGGTGCCTATATTTGGAAATAGACTGCTCCTGCGAGCAGAAGAACGTACTGCAACAAAAAATCAATACTATCTTCTTGAAAAGGCACAGATCAGACACCCGAGGATATACCTACAACCCTCAGATATAGACAACCTGGCAGTAGTCAAAGTTCAGGAAGCAAGACGGAAACTAGAAAGGGCGTTTTTCCTGGTGTCTTCATATGAAGATTACAAGATGAAAGCAAAGTTAAAGATCAAAGAAGGCCTCATTAATAAAGAAGATCTTAACTCTGCAACTATTGAAGAATATATAATTGGAACTTATTTTAACTTTAACTTTTTTCAATCCCCATTGTCAGAAGAGATGGAGTTCTTGGGAATAGAAAGAAGGCTGCAAACCAATCTTCATGACTTTACTACTTCACTACCTGCTAAACAACAGATGCAAATAGATATTGGGATACAAAATATTGAAGTAGGACATACTCCAGCTAGTATACGCGAATCAATGTTGGAAAAAGTGTTTGAAATTGGCGATAAATTTGCCGCTGCCGTCAGGATAGAATATCCGCCTGGAATAATTGGACCAATTTCATTACAGGGTATCGTAACATCAGACCTAGAGTTGATAGTATATGATGTATCACTAAGAGTTCCAGGTAATCCTATCATGGCAACAACAAGCCCTTATACAAAATACTCTTATGGTCACACTATTGGCGTCGGTCGAAGAATTGCAATGGAAATTAAGAATGCAATATCGCAAAAGAAAATTATGGATATAGTA
Source organism: uncultured Nitrososphaeraceae archaeon (assembly GCA_963733025.1). Classification (GTDB taxonomy): domain Archaea; phylum Thermoproteota; class Nitrososphaeria; order Nitrososphaerales; family Nitrososphaeraceae; genus JAJNBK01. The sequence continues at coordinate 676,040 of CAVTCE010000019.1, read as the reverse complement.
ACATGATGGTATTTATTGCTGTATTGCTTCTTCAAATAAATTCTTTCTTACTTTGATTGGGATATCATAATAAGCTGCCAAAGCAATGGAATCTGATGCACGATAATTTCTTAGTATCAAATATTCTTTTCTTCTACCTTTGAAATACAGATTTGCACGCAGAACAGAACCACTTTGATAAACTCTCACTTCCATCAAAAGTAGGTCTTGCATAACTGCAATCTCTTCAACTAGATTATAGATTGTAGGTATGGTATTTTTGTCACCTTCTTGAAATCGTGAGATATGCCTTGCAACTTCGCCAGAGAATGCACGCATTGGAAATTCTTTTCCATCGAAAGTTTTTAGAATAACAACACCTTCTAGTCCTAGCTGATCTGCAAATCCAACATAACTTATTCTTGCCTGTATATACTCTTCATCTTCTTCTGACGAAAAACCGTTAGGCATGACAATTAATTATTGCATTGCTAAGAATTAAGGCTTACAGTTGATCTGTCTAATAATCTCTTTTGACAAGTCAGCATTTACCCATTGTTGTGATAGTTTAACTATTTCTTCCTTTATTGGCTGGCTATGAACTCAAGAATTATCTACTTACCTATTGCTTTGACCTTTTTCTTTCTATGAATGAAGATTTGAATGCTTTTCTCTTTATTATGATTCGCTAGCAGCAGTATCCTACGCTACTATGTCTATAAGAGTAATTCTTTTTTCCTTTAGAAATTATTGACCAAACCAATCAATGGTTTTGGATTTTAACATATAATGACTATTCTGTCTTTGTCATTAGAGGTTCCTATGTTCACTTTATCATTAACTCTCTTTTACCTTCATATTTTTAGTATTTTTACTACTGATGCACATATAACTAAATAGCCAGCACTTCTCTTATTATAAGAATCTGATCATATGATGAGTTAGTAGTACTTCCAGCATAAACATGGGATTAGAATACAGTCAACATTCACATTGTCACTCTATAAAGTCATAGAATTCAGTTTCGTCATTCGCTTGTAATAAAAGCTGTATGCCTTTAGTTATCCAACCATACGTCGAAGGAAAGTTCAAAGAAATGGCACAGAACATATATATATATATATATATATATTTATATACCCATATATATATCATAATGAATTCTTGATTTATATTATTATGGTGTAAAAGTAGAGCTAAGCAAAATTAAGTTTAGAAAACGATAAGAATCCCTTTTCTTCAGCTATTGCAAACATTTTTTTTATTGACTTTTCCCCTATTGTTCCCATATCTATAGTTACATCATTTACATACATTTTGATAAACCTGGTTATCACATCGCGTGGTTGTCCTCTTCCATATTTCATCGCATAATCTACCGCTGATTCAATGTGTTCAAGGCCATAAAGAATCGATTCCTTGAATAGCTTATCAAATATCTTTATCTGTTCTAATGTCATTGATTTATTACTTGCTACGTTTATACCCAATGGCATTGGCAATCCGTTCGTTTTTGCAGTCCACCAAGTCGCCAAATCAAAAAGGGTATGAAGTTTTGAAGTATCATATGTAATCTGTGCTTCATGAATTACCAAACCTGCATCTACTTTATCATTTAGAACGGCTTCAGGAATCAATTGAAAGGGCATCTCCTTTCCATTAAATTTTCCTAAGGCAAGATTTAGCAATAAATTAGCAGATGTCATCTTACCTGGAATACCAATTACGCCCTTTCTTAATTCAGATAATGTTAATTTCTTTTTAGAAATGACTATAGGACCATAATTTAAGCCAAAACTTCCGCCGCTACGTAATATTACATAATCCTTCAAATAAGCATAGGCATGGGCGGAAATAGCTGTAACATCAAGATCATGTCTTAAAGCATGTTTGTTGAGGGTTTCAATGTCTTCTATGACATGTTTGATTTTGATATCCACAGAGTATACTTTACCGCATGCAATGCCAAAAAACATAAATGCATCATCAGCATCAGGAGTATGACCTAGAGTTATTTCCATCATATATTACCTACAGAAAGAGAATAATATTTTCTTTATAAAAACCAAAGTATAATTTAGGGTAATCTCCGGCATCAATCAATTTAACATATATTACCTTGCTACACAGAAACAATAATTAATGAAACATTCTATAAAATAATGAGCGATTTGCCTTATACTCTTCTATTTGGAAATAATTTTATCACAGATAGCCCTCTGTCTGTAAAGATGGCCAATGAAATTTTGTTTTCACTGGGCGAGGATAGTGCGGGACCATATATAACAACATCGATTCTTGATTCAAATGAAAATACGTTAATCATTATCGAAAAAAATAACTGCATATTCTGTAATAAAGAATTTATTAAAAAAAAATTCAACGCGACCATGTTTTGATAAACGATAGAAAAGGACAAATCATGCTTGAATCGAGAGTGTTAGACAAGCAGATGATCTTAGTAAGTGGCATCTTCTCTTTCAAGGAATTTGTATTGACTGCAACACAGAATTATCTTATTTTGCCAAATGGACAATGGCTGATGCATAATAGGACCACGGCAAATAAGAGTTCGGTAACTATTACAGAATTTGGAATAAAATCAGAATGAGCAACCATGAATTCTAACAGAAATAGGCTCTCAGAAATAATTAAATATTAACTATATATGCTCGCTTGTATGAGTAAAACAATAAAATTTTTCCTTTTTGAACGTAAGGAACGTTTAATAGTCCTCCAGGAAATTTTTTGCTTGATATATGCCAAAGTTCAAATCAACTCAGGATATTCTAAGGATTATTGGTACTAAGGAACAAATTCGTAATTTCGGTGTCATTGCGCACGTAGATCACGGCAAGACAACTATGAGTGATAGTCTTTTAGCTGCATCAGGCATTATCTCTCCCTCTGTTGCAGGTCAAGCTTTGGCGCTTGATTCTATGAAACTTGAACAGAATAGACAAATGACTATTCGTGGAGCTAACGTTACACTATTTTATGAAAATGAAGGCAAGGAATACGTAATTAATATGATTGATACGCCTGGTCACATTGACTTTACGGGAAGAGTCACTCGTGCCCTAAGAGCAATTGATGGTGTTGTAGTAGTTTCTGATTCTGTTGAAGGCATTATGACTCAGACAGAAACAGTAACAAGACAAGCGCTCGAAGAACGAGTTAGACCGGTTCTTTATATTAACAAAATTGACAGACTGGTAAAGGAATTAAGATTAGATCCACCAGCTATGCAAAAATGGCTTTCAAATATTATCGCGGAATTTAACAGACTAGTTGATATTTATGCAGAACCGGAACTTAAGGAAAAGTGGAAAGTAAGTATACAGGGAAACAGTGTTGCATTTGGGTCTGCAAAAGACAGATGGGGCTTTAATTTTAAAGTAGCCCAGAAAAAAGGTGTAAGTTTCAAGGATGTTTATGACGCTTATACTTCAGACGGTCCTGATATGATAAAATCTTTAGCAGAAAGAGCGCCATTGCATGAGGCTGTTCTAGGAATGGTAGTGCAACATCATCCTCCACCTCATGTCGCTCAACGATATAGAATCCCTAAAATCTGGCCAGGTGATTTAGAATCTGCTCTTGGAAAATCACTTTTGTCATGTGACGAAAAAGGTCCAGCAGTAATGATGGTTACAACAATTAATGTTGATCCACAGGCAGGCAGAGTTGCAACTGGTAGACTCTTCTCAGGTACTGTCAAAGACGGCGATGAGATCTACCTAATTGATGCAAAAAGGCCAGGAAAAGTTCAATCAGTAAACATTTACATGGGTAATACCAGAGAAGTAGTAAGCATGTTACCTGCAGGTAATATTCCTGCATTGCTTGGACTTGATTATGCTGTTGCAGGAGAAACAATTTCGACTGTGAAAAGCATTCCAGCATTTGAATCAATCAAGTATGTTTCAGAACCAGTAGTTACGATTGCAGTAGAACCAAAGCATCCAAAAGATTTGCCAAAGCTTGTTGAAGCATTACGCAGAATCACGGTGGAAGATCCAAACCTCATCGTTAAGATTAATGAGGAATCAGGTGAGACTCTGATGGCAGGAATGGGTGTTTTGCATCTGGAAATTGCAACATCACTCTTGCAGGAAGCGGGTCTTAATATAACTACCACTCAACCATTGATCAACTATCGTGAAACTATCCGTACAAAAGCAGGACCAATAATGAGCAAGTCTCCAAATAAACACAACAAAATTTTCATGCGCATAGAATCACTTGGCGATGAGATAATAGAGCTCATAAGAAATGGCCAAATCAAAGAAGATATGGATAAGAAGGAAATGGCTAAGATTCTTCGAGAAAAAGGTTGGAATGCTGATGAAGCAAGAAATGTTGCCGCAATTGATGTAAGTGGTAATATGCTAATTGATGAAACAAAAGGTGTTCAGTTTATACAGGAGTCGATGGACTCTATTAAATCTGGCTTTGATGATGTAATTCATTCTGGCCCTATTGCTCATGAATCCGTAAGAGGTGTCAAGTTTGTATTACATCATTTTGTTCCACATGAGGATCCAGCTCATAGAGGTCTAGCACAATTAATGCCTGCAACTAGAAGAGCTATGTTAGGTTCGATGTTAATCGCAGATCCAGTTATACTTGAACCCATACTTGGAATGGAGGTCAAATGTCCACAGGAACAAATTGGCACAGTAGCAGGTATATTATCAGGAAAAAGAGGTAAGTTATTGAATGTAGAACAAAAAGGTGTAATTTCGATTATACAAGGCGAAATACCAGCATCTGAAACATTTGATCTTTCGGAGATTATGCGTGGCGGAACTGCTGGAAAAGCTATGTGGAGCACTTACTTTAAGACTTGGCAACCTGTTCCTCAATCGATATTTAGAAATTTGGTTGGAGAAATAAGAAAGAGGAAGGGTTTGAATCCAGAACCACCAAAACCAGATGAATTTATAGACAAAGAATGAGAACATATATATATAGCATTTACTTTTGGGATAATCAAATTATCGCTATCACCTAATAATTATTCTGTGACAGCTCTGATATAATAATAATATTGGTCGGATAATAAAGCGTTTTAAAAGCACTTGGCTATTTTATATGCCCTTCTTTGCGCAATTCTTCCAATATTTGCATTAATGTATCATAATCTATATTAACTTCATTTAGAATAAAGGAATGTTCTACTTTTCCAAATCTTTTAATAAATTTCTCGACCGTTTGCTTTTTCTTCTGATACATCCTTTTCTGCATATACGTTCATAATCTTAGGAGTTATTATACATGATTTGCATATAGTTATTTTATTTATGGAGAACAACAGAATTTAAAGTAGAATAATTAAATTAAATTATCTATATATGCCTTTTCAATTCCTAATAGTTATAAACAATTAGATCTTTTAGCTTGTATGAGAGTTGACCTTCCAAGGTATACAGAAAGATTTGGATCGATAAGTCTACATGGGGTTCAACGTGTTTATGAATTGGATTCAGGATCTAGTAACGGTAGGCCAACTTCTGAAGCTATCCGACGTATAGGAAATGAAGAGATGTCTGAAATTGAGAGAAAAATGGCTATAGTCATACCTGTTAAAGGAGAGCGTTTAAAGTTACTTGAAGGAGTATTGAGTGGGATTCCCCATGATTGCTTGACAATTATTGTATCCAATAGTCCAAGACAACCTGTGGACAGATACAAATTAGAAAAGGAGGCTCTTGAGCAATTTAACCAGTTTGCAGAAAAAAATGCGTTGATTGTACATCAGAAAGATCCTGGACTATCAGAGGCGCTGAGAGAGGTTGGCTATACTAGTATATTTGGTCCAGATGATATGGTTAGAAATGGCAAGGCCGAGGGAATGATGATTGGAATGCTGTTAACGAAGATGGCAGGAAAAGAATATGTTGGATTTATCGATGCAGACAACTATGTGCCTGGAGCAGTAAACGAATATGTAAAGATTTATGCGTCAGGAATCGCGATGTCGAATACGCCATATACAATGGTTCGCGTGTCTTGGATTTATAAACCAAAAATATCAGAGACTGGTGTGTATTTTTCGAAATGGGGGAGAGTATCTGAGATAACAAATCAATATCTTAATTCGTTGATATCTTATTACACTGGCTTTGAAACCGAAGTTATGCGTACTGGAAATTCAGGAGAACATTGCATGTCAATGAAATTAGCAGAGCTTCTGACTTATTCGTCGAGCTTTTCAGTAGAAACCTATGAAATGGTAAACCTACTTGAAGAGTTTGGAGGAATTGTGCCGACTGAAAATCAGGAAGCCATGGATAAGGGAATTGAGGTAATGCAAGTAGAAACCAGAAATCCACATTTTCATGAAGAGAAAGGTGATATTCACTTAAAAGAGATGATTGATGGATCACTTGGTTGCATTTACCATAGCAAAATTTGCCACCCAAAACTAAGAGAGAAAATCGTTGAAGAACTGCGTGGAAAAGGTCTCATAGAAGAAAATCAAGAGCCATCAGTATTACAAAAAATTAATCCCTTCAAAGATATAGATATGTTACAATTCGGAAAGATTCTTCACAATAAAGCAACAAGTTTTGTTCATTCCTAATAGTTAATGAATAAGTTAGTCACATTGTTGAAGCAGATTTTTGCATAATTATATGCATTGATCCATTCTCCTCGTAACTCTTTTCAAACTCTATTTTGAAATTGTATAAATCAACAAATTCTTCCACTTTTGGTCTATAAACATGCGGAGGACCATGTAATTCCATAAGAATTGCAATATCTTTACTTTTAGATAGCACATTAGTAGCTCCTTTTAACACTTCAAATTCTGCTCCTTCTACATCAATCTTAATCCAGTTTACTTCTTCTTGCCTTATTTGATTTAATTGTAATAAATAATCTAACGTGTTAGCATTTACTTCTACGAATTTTTCTTGAGTATTTATCCAATTTGGCATTATAGTATTGTATTTGGTGAAGCCTGATTCTCCACTAGGCAAATAGAGTTTTACTTTTGTCTCTTTAGAATGTACTGCATAATTTAAAGGTATAACATTAGTTAATTGATTTAGTTTAATATTACTATTTAACATTTCAAAATTGCCAGGATGCGCCTCAATAGCTACTACTTTTCCCTTTGTACCAACTCGTTTTGAGCTTATTATTGTATAAAGACCTATATGTGCGCCAATATCTACAACTATATCTCCTTCTTTAGGAGTAAAACGTTTTATTATATCATCTTCATGAATTGTCATAATTTTAAAATCATCTTTGTTAATCCTACAATAAAATTCGTAATCATATTTAGGTACTTTGAATTTTAATAAAGTGGAATTGCCTGGCCTTAAAAACTTGAAAGTTTTATACCAAAAAACTCCAAAGTCAAGTCCTCGTTCAACATATAGTCTATCTCTTCTCTTTTTTCCTAAAGCAAGTCTAAGTAAAATTCTTAATCCTAAATAGATAATTTTTAAAAAAAATAATATACATTTATCGAATATAGTCATTCCTTCTGAATTTTTTATGAACCACAAAATCAAATTTAGCATTTATTGCATTGTTTTGAAAATACAATACTATATAATCATTCCTCAATTCCAACTACACTTGATTATAATTAGATAGATGGTATAGACTATAAAACACTGAAATTATATATTATCTTCATCATGACAAATAAAGTCACAAGAAAGTTGAATTAAATGTATTCGTATGTATTAACACTTTTAAGCCATTGTACATAATTATATTATAGTTGAACTCAAGTAATTTGCCTATCTATAAGATTGGAACTCGATTTTAGAATTCGGAGGGATATAATATGTGTGGAATAGCAGGTATATTAAGCAAAAGAAATGAAAATGTTGTACCTCTAGTCGGAACAATGCTTTCTTGCATGACAAATCGTGGTCCTGACGGGGCAGGAATAGCAGTCGCTGACTCTATCATACAATCAGATTCTCTTGCAAGTTTAGAATATCATGAGCTTTCTGGTAGTAATGCTTTAGGTCATGTAAGGCTCGCAATCGTAGGCGGTACTCATGGACAGCAGCCTTTCCATAGCTGCAATGGAAAGTTTACTCTAGAGCATAACGGAGAAATTTACAACTATAAGAAAATTCGGCGAAGGCTAATGAAACATCATCAATTTGTTACTCAGACAGACAGCGAAGTTATTGTCCATTTGTTAGAAGATCATTTTAACAAGAACAATGATTTATTATATACAATTAGAAAGACTGTTGCTGAACTTGATGGTGTTTATGCATTGGTTATCAAGGATGAAGAGACAGAAGACATAGCTTTGGTTAGAGATAAAATGGGTGTAAGACAAATTTACTATGGGGAAAATAATCATTTTATCGCATTTGCGTCTGAACGTAAAGCGTTATGGAAAGTTGGAATAAAAGAACCTACAAACCGGGTATTACCAGGTCATGCAATAATTATCAAACCCGATGGTTTAATACAAAATTTCAAAATATGCCGTTCTCCAGTACATTCAAAGAAAATAATCTACAAAACAATGGATTTGGCTGTTAATGCATATGAAAAAGTATTACTTGCATCCATGAAAAAGCGTACGCAGAATTTTGATAGAGTCGGAATAATATTCTCAGGCGGTATTGATAGTGTAATTATAGCCTGGCTTGCAAAGAAAATGGTACGGGATGTTATTTGTTATACTGGTGGAATTCAGGGTTCTAGTGATATTGCATTTGCAAGACTGATAGCAAAGAGACTCGATCTTAAACTAAGAGTCAATGAACTTACTCAGGATGAAGTAGAACAGATGATTCCAGAGGTTATTAATACAATAGAAGACACAAATGCTGGACAGATAGAGGTTGCAGTTCCTGTATACGCTGCAGTAAAGCTTGCACATGAGGATGGAATTAATGTAATGTTCTCAGGGCAGGCAGCAGATGAACTTTTCGGAGGATATTCTTGGTATACAAAGGTAGTTGAAAATGAAGGATACGGGAAATTACGTGAGCATATGACCGAAGACATGCTTTTACTGTACAGAGAAACTTTAGAAAGAGAAGATAAGATCACTATGGCACACAGCATAGAGATGCGTGAGCCCTTTCTTGACTTGAAAGTAATTGCATTTTCAATGCAGACTGATATGAAACTGAATGTAAAGGGTTCAGGCGATGCCTTTGGCAAGCATGTACACAGAAAACTTGCTCAGAAACTAGGTATTCCAAGAAATATCGCGTATCGTGTAAAGGAAGCAGCACAGCACGGATCAGGTATGCATGACGTATTCAATGCAATAGCAAGAAAACACGGATTTGATGAATCCACTATTTCTAAACAATACCTTAATGCGCTCCAAACACGCCAAAAAATAGGTAGCTCACAGAGATATGGTTATCTATTTGAAAATGAGAAAATGTGGATTGCAGAGCCACATGTGCAAATGTATTTAGATAGTATTTCAAAAACACTACCAATATTAGAACAAGATTTAGTGACAAATCTAAGAAAAGACAAGAAAGGCTATTAGGCTAGCTTGCAGCTATATCTACTTCTAATTCCACGTCCTATAAGAAACGGTGCAAGTATTAAAGATGGTATGCTTATTAGAATGAAGAAGGTTTGGAATGGAGCAAGAACAGCCATTGTTGTTCCTACACTATAACCTAAGAGCATAGAAAACAAACTGCCGGCACAGGTTGGACAGCCTACAAACAGTCCACTGATTGCCCCTACACTTCCAACAAAAGACACCCTTTTAGTGTTCTGCGCTTTCTCTAAGTTGAATGCGTAGAGAGTTAAAGAAATATTGAATCCAACCATAACAGATACAATTACTGCTAGGATAATATTGATTGGTATGATCATGATTAGAAAGTGATCTGTAGGAAATACAGTCAGCATAGGAACATAACCTGGCAGATTGCAACATGCAATAACATTAACAGATGGAACAGTAATTCCTTGTTCAGAAAATGAAATATCATATCTATAAATGAATATTTGGGATAGAAATCCAAAAAAAATGCCATATACAGTTGCAAATATTGCCATCACTTTCCAATATTTATTGTCTATAAATGCTGCTGTGATATATGACATTAAACTATTAGTATTAGCTTTTAGTCGTTGTTGTTCTGCTTTGAAAATTCTGTATATTCCATAGCCCACAAATAACATCGATATGAAAATAATTGTAAAAACAGCATTTGCAAGGCTCATAAGATAAGGTGTAATCATAACTGGTTGCTCGCCCGAAGGAGTGGTCAACCGGCCATAAATTATAAAGGTCAAAATCAGAGAGAATAAGCCAAGTAGCACGATTCTAATTCCGCTGCTGCGTAGGCCTATCCAGTTTTTTTCTACAGATGTCATATTAACAAACGGAGTTGTCCACTCAGAATTAAATTTTATCGGTCATATAGGTCATGAGCATCATCATTTATCGTGTAGACGTATGCTAAAATATAGAATATACCCGATGCAATTCTGATTACATCCATGGAAATCGCTTGTTTCTCCTATAATATTCAACTAATCCACCTTCTAACAACATCTGTTGCATAAATTCTGGAACCTTCCTTGCATGAAATATTCCTTTTGTCCGTATATTTTCCATGGTAAAGTTTCCAATGTCTACCTTGAGCTCATCTCCCTGAACTACTTTACCTTTTATTTCTGAAATTTCTAGAGCTGGAAGTCCAATAGTAAATGCGTTCCTGTAGAAGATGCGGGCAAAACTTTCTGCTATAACAATAGAGATTCCTGCATACTTTAATGCTACTGGCGCCTGTTCTCTACTGGATCCACCTCCAAAATTTTTTCCTGCCACTATAAAGTCACCTTTGGATATCTTTGTCGGAAAATCAGGATCAATTCCATACATAGCATATTTTGCCATCTCATAGGGATCGTTGGTCCTGCTTTTGAATCTGAAGGGTATAATTATGTCAGTATTAATGTCATCTCCAAAAACCCAAGCTTTTCCATTTAAAATTGCAGTAGTGACAACTGGTGGAGGCACTGTTCCTGGTGGTGGCGATGGCATTAATGGCGAAGAATGTGGTGATGATTCTGGAGTTGGTTTATCATTCATGTCAGAGAAACCTCCTTGGATTAGTTATTTTTCCTTCAATTGCAGATGCAGCAACAGTAGCCGGAGATGCAAGATATACTTTTGATGAAAGCGCCCCCATTCTTCCGACAAAATTTCTTGAAGAGGAAGATAAACAAATTTCAGATTCCCCTAATACGCCAAGATGGGTACCAACACATGCTCCACATGTAGCATTGGTAAAAACTGCTCCTGATTCAAGATAAATCTCTACGTACCCACGTTTAATGGCCTCTTCATATACTTTCACAGATGCAGGAGTAACTACACATCGTGTATTTTTATGAACTTTTCTGCCCTTTAATATACGTGCTGCTATCTCAAGATCTTCTATCCTTCCATTTGTAGAAGAACCTATGAAAGCCTGATCGATTTCCATTCCGCCGATTTCTTCAACTGAATGTACTAAATCTGGATGATCTGGACCAGCCACCATTGGTTCTATCTTACCACATTCTATCTCTATCTCCTCTACATACTTAGCTGAGCTGCCAGGCTGAATATCAATTTCTGGCACGTCTTTAATAATTCTTGGCTTTTCATTTAAATAAGTTCTAGTCAGCTCATCAGTAGGGAATACAGAAATCTTGGCACCGCATTCCATTGAAGCATTGCTTATACATGCTCTTGAGTCGATACTAAACTCCTTTCTGGTATTGTCATTTGCATATGTCCACTCCAAAGCCTTATAATTGGCTCCATCTTCGCCAACCTTTCCAATATAATCGAGTATTAGATCTCTGGCAGAAACCCCTTTACTAAAATTGCCCGATAGTTTAATTTTTATTGTTTCTGGTACGCGTAGCCACATTTGGCCTGTAGCCCATACAGCTGCGATTTCCGTACTTCCAATTCCAGTGGCAAATGCCGAAATACATCCAGCTTGACATGTATGAGAATCTGCACCGAGTATCATCATACCGGGAACAGCAAGATATTCAAGAATATGCTGATGGGATATAGAACCTTCAACTAACATACAGCTATGCTTCGAAGCAAAACTCCTCATCATGGCGTGTAGATTTGCGACCTTTTCATCTGCTGCAGGAAAGGTATGATCTATGACTAGCAAAACCCTTGAAGGGTTAAAGAGTTTATTCACTCGCATTTCATTTAATGAACGTATTGCCAAAGGGCCCGTACTGTCTTGTGCCATAGCAAGATCTACCTCTACAATTGCAATATCGCCAGCCATAGAAGGTTTCGACACTTCGCCCTGCTTATTTTTTAGTGTTAAGCTCTTTATGCTAATTACCTTCTCAGCGAACGTAAGTGAACTATCTTCCAGTATATCTTTGATGTTAGAAACAGAATGTGAGCTGTTTTGCTGTGCTAATGACTGCATATAAGTTCCAATCCCAATCAGATATTTTAAGCATCAGTTTTAATTACTTATAGAATTATCACATTTAATTATCTAAAAATTCTCTTTATAACTGATATAACGAGAGTATAACTAGTGCCAGCTGAATCAAAAACACAAAGTCGTATCTACTTTTCTTAAGAGTAAAGCGAGACATTAGATGCAGTATAATTGCGGCTATTGATTAATAGTGTCATCAGAATGGACTCTACAAATGACATAGATTCACAATAACACTTTTGATTATAATTGCAAATAGAGAAAGATCTCTGGTTAAGTAATACTACGGTTAATATCTTAATTTGGCATCAAAGATTGTATATTCTAATTTCGCTCATTTACTTATTTTTGACTTTTTATTATCTGGAATTTTAAATCCACGAGCAAATTTGCCAATTTTTGACGCTATAACTTTAGACTTATGAGCAGGAAGTTCGTTTATACTATCTTCTATTCGTTCTGTTTGCGAATTGTCTGCTGGCGGCTGCTTGCTAGTATCTTTGTCGTCTTTTGATAGAGGATGCATTATTGTATCTATTATATAGTTATAATATATGATAAATATTTGGTTTGGCACGTTATCAAAAGAAACATCAGGTGTCAAAGCCTCTACTTATTGTTTTCTGTGACATCAATGCAACAATAACAACAATTCTTCAAATAGTAACTCTTAATTTTTCTTTTCATACAATATACTTGGTATATTTGTTTTTCATAGATAATATATCACATGTTGAATCCAGGATCCAGTTATGTCGTTATACTGATAAAATTAATAGACAAGGTAGTTGAAAGATTAGAAAGTTAGAATATAAATAATCTCTCGTTGTATTAATAAATAAATTACTTCTTCCATAGGTCCTTTAGCACCGATATTTTCTCTTTTCACTTTTAGCTTCTATTGCCATGTTTTCTTTTAGAATTCATTGAGCCCTGCAAAACATTCCAATATTTTATTTTTAGGAACCTTTAGTCTATATATTTTCCAATGCTGTTCCTTACATATTCTTCTGATAATGCTTTAATTTTGATCCTTTCTCTACTGACTTTTTTATCAAGTCTCTTTTGTAAATCTTAGGAGCTTCTTCGCACTATCATTGCCTATCTTACTATATACACTGGCAAGTGCATTTTTTACCCGTGATTCTTTTTCATTTAACATGTCTGCTAGGTCATAGATAGACTTAGGAGATTTTTCCCCTGCTCTTATTATTATGCTATACAAAATTCTTCTCTCCAATAGATCAAAATTATCCTTTCCTATTTCATGTATTCTGTGAAGGATTAGCTGTTTTACTGCTCTGAAATCATTCAGACGGGATTCTAAATTAGAGATCTCATCATCCAAATCAGTTAGGCTCCCTTGTAAAGAAGTGAGCGCCTGCCCCGAATCTTTAGTAATTGAGTTAAATTTTTTATAAAATTTGTCTGATTTCTTATATCGAGACTCTACAATCTTGCGACTTTCAATCGAAAACGCATCTTTAGAAATGGAGATGGTTAAACTAAAAGATGAACTAAGACGGGTAATACTTCCTATTTGGAGCGCCTAAATCACTTTTCTTCGTATAAGATTCAATCAAACCACTGTTCTCTAGTGCCTGCATATGACGTAACACCGCTTGCTGTCCTATACCTATTTCTTTTGACAATTGATTAAAATACATAGGCTCTTGGGAGAGAATAGAAAGTATTTTCCTTCTAGTATCATTACCAATAATATCAAGAATTAAATTAGAATCTATTTTTGGTATATTAAATCACCAAATCGATAACCAATTAAAGCAAAAAGAAAGTAGCGACGAGTTATTGCTCTTCATTCTACATATCCATGCTTTACATGCCGTTGGGGCCACGCCACCACCATATCCTCCCCCAACTTCATTATATACAGATTTGACAACTTCCACCATTTTCTTGGCTGCTAGATGCTGAACATCAATTTCTTTTAATGTTGTCGCACCATCATTTGTAATAGTGACATCGCCAAGAGAATCTACTAACATCCTATTCATGCCTCTCGGACAGAGGCTTGCCCGTACCATATCTCCGCTACTTCCTCTGCCGCAGTGATGTTATTTCTTTGCACTTGTTTGTCTTTTATCTCTATAGTACCTTCATTTAAAACTACAATTTGAAGTTGTTGTTGTACCCACATTAGTTTATTTTCATCTATGTTAGTGACTTAAATTGTTTAACTAGTAATTTAAGTTTTTTTGGGTGGCTATATAACACTGGCAAATGGTTGTGAGTTGCTAGTTGCCCATAATGAGAGGATGTTTTGTCGTTGTCATCCTGTGTCATCCTGAAACGCAGCTGCTAAAGCCGCATTCAATACACAAATTGCAACCTTCAGTGAGTATCAATCTTGCTTTGCATGATGGACAAGCATTATCCTCATTTGATTCTAGTAGAGGTGCTTGCATTGACTTGTCCGGCGTATCCAACAGTACCTGACGTTGAAATTGTTTCGGTGGGTAAGTCTTCATATTCTTCGCTCTTAGTTTGTTCAAAGATCTTTTCTATTTGGTCTATGACATATGGTTCTTTTATGTTTGCACGTATATAGTCAGCGGCATATTTGCTTGGTCTTGTAATGAATTTCTTTTCCTTTGATTCATTACCTGTGATATGCAGAACCTGTTCATGTCGCGAGCCATCTCTGTATACTGTAACTCCTTTTAATCCAAGTTCATGTGACAAGAGATATGCATACTTGACATCTTCTGCAGTAACATCTCCTGGCATATTGATTGTTTTTGCAATGGCATTACCAATCCATTTTTGCCATACCGCCTGTGCCATTATATGATCGGTCCAATGTATATCTATTGCAGTAACAAACGTTTTCTGAATCCATTCTGGAATTTCAGCTAAGCCACGAACTGAACCATAATTATTTGCAATTTTTGCAAGTATTTCATCATTATAAAGACCACTTTCCTTCAATACATTTTCAAAAATTCTATTAGTATAGAAGAACCTACCGACTGTCACACGTTTTTCGAATACTAATGCAAACATCGGTTCAACACCATTTGAAGTATCTGCAATCATAGATAATGTACCGGTAGGAGCAATAGTGGATGTCCAAGAGTTTCGTATTCCATGTTTTTGAATTTTTTTAATTAATGAATCCCAATTATATGCATGTGTTTCTGTTGGTAATTCATAATATCCTGCGATAGGTATTTTACCTTTTACATAATCTGTCTCTTTGAATAAGGGAAATGGCCCTCTTACCTTTGCAATAGCAACACTTTCTTCCATACTGTAGTATGATACTGCTTCTGCCAGTTTGTACATGAATTCATAGCCATCATTTGAATCATATGGCATTCTAAGTAGGAATAGCAAGTCAGCAATACCCATTATGCCAAGGCCTATTCTTCTTGTTAGCTTTGTATTGATATCAATTTCTTCTACTGGATACTTATTCATATCTATAATATTATCTAAGAATCTGGAGGAGACTCTTATTGTCTGCTCGTATTTCTGCCAATCAAATTCAAACATTCCATCTGCCTTGCGCTTTACAAAGTTTGCAAGATTGATCGAACCTAGATTGCATGATTCATAAGGATATAAGGATTGTTCACCGCATGGGTTTGTTGCACGCAAAGGTCCGCCCTTTGCATTTATGATTGGATTGTATTTGTTAATATTATCAAAGAAGATAACACCTGGTTCTGCACTTTTCCATGCGCTAAATGCTATTAGATCCATTAATTGATGTGAATCGATCTGCTTTATAGGTTCATGAGTCCTGGGATTACGTAGTGTATACTTGTGGTTATCCTTATTTACAAGCGACTTCCAAAAATCTTCCCAGACGCCAACGCTGACATTAAAGTTTTCAAATACGCCAGGTTTTGTCTTGGCCGTTATAAACTTTTCAATATCCGGATGCCATGCCTCTAATATACCCATATTTGCACCACGTCTCTTTCCACCTTGTTTTACCACATCTGTTATAGTATCAATGATTCTCATAAAAGATGTTGGACCTGATGCAACTCCAGATGTTGAAGCAACAATATCTCCTTCTGGTCTTAGGTCAGAGTAATTTATTCCAACACCTCCACCTGATTTGAAAATCATGGCCGCATCAGTTGATGATCTCATGATCTTAAACATGTCGTCTGACATATCAAGAACAAAACAAGCTGATAATTGACCAAGCCGTGCACCTGCATTCATCAATGTTGGTGTATTTGGTAGAAAATCTCGTGATACCATCAAATTATAGTACTCCTTGATTCTCTCTTCGTATACGCTTAACTTGCTTTCAGCCATCATTCTAAGTAGTTCTTTAAAGCCAACTTTCATACGACCTATCTTTGCTAGAGATACATAGTGTCGAATGAGAGATTCAAAGTGATATTTGTTCAGATAGTAATCCCCTATCTTTAATTTGAGATGAAAGTCATCTATTTTTGCATAATATTTCTCTGCTTCTTCGATGTTTTGGTTATGCCCACCTGTTAAATTGAACAATTGAGAATCATGCAACACATCTGGAAGTGCAACCAGAATCGCTACTCTTTCAAACATTTGTTTTGGACCTTCTATGATCTCACCGTTGTTATCACGTAACAGATAACGGGCAGCTAAAACTCTAAGGGAATTAATATCAAATACCTTATCAACTTCATCAAGTACCTTCTTGTTCAGAATTCTCATCTTCTCATCTCGAACTTTGCGCCGCTCATGCCTATACAGGATGTACGCCTTTGCCGTTTCAGACAAACCTTCTTCAATGAGAATAGATTCCACCATGTCTTGCACATCTTCAACACTTGCAATTGCAACTTTTCCAGTAGATCCGTAACCACTTTGAACCATTTTCTCTATCACCCTATTTGCCAACCTTTCTGCTAATGGATAATCTGCTTTACCGGTCACTACAAGTGCTTTGTAAATTGCATTTGATATCTTAGAATGCGTAAAATTAACAACTCTGCCGTCTCTTTTTTTAATGTTCACGATTAACTTATCTTTTGAGTCATTGAACTCGGTTACACCCGCCATCTCTTTCTTTATTGATAGATTTTAGTTTAAAAAGCTAGCTCTACTTATTATACATAATATTTTATTATGAAGCAGTACTTAAAGTATTACTAAATCAATAATATAATATCATTCCCATTATACAATATCAAGTCGTTAAGTATAATGACTAACAATAGAACAGAAGTCTAAGGATTGTGTGTTATCTATAATTGGTTACTCCCTGGATAATGACAATAGCAAATAACTATATTACCACTTAATCCTAAAGGTAGCCAATTAGAATACTAAGCTTTGAAATCTAAAATATTCTTTCCTTCCATCCATTCATTTCTCTACATAGTATGGGATGGGATGACAGCCATTTGTTAATATTTATTGTGTAGTTTACCTTTACTTATATATCTACAAAAGAAAAATATGGGAATAAATTGCTTAAATTTTTGTTTCAAATGCTCTGTTGATAACCAAGTAACTGTAGTAAAGTTGTTAAAAGCTACGAATATGCAAATTAATCAATTATAGATTAATTTCATTCATTCTATTATCTATCAGATGATTGAGGAGATTTAAGTACCTGCGATTACTCCACATATAAGTGAAAAGATGCCAAATATAGTATACGCCTTTCAATTTAATATCTACCAATCTATACAGCTGTTTTATCTTTTAATACCCCATTTGATACTGGGACGGATAATAAAGAAGAATTTTAAATAAGTAGTATCACAAATATCTATAGAAGATTACTTTTTTCTTAAGGAATTTTACATATGTCAAATCAATAATTGTTATGAACTGATATACTAAATTTATAAGTAGATGACTCTAGCATCCATCGCAGTGGAAGCGGAGATAATAAAATCTAAAAATGACGCGGAAAGGTCGACTCAAAGAAATTTTTAGTAAAGCTTTGTATGCTGATGACCCCAACCTCTATTCAGTAAGCTATCGTGAATTTAACTCGATTATTAAAGTTTCGTTGCCAGAATTCTTAAAGCTTTCAGAGAATTTTGAAATTATTCCTCCGAATAGAATTTTTTTAGTTGCAAGGGAAGAAAAAGTTCTATACCGCAAATATGGTACCACATCAACAACTTGATCAACTTTTGTGTCTGAATGCAGATAAAAGCAAAACGATTGTTTTGAAAGTTTTAAAGATATTGATAAAACAAGTCAAATTAATTTGCAGGTATAGCCAATTTTTGATAATCAGATATTTGTATATTCTAAGATGTTTTATCTGTCACAATTATATATAATGCATTATTTTATAGATAGATGATATTTCGAAATATATCAAAGTGTATCATTATTAAATAGGATTTCACAACGTTAAGAAAATAATAGTAGCGCAATGAATACTATTGAAACATCACAGAAAAAGAAATGGGAGGAAAAGATGGATCAACTATCAATAAAAAATCATCTTCGAACTACCGTAGTAATATATTTTACTAGTCAAAAGAAAATTAAAGTCCGACTAGCACTCGAAGACATGTGGTTTTCCCTGCAAGACTGCTACAATAGGTTCCAAAGCGAGCCATGTGGTTTACCCTTATCCTCTTAGACTTGGACTCCCCTACAACCTTTAGGGCTGTAGGTTAACCTATTACACCTAAGACGACAACTCATTGTTCCCATGGGAGTTGCAAGCCTTTACTTGCAACCTAGACCTATACGATGTATCGTTCCTCTCTTTCGGCTAATCGAACAATCAGAATACGTAGGGAATATATATAGTCTTGTTTGTTAAATTAATTATTAAGGAGAGTGTAATAATCTTAACTTTATTGACATTCTATTATGACAATAACTTTCGAGTTAATTGTACAACAGATAGATAAATACAAATTAAACCATAAACTCCAATGTGGTCGAAAAGAGACATCTTTTCTTATACAACTTACCTATTTAGTCCGTTCTGAAATTAGCAAATACCTATGAAGAATTTTAGAAGTAGTTGTAGATGACTGATTCTTAGTTACAATAAGATAAAATATATGATATATCCATGACAAATCGATGATAACCATCTTAAAATATCGTTACTATACAATAGTAAAGAACAGAATTTGATATCTAGTCTAAACAATTAGTCTTGGTCACATAAAGATAATGTAATTAGATAATCCATAATTTTGTTCAATATATCGAGTCATATTATTATTAAAATCAAATAGAAAACGCTTAATAGATACAGATAATTCAAACTTATTTATATATACTAAATAAGAACAATGTTCAGGCGTATAATATATAACATAATAATGAAATACTTCTTATGAAGACTAAAAGTCGTATGAAACCAACTGCATATTCTTCTACTTCTAATACTAATTCTGAGGTTAATAAAATCCATAATACCAATATTAATAATGCCAGAAGCGAAGATGCCAATGATAACAATAATTCTGATTATGAACACAGCTCACATATTGAAAAGAAAATAAAATCTGGTGCCTTTAAAATTGCAGTTTATGGTTTAGGACATATTGGCTCTGCACTGGCTTCTGTATGGCTTCGACAAGGAGCACATGTTATAGGAGTCGATAAATCTTCAAAGGTATTAGAAAATGCAAAAATAGGTAAGACTCATCTACTAGAGCCAGGGGTCAATGAGGCCTTTGCAAAGGGTATAGAGGATAATCGTTTTGAGATATATGAAGATTTAGTGAAAGCATCCTTAGATTCACATTTTAAAATGATTTGTGTACCAGTGTTAGCGGCAAATGAATCAGCTGATTTGGCAGCAATAAAAGATGTAGCAACATCAATTGGAAAAGGATTGAAAAAGTTTGATGTTGTAGCTCTAAATCCTAGTGTCCCTCCTGGAACAACTGAAGAGGTTGTAATACCAATTCTAGAGAAAGAAAGCGGTTTTAAAGCCGAAACAGACTTTTACATGATATACAATCCTGAGAGAATCTATGAAGGGAGGGCGATAGAAGATATTGAACAGAGATATCCAGCAATAGTCTCAGGAGCTGGTGTTAGGAGCGTCAATATAGGGACTAAGATATACTCTATAATATTTAAGAAAGGAGTAATAGCAATGAGTAGCATAAGAACTGCTGAAACCGAAAAGCTACTTGAAGGAGTATATCGCGACGTAAATATTGCTCTTGCAAATGAACTTGCAAAATTCTGCGAAAAAGTAGGTGTTGACTTTTGGGAAGCAAGGGATGCAGCAAATTCCCAACCATTCTGCCATATCCATAAACCAGGCACAGGTGTTGGCGGTGCATGTATACCTGTTTATCCCCAATTTATACTCCATACTGCAGATCGGCTGAATATCGATTGTACTATTACTAGAATGAGCAGGAACATCAACGATTCCATGCCCGCTTATTCTGTAGAACGGGCCATAGAATTGCTAAAAAAACAAGGAGAGAATAATAACAGTAAAAAGCAAGGAGGAGAACATTTGAAAAAAGATTTTGTAAATAAGGGTGAAGTTATTATCACTTTGCTTGGTCTTGCCTTTAGAGGAGGAGTTTCAGATACACGTTTATCACCTACATACAAAGTCATTGAGGAATTTCAGAAACTGAAAGTAAAAGAGATTCGTATCCATGATCCCTTGATAATTAATGATCCTTCTTTATCAGGTAAACAGAATATTATTCTGACATCGAATCTAGATGAAGCTATACAAGGCACAGACTTGGTAATGCTTATTGCAGATCATCCAGAGTATCGAACATTAACAACAGATGATCTCGGCGGCGCCCCAATTTATGATGGTCGGGGAATTCTCGATAGGTCAAAATTCGACCACTCGGCATTTGCATCGATTGGTATAGGTTAATCAAAGCAGTGTATATCATGAGTATGGGTAACTTATCTAGATTACATCTCCAGCAATTTTTTAACATATTTTGTAAAACTGTAAAAGTTGCCTAAAGTTTGTAGTATATAAAAGTCAAGGATATACGTTCCCCTAACTATTCGAGTATTAGGCATTCTTTTCTTATGTTTTTTAGGACTTGGGGGAAAGATTCAATATCTTGAGTCTGATTGTCAATTGTTCAGTAGCCCTCATACCGCCGCTGACTAAAAAACAAGAAGGTGTACTTTCAGCATTTATTATTATTACATACAACAAAATCCTTCTAATAGTTGGCAAATCTAACGGGTTCTTGCTCATCTCTATGATCTTTAGAAACTTTTACTTTTGGATTTTGAAGATATTATATCAACGACATAGTATGTAAGATAAATTTAATGCCAATCCAATCGAGTCCAAATAGTCTGAGACGTTAGTCTAACTTCTTACTCTCCTCCTCATTCTTTTATCATAAGCATCGAAGTGATTATACAATATAGCATTAATGATCGTTTCCAACGAGTAGACATTCTTAACATACTTTTTATTCGAAAATCCTGAAGACGGAAGAGCCCTTTTCATAGTTTTTTGTTTTTAGGCTATTTCAAATGATAGTATCTAAAAATTCCTGACTTAGGCTGTGTATTACTTCCTCATGTATGTACTAAAAGTGCTTGATGACAAGAGAGAAACATCAGACAATTGTTACTGTTAATTGGTAAAACTAAAATAATAACTTTCTATATCGTACTTTGGCATAGAAACATCGTTATTATACAAAGCTCCCTTGTAAGTAATATAAGATAATAAAAAAATATTATTAAATGGATATCATATGATGTATGTAACGGATATCAATCACTATGTTTAGAAAAACTATAGATACCAATTGCGCGGCACAAATATTATTACAATTAAAGTAAAATAAATAAAATCAGATGCTTATTCAAGTAACAGATTTAATATATAGAATTGTCTACATTAGAGATATCAATGGTAATACTGTATTCTCATTATGTGTATATCTACAATTCAACTCTTACTACTGCTCCATTAGGGACAGATTCTTTATATACAATTGCTTGAAATCGATAAAGCTTTGATTCTGGCATTAACCATACGTTGGTGGGAGTAGCCCCTGCTTTGAAGCAAATATTTTCCAGATATTCATAAATATTCCACTTCAGTTCTATGGGAACTTGTGGAAGGAGTAATCCTGTACCATATTTCCATTTTAAGATTAAACCATCTCTTCCCAGTTTGATATGATTTGGAAATTCATGTGGACTTTGAACTCTAATTTCTTCAGGCGGAGTAAGAACACTAACTTCAAAAATTATGTTTGCTAATTCTCCTTTCTCTACTGGGTTGAACCTAGGATCCTGTGTAGCTGCCGCAATAGCCGCTTCAATAACTGATTGATACAATTTTTTTTCAGAAACAGGAAAACCTATGCATCCTCTTAGTTGTTCTTCTTTGCTTCTTACTGAGATTAATGTGACAAAGACTCCTGCCTTCTGGGAAAACCTTTCTAGGCTATCAATGTTAATATCAACAGATTCTCTAAGGTATTTCTGTACAGCTTTTCTTGCTAATTTGACTAATTGCTCTCCTTCTATATTAGAGATCATTATGAAGATTCATTTAATAGGCAACTCGATTTAAAATCATATCGATTATATAAAATGTAAATAATTTGACTCTTTTTTACAACTAGACCGAGATTTCGAAGAGATATACTGGAAGCTAATATTTTTATTTATACATACTCTCCTATATACAATGATGAAACAACAAAATCTTGGAGTTGTTACGGGAAGCTCAAGTGGTATACATTTAAAATTGATATTATATTAGACAACCTGCTTTCGGTTATGCAGAAGAGCAAAGTATATTCTTCCATTCAAGATCACGAGAACAATTCGGAATATGATAGTAGAAGCAATGAGTACTGGTTTAATCCCCATTGTACCATACACTAGAAGACAAACAGAATTTGTACCTTTAAAATATCATTTCCATACATTAAAACAGGCAGCGCATATCGTGTCGTCGGCATTGATATCCCATATTCATAACGGCTTCTAATCAGCCATTTGGTAAACATATTTCGTAATCAAATTAAAGCGCTTTCAGCAGGTGGTTAATGAGTTACTTGCAAATCATCACAACAAAAATAACAATTGCAGTAAAGAAGTAAATATTTTATTACGGTATTTAATTGCAAATATCTTAATACTAATCATCAGTAGTTATTGTTATCTCGCTTTCTCATTTTACTCCTCATATAAGGAAGGATTACTACAATAAAACAGATGTATATTATTGATATTCTGATTATATTATCATCTCTTTTATCCTGATATTTCTAAATGACACTTTTGATTTAGCATCATGATTTTGCAACCCTATATATCCCTTCAATGATCTATTACCAATGAACTCTATTACTTTTTGATGATTTATCATAACTGTATAATTTTGCTTGATTACTTTAATTTCTAAATCGTTCCATTGACCTACTGGTTTTGAAACTATTTTAGTTGGAGCAGCAAAATTATAAATGGCTCCTGTCTTATGAATTCCATCACCGTCTGGTTTACCTAGATCATCTATCTGTATTTCATAACCAGTATTAACTGCAACCCGTGGATCATTGCCTGGGTCAGGAAATCGTACAAATATACCTGAATTATCATCTTTATGCAATACTCTCCATTCTAACTTCAGTATAAAATCATTGTATTTCTTTATGGTATGCCACAAAAGACCCATTCCTCCTTGGGAAAGGAGAGCTTTTTCACTTTCCATTACTATGAAGTTGCCTTCACCTATCATCTTCCAACCATCTAAGGACTTGCCATCAAAGAGAATTGTAAAATTATTTTTGTTATTGTTATCTTCTTTTTTCAAATTGATTTCTTACATCTTGTTTATTCTAAACCATAGTTTGATATCGTGATGAGACGCCATAAAGTATAACTATAAACTCTATAGTATTGCTCCATATATAGGAATACGATTTTATATATTTTGCCTCCATACCGCCTTGCTATGATTGATATCGTTGATGTTGTTGTATTCTGTGTTTGCGCTGGCTCTAAGACACCTATTGATATAAAACGTATTAGAATAAAAGGTAAAATATAATAATACAAAGTGTAATTTCTTCATCATCAATCATTATTTAGTTTCGTTATAATGATTTTAATAGTTATAGTAAATTCTATACAGGCATAAAAATCAAGATGCAGATAATAGTATTGCTAGATAATAACTAAGATTAGTTACTGCTACTGCCGCCTGATTTGACGTTGTTAACTGCACATTGTTAATTGCACACACCCAAGATATTCATGATTAGGTAATAGATAGAACGATCAGGCTAATAATATTGAAATTTCATATTACAAATCTCTCCTTTTCTCTGCCATAAACATATTTTCTTTCTCTCCATATTATTGACTTTGTCTTATTAGACAACAATAATGGAGCAATATTATAGAGACAAGCAATAATTACAAAAATTGCACCGAACAAGATAAGTATAGAGTAGATTGGTGTCTGGTTGTGTTGTTTGATAGCCTTTATTGCTGCTCCGATAATTAACATAATACATGATGCTATGTTTAAAAATAATATAAGATGAAAGTCGAATTGATGAAAAAATTGTGGTATAAACGTAAAGGTAAATTGCTGGATAGTAACTGATAAAGTGTAAGGAAGAAGCATAAATGGCAAAGTAAACATAAAAATTATAATTAGGCAATTCTTAATGGCTTTTAATTTATTTTTAATTGCAATAGGAGCAATCGTCCTTCCTATACCGTGCCAGAGAGTATGAAGGTCACGAGACCAGAGAGCTGACACCATATCATCTATCCTCACAATTTTCATATTGTAGCCGGCTTCCTTAATACGTACTCCAAGTGCTCGGTCCTCCTGTACTGCCTTAGAAACAGATTGAAATGTTCCTACCTCTTCAAATACTGTTTTATGTATCAAAAAAAAGCTTCCCATAAGATATGCTACTTTTGACTTCGGATTGTTCACATCAGCTATGTTTACGCCAAAGAGAACAGATACTAGATCCCATAGAGGTATTATAATCTTTGACCAAAAATCGCGGAGCTCTATCGATGGTATACCACTTAACACATCTAAATTTTGTTTCTGCATATATGAAATGGTAAGCAAAATTGTATCTTTGCTAGTATAGTATGTATCAGCATCGGTGAACAATAATATACTTCCTCTGCTCTGTAAATATCCTTGTTGTGAAGCCCATGTCTTGCCGGTCCACTTGTCAGGTTTATGATTTAAAGATATAATCTTCAACCTATTGTTTACTGGTACTATAGTTATTTCGATCTCTTTCATTATTTTCAATGTATCATCAGTTGAATTATCATCTATTACAATTACTTCAAAATTTGGATAATTCTGAGCAAGCAAAGATAAGATACATCTTTCAATATTATCTTGTTCGTTTCTAGCTGGCACTATGACACTTACAAACGGGTAAATGGAAGGATTATTAGTAAACATCTTTTTTTTAGAATGATAATAATCATAATGATTATGATTATTATAGGAAGATATTGTACTTTTCTTTATTATCCGAGATGGTGAAAGAATGCTCATTCTTTCTTGTTTAGAATGGATAATGGGAATAAGAAGATAAGACCTGAGGGAAATGATAAAGATATACATACATGAAGCAATTATCACTATAAATAAAATGAATAACAAGGACGCACTTGTACTACTGCTGTTCCAAAGAGCATAGAAATCAATTGCCATACCCTACTGTTTACTAGTTAGTATAATTAAAAGATATAATAATCTAAATCTTGTATTTATATTGTCTTCTGCTCCTTTTATATTTATGAAAAAACCAATAGAATATTAAAGATTGAAAATTAGTTCTTTTATCGATATTTTAAGAACTACGTTCTGAAATGTTTATTTGTAATTGGTTTATTCAGAAACAATCTTTTCACTATTTTATTATTTTCCATGTCTGTGATACTTATAATACTACTAAATTTTGTCTGCTGCCCTAGAAATCACTTCAGAAAGCGCTGGATGGATATGAATAGTTTCTGAAATGCTGTCAATAGTACCATCACCCACTCTCATAACTACCAAAACTTCATGAATAAGAATAGATGCATGGCTTCCAATAATATGACAGCCAAGAATTTTTCTACTTTTTCTATCTACAAGAAACTTTACAAAGCCATCTCTATCTTCAATTGCTTCTCCCATTCCTGTATTGATATATGGATAAATTGATCTCTGGTAGTCTATGCTCTTCTTTTTGAGTTCCTGCTCTGTAAAACCTACTCCAGCAACCTGAGGTGAGCTAAAGATAGCATGAGGCATTGCAGTATAATCGACTGCAACTTTCCTATTAGGATGCAATATATTGTTGAAAGCATAACGAGATTCATGATTAGCATTATGCTTAAATTGATACCGTCCAACCGCATCTCCAAGTGCAAATATTCCTTTAACATTAGTTTCAAGATATTCATCTGTTATTATGAAACCTTTTTCATCAACTTTTACTCCTGTTTTTTCAATATCAAGTATGTCTGAATTTGGAATTCGGCCTACAGCAAGAAGAAGTTGATCACAATCGAGTTTCAATGATTTTCTACCATCAGAGTTTTTTGCCATAATCTGAAATGTAGAATCATCATCATCATCAATCTCGCTATCTTTCTTCCTCTTTGAAACAGACTCTGTTTCATATCCTAAATACACGTTATACTATTTAGAAAATACTTCTGTGAATTTTTTTGAAATCTCCTCATCTTCAATTGGAATGAGGACATCCCCAAGCTGAACTATGTTAATTTCTGTTCCAAGGGAGCCAAAAAAATGAGCTAACTCACATGTTATGTATCCTCCACCTATAAAGGTAATAACACGTGGTTGTTTTTTTAGACGTAATGCTTCATCACTAGTAATGTAACTGCTTTCGTCTAGACCTTTTATTTTTTTGGAATTTGGGGTCTCGTTCCAGAAGCAATTAATATTTTCTCTGCAGTTATTTTTTCATTATCTCCGACTAAGATTGTTTTTTCTCCAACGAACTTGCATTCTTTTGCAGAGTTTAGGGTTTTCTATATCTTTAAAGGCATTCTTAAATTGACCTGAATCATGATCTGTTATACCATTGACTCGCTCAACTATTTTTTGAAAATTAACTGACAACCCCTCAACTTCAATTCCAAAAAGATTTGCGCTCTTGATTATTTCAGCCACATCAGCACTATGGATAAGTAATTTAGATGGAATGCATCCTCTATTAAGACAAGTTCCACCCATTCTATCCTTCCCGATAACTGCTACTTTAAGACCATTCTGTGTTGCAGCATTAGCGACATCAAGTCCAGAACCGCTACCAATGACAATAAGATCAAACTTCAGCAATTCGTGTATTATAAATCAAGTCATCATTATATTATAAATGATAACATCTATTATACTATAAGAGGCTCTTAACATTGCTACTTTGTATTAAGAATCCCATGAGCTGAAATCTCTGTTTGTTTGTTCTCGTATGTAATACAAAAAAATAACAACCCAAGCCAATTACTGACATATGCTTCTATTACATCCTTAATTAATAAAAGATTAAACCTTTTTTTAAGATAATTTAATTGCATTTACTTTAGTACACGAAAGTAATAATATCATAAAACCTTTAGATATCTTCTTAATATATTTATATTCTTTTGTTCTTTATCTTCTAGAACATTATTTAAAAGTCAAAACATTAAGTTGTCTTAGTCTTCCCAATTAATAATTCTTCTTTTATACGATGCTTTCGTTTAATATTAACGTAAGAAGAGCTGCTCTCAATTCCTTACCATATGCGGCCTGTTTGAAGTAGATTGCATTATTTGTATTATCAATAGAGTGCGAGATCTCTTCCATTCTGGGCATCGGATGCATTATTGAGACATCTGATTTTGACTTTGCTAAAGTTTCACTATTGATAGTATATGTACCCTTTACTTTTTCATATTCTTGTAAATCCGGGAAACGCTCCCTTTGTATTCTTGTAACATAAATTATATCAAGTTTAGACAAAAGATCATCGTCAAGTTGACTATACTCATAAATATTTAATTTATTTGCAATATCATAGATAGATTCCTTTCTAATTGATAATGTAGGAGGTGACACCAAATGAACATCTACTTTGTAATTTGCTAGACCATATAATAAGGAATAGACTGTTCTGCCATATTTTAAATCGCCAACAATGCCTATTGCAAGACCATCAATTTTCTTTTTTTCTTTATTTATTGTATACAGATCAAGCATCGCTTGTGTCGGATGTTCTTCACTTCCACTACCTGCGTTAATTATGGGATTCTTTGATAATTCTCCAGCGAATCTACTTGAACCATCAAGTGGGTGTCGTAATACAATAACATCAGAATAAAGATCCATTGTTCGAATGGTATCAGCAAGACTCTCGCCTTTTTCAATAGAAGAGGATTTAGGATCAAAGATACCAATAGAGCTTCCACCTAGAGATGCCATAGCTGCCTCGAAACTCATTCGAGTTCTAGTGCTAGGTTCATAAAAGATATATCCAAGGGTTCTTCCCTTTCCAAGTTCACTCTTTTCATTTGGCTTCAGACCATTAATTCTATCTGTAGTGGAGAAAATGAATTCAAGATCTTGCTTGCTGAAATCCTTAATTGAAACAATATCTCTATTGTAAAAGTGATTAGTGGGCATATTATCCCATGATCTCCCTTTCTATCTAAATGAAAGGTCCTGTAATAAAGATTGACACCTTAATCTTTATTAATTGCCTGATCGGATTACTGCGACTCAATTCTTGGAGTATTACACTGTGTCGCTACATGATCTCGTTATTTGTAATGAAAAAAATTAACTTAAAGTCTGAGATTGTTGTCAATATACTGTGTTCTGTGTACAGATATATTCTGCTTTTAGAAATTTTAGAAATCACAAAATCCATAGGTTCATATGCACATTTTAATAAAAAATTTAATGTTTGGGAATTTTCAAATATGACGTATATAAAAGCCCCAATATTGGATTATTTGTAAGAGCTAATGACAGAATAATAATAGTGCCTTTTGGTTTTGCTGAAACAAAGACCGCTAAACTGATGGAATATTTACAGGTAGAAGATGAAGTCTGTGCCTCTGTTGGAGGCACAAGACTTATCGGTCCCATGACTGTAATGAATAACAATGGAATTTTAGTTCCATCCATTGCCTCAGACGAAGAGATTGAGATTCTAAGAAAGGCAAGTGGTCTTAACGTTGAGCGTTTAAAGAGTAAATTTACAGCAATAGGAAATTTGATTTCAACTAATGATAACGGTGCACTGCTATCTCCTCTCTTTGAAGGTGAAATAGACCAACAGGTTCAAGACATATTGGGAGTACCAGTTTATTCAATGACGGTTGGCGGATTTATTCAGACTGGATCAATGGTTGTATCTACTAACACAGGAGCCGCAGTACATCCAAAGTGTACAGAAGAAGAGATTAAAGTAATTTCTGAAGCATTACAAGTAGAAGTTGAACCTTTGACAGTTAATGGAGGAATCCCATTTTTATCGTCAGGAATTGTTGCAAATTCAAAGTCTGTAATTGTTGGAAGTTTGACTAGCGGTCCTGAATTGATTATGCTTAGTAGAGTATTCAAAGCTTAGATTATCTTATAATCGACTTGAATCATGAACAGAGAAACGAACTGCTACAGTGTAAGTGTAATACCAATGCTAATTCATCTTACTCCCATAGAAAGTTATTGAAGTAAGCGTTTCTAAAACGAAAAAGATCTATCACATATTCCTACAGCAACAGAATAGCAATGCTTCTTAGATATAATATAACAAATCAGATTATAACCATGTTTAAGGAGACAAATCTTATTATTAATAATTATTATGAAGTAGTGAAAACAAATGTTTACAAATAATACTTCTGGACCAAAGCAGAACATTCATTTAAACTTATGACGGCTACCTAACAGACTCTATATTAATTCTATTAATGCAATTGCGATTGTCTGTTTAATCCTAAATTTATTTATTAGAAAGACTAACTTTATGCATTTTTAAGCCTATCACAATCATCGTTGCAATTCTCTTAATCTTTTTCTGAGAATCTAATAACAACAACAGCCTTATATCAACACATTGATGATAATAGTAACAAGATATATTGTGATTGATAATGAGAGTTCTCTGGCGTGAAGCATGGCTGAAGCCACTTTCTGATTTTGAGATAGGATCAGAGATATGTAAATCTTGTAAGCAGAGGTTTAAAGATATTGATTTTGTTACATCTTGTGAATTTTGCCAGATAGGGATAATGCACAGTAACTGTGCAGATAATCATATTTTGGAGAATCATAAAAAGGAAATTGAGAAAAAAATAGAGTCGCAACGAGATAGGCGTCTGCATGATTATCAGTGATTATTATCATTCTGGATACACATCTACCCACCCGAATCCTGCAAGAATTGAATGATATTTATCAAAACATGAATACGGCTAGTATAGATCTATCTTATCGTGATGGATGGTTAAATGTCAAAATCAAATTATTTTTATATTTTTATCGCGTAGATCTGATTCTTAATGTCTTTAAATGGAAGAAATATTCCACAACCTATTCAAAAGCAGCTTAGACGAGAAGCTAATTTTGGATGTGCTTTATGTGGCTGTCCAATAATAGAATATGCTCATATTATTCCTTATCGTAATATTCAGGCATATCTTCCTGAAAATATTGTAGCTCTATGTCCTAATCATTATACAAATTTTAATAGAGGAGAATTTTCAGACTCATATTTGCGGGATGCAAAGAATAATCCCCATAACAAGACATACATAAAGGATGCCTTTTTTATAGATTCACAGGATATAGCTGTGAATGTAGGCAAGTCTAAATTTATCAATACTTCCAGAATTTTGGCAGTAAATGATTTTGATATTATCTCTATCAAAAGAGAAAATGAAAGGTATATACTGTTGGACATTAACTTTTTTGATAAATTAAACAATTTGATTGCAGTAGTCTATGAAAATAGTTGGATCGCTGAAAAAACAACAAGTGCGGTTTGGGAGATAGTCTACAAACCATATCATTTGGTGATCCGAAATACTTCAAGAAATCTGTTCTTTGAATCTAAAATAGAAAATGAAGAACTCTTCATCACTGCTAATATGTATTACAATGCTATTCCCTTAAGCATAACTAATGATGGCATATGGATAAGCGAAAATGAGATGGCTGCCGAGCTTAAAGGACATGTCTTGAAAAATTATGATATAGGAATAAACGCTCAGACATAATATTAAATAAACGCAATAAATGGTCAAAAACGAGTTAATGTTCACTGCTTCATATAGTATTAAATAAGATGAAGGATTTTAAAGCAACACAGAAATATTTACAGACTAAAGTTACAGTAAATAACTTTGATTTGACGGTATATTTAGCCATGAATAATAAGCAGATTATTAAAGGTTTGGTTATCAAAAATCAATTAAAAGAAAATGAGGGAATGTTGTTTGTTTATCAACTACCAGCAAAATATAGATTTTCTATGAGAGGCATGAAATTTCCAATTGATATTATTTGGTTAGATAATGCTCGTAAGGTGATTCATATAGAACATAGCCTAGAACCTTGTCCATCGGATATTGATTGTCCTGAATTTATCCCTAGTGCTGCCGCACTTTATGTATTGGAGACCATAGCAGGGTTTTCAAAAAGACATGACGTCAATATAGGCACACAAATACATTTTTACTTGCAACAATAAATAACTACTTCGAGAAAAGTGACGAGATGTGAAATGTCATAGAACAAAAGAATAGTAAAAGAGATAACTGAAATAAATATGGAGAAGTAAATGATTACTATATATAATGAAAAATTTGAATAAGTAATCTTCTTATGATAAGAAAATTTAGTCCCAGAATGTCAAAAGAGATTAACATAGCGTATGGCAATACTTGATGGAGAGCGTCATTTACCTTCGTGAATATTATTAACAAGCACATAGGGTAACAGAAGACAAGCATAAAGGGTTAGTGATTCTTACGTCTTCAAGAATGCACTCTATATCCTCCAATTTTAGACTTTTTAAATCTGTAATATGTGCTCTCTGATCTCTTCATGGAGTTATAAATGGCATTGAATATTTGGCATGAAAAGTAGAATTTCTTTATCGTAGGTATTGTTCTTCTGCTCTCCTCCTTTTTCAATCATATAATTTCTTGGCTTTGTCTTCTAGTATTAAATAAATGCTTTAATATTTATTGCAATATAATCCCAACATGGATCAAGGCGAACCCGGAATAGATTATAATGACACTAATTTGAATCCTCTAATATGCGATTTGTGTAAAAAAACTTTTGATAGTCTGGATAAATTAGGAGAACACCAAAAACAAGAGCATGATATGTAAGAATAGTAATAACAACTTCTTTTCTCTAATATAGATAGGAATCATATATTATATCTAATCAGAAAAATCATGCAAGATGACTATATAGTAAATTGCTGAACAGAGAGGATTTGGCAAAGTAGTATTATTCTAGCTCAGAAGAATAAAGATCATAAATGCAGTTGCAGTTTCAATTTACGGCTATCGTGAAGAGGCTTGACGAAGGAAAGACTTTAAAATAAACTGAAAGTCATTTAAGTAATGAATGCGATGATAGTTATTACTATGTGTTTTGACTATGAAATCCCAGAAAATCAGAAACTGAAGAATAAAAGCTTAAAGAAAGAATACATTGAAGTCGAACCTGAACTGGAAAAAGTAGAAGAACAACCTATGGTGACATCAGCAAATTAGTAGTATAGAATAAACATCAACATAGCTATTTTATAGAAGAAAATTCTTTTGTTTTTTTAATTAAGTGATGAAGATACGGGCATTGCCATAAGCGTCGGTATATTTACAATTTATATCTAAATTACGCTATTACCTATTTTGTAACCTCAATTGTAACTTTGTAGCCGACCTTTATCCCATATCTTCATACTCTTTCATGCTCATTCTAAATATAGGTGAATCAATCATATCGATATGACCACTGCCCATCATGCTAGAAATATTTGCCATCGCTTTAAGCAAATTTTCATTAAATCGTCCGGAGAACTAAATCCCCTACGTTGGGGCCAAAGGGATTTTGCTATTGTATTTCTCCTAGCTTGTAATCACTAGGACACTAGGATCACTAAATGTTATGTATTGTAATGATTGCCTTCCTAGATGCTTCAATCCTTAAACAATAAACTCTTTTTTCATATATTATAATTATATTTATAATAATGGACTTAATTTTTAGTATTTTAAACGCCATGAAAAATGAAAATTTATTATACTGCATCTATTATCGTAATAATAGAAGAAAAAACTACGAGCAAGAGACAACAAAAATAGTAGAGAAGTATATTAATGGAAAAGTTGTATGTTACAATCCATGCATAGTAAACCTTGCCATAAGGCATGCTTATTGTAAATATAAAGGGTAATTTTGATTCCGTTCCATAATTTTTTATATTACGTCTATTTTTTATATTTTTCATTATTACATTTATAAATATTGAAAAACTTTCTTTATTTGCTTTTTTACATCTTTTGGCATATTTGGATCTTCAATTATCTTATAAAGATCTTTACGCTGAATACATAATCCTTTTTCTTGGATTTTATAAAACCATTTAATATCTATTGGACTTATTATCACAGTTGCTTTACCGCATCCACTCATACCACAGATGTTCAGGTTATCTTTGCTAAAAGATATGTGACCTTCGGAACACTCACAAATCATGTAATAAGCTACTATGATTATTATGATATTTCTATTTTAAATAATTCTAAAATTGTTACCTTAACTACGATTTGCATAGTTAGCAAGAAAGTTAGTCCTAATCTAAAGGAATTTGATCCTATAGATAAAATGAACTTATTCGTCTCAATTTCTAACGGAATCTTAAGGTATAGATTTAGCTTTTTCAATCATGCTAAAAATAATATAAGTGTAAATGCTGTAAATATCTTCTTAATTGACTCGCTATTGGCAGGGATAATAAAATCAGTTGGAAGATATTAATTAATATTCAAAATGTCCTTCCACTCACTTACTAGTTGAGCCAATAGCATAGCACGGCATGAGCACTGCCAATATTATAAGAGATTTATAAATATTATAATTAAAAATGTATAGATGTATTTACTATAACCTTAATAAAGTCTAA
This sequence comes from uncultured Nitrososphaeraceae archaeon, assembly GCA_963733025.1. Lineage (GTDB taxonomy): Archaea > Thermoproteota > Nitrososphaeria > Nitrososphaerales > Nitrososphaeraceae > JAJNBK01. Next base: position 641,467 of record CAVTCE010000019.1, on the reverse strand, counting down.
AATACAAGAATTAATATCTGTGTGTAAAACGGTATGACGTAGGATAAGACTTACGAAATCCTGAGTAGCCCACAGAAAACCTCGTAGGGTAGGTGGGAGGAACTTTATCCCTGAATAAGTGATATAGGGATCTCGCTAAACCTACAGGATAAATTAACGTCATTATACAAGATAGTTATTTTATAAAAGGTTATCAATTGGATATTTAGAAAAAAGATTCTGAATTTAGCTCTTATCGTTGCTGTCATTCATACATGTGATTTTTCGATATTCTTTAATTTTTTTCTAATAAAATAATTCCTTTTAGCATATGCTCAAGTACATATCGTTTTGTCTATTTCATTTGGATGGCAAAGATATGCATTAGAAAATAATTGCTCAGTAGAATTATTTAATATTACTAATTAATATATTTAGTATGAAGAGGAACTAAACTAAATGAATAACAAAAGAGCAAAGACATGCATAGATTGTGGTAATAAACTTCTTCTTCCAGAATCAGATAGAAATGAAGTTGTGGTTTGTGAGGATTGTCTTGTACGTATAAAGAAACAGTTTTGGGCATCATTAAATATAGAAATGACAGATAAAAAACCTTGGATGAAGAAAAAAGATGAGGATGAACTAACTTGATTAACTATTTGCAATTAAAATTTTACATCAAATTTGACTTTCCACCTTTTGAATTAACATCAGCTATTTTTCATACCTATTAAAGACCTCATCATCCTCCTCTATTCCTCATATTCAAAATAATATCTAGACTCAACCAGTAAAATGATTACAGTCAGATTTACCTAAGTCTATGAATATAAGGTTAGAGAACAAAGAGATAAGCTATTCTTTGTATGATATTTCTTTCATGTATTATTATCATATATCATTTTTGTTGCTATTCAGAATTGTCTGCAAATTCATAGTGATGCAAACTCAAGCACAAAGCATGAGGACAGTCGCCATAACTGGTTGCTTCCTTATCTAGTTTGTATTCATTACCGACAGCAGTACGTGATGCACTAATGATTTTAGTAAAGAGCGGTATGATAGTTAAATATCCATTCTCTAGCAAAAGCTTTGTATTGTTTAACAAATCTTTATGCTCTATACTAGAATGATTTGAACTGCTTGAACCACCATCATCGAGTTCTGCCAATTCCATTTTTTTGACTTGTTCAATGACTGTTTTATAGTCTGAACGTTCACCAATCAACATCTTTAAACATCTGATAAAGGAAGGATAAGATCCATCAACGTATATCTTGTCATTGTTAGAATCAGAAAATCCTCTTCAGCATGTACACACATGTACACACACACCACTTTGACTTGACTACTGTCTATAACCTGGTAACTATAATACTAAATGGGCAACTATCAGGGCCAGGTATATTCCAATAATTTTAGCATCAAAACGATTGATTGCTACTGTTGATACATTCGAGTTGTATGATCTCTTCTTTAGAGATCCTTCAATGTCTATAGTGTGAATACGTTTCCTCCTATTATAATATATTATCGATGTAATTCCTTATCAATAATATTATTCAATTATCTATCAAACAAACATTAGCCACTTTTTGCTGAACTTCTTATGTTCTCCATGAACTACCGATTCAAAAAGCATTTTTAGGCGTTGTGTAATTGCACCTGTTTTTCCATCGCCAATGGTCCTATTATCAATTTCTACAACTGACTTTACTTCTGCTGCAGTTCCAGTTAAAAATACTTCATCAGCTAAGTATAATTCATCCCTTGCTATATCGCGAATTTCATAGGGAATTCTCTTCTCTCTTGCTAGAGTCAATATGCTGTCTCTTGTGATACCATTCAAGGCTCCCGACGTTACTGGCGGAGTAATCAAAATATTATCTTTGACAATGAAAATATTTTCTGCGCTAGCTTCAACAACCATGCCATTTGCATTAAGCATGATCGCTTCATCGAATCCCGATTTTAGTGCTTCTACTCGAGCTAGGGCAGAATTAGCATAATTTGCTGTCGCTTTTGCATGGACAGGCATTGATCTGCCATCGATTCTTACCCATGAAGAAACCATTATACGTGCGCCATAGTTTTGCTTATCTCCTCTTAAATATTCATCCCACTTCCATAATGCAATTGCTACAGAAACCTTATTAGGCAGAGGGTTAACACCCATCTTGCCATAGCCATAATATGCAATTAGACGGATATAGCATTCTTCTATTTCGTTTGCTTTTATAGTATCAATTACTGCCCCTTGAAGCTGGTCTTTAGAGTATTGGAGATCCATCAGATATATTTTCCCGCTATCCATTAACCGTCGAATGTGTTCGGGCAATCGAAAAACCGCTTGGCCATTAATGGTTTTGTAACATCGAATTCCTTCAAAAACTCCCGTTCCATAATGTAAACTATGTGTAAGGATATGAATTTTAGCCTCATCCCAATTTACAAGGGATCCATTCATCCATATTTTTCCTTCAGTCATAGTACTTACTACTAGCATGAATTTTACTTCGCTTTGCATGAATTGCCTTTACTGCGTCTGCTACGTTAACACCCTTATCTTCAACAACTATTAAAATTCTTGATGTTTCTTCTTGAGCATCCAGATTCAGAATATTGATATTATGTTCTCCAACTATGCTGCTAGCTGTAGAAGCGATCTTTGGCATACGCCACATCATATCTCCAATCAGAGTAACTACACCTCTTTCATAAACAATCTCTACCTTGGGATAATATGCTTTGAAATGGCGCTCCTGCCTTCTTACATAGTCTGCATCAAGAAAAAGCAATCTTGTAATTTCAGTATCCTCCCGTTTGTAAGGAGATAACTTTATAAAATCATGATATTGTTTATCTTTTTCGAGTGATGCTATCAGATAGGTGGCAGCAATACTCTCCATTCTTACAATCGCACAATTCTTCTTTCCTGTGACAATTTTCACTAGATTATTATCTCTTGTATTTGGTAGCGTTCTCTGAATTATTGTAGTATTGTATGGATTTGTCATGTTTGTTATAACTATTGGAATATCAAGATCATTATCATCAATTTCTTTTATTGCTATGGGATCCAGAATCTTCATCCCAAACATTCCTGCTAACTTTGCTTCATTATAAGATAGATGTTTTATGTATTCGAGATCATCTTTTACAATCTTTGGATCTGCACTTAATACCGCATTATCTTTTTCAAAATCTACCTTCGTATTATAATGACCATGTAATAGTATTGCAATATCTGCAGCTGTTCTGTCGGAACCGCCGCGCTCATATGTCGTTTCAAGTCCGTCAACAGTTTTACCTATAAAACCACCTATCGACACAACTTCATTTTGCTCTACCAAATTAATCAGATGATTAAAGTTTTGTCTTGATTCTTCGCTCATAAAGTTTGCAGCTTCGAAATTATCATCTGTAATTATTGGCCATTTTTCAATATTCACATGATCTGACTTAATACCATAACTTCGCATAACATAGTCCATAAGATAAGAGATTGTAACCTCACCGCTATATGCAAGGGTTCTAGATCTGGTAACATCAACAAAGCGCTTATTCTCAGTTGCCTGTTTTAATGAAACTATTACTTGATGGTAGAATTTATCAAGATGCTGAAAGAATTCATTATGAAACCTTTTGATAACATGCTTGTTAGCAATCCGTTCATAAACTTCTCGTAAAACATCAATCTCTATTGGATTGGATGAGGCATAGTTTCTTCCCACCTTTATTGCAACATCGGTCATGGAAATCACTTTTTCTTCATAATTAACAAGAGGGGCAGAGAAAACAGCAACGATCTTAGATTCCTCCTTCATTTGCTTTATTCGATCCATAATTTTCGGAATTAAGATACCGTCTATTCCGAGGGCACTACCGCCAAACTTAGCCACTGTAACATGATTCAATTGATTAATCTCGCTTTGGATGCTACTATCTATACCTATATATTAAATATTAAATATTTTGAATTGCCTTACCAGCCTTTTTCTGCATCAATGCATATGTAAGTTATATTCTTATAACCATTATATGTTGATAATAATTCACAACGACCGGCCCATGCCATCTTATTTCTTGTAATATTCAAATTCTAGAGATAGAAAATGCAGGATATCTGATAAGAGTATTAGTCAGTTTGGACACCATTTCTACTGTCATAGGCTTGACAATCACGGAAATTGATAATATATAACATAACTCTAATGTAAAAGTAACCATATCAAATTAATAACATAATAAAGTAATCCTATGCATATTATGTCATTATAATGTGGGCATAAATAAGCGTCGAGACTGGTAGTCAAGAGGAATTTTGAGTGTATGGTAAATGACACCAGCATAATTATTTCTTTATAATGAAAAATAGTTTGTGTCAATACAGTGATAATATCTGCTTACATTGACAGTTACTATTATATTCTAATTTTCACAATATTATTTGATACTGGTGTTGTTTTTTGATAAATTATCAGAGATTCTATATAATGAAATACCTGAAATAACATCTACATATTCCAAAGTTATGATAAACATTGACCAATTTAATATTGGCCAGAGTTATGTTACAGCAAAGGTGCAAAATAGATATGGAAATATAATTAACATCAATATTGAAGGTGGCCGGAATGGTATTGAACTACAAGATGAGCTTTTGAATATAAAAGGGAAAAGCCTAAGCGTTGCATATCTAATAACAAAGATTAAAGATGAAAATAATATCTTGGTCAGAAAACTACCTATAATAGGACGGAAAGACTGGCTTTTAATTTACGATGATACTTTTTTTCTTATGGCAGTAAAAGATGCTTATGATGAAATTGAAATTCTTGCTATATGACACAGTAGGAAGGATTAATCTATCAGAAAATTATTACGAGAATAAAGTATTACTGAAGTCAGGTCTTAATGGGTAACTTGATAAAAGAGTAAAGAAAAGCTTTGAATAAGTAAATAAAAATATAGTTTATATGAAATGTGCTTGTTGCGGTGGTGACATGTTAGTGGATAAGGAATTAGAAAAGATAATGATTTACAAATGCAGAGAATGTGGTCTTAGTAATTCTGAGTTAAAGAAAAACAATACCTGACACCTATAAATAATGTAGATTTGATAAATAGCAAACATATCCAATTCAGCACTGAAGTAAAGATGGATTACTTATGGTTGGCTATAGTAGCCAATGGAGGTAGAAAAGAAAAACATTGAACGACAATAGACTAGAACCTAGTTCAGAAGGCATTAAATGAAAAGAGAAATATCGGTCTTAAAATTGTTAATTAATTTTATCTTCAAGTTTGTATTATAGAATAAGATCCAGTAAATCAAGGATTGATATAACATTTGTCATATACTACTATGTAAATTATGTAAAACCAAATTGTCTATTTCTAAGATATGGAGGCCATATTATCTATTAACACTCTTTGTGTTTACTAAGCTGTGATTCTTAGCATCTCAGTTATTGCTTATTGTTAGCACTAGTCATATATCTTACCACTAGTTTATATATTATCGGCGTATAAATCGTTCTATGAATATAAAAAATAAAATACCATGGACTTTGGTAATAGGAACAGCAGGAGTTACTATAGCTGGTGCTTTTAACGGGACAGCCATAATGGGAATAGCAAGTGTTATAATGGGAGGATCGGCAATGATGACAGCACTCTTAGTAAGACAAGAGATAGAGAAGAAGAAATTGAATCCGAAATTAGCTATGGAACTAAGATAATAGAGATAAGATATACATACATAATACATCCATACAATAACTAATTAACCCCTTACTATTTTAATCTCTTTTAATTTAGAAGACACTATATTGGAAGTATTGAAAATGTCAAGCTTCTTCTATTATTTTTTCTTTTTAATAGTATTTTTGTTGATTGGTTTATGCTATATTCGATTTTAGTACTAGTAAAGTTAATAATATGTGTTGGCACTATAATGATTTGTTGGCATCACTTAAATACGAGAAGATTAATAACAATATCGAAATAAACTGGTAAGATCGATTATGTTTAATTTGCACTTAGATCTAGGAGAGAGCTATGTCTATGGCCAAGCTGTTGCAGGTGATAAATCATATAGAATAAATATACAAGTCGGAAATCAATCTATAATATTTCCTAGCGATTTTGAAATTGATACAGATCAAGCATTGATATATTTTGATATGGGAGAAAAAAACAAAATTGTATTAAATAGCAATGTCACAAAAGGGAATAGAGATATGATTGAGTTGTACATCAATGATGAGACTATGCAAAATTTAGCAAATGTTCTTCCTATATCTATGACAATGGTGATGGATAGCCATCAAAAATAAAATAAAATAAAATAAAAAAAAAATTTACCAGTGAATGAATAATGCAAAATCAAAATATCTTAAACCAAACGGTTGTTCGTAATTCAAAAGGTAGGACTTTAAAAATTTTGGTCACAGGTGCTAGTGGCTTTATTGGAAGCCGTGTGGTATATAGATTATCTTTATCACATTCCTCTGAAGACAATCAAGAGATAATATGCATGACACGAAATGTTAAGTCATTGGAGGGTCGTTTTAATCAAGATGTTAAAATAGTAAATGCAGATGTCACTAACTATCAACAGGTTGTAAAAGCAATGTCTGGAGTAGACGTTGCATTTTATCTGATACATTCAATGGAAGGTTCTTCTAAAGAATGGAAGAAATTTGCAGAAAGGGACAGACTTGCTGCAGAAAATTTTGCAAGAGCAGCCACAGAATGTGGAGTTAAGAGAATCATCTACCTTGGCGGGCTAAGTCATGGAAAAGACAATGAACTTTCAGAACATTTAAGGAGCAGAAAACAAGTAGGTGAAATATTAAAAACATCCGATGCAAAAGTGACAATATTCCAAGCTGCTGTTATTTTAGGACAAGGAGGAGGTTCATTTCAGATGCTAGAGTATCTTGTTGAGAGGCTTCCTGCGATGGTGTGTCCAAAATGGGTCCTGACTAAATCACAGCCGATATCCGTAGACGATGTGGTTACTTATTTAGTTAAAGCTATTGATGTGAAAGAAACAGAAGGAAGAACATTTGAGATTGGAGGATCAGACGTGCTTACCTATGTAGATATGATGAGACATTATGCAAAAATGCTAAACAAGTCAATAAAAATAATCATAATTCCTTTCCTCACTCCACGACTTTCTTCCTATTGGATTGATCTTATTACTCCCGTTAAGGCATCATTAGCAAGACCTTTGATAGATAGCCTCAAACATGAGGCAACAGTAAAAGATGATTCAATAAAAGAAATGATTCCTATTCAGCTAAAAAATTTTGAAGAAGCAATAAAATCTGCAAAAGAAGAACAAATGCAAAGAGAAAGGATTGCAAGAAGAGAGCGTACTTCCCACTCATTTCAATAATAGGATTCTCTCAATATCGCTATTTGCAATGGTTGCTATAAGTTCTACTTACTATATACTCGACGCTAGGCCTGAAATATTTCAAGCTAATTGGTTAATTCTAAGTGGTTTATGGTACTTCGGAATAGCTTTCTCAATATATTTTGTAATTAAAGGAGCAAGACTTGGTGCTATGGTTGCAGGTATAATTGGTTGGATTACTCTTGCCTTCTGGTTAACCGACAACATATACACTGTTTTAGGTAATTCGTTAATTGCTAGCTCTCCTGACACAATTATGACTATAAGAAACTTTATTGGTGCCATAATTGCAGCAGTAGTTGTAGTAGCATCCCATAACGTATTTCATAAAATAAGAGTTCATGGTCTATAGTTAGGCACTATTAAAATCTTAGTCACGTGTTTTTATATTAATACTACCAATGCAACTCATGGAATCGCAAAAAACCTCTAAATTATTTATATTGTACTGCTCATTTGCAGGATTTATTTCAGCTTGGGCAATTTCGGGTCTACTTGTAATAGTTGATCTCATATCAGAAACTCCGCCAGGTACTTTCTTTGCTGTAATTGGCCTCTCGCTAGGATTTACTGATACAACAACTGCTCAATACATAGGGTTTGGCCTACACGTGTTGACAGGAACCACTGCAGGAAACATATTTGGACAACTTGCAATATTTTGGCGGAAAATTGCACCATATAACGCACGATACGGAGTACCAAGGGGAATGATTGTTGGTATAGCTTTATGGATTGTGCTATTTGTGCCACTCACAACCTTTGGGATACAGCCAAGGCTTGAATCCTTTGCATTCTCGGCACCAAATCAATATATCTATAGCATAACTTCACACTTTCAGGGATTATATCCTATTATTATAGGAGGATCATTTTTTTTCCATCTTATATATGGTGCAATGACTGGATTTATATCTGGAAGAATGGCAGGACTAGGAATATTTGCAAGAAGTAAAGCCACTGCACAATAATCCTCCTAATATTTCTCTTTTAGCACTAGAATTGTTATTTACCACTAATTTAATATAATTGGGAATAGTAAATAGAGGTAATAATTTTGTTCAGAAATGGTATATATTAGAAGTAAGAAAGTAAAGGGTATTGATTATGCTTATCTTGTTCAAAGCGTATGGGATCATAAAAACAATACCTCAAAGCAACAGATAATAAAGTATCTTGGAAAAACATCTAATGTAACAATTGAAGATATTCCTAAAGAATATCGCCATGATCCTAAGATTATTACATTTATCTCAGTTTACAGCTCTTCTCCTGCAAATAAAGAAAAACTGCTAGCAAAAATACAAGATGAAATATTTGCATTATTAACAGGGTGCAACTTGGGTGATCTTATCAAAATATACGAAAAGTATTCATCGTTATTTGGACTAGCAAATTTTTATGACAAGCTACTAAAACCTGTCATGTATAAAATTGGGGAACTATGGGAGCAAGGAAAACTTGATGTTGCAACTGAACATGCATGTACTAATACTGCCAGCAGCCTAGTAAAGGTAATAAATGAACAAATTTCTCATCCAAAAGCAACGAGGTCACAATATAAAATTCTGATATGTACTCCAGATGGAGAACTACATAGTTTAGTCTGTAATATAATAGAATCTCTTCTTCTTAGCAAAGGATTTAAAGTATATAATATCTCACCTTCAGTTCCTTCAGAGTCAATTATTGGCTATCTAAAGGATATAGAGCCTGATATTATACTTATTTCAATAACTATTGCAGACAATATAAAGCCAGCTGAAAGACTGATCAAGGAAATTCATTTAAAGTATCATAAAGTACCAATAATAATAGGCGGTTCTGGTTTAAGTAAGGTTGATGATTACGTTACTAAGAACGATGTCGTGTTCATGCCTAATACATCATTTGGTGAGGTTCTAAAATTAATAATACAACTATCTGTTGAAAAACAAATTGACAACAATTAACTTACTTAATTTTCCAATATCTCAGAGAAAACTTGTAATAACGTTAAAATTATATCATAAAGATAGTGGTAATTATAATAATAGTGCTAACTATTAAAAGTAATGCTCAAATTGCATAGAGAGTTGTCTAAATAGTTCATTTACTAGCAAACAGATACTTTTGTTTACCACTCTCCAATTTTGAAATTATACATACCCAATCTAGTTTTATGCAAATTCTCCTTTGTGATAGTTAGCAGCCAATATGTTTCGTAAGGAAGATTTTAAAATGGATCTACCGAAGCTTGACTGTTCTTCAATTTGTATTTTTACGGAAATTTTATGACTGTGATCTCTAATTATTAGCGGCCACGCCAAGCTATCTGTGCAACTATTTCTTGGATTGAAAAGGATTCTACTGCATGACTAATCTGCGATATTTTGAGTGGCAGCTCGTCTTTGTAGTCCAAATAAATAAGAAAATACCTTTTAGTCAATAGTCAATAATATTTACAATATCAAAACATGGTTCTTAGAGATAGGGAATATAAGAATAATTTGCATATACCTTATAAACTTTAGAACATATTATAGATTGTGAGCAGCGAAGAGAACGACGCTCAAAAGCAAATTGGAAATGAAAAAAAAGCAGAAGAAACAATTAGTAGGAATCCGAAGGATGTTGATGACAGTAACATTATAGTAGTCAGTCCATCAGACACTGGATCGACTGTATATGAAGATGACAAGTCATCGGACGATGTAGAATCAATTTCTACTAAAGCCAAAGAAGCTGGATTGTCTTTCAGGCAGCTTATTTTAGCATTTGGTAGAAAAGCTAAAGCTGCGACAGAAGTGACCTCCAAAGAAATTAAGTCAAAAACTATTGACGTTGCTACGTCAGATGTAAACGATATTCAAACTTTGGGAGCAAATGTAGATAGCATAATCGCAGCATTCGAGGATACTATGGATGAGATTCATAAAGAAGATTATGATGAGCAAGAAAAGTTGTTAGCAGGTTACAAAAAATATATAGAATCACAGGTCAAAGTTATTGATACAAGATTAAAGATGGCAAAAAGACTTAAACGGGGAACTTAATCTCAATAGAATACGTTCCTAAGATCATCTGCTCAAGGTAAAGGATAATAAGTAGGATAATTATTGACAGCATCCCCCTATCATTCCTCTAATTTTATTTAAATGAAATGGATATGAAACATTATATGAAAAATGACACTTTCATTGAGATGTTATTAAGTATTGTCTAATTATTCTATGGCATTGTTTCAAATTCAGTAATTCGTAAATATATATTCTCAGAGAACTTCTATAATCAGGAAGCCACTCTAAAAAATCCTAAATGATGATGATTTGACTTTTTGGATTGAACCTATTTCTTCATTACTTTACAATTACTTATACAATAAAAGTTGAAAAGTACATGACGACTAATCCGTTACTAAACAAAGATATTCGTACCAAAGAAATACAATCATGCAGGATTTTGATATCATATAACTAGAAGATAGAGATTAAAGTAGATATTAATAATTTTACAAATATGCTGCTATTGCTATCACACTAAGGAGGATATTTCAATGAACCGATAGTCATGATTACGCTATTATCATAATACAACAAAATGATTCATTAATTAAAGAGTTTTTCAAAACATCAATCAATCATTAGAAAAAAGACTGTATTTAATTATTAGTTTAGATCACTAACAATAACATATGATGATAAAGTAAAAGAAGAATGATTTCTTTTTTTAATACTAAACATTATTATTCATATATAGTATTTTACGATTGAATATCAAGCATATGACAAAAATAGATCAAAGAAGAAGGTATTTTCAAATGCTCCGAGAATTATTAAGAATGGCAGCAGTATCAACTTTTGTAATAGCAGCAGTTCTAGCTTTATCGATGGTAGGATTATCATATAATGCATTTGCATATCATGGACAGGAAGTTCTTATTGCCTTAGATAGCGCACAATTCATACCTCGGTTAAATACTACTGAAGGATCTCAAGTTAAAGTACTTGTAAATTATACGGTAAATACAGTAAATGACCCCTCAATTGTAAATCAAACAATAAATGCTGTTATGAATGTATATACTCTTAATGGAACATTGGTAAAAACATCTTCATTTCCAGCTGGATTTACTGCTACTAACTTTGGTACACAGCAACTTGCAACCACTATAAAAGAAAATACGATACAAAATATAACAGCAGTTACAACAATTACAAATGCAGCAAAGCTAATACCTCTTTCAAATTCTTTAACAACGAAACTCAACTTGGGACAGATTATACAATGATCATATACAGAAGATGTGGATTTATTATTATTACCTTCCTACTCCATTAATTACGCCAATAATCATCGCGATCAAAAAACAAATTATCAAAAATACTAGTATAGATGTTGCTTAATACGATCAGTAGATAACGAGGGAAGTATATAGATAAAGAAGCAATTTCATATGACTATATTTGTTTTTGATGTAGATTAATTCACGCTAGGAGAATGCTCACATATTATATTCTATTAATAGCAAAAGTGTCTATGGATCATATTTGTTTGAATAACCGATAATAATAATATGCAAAAACAAAGACCACTGGAGTTAACATAATAGCGGCGCTGATGATAATAATCTGTAGGTTTGAAAATGCTAACACTATAGTGGTATGATGATGCAATATTCTATTCATCATGGTAAATTGTAGATATAGAAACTTTATTTTCTCATCCTTTGATTTTTGTATAACCTCATCACCTGTAAATGTTAATGGTTCTATCTTTCCATCAATTACTTTATAAGGCAACTAAGTTATCTCTTGATAGAGATAAGTGCCTTTAATTAAGTTTTATCAAGCAGTTTATGAAAATGAAAAAGAGAGGAGGATAAATCATAAATCATGACAACAATAAGAGAAGATCAAGAATCAGAAGCAAGAAACAATACCAACACATCATTAACAATTGAGGATGTATACAATTTATTATTGACAGAAATCCAAATTCCTACATTGCAATCTATACCTCTTGACACTTATCAAAATATTGCTACTGTGCTTGGTAATATAAAAGGGCAAAGCTATGAGGGAATAGATGCAAAAATTAGAGATCGAATGGTTGGAATGATATCTAAATCCGCCCAACTATTGCTCGAATGTCGGCACCAAAAGTTAATGGAATACCAAGGCGAAATATCATCTTCACCATCAGCGGAAACAGCAGTGGATTATTCAAAACTTACAGATGAAGAAAAATATATTTTGGATGGGGAAAAAGAATCTGAGAAAAGGAAAAATGCTATTATTGCCGCAACTATTAATGGGAGACCTAAAGTTATGGAATCAATTTCGACCAAAATTCGCTCCAAACAAATAGTTGTCAGATTTATCAAATCTATGGAACAGTTTGTGGGAGTAGATATGACAAAGTATGGACCGTTCCAAGAGGAAGACGTTGCAGTGCTGCCATTTGAAAATGCTCGATCTTTCATAGAGAAAGAAGTAGCAATAGAAATAGATATTGCCCAATAATAGAATGATTTTAAAAGTTTTCGATAAAGTAAAAGGAAAAGTCGGTAATTACTAAAATGTAAATTAATATAAAGATGTAGGCTATTGAAGCCAAATAAACACAAATAGGAGAGAAATTTGTTATTCAATATAACGACTAACACTACTACGGCTCGCTACTGCTTTCCTTCTGGTTTTGCTTTGTGTCATTGAAGTATTCTTCAGATATTATTTCTTCGCTATTTCATAGTAGCACTGATAGTATTGATGTTGTATCTTATCTCATCCTGACGTTTCAGCATTGATTCACTTAGAATAGCGAAATCACAGGCTGACCATATGTATACACATACACATACCAACGACAATGACAAGTAATAGGAGACATTATATTTTATTCTCCCTCCTAATTCTTCTCCTATCCTTCTTGTTGTGCTACTGCTGATTGTCTTGTTATTCATATTATGCGTGTGATTTAGTAGGAAATTTGATTATGTCGATGAGTCAGTAGATGCAAATATTAGTGTGACTCTATGACTAAGCATCGTCTTTAATTCTCATGCCGGGATATTCTAAAACATAGGTGATGACATTCAATAATGCACTCAAGAATCGAAAGAATGAATGAATAATTTGGCAGATTATAGGATTCTAGATACATAGAATAATATTAAAGTAGTAATACCGCATTTGTACTTACACACTTCAAAGCATTTCTTTTTCCACTACTTCCTACTGCTAGGAATTTATTTCATTTATGGCTTTTACAAAATATTTAAAATAAATTCCTTCCTGTATTCTGTTGTCTTTTATCCTAGCGAGATTGAATGCAGGAATATTTAGGTCAGGTATGTATGACCATCTCCATAATGCCCATCCATAATTTAAGAAATTATTTAATCTTTTAATATATTGGAAGATTTGTTTTTGTGTCAATATGGTACCTTTTTCAAAACCTGAGTTAAACTCTCCAATATATAGAGTGATATTTCTCATCAAGAAAGCAATTACTCGAAAGTATAGTACTCTAAAGAAAGAAGGAGGATAAGCATGACCATCATATATAATATTGCTACGTGTGACTGGAGCTACTTTTGTCTGTAAGAAGGGATTATCAATTATCGAATGTGATAAGACCCAAGAAAAGAAGAGTGGTTTATCTGTTATATTTCTTAATTCGTTGACCATGTATTCGTGATAATCTCCTACTTTACAATAGTCTTGCCTTCTAAATACTTCTGGTTCATTTAATACTTCAAAACCCATTGTAGACTTGCGGTCTTTTAGCAACTTTACAATGTTTTTAAGATAATCTAATTGTGCATCCCAGCCATCTACTCCATCGACAGTCTTTATTTGACGATCCCACCATCTGTTCCAGAAATCTTTTTTGATGCTGTAATTCGGAATTTGTCCAATTTTCATTTCATAGAGTGTTGATATCAATGAATTAGGCATACCAATCCCCTGTCCAAGCCACGAAGCGCATTCCCATTGATGGTTATCATACAGACACATAATTCCATACTTATCACCTGCCTTTGCAATAGAATTCAAGTCATCACAACAATTGTTTTTGTTATATTCCCAGGATTCCCAGTAGAATGGAACTCTAACGGCTCTGATACCATTATTTGAGAATATTTTAAAGGAATCTTCAATGTAATTAAAGGGAGGAACTGGTGTTATTCTATTCTGAAAAGCAGAGGAACCAAAACCCTGAAAATTAATTCCAATTAGTTTCGACGAATGTTTTTGTGTTTTTGGTAATGATCTATCCTGTCGCACTAGCTTGTCATCTTGACAATTCTATCTTGTATATTAAATATACTTTAACATATTTGGTACTCGCGTCTTTAACAGTCAAAGAGAGAGATATCCGCCAACTGGTTATCATATAGATTTCTTCAATTCCTGCTGGCATTTAATTATCAAATCTATATATTATTGATAGATGGACAGAATGAGGATTAAGCTAATCAATCTCGTTTTTTCTTTAATCTTCTCTTTTTGGTATTCTGTATATCTGGCAAATAATTTGAACCTTCCATATATATATTCTCTAGAGTGATGTTTACTTAATTAAATATAGAGATTATTTTTTTCCTAGGATAAATTTGAAAACTCTGCTAACAATTCTATCTCCTTTACCCTTTGAAATAGAGGGAGCACACAATGCAAACAAAATTCCAAGTCCAGTTGCAGAAGATGTTAGCCATGTTAGATAGTTATTTCCGTAAGATAATCTACCAGATGATAATTCAAATAATATATGTATTCCAACGGTCAATAGACCCTGTCCTGTGCCAAACATCACGCAAAATTTTGCTAGGTTTACTCTATTTGCGGCAAATAATGCTGATCCAATTAATACCAATATTCCTCCGAACTGGCTCAGAATCGCGAGAGCGTTATCAATTGGAGTTAATGCGTTAACTAAGAAATCACTTGCAGAAGAGATTTCAATTTCATGTTTGATTAAACTATAAATTTCTAAGTTTGCCTTATAGCCCGAAAGCAAAAACAAAATACTAGAAATAAATGCTACTCCAGCTGCCAATCTATTTCTAGTAGCATAATAACCCAAATTCAAGAGTCTGTCATAAAATGGCTTATGTCCTATAGTAGACCCTGACGAATACTCGGACAATTTCAAATAATTCTCCATCTTCAAATAAGAATAGTTTGAATTTGCTTCATATGCCGTAATTCTTAGTTTAATGCTGTTTTTGGTTACCGATTCCGCAGCTGACTTTGGTATAAAATATTTCATTAATTTGATAACGCCTCGAACGATAATCATATAGTCTGAATATATTGCCCTCAAATAGCCTAGTTTTTTTCTGTCAATAGAGTATACTGGCATGTGTACAAGTCCTGACCAATTTTCAAATGGATCATTGTCTGTGATAGCCACGTAAATATAACAAAAATAGGGTGCTTCGAAGTATTATTAGTTATAGTGTTAAAAGCAAGAATAATATTATAAGACAATGAGAACAATATTTAAGAATTTTACAATTTAAAGTACTTCGCCACTACCAGTAATCTTTATAACTATAGCCACATGTCATATCAATGATCAAAGCCTTTAAAAATGAAAAGGTGAAATGTTAATATATGAATCTTAAATCTATGATTAATCGCATTATGCAGAAATTAAAATTATGGAAGGCGTCACGCAAAAATAAAGTTACTACATAAACTAACATGATTGGATTTTTGTGTTAAACTAAAGTGTCTTTTGATTATAGGAAAAAGCATTACACAGAAGACTATATTAAAATAATAATGAAAAAGAACTAGAGTGATTACACTAAATCTGAAATTGCTTAAAATATCTCCTCTATCTCTAGTCAGTAATATGGTCAAGCCTATTGCCAGTATTTTCTTTTTATACTTTAAAGCATAGTTCTCTGACAAGTTCAATTTTGAATATTGTATTGTGTAGAAGTGATGTAAGCTGTATTAGTTCTGGTTGGGCCTCTGCAATAGTTCGTGATCTCACTCTTAGAAATAGAAATTTAACTGGATATAATTTGTTGTTGAGCATTGATTGAATATAGCATTATTACCAGCAGTATTATTGCATTATTATTACCATTTATTGTTTGAATATGATTCATTTCATCACTGCTCTATAGATTATTGTTTCATAGTTTCTCCATTATTGTATTGTCATCAGTCATGTAGTAAGAATAATTAATACCTGCAGTTTATCTTTTCTGTAGTATATAAGTACGATTATTACCAGTTTTATCAAGATAAGATAAGGACAAAAGAATGTCTGCCTAACTAATGATAAAATTCAAATATAATGATTATAAAGATTGAACACTAAATGGTATTTCTACATAAATGTATTTCATATATACATTGATTTGGGTTTGAATAAGAAAACAGTAATTTACCGTTGCTTTTTTTATTATAGAGATGCAAGCAAAACAAAGAAAACGATTATTAATTTATGCAGGAATAGGGTTTATTATCACTGGTATTGTATCTCTACTTTTGATATACAAACTAATGTATTAGTATGTTCAACATATTCCTTTGAAAACTTTTATACATACTCTATCTCTTAAAAGGACAATGAAATTCACTGGAAAAAAATTTAATACATCTTTATATACATTCAAACAGATGGTGGTGGTTATAATAACATAAAATGTGCAGGCAAGCTTGCTTAGCATTATTAGAAGTAAAAAAGAATATGAAATTATGTTAGTACGCTACTACTTTGTCTATTAACTTTAAATTTGTCTCTATTGATTAACCATAGTTCTTTGATTTTTCATCTTTCTTCTTTCTTCTTATTCCCAACAACGTTCCTTCCTTTTCTTCTATCAATATTGTAAAGTATGTTATAAAAATGATAAACCGGTTTTATGCTTTTAGGTAATTTAGGGTCTCTTATCTCCAAACAATATATCTTCATCTTCCTGCAGTTCTATCACTAACCTCTCTTGTCTTTCACCTTTCTTTCTTATGATTACTTTTTTAGCTTCCTCAGTTATATTTTCTCTTGCCACTTTGATATATTCATCATCTATCTCTGTTCCTATGTAGTTTACACCAAGACGAAGACATGCCAAGGCAGTGGTACCTATTCCCATGAATGGGTCATAAACAAGTATATCTGATTTTATTCCATGTACCTTTATACAAAGATATGGTAGCTTTTCAGGGAACACAGCTGGATGAGGACGCTCATGTTGAATAGTAGGATAAGGAATGAACCAAACATTACCTCTATCTCGTTTATCCTGTGTTGCAGATTTCCATCTTCCAATATTAGTTTTATCTTGATAAGGTACACCAATTGCTAGTTTGTCCAATTTTACATTACCTTTTTTTGTAAAATGAAATATGTACTCGTGCAGATCTGTTATAAAGCGTTCGCTAACTATGGGTTTAAAGTGACCTATAGATACATAATCATTACGAAATCCATTACTTTTACCCATATCTTCTTTTTCGAAAGAGACGGACTTAATCCAATGAATTGTATTTTGTAATTTGTAATTTGAATTCAAGAATCTATTAACTACTTCAAAAGGTAGTATGGGCTCGGATGGTGTTCTACCTAGGTTAAGGAAAAATGAACCATCTTCCTTTAAGATAGATTGAGAACTTTTGGCAATATCAGCAAGCCAATCCAAATATTCATTTCTTTCTTTATCATCCTTGTACAATCCATATTCCTTATTTATATTATATGGTGGCGAGGTTACAATAACATCTACCTTTATTCCTTGAGCATTAAGTTTGTTCATGAACGTTAGGCAATCTTCTTGATAGATGTTATTGAGCGCTATCACTCTCTAATACCTCCAATGGAACCAATTATTAAGATGTTCTTCTATAACTTTAGGTATACTATTATTATATATCACTAACAATTCATCAAAAGAACAATATTTTCCTTTACACCTTTTTTTATTAATTAAGTTTTCCTTTTGAACTTACTATTGATTTTTTTATATTCCTCTTTCTTTTGTTATAAGTGAGGAATGCTGTAATAGCACTTTCTGTGTTTTAGTCAGAAGCAAAGTTGATAATAAATGAATCATCAGTTATTGATAGAATTATCAGAATGATTTTGTGACCTTAATACCAAAGCTAACAGCGATAATTGCTTTAGACAGAGGTGCCTTGATAAAACTTTCAGTGATGTTTAACTGTATTATTTACATGAAATAATACTTTATGTAATAACATGGAAACATTATCATGTCATGACGCAGGATTAAACTGCATTACGATTATACAAGAAAAGACAGAAGATGAAATCATGGGAAAGGCTATAGAGCATGCGATGAAAGAACATACATAAAAGCAGGCTCTATGTCTCCAGAATCTAGAGGAAATTAGAGAGTATATTTGGGACTAACTTCTTACGGCAATTAAGAAAAAAATCAGGTATTATATTCATTAATAAAACTTGACAGCGAGTTACTAACTATTATTTATTTTCTAATTATCCATATTCTGAAATTTGTTCTCTTACCAATTAATCAATCAGTTTATGTTGTAATAAGATTATGATTAAGGGTTTATCTAGAAAGGCCTACTAACATCGAATAAGTCGATAATGAATTAAAAAGGTTTAAGTTTGCATGCAATTGAAGATGACACAATATGGAAAGAATTACTTCTTGGTTACTAAAAGAACCAGTAGGAGTAATGCCCATATTAGATAAATGGATATTATTTTTTTTAAAGATTATTTATTTGGGTATAAGGTTTTCAGTCAAAATAGCTCTAGGCAAGAAAAGAAGAGATAGACTATATGTTAAACGAGGGATTCATTTTAATGATTCTTTTGGTCCATCATTTTACTTCATGAGTTTCTTGTATAAAGTTATCAAATTCTTGAGGTTAGGAAATCCGGTGTCATTAAAAATCAGTGTTCCAAAATACAATTACAAAGTTCTTTGTCCAATTAAAAAAGAAGAAATCATAAACATGACAATCCGTGAAGATGATATAATAGAACACTTTACCCCTAAACAAGGAGATATAGTTATAGATATTGGTGCAAATATAGGCCGCTATACAATAATAAGCTCAAAGCGAGTTGGTACAAAGGGAAAAGTAGTTGCTATTGAGGCTCATCCTGGCAATTTTGAAATATTAAATCGTAATATCAAACTAAATCAATTAACTAATATTATCCCCCTGAATTATGCAGCATATTCTAAAGAGACAAAAATAAAACTCTATGTACCAGATGAAGAATCAGGTTATACTATATATCATACCTTAATGGAAAGAACAGGAAAAAAATTTGTAGAAGTAAATGCTAACACGTTAGATTATTTATTACAATTAAATGAAATAAGGCAAGAAGAAGTAAACTGGATTAAGATTGATGTAGAAGGAGCAGAACTCGAAGTGTTAAAAGGAGCTACTAATGTGCTATCTAAAAGTAAAGATATCGCACTTTTGATAGAGGTTCATGGACTGAATAATTATAGACCACTAGTTGAATTTCTTAGTTCATATAATTTTAAAATAGAATTTGAAAAGACCTACGAGACTGGAGACAAACACATAATTCTAAGGAAATATGGTCAACAATAGAATAATATATATATATATATATATTTATTATTTCCTAAAATGACACTCAATTTTTATATCAATAATAACATTAGACAGCAATGTAAATGCACCTGTCACATATTAACAATATCACCTGAAGCTTTACAATGACAAAAAAACGAACATAGAATACAAAAGCAGACACAATACAAGCAGAGATATTAGCATTATATGTAGAAGAATGATCTGAACTCTGCATGCTCATTGTAATCAACAGACTATAAAATTGTCTAATCTCTAAATGATAATGTGTTTTATGTGATTTGTGATGTAGAGGATGTTAGCCACCAAATTTCTTCATGAAATAATTTTTTTTGTTGATTGAATAATTCCCATAATATCTACAAATTCTGTGTCTTTATCAAATGTGATATAGCAAAAGTTAGTTTCATTTGATAACACTATCACTTTAACCTTTTCATTTTCGGTAAATGTATACACAGTCTTACCAATGGATGATTCAAACTCCTTTCGTAATCTATTTCTTGTTGCCTCAATGAAATGTTCATTCCTAGATTCATCTGGCTTTAGTAATGGTACTACGCCTTTACGTAATTGTCCTGCTAATGTTTGTCCAAAATTATTTATTATACCCACATAGCGTATCTTTGGCGATAAGGACAGAATAGTGAGGCAATTATCTTTATACTTATGAATTTTATCCTTAGGTAAATTTTGGTAAGCCATATTATTCATATATTTGAGGGCATAATAAATTGATCTGCGAAGATCAGATTTGAACAAAGAACATATTTATTACTTTCAATTTTCCGATCAATTAAAAAAAGAGAGTATTGTATAATAATAATCTCTTTATCTATTATTTATTAATAAAGTGCTAGTGGTTAAGCTTTTGATGATGATGCCGACGATTTTGGAATCTGCCTTGACTCATATAGAAATGCAGATTTAACTATCTAGATGCAATAATTTCAACTTCAAAGATATGAAGTACATTATATATCAAAGTAATTATTTATTGATTCTCTTGATAAGACCTTCTCCACATACTATGAAATGTCGGTGATACAATATACTTATTGTGCCGATATTCTTCTGTCAACTTTCCATTAGAAATAAAAAAAGACATCTTCCAAAAATTCTATACAAATATTATCTATACATAGCATGGATAACAATAACCATGTTCAAAAGAATATGAATGAGCATTAAATATCTTCCATTAATATTAGATGCGTCTTCTATTTCGATGCTCATTATCTTGATATATATTTTTATATTTCTTTTCTTTCATAAATGTGTGATACTTTTATGGGTTAAACACATTACTTTAGAAAGTACAAATGCTAATTAATTAATACTCCTACTTTAGGATCGTTAAATTAATACAGCTTCATCTACTATCATCATTATCTTCACAGTTTATCTTCTTTTATATGCGTCTATATAGTCCTTTTTTTATCATTGATGGTTCATTGTTAAATTGATATTGGAAGACTAAGAACAAAAGTGGCTCCCTTCCCATCAGCATTATTCTCAGCCCATATCTTACCTCCATGAGCTTCAACAATACTTTTGGCAATAAACAATCCCAATCCAGTACCTTCAAAAGAATTTGAAGCAAACTTTGAAAATAACCTAGGAAATATTTCTGGACTTATTCCAGAACCTGTGTCTTTGATACTGATAACAACAACCTTATTACCACCATAATTATCGCTATCACGATAATCATTTTGATCGTCTTGTTCTTCTTCTTCTTCTTCGATTTGTGTAGTAACTCTAATAGTTCCTTTTTTAGTGAATTTAACAGCATTACTTAGCAGATTAGAAATAACTTGAGTCAATCTAGATCTATCTGCTTGTACTAAAATAATATTATTATTTCTTGTCTTGTATATTATTACTAGGTTCATACAATATTTTTACATTTTCACTGTTAAAGTCTTTCTTTACTATTATATCGTTTATAGTGTTTGTTATTATATCATTTAGGTTGAATTGTTGTTTATTTAGTATTAGTGAATTACTTTCAATTTTGGTAACATCTAAAATATCCTCTGTAAGCCTTTGCAGTCTTTTTGCATTTCTGATAATGGCATCTATTAATTCATTATATTGCTCTATTCTTCCTGTTTTTGAACTAAGAACTTCAGCCAATCCAAGTATCGGCTGAATAGGAGTACGCAACTCATGAGCTGCTATATTGATAAATTCCTTTTGCATCTTATCATGAATTTTGAGTTGTTCATATAAATCTCTTAATTCTCCATACAAGTCAACCTGTTTCCATAGAGTATCAAATATTGTTACATAAGACAAAACTGTTGGCTTGCTATTAGAATATGTTGCCAAGCCTATTGCTTCATAAGAAGTTTCTTTTGTATCGTCTTTCAATTCTACAGTTAAGGAGAATTTCATATCTACTAACAAAATCGTAACTTTAGTTTGTAAAAGAGATTCAATATTTCTAATGTCAATTTGCTGATGATACTGTTGTTGTTGTTCTTTGAATTTTTGTGCCTTCTCTTTAATTATATCATCCATAGGTGTTAAGATTCTAATCTTAACACGACGTCCTTCTGCCGCAGCTGCTTCTTTAAACAATTCCATTGTTCCTGCACGCTCTTGACGGTGAAATGCATTGGCTGTAGAAAATATTACCAATATTTCATATGCAGCGGATTTTATAAGCTCAAAACCAAGCATTTGTATTTCAACAGGGTCTCGAATAGTCTCTATAATCTCTGGTTCTATTCCTTCTTCTACTTCTCTAATCTTTTGCTCAGCCGGTATTGCTTTTCTCCAAAGAGTATCAAAGATATATTGCTGCTGTTCTACAATTTCCTCTGCATTACTGTATATAACTTGTGAGGCTACCTTTCCTTTCTCATATAAAACTAAAGGAGCAAGATATTCCGTTTCGCTTATCATAAAATTGCCTTTAATTCCATCTAAGTGGCGTAGATCATCAACAATTGTAGTTAACACTTTGCAATAATCAATATTATCTTTGGTAATTTCGGTAAGATATCTTAATCTTACACCTCTACTTTTAGCATCAAGAAAAGCTTTCTTTATTGGTTCAATTAAAATAGCTAATGGTGGTCGCGTATAATTCATGCATGTATCAATTTTTGTTTTTGCTTTAAAGAATAATTGTACCTCTGCATTAATTACGTTGTCAACACCATAAAATACTTTAGTTTTGATATTTTTCGTATTATTTCGATACTATTATTACAATATTGATGTATATATACGATGTTAGATTAAAGTTATACTGACTGCCTATACAAATCCAAACTTGGAGAAAATAATTACATCATTTGTTTTATAACAGTCTTCTTTTGGTACGAGTTCTAAGAGAAAGAAGACAAATTCATGTATAATTCAAATACAAAGTATAATGAGATAATTTCAATATAATTGAAAAATATCTTTGCTACTAACAATAAAAGAAGATATTAGAACCATTGCTATCTAACTGCATTTTAAACAAATCGATAATAAAGAAAGGAGGGAAGCTGTTGTTCTCTATATATATGGCCATGGGATTAGGTTTATTCTTTGATAGTACAATGAAATCATTATCATCCTTATCTTAGGCCACTTTCTATGTCTTCTAGCACATCTTCTCCTATCTTTCCTACCTCTTGTTGTACCTCTTCTTCTACCTTTCCTACCTTTTCTAGTATCTGTTGTAGCTGTTCTTGTACTTCTTCTTCCTCTTGTATCTCTTCTACCTCCTGTCCTTGTTCACTAGGATTTTCTTCCTCATCTGTATCTTCTTCTATTGTATCATCCTCTGTTAATGATGTAGTAGGTTGTGGTTCTGATTCTGGCTCAGGTTCTGATTCTGGCTCAGGTTCTGATTCTGGCTCAGGTTCTTCTTCCTCATCTGTATCTTCTTCTATTGTATCATCCTCTGTTAATGATGTAGTAGGTTGTGGTTCTGATTCTGGCTCAGGTTCTGATTCTGGCTCAGGTTCTTCTTCCGTCTGTTCTTTCTCTTCGTCGTCCTTTATAGCTGGTTGTAAAGGAAGTGGCGATGTTGTTGGAACAGAAGGAATGATTTGTGGGAGGGGAGTTGTTGTTGCTGTTTTATTATCATCATTGTCTATCTTGACAGAAGGTAAAGAAGAAGAAGAAACATTCTGCGCTGCTAATGCTGATTGTTCAGAAGACTCTGTTATTCCTGTGACATTTACACTATAACTTTTCGTATTATTAGCAAGTGTATCACTATTAAAACAAGATATTTGTGCAGCTAGGTCATTTGTTCCATTTGTAATTATATGATATTGAGGTGTGTATGTAAAATTCCATGTAGAATAATCATTTACTCCACCTGGACCTGTCGCTACAGCAGTTTGAAATGGCTTCTGCTCATTCAAACCGAGCCATACCCGACAGTCAGTCGTTGAATTATCAGATGATATTCCAGTAACTGTGAGATTTCCAACAGGAACTTGTTGACCTGCAACAGGTGATGTAATATTTACATTAACCGTATTAGGATCAAAATAACTTTCTGTAACTATAGGCATTGGAATTGAGGGTTTAGAAATGTTATTGTTTCCTGTTGGTATTTCTTCTACTACTACTTTAGTTTCATTATCTAAAGTGGTAGCATTATTATTGTCTGTACTCGAAATTCCCTTTATAAGACTATTGTTATTATCTATAACAGCAGATGGTTGTTGTTGTTGGTTTTGTACTTCTCCCTGAGTAGATACTGCAGCTGCTTCTGATGCTCTTGTTGTTGCTATTCCAATTACATCTACACTATAATTTTTTGTTAAATTAGCAGTACCACCATTACTATCATCAACACATGATAATTTAGAAGTTAGATCATTTGTTCCATTTGTAATAAGATGGTAATCATCACTATATGTAAAATTCCATGTAGAATAATCATTTACTCCACCTGGACCTGTTGCTACAGCAGTTTGAAATGGTTTTAAGTTATTCCAATCAGCATATACTGTACAATCAGTAGTGACGTTATCTGTAGATATTCCTGATATTGTAAGTTCACCAACTGGAACTTCTTGATCGGCAACGGGTGATGTAATTTTTATACCTATTATTGATGATGGCTGTTGTTGCAATTGCGCCTGTACATCTAAAGAACTATAATAATCTGGAAAAGCAGAATAAAGTAGGATTATTACTCCAAAACTAAACAGTAGTATACGTTCGTTTGTTAACTTGAACTGTCTAAACCTTTTCATACTTTATACCAACTATCTACGACAATATTATTGCTTATAATAATATGTTGGAGAATAAAATTTGGAGCTCTTTTGTCTGGAGACATATTAGAATTGTATTATCCATCTAAATTTGATTTATTATATCTTACGGTACTATAGGTTCCTATATAGGGTCTGAAGATTCAAGATAGTAGTTGTTGGCATTAGTATTGATATAAAAGTATGGATAAGAAATGGGCTGGAAATGGTAGGTTGATAATATTAGCGATTCCTAAATACTTGCATTGTCAGAATGGATTGCAAGCTTTGTCAAGTAGCAGTAGGGACAAGTGGGTGCGGGATTCTAATATGGAAGCTTAAATTTAGTAGTTAGTTAGTAAGATGGAAAGAAAGAGATAACCTATAGAGATTTATATTTGTACCTAATAATACAATATTTATTAGGTACTATACGGTAAAGTCAATTCCATAATGAGCTTTAATGGTTGCCAGCAACAACAGCACAATCATCAACTTTTGCAATATTTTTGCTCAAAATGTGGTATCCTTCTAAAGGAAACAGAAGAAGAAGAACAAAGCCTTATTGATAACAAAAAAATAGTATCAATACCAGCAACGGCAACAGAACTATGTCTAAAGTGTGGTTCTCCATTATCATTTAAGAATTTAATAAGAAAGTTCAAACTAAAAGAGCATAACAGTATTGAAGAGCAGCAGAATCTATTATCATCTTCTTCGCTATTATTAAGGAGAACAGCAGCAGAACTATTATCACCAAAATTCCAAACAGCCTATTATGATATTGAAGATAGAAAAAGAAGAATTACTTTAGATATTGAAAAGATAGATTCCTCTATTACTCTCACAACTGAAGATTGTGTAGGTATCATTGGTGAAGCAAGATGTGCAAACGCAATTCTTATAAGACTATGCGTTCGTGCTTTAATCTTAAAAAGACAGCATAAATTATTAGAATTTGCAAAAAAAGTCATCTTTATTGATGCTGGAGGAAAAAATAATAGTTCTGACTCATTTTATCGGTGTGTAAATTTTGCACGGCAGTATGGACTAGACATAAAAAAGGTTTTGCAGAATATAGTCGTAAGCCGAGCGTTTACAATCTACCAATTGGCAGACTTGATCATATACGAATTACCTAGAGTTATTCAACAGTTAGAAGCAAAAGTAATATTGATTTCAGATTTGCTGAATATGTTTGTATGCGATCCACAGATTAAAATTGAAGAAGGAGAAAGGATGATAAAAGAAATTATAAATTCACTAAGAAAAATATCAACAACAACAAACAACACCTTAATTGTAGTATCTTTGTACCGCCATCACCATCACTACTATTCTTCTTTTTCTTCATCATATCTATATGAAAAAATCCTTCTACCAAGATTTGACAAATGTATTGAAATTACAAACAATAAAAAGGAAAAAGTCAATAACGTATTAGATATAAAGATACGCAACCACAAAAACCATCATAATGATGGTATTAGTAAGAACAGCAGCAGAAGAAGATTCTCATTGTCAGAAAGAGACCTCATGCAGTTGATTCCACCAACAAGGTGATTTTTACTAATGGGCAGAACGATTCCATCTTTTAGAATAGCCCGTATAATGGAGTAAAATGAATGGAAGCCATTTTGAAGCTCATTTAACATATCAGAAGATAGAAATGTGTCTTATGAGATGTTTTCCATTTCTTATTTATACAATTCAGCATACTCTTATTCCGCTAAACCTATAAGAATACAGCCATTTTTCATGTTTTATCCTATTCCATCTTAATGAAAACCAGACCCGCTAACAATAACGCAGAATACATACTAGTTATAGAATATGATGAAGCCTTTTTGTGTGGATAAATCCCAATATTTGTTAATAGAAAAGATAAGTCTCTCTGGATTCTCAATATATTATTCAACTGGCGGCATAGAAAATATAAACGGTGGAACAACATCTTCTGGTTTTATTGATGGTTTTACTGATGTAGTAAGTCCTCCAGTGACATTTACACTATTCCATTTTGTTAAATTAGTAGTACCACTATTACTATCATCAAAACACGATAATTTAGCAGTTAGCTCATTTGTTCCTTCTGTAACCAGATAATAGTTTCTCGTATAATTATAATTCCAATTTGAATAGTCACTTTCTCCATCAGGTCCAGTTGCTGTGGCATTTTGAAATGGCTTTTGGTCATTCAAATCTACATATACTTGACAATCCGTTGTAGCATCATCTGTAGATGTACCAGTGATTGTAAGTTCACCAACTGGAACTTGTTCACCTGCAACAGGTGATGTAATTTTTACATCTGCTTCTGGTTTTACTGATGTAGTAAGTCCTCCAGTGACATTTACACTATTCCATTTTGTTAAATTAGTAGGATTACTAATACAAGATAATTTAGCAGTTAGCTCATTTGTTCCTTCTGTAATTGTATGATATTGAGGTGTGTATGTAAAATTCCATGTAGAATAATCATTTACTCCACCTGGACCTGTTGCTACAGCAGTTTGAAATGGTTTTAAGTTATTCCAATCAGCATATACTGTACAATCAGAAGTAGAATTATCTGTAGATATTCCTGATATTGTAAGTTCACCAACTGGAACTTGTTGACCTGTGATAGGCGATATGATCTTTACACCTATCGTATTGTCTTGCTGTGCTTGTACAAATGTAGAATTCATCATAATAACAATAATTATACCTATAATTAGAGATAATAAAAGACTCTCAAAGTCTGACTCAATACAACTTTTCCTATCCAAAACAAGAAAAAGGCTTTACTCTTGCATTTAATCAAGATTGTCAAAATACTTAGAGCATTAACGAATGAATTATTGAAATCCTTCCACCATTATAGCTAAAATGCATTTCACTATAGAAACTCGTCCTTGATTAATGGAGTTCCGGCTATTTGCCAATTAATAACAGATTCTCTACAACATTAAGATAGATCTGTAAGAGGATGAACTCGAGGAAACATATCATCAGAGAGAGAAATTAAAAATAGATTTAGAGAGTCTTTATCATTGCTAGTGATGGATATCTCTTCTTTTTTCTAGTTATTATTCAAGATTATATTTTTTTTAATACATTTAATTAAGCAACATCAATTTTATTATCCATCAGATAAACCTGCTTTTTATAGATTTGTTCTACTTTTTCAAGTGTATCTATATCTGCAACTGTCTTATCGTTACGTATATTCTTTATCCTAGGAAAACGCAATGCAAAGCTACTGTCGTGCCTGTCACTTTTTTGGATACTATCAAAAGCAATTTCTAAAACTATTTCCGGTTTTACTATTATCTTATATGCTTCATCCTTTACCATAAGTGACTTTAACTTACTTGTCATATCATCTATTTCTTCATCAGTTAAACCAGAGTATGCCTTTCCAATAATTCTTAATTTATTATTGTTCTTTTCGTCTCTTACAGCAAATGTATAATCTGATAGTGTACCTGCTCTTTTTCCATGACCATATTCAGCAATTAATATTACTGCATCAATTGTATCAAGTTCTTTTTTCAGCTTCACCCAAAATCTGCCTCTTTTGCCAGGATGGTAATGCGAATCTGGTTCTTTCAATATCAGTCCTTCATGACCAATATCTCTGCTGACACCAAACATTGATATAATTTCCTGTTCTGAATTTAGAATCTTATAACTTGAATTAATGATTGGTTGTTTGAATGCTATGCATGATAAAATTTCTTTTCGTTCATTAAGAGGTTTCTTGATTATGGCCTCTCCATTAAAATACATGATATCATAGACAGTATATATCACTGGGATTTCTCCCATGATTTGCCCTGTGACAGTCTTTTTGCGAAGTCTTTTCTGGAGTTCTTGAAAGTGCAATGGTTTGTTATTTCGGAAAGCAAGTATTTCTCCATCTAAAATAAAATCTATGATTGATGATGATGACGATGATGAAGAAGAAGAAGTAGTAGCAGTCGCAGCCAATGCAGCATCAGCCAATTCGGGAAATGCATTTGTAACATCGGCAAGCTTGCGAGAGAACATTCTAATTTCTTGTCCAAACTTATGCATTTGAACTCTTATTCCGTCATACTTATACTCGCAAATCAAAGGTTTTTCATAGTAATTGATTATCTCTTCAGCAGTAAACATTACATCAGCTAGCATAAAACTTAGAGGAGTAAGAGGTTTTATTATCGCTTTATCCAATGAATTTCTCTTTGCCAATAGAGATACTTGAGCAATATCTCCAGTAACCAGCATAGCTTCTCTTATAACTTTGATATTCTGATTAAATGCTTTCGCAATCGCAATTTCGATCAGTCCTTCAACCAAACCAATCCTCATCTCGCCATTAATGATTTTTATTAGATATTTTGCTTCGAGTGGCAACATATCGATAAGTAGTCCTGTCAAAATCTTCTTCTTGTTTTTACCTGCCCCTGAGCCTACAGTATCTGCAATTTTTTTGAGTTGACTATATACAAAACATAATGTTAGTTGCTGTTGTCGAAAAAGTGAAAACATATGCTTTTTTGATACTGCATATTCTGATAATGCACCCATATCGCCATGTGTGAGGTAAATCTGTTGAATTTCGCTTGCATCTAGCATTGCAATTTCAGAAAGAGATTGCATGATTATGCTAAATCCTACATTTATATTCTGTCTGGAGCCACGTGGAAAGATTCTACCTGATAAGAAGAGAATAGCAATAGGTAATGAATCATTATCCAAGCGAGAAAGATATTCAGAAAGAATGCTTACTTTGAGATTCTTACTAGTCGTTGAACGAATATTTTCACATATTTCTACAAAGTATGAAAATTCATTATGACTACTCATTAAACGACTCGAACCTAATCTCTTAGGGATATCATTGCCATTATAAAAAGGGAGATAATTCTTAATCTTATAGTTTATGGTAATCTGGAATTACCGAGAATAATATATGTATATGCCCTCATTATGTAAAATTGGTCCAACTATACATAGGACACTTATCTTTTACGTATATGCCATGATATTATGAAAGTTAAGCGTCCATATTTAAGCAGAACCTTAGACGTCAATTGGAGAGATATTGATAGTTGATTTTTTATAGAGGATAGGAAAATAAAATAATAAACAACTTCATAATAAGTATAATTAATATATACTCTATAATACCTTGTCTAAAAATACTGTTCACTCAATAAGCAGTAAAGAAGAACAAGGAATCTATCAACTAAATGAAGAACACACTAGTATTAGGACCCTTCTAACATTGCAAAACATCCAATATCTTGTAGAAGGGTTAGATGCTTTACTATATACTAATCTTGATGGATATGAACGAGCAAAGGTTATTCAGTTAAGAGACGAATTAACTTCTTATATTAATAGTATATTCATTGACTATTCTTGAAAAGTATGTTTGATTTTATAAGACCCATTAAAAACCTGCTTAGTCATAAGTATTAGTACTCGATATGTACCCTTTATTCTCTTATATTAATTTATGATTCAATTGCATTTGCATATCCACATCAAAGGAAAATCAATTGTAGTCTAATATCTTCTTTTATGTCATTACCATCATGACATACTATATTATTCAAATAGTCACATGAATTAATTGGAGTTGGGTGAAATTCATATATACATAATACTTCCAAGTTTTTGAAAAGATATATTATATTTACAAATCTTTGACTTATTATCATCGTCTCTTACATTTATTGATATTCATATCTCCATTAACTTAATGTGTATCGTATCGTGTTACATTTTGAATTTCAACAGATTGCAACTTCTTAGAATGCGAAAGCAAGAAATGATGAATGGGTTAAGATGTTATTTTTGCTAACAGTTATTGTAATTAGCTGGATTTACTTTGCAAGCTTATGCGAGCACGCTCCAGAGATTCCTTTATTCCTCTATTGCTGTTGTTGTTGTCGTCGTCATCATCACTCAGTCTAGATATAATTATGTCAATTGTCTTAATTCCAGCATATTTTAGTTCTTCAAGGTTAACGCTATTATCACCCTTTGCTGCTCTTATCAATGCAGAGAATTCTGGACAACTTCCTAATTTTTGAATTTCTTCAAATTGTGTTTTAAATTCGGTGTTGAGTGATTTAATTATGGTATCAGCTTCTTTAACTGTTTGAAGAGTTTGTATTTGGATGGCTTGTAAATTCTGTGTTGTGATAGAGGATATATCGGCAATATCTTTTTTGGCTTCTTGTCCAAATGATTCAATAAATATCCGTGCATTGTTAAATTGAGAATCTATCAAGATATCCATTCTTTTTTTCTCTTGTCTTAATTCATCCACTGTCTTGGTTAAAGCATTTCTTTCTTCTATGTCTTGGAAAAATTTCTTGACAGCCATAGAAGAATCTATGTTATTTGATGTTGCAATTTCTCGAACAGTATTGTTCAAAAGTATAAATTCTCTTAAACCAAACCCAATATTTTGCAGTTTGTCATGTTCGTCTAATGTCCGTTGGTATTTGTCTATTTCTTGGTCATGAAGAGAAATGGCATGTTTAAGCATGCGTAATTCATCTTGTGACTTCATTAGATTATTTTTTAGTTCCTTTTCTTTCTCTTCTAGAGATTCTATCGTAGAAATCTTATCTGCAATTGCATTAGCATCATATCCTAGCTGTTGTGTGTTATTAAGAGCATTTACAAGGTTAGGAGTATCTTCAATAGATAAGTCATATTCTATGAGCGTGTCTTGCATATGTGTAAATTCCTGTAACATATCAATGGTAACTTTCTTTTTTCGTAATGCTTCTTCATATTCCAACTGAGTAGATGACTTTCTCTCCAGTAAGTTTTTTATTTCTTCTTCTAGTTTTTGCTTATCTTTTGATTTTTCTTCTACATAATTTGGAATTTGTGAAAGTGATATACTCTCTAAAAGATCTAATATCTGCATGGCAAGGGTAACGAGTTTATCCGGCATTAAGCCATAGTATTTACATTTGTTATAGATATCTGAGACAAATGATTCTAAGCGTTTCTCTTCATCTGCTTCTACTAAACCAAGTCTTTTGATTATGTTGACTATTCTAAAACCTATAGCACAGTCAACTGTACTAATGCCCAGTCTTTTTAGATCTATTGCAAGTTGTCGTAAGGCATCTGCCGTGGGGTAACCTAACTCATGCCTCCAATCGCGAACTATGTTCGTTATTGTACCAGCAGCCAATTCTGTATCGCTAGCGATTTTGTCCCTAGGTTCACCGGCTAGCCATTCTCTTATTACTTGATTTCTTGTATCATGTGAAATTCCAATCGGCATGTTATTATACTATATTATAGTACATACTTATATAAAAATGTTCGTCAGTTATGTCATATATTTGGCACAATCCGTCAAAGCAGTCATCAAATGCGTCATCAAACCCGTCAAGAACTATAGGCACACACACATGAACTTATGGCTATGATAATGTAAATATGCAACTCAAGCACCAATACGACCAGCATAAATGAAATCGCCTGATGATTGGACTCTATTAGAGATTATTTCTATGAAAGGTGATTTTAAAAAGTATCGCCGATTAAAAAAAACTCCGTGATTGTCTATAAGTAATGGAGCATCTTTATTATAGCATAACCAATTTTAATGATCCCGCCTATTCTTATTCAATGTCTGTAGAAGATGATGATCTAATTGAACAAAATTCAGAAGAAATAGAGATGGGAGATGACAATGAAGGAAAAGTAGCAATAGTTGAAGAGGCAGTAGAATTAAGTGAGCCAGGAAGAATTGTAAGAGAAGAGGTTACTCGTATTGAAAATCTTAGAGAATACGAAGAAGAAGAAGAAAAGAGCAAAGGAGTAGAAGAAAAAGGATCTATAATTGAGAGTACAGACTACTAAAAATATAGATTATGTTGCTAAACAATTGGAAGAACAAACCAATCAAATAAAAAAATTGACAGACACGATCCCGCCATTACAAACACATCTTCAAAGCCAATTTGAGATGATACAAGGTATTCAATCGAAGTTAAATAAACTACAAACTACAGTTGAAGAAATTATTAAATCTAAAAAAGAAATTAATTCTAGAGCAAAACAACCGGCTAAAAAAATAGGCACTACAAAAAAATACAAAACAAAAAAGTTAGCCAAAAGGACCAAAAGGTAAGTAAAGGCATACAAATAAACCACTTGACATAAACATCACGATTAATGCTAATGCCTACACAGTATACATACATATTCCAATATAACACGAAACATTCTCAAAAGCTGCTTTTTTGATATTTGGCATGAGTGAATATGTGGTAACCATAGACTTTAACTTCTAAAGATAATGTATGCGTGTGTATATATCTGCTTAAAGATAGCTTCTAATTTTTTGATTAATCTAATACTTTTGTTTCCTTGGCAATATATTTTGGTATAATAGTTATCTGTAGTATTCCTTCAGAAGGCAGGAATTGCCTTCATACATACATTCTGCAGCACTTGAGCCACATTTGCTGTTGGCATATTTACCATTCCTATTCTTATATCGTGATGAATACAAATATCGCTATCATCCCAACCAAAGTCAGCGATAATGCTTTTGTTTTGTTTTTAATTAACTGTGAAAAAAATCTAGGATTTCTTAATTTTTGCCATCGTAACAGAATAAATAAAATTAATATATAGAATTTTACAATATATTAATGATTTACATTAATGTTATCAATTCTTTTATGTTTATTACGATAATTTATTTTACAAGGGTTTGCTAACTAATATCAAATCCCCGTGATCATTGACGTATACACTGACCCACAGTTGCAGCTAGCCATTTACATTGTTTAGCTTCCAATTTAAGGCGTTCTGTTATTTGATAAGCTTAGTCTCTCTGTAGAGATTGTTGTTGTACCTGTGGCCTTATTACTAGATCTATCTATTCTCTCTAAACGTCTACATAACATTTTAAAAAAATCCAATACATCCATTTCAATTACACCTGGCAAATGTTGTATATTTTGAACATAATTACTCAACACATATAGATCGTGAATTCTTACTTCAATTTTGATATCGTTACTTTTTAAATCATCGGCTGAAGGAGATCTGTTTATGACTTGTACAAGGCTTGCCAGATGCCTTTGATTGTCTTCAAGTGGATACTTTTCAGAATGAATTGAATCTTCAATCATTTTACATAGTTCAGAAATTTTCATAGATGTATAATGATTCCTTCAGACTTCAATTTATAGCAAATCATTTTTTCTTCTTCTTTTCTTTTCAATTAGGAACTATATTATTATAGCTAACAATAATGATGATTATACATAGCTAGATACAATACCAAAAGTTCAAGAGAATCAAAATTTGAATATATTTGAATTTTCATAAGCATAAAGCTAACTTCTTCATATTATGGGTAGATTGTTAAATCTAGACAGTTCCAAGATATGCCAAGCTTGAATTTGGGACACCTGTCTAAAACAAGCTCGAAAAGTGGGACATTTGAGCGTGAACCTGGGACAGCGGCAACAAATATAGTCGAGTCAGCTACTATAGGATATACTTTAAAAAATATGGCTGTAGAATATCCTTTACTAATCTCTGTCGTAGGATGGACCTAGTGATGCCATACTACCTGAGTAAGTCCCTCTGATCCTTTCTACAAAGTCAATATCATTTATCATCTTGAGCATGTTAAAATCAATCTTGTGTGCAACTACGACATGAGTACCATTGTCGTAAAATGCAGGTGTCATGCCCGTGTCGCTAATTATTCTATTTCTGATTTCCTCAGTATTCTGGTTTGGCTTTAAGAAGATCTCAAGGGTGTATATTGGATTATTCTTCTTCTCTTTTTTTTGACGTAGTATTAGATCTACTATTAGTGGTGGATCTACTTTTCCAAGATGTGTCTTCATAACACCTTCAAGTTCGTCAAATTTCTTTAGAACTTCCTCTACTGCACTCAATCTATCAGCCATCTAGCTATATCATGTTGGCAATATAAAAGGGATTTGTTATCAGACTACACTACATAGTATGTCAGAGGTATCAGGGAAGACGTCAATTATCAATTACAAATACCAAAGCGTTAATGCATAATATTATTATTATTTATGTTATTTCTGACGTCATTTCTAAAATATAAATAAACTTGTTGAAAAAGCATTTTCTATCGGAAGCAAGAGATAATAGCGATGAATTATCCTCCGGGTCACCATTGATCACTTACTCTAATCGACATATTATCTTACGTCTTTAATTGATGACTGGATAGAATCAGTTTGAACAATTCCGGTTACATTCTGACAGATATATTTTCATGGTTGATAGATCCAGTAGAGATACTTATTATTTCATCTACAGTCAGAGACAATAACTATTGCTATCACATATCCCAACAGCACATTCAAATACCAAATGAATTTTTCTTTAACATGTAATTACGGAATTTATTATCCATATATATTACTCTAATAATAATAATCTGACCAACTAGTCAGTTATGTTTATTAATCAGATCTTATCTCAATATTATATATATACATATGAAAGCAATTCAGAAGAAGAAGAAGAATAATGATCATTTTCTCCGTTCAAATGCAATAAATGTCTCCTTAGCAGCAATGATTATAGCTACTGCGGGTGCGTTTCTACAAATAGGAGGAACAAGCTGGGACGTGACTTCTCATCTGCTGTTGCAACCTGAGACTTTTTTTACACCCTCCCATACTGTTCTTTATACTGGTATTGGGTTGTTAACTATAACTGCTGGTTTAGGTGGAGCTCTGTTAATTAAGAATAAGGATATAGCAACTAAATCCTTTTTTACATCTTTCAAATTATTTATAATAGGATCTGCAATTTCTCTAGTAGCAGGACCATCAGACTTCCTATGGCATGAAACATTTGGAGTTGACGGATTACTTAGTCCTCCACACTTGACATTGATTACAGGTATGCTCATTAATGCTGTTGGAGTAGTTTTGGGAATTACAAGGATAATAGTACACGTACCACCATTAAAACATAAGTTAATCAAAGCTATAATGATTCCTGCATTTGCAGCTTTATGGTTTACAACCACATGGTATGTGTATATGTTTGCTCTACCGTTTTCAAACGGAGAACACTTCCGATTTAATTTAGATCCAATTGTTGCTAGTCTAATAGCGTTGATTGCTTTACCATTGCTGAGTTCTACGATATTCTTAACTGCATCTAAAGCAATTGGAAGGTTTGGGGCTGCAAGTGCTGTTGTGGTATTAGTAGTAGCTATGAATATTTTTGCAAATATCATTCCAGCTGGCAATATTTTGACACCACTGTTACCATGGTATTCAATGATATCTATACTTCCTGTAATAGTGGCTGATCTGGTACTAAATAGTTCAACTATCAAATCTAAGATAGGAAATCTGAGAACAGAAATAGTAACTGGTATGATAGTCGGTTCAATATTCTATGTACTTAACTACCCAATGTTGACATGGACATTTTCTTTGCCCTTAAATATGCCTCTTGAGTCTATAAATGATATATTACCTAACTTTGTAAATTCTATGCCGACACTATTAGCTATTACATTAGGTGCCGGTGCAGTTATGGGTATGATAGGAGCTATTATATCTTTCAAGACAATAAATATTCCATGAGCTTCTCGAAATAGGCAGTATTTCAAATGTGATCAAATAAAAGAAAAAATAGTTGGAGAAACAAAATGTGTCCTAGAGTAACTGATCAATACAAAACTGAAGTAAAAGAAAAAATAGTTCAAGCAGCAATAGCAACTTTCTCCAAATATGGATATGATAAAACTAGAATGGATGATATTGCTGAGAGTGCAAATCTAGGTAAAGGTACATTATACCTTTACTTTAAGAGCAAAGAAGAATTATTCTATGCTATTTCTGAAAATAGTATCAAAGAGTTAAAAGAACAATTATCTAGATTGTTTTCAAAGAAAGAAGATCTTGTCCATGATGCTGAAAAATTCTATGACCAATATCGTAATCTGATCCATGATAGTGAAAAAGTATCCTTTGAAATGATAGCTGAATCATCTCGTAATCCGAAATTACGAAAAGCATTATATGAACAAAGAATGAAAGTATACGATATAGTAATAGATTACCTTCGTCGCCAAATAGAAAAAGGATTTTTTAGAAAGGACATGGATGTAAATGCTATCGCATCAGGTTTAGTAGCTCTTTATGATGGATTAACAATAAGTAAACTATTAGGAATAAGTGAATACTATAACAAAAAGGCATGGACACAGACAATCAGGGCTATATTTACTGGTATAAATTAACTGTAATATCTTATGATAGGAGTAATATCAAAATTATTGTAGAACTCATATAGTTCTAGCAGATGCTTTTTACATGAGTCTCATAGAACAGCAATATTCATAAATCCGTTGACAAATAAGGCAGAAAGATATTTTGACAAGAGCTTTTCTTTAC
This sequence comes from uncultured Nitrososphaeraceae archaeon, assembly GCA_963733025.1. Lineage (GTDB taxonomy): Archaea > Thermoproteota > Nitrososphaeria > Nitrososphaerales > Nitrososphaeraceae > JAJNBK01. Next base: position 603,828 of record CAVTCE010000019.1, on the reverse strand, counting down.
TCCTCTTATGTCCTTGTAAGTAATTTCAAAATGTTGTTGGCAAGCCAGTTAATATCACTTGTTGCTTTTTCAGCGAAAAATTGCAGTTTGTAAAAAAAGGTATGACCGCATTAAGATTAATACTATGAAGAGCGATGGATCAAATAGACATCATATGGCTGAGGACAGAAACGGAAGCAGTAGTGTATATTATCAGCGTCAGACTGTATTAAACTTGTATAATTCCGGGATTCCATCCGATATAATTGCCGTGCAGATGGATATTAGCGAAGAAGAAGTTGATAAGATTATCGAACATATCAATAAAGAAGAAGAGAAGAGAAAAATATCTGTCAAACAGGCATTAGATACTCCTTCCATGGGTTCATTTTATCTTGATGCAGTATTTGATCTCGAGTCTGCAATTAAAGATACACAGTCTAGAGTCTGGAAGGCTTTGAAAGTAGAACCTGACTTTAATATATCAACAGAAGAAGCACAGAAAGTTTTAGAAAAATTTGCTAAATCTAAAGTTACTCTTGTAATACTGGACATTGCACTTGTAGACTCAACCAGACTGTCAATGACTCTTCCTGTTGAGAGATTTGCAGCTATAATTCAGGCATTTACTCAAGAAATGTCTCTGATGGTAACAGCATATGGTGGATATATACTAAAATATGTAGGAAATGCTATACTCTCTTTTTTCCCTAATAATAATTCTGCAGATTTACATTTATCTTGTATTAATGCAGTAAATTGTGCTCAGTCTATGATCAAGATAATGCAGCAGGGTATCAACCCTATTCTAAACCAATATGATTATCCAGAGATGAGTGTACGCGTTGGTATAGACGTTGGCGAGAATGCAGTTGTGCAGTATGGATGGACTACTCATACCTACAAATTAGACAATAAGAAGCAGGTATTGAAAAAGACGCCCCGGCTTGACATTTTAGGTTATACTATTAGTATTGCAGCCAAGATGTCAGCGCTAGCAAAACCTAATAGAATTGTAATTGGTCAATCGGTATATGAGATACTAGACGATAAGCAAAAATATGCTTTTGAAGCATTGCCCATTAAATCTGATGTTTGGAGTTATGTCAGTAGCAATACTGGAGGCGCTTACCGTATTTATGGAAGCATTACTGAATAATAACAATCTAATCTGATAGATCTTTAATTTACGAATATAAGAAATAACTTGTTGATTTTACAATTAGCACGATAATGAAGAACAAAACAATTGAAAATCATGTTTAAAATCAGATTCACAGCATCTCCATAGATTGAGCAGTATTATTCTTAGAGATCTATTTGACTATATCTATACTATATAGAGAAGAAGAAAAAAGCATTAAAAACAATAAGAAGAAAAAGAAAATATTTTAGAATTTATACCTCTACATAAACAGTGTCATTTTCAACGCTAACTTTGAAAGACTCTTCTGGTTTTAATTTCTGAGGAAACCATACCAGACTGCCTGTAGTGACATCCCATTTTGCGCCATGCCATGGGCAGGTCAACTCCTTGCCTTCAAGTTCACCTTCATGAAGTTCAGCTCCAGCATGAGTGCATATATTACCCATTGCATAGTAATTTCCCTTGACATTAGCAACTAGAACTTCCTTTCCACCAGCTTGTACATGAGTTAGTTTTCCCTCTCCGATATCATCAGTTTTTCCTACGACTATCTTTGCCATAACTATAGATCATTGAAAAAAATTATATATATAGATCATTAAAAATTGCTTTTCTAATAATAATATAGCCAAAAATTTGTTTGATTATTACGACCACTCTGCTCTTACTCTGTGCTAGATATTCTACTTCTTATAATAATAAATATAATATTTTATCTCTATATATATATTTTATATAACATAATTTAAGTATATATCTGGACAACCAAAATTGATAATTTCTGGAATTATAAAGAATCCAAAACGTTGTTGTGGTAAAGAATAATATCAATAAACTGGCAGCAAGAAATACAGACAACTTAACTATATAGCACAGGAACTGGGATCATAGACAATGACGATACAAGAAGTTATTTGATTTCAATAATAATAATCAGTTTTACAAGCACATTACCTTCTAGATAACCAGTAAGGCATAATAGTAATTATATATATAAAGAAACAGCTCTTCTACAAATACACATCTGTAGGAAATTATTATAAAATCACAGATTAACCGACTCTTTTCATCTTTGAACCGCATCTAGGGCAAGCTGCATCGTTATGCTTTGTTCCACAAGCCATACAGTAATAATTTATTGAATTATTGCTACCGAACATTGTAGCACCGCTCATACCCATTTTTCTCATCGCTCTTTTTCTCATATAGAAACTCAGCAAAATGAAAAGACCTATTATGATAGGTAGAGAATAAGGAAAGGGGACCAATAATGAAATTGCGATGCTAATTCCCAGTGAAATACCAATCCACAATAGTTGCTGCATAAGGAATTGTTTATTATTACTCAATACTCAACCGCCATCCCCACTATATTCAATCGCTATCCACTATATACATTACTGTAATTTAAAATATCATAAATACAATAAATGAGAATTGAGTTAAAAAATCGCTCATTGTTTGTGTTGTGTTTTGCTCATTTTCTTGTTATGTTCGCTAGTAGAACTCATGCAATTGAATACGCTCATCTTTCTATGGATGGTGGCTATTGAGCCACCAAAACAAGGTTAAGAATAGATAGGAGACATTATCCAACTATGGCTATAAGAGAGAAATTTTTAGTTGTGAATGAAGAGTTGTTTTATACAAGGATAATTGCACTTTAGAATAAACTTTTTGGTTGATACTCCTCATCAGACTCATGTAGATAGCCTAATACTGTTTCAGCAACTTCTCCAGGAGAAGTATGGCTCTGAGCTAATACTACTAATAAACGATTTAATTCATATATTTTAATAACTCTTATTTTATCGTATTCTAATATATCCCACAGATGTTCTCCTAATAATAATGGATTTGTTCTTTGTTCTTGGTTGTTTTCAAATTTAAGATTTAGAGCTGACCTTACAGATTCAACCATTGATCTATCTATCTTTGCATCCTCTGCTATGAATAAATCAGAAATATTGCCATCTGGATTCACAACAAAAACAGCCATTATCTTTTCGTCTACTTCGACTATATGTTTAGCCTTGTCATAAGATGAGGACGGCGATGACCCTTTCTTCATAATAAGCATTCATATCTTACCATTACTTTTATTTAACGATCTTTTAATACAAGCAAACAGCATACAGTCATACACAATTTTTTGTTTTCTTTCTTATGGCAAAACAATAGTTAGTATACTCAGCTTCCTCTCTTTTGCTGCTCTTGTTTTGTTGTTGTTACTATTATTATTATTATTTTTTCTAATATGATTTCCTTGATTCCAATACATCTTTTTTAAATGCCACTTTAAGCCATATAGGAGTAATAATTGTAGTTAATGCGACCATTATAATTACAGTTGTATAAACATCCGTAGACAAAGCTCCTGACGAGACTCCTACTCCAGCTACAATCAAGCCAACTTCTCCTCGTGATACCATACCTATTCCGACTCTCATTGCTTTGCTTTTTTCCTTTAGAAATATCATTGCAGGCAATCCACATCCAACTAATTTTGTAATAATGGCAATCGCTATTATTAGTCCTGATAGATATAATACCTCAAGGTTAACACCTCTCAAGTCTACTTGAGCTCCTATGATTGCGAAAAATAAGGGTGCAAAAATAATCCCTAATTTAGATACGTATTCTTCTACTTGTTTGATTACTCTAGTGCTAGCTACTGCCATTCCTACAGAGAAAGCCCCTACTATAGGAGACAAACCTACAAATGCTGCTATACCTGCCACTCCAAAAAAAGCTGCAGTTGTAATTCCTTCAATGCTACCTTCTGAGCGCCATAATCTTTCTACATGTAATATTTTTGGAATTACTATGACAGCACCAATCAACAAAACAGCAAATAATCCAAGTATTTTTAGAATAAGAAAAGTGATATCCAGGATGTCAGGTGTTATATTTCCTGTTTGTACCATTGTTGTCACTACAGACAAAGCTGCAATAGCAAGAATATCATCTACAATAGCAGCTCCTAGAATTAATCTAGCTTCTTTTGTTTGCATTTTTCCTAATTCAGTCAACACCTGTATGGTTATGGCAATGCTAGTTGCTGTTAATGCAGTAGCTATTAGCATGGCCTCAAGTGCTTCTAATCCAAATGCGGTAAATACATAATATCCCACAAAGAAAGGTACTACAACACCTAATGATCCTACAGTAAATGAAGCTGCTCCTCCTCTTAGAAATTCTCTTGGCGTAATTTCAAGGCCAGCGATAAACAATATTACAATAGCAGATATTTCCCCTATATGCCTGACAGTTTCATCAAGAACGACTAAAGGTTCTCCATTGAATAAAGGTAAACTTCCTAAAGCAAAAGGGCCTACTACGATACCAGCTAATAATTCTCCCAATACAACTGGCATCTTTATTTTATGAAAAAGTTCAGCAAATAACTTGGCAGCAAAAAGGAGGATAGAAAGAGTGATTACTATATGAAGAAATGATGCTGTTGTTTCTGCAGCAGCAGCTTCAGCTACCATGAAATATAGTACGTCTCCTTTCTAACCAACAAAACGGAAGATATTATTCATCACTAAGAATGGCTTTACTTAAACGAGGATTTTCTTTTACCTTTTGAATATTTCTGGGTTGTTTGTACCGTAATTTCTTGGTCTTGCTATAGGAACTTGTGCATTGCACTGTGGACAAGCAGTATAGAATTTCTCATCTCCAGAATACTGGAATACTCTTTTACAATTATTACACCGTAATTCTACCATAACTCATACTCATAAAGTATAATCAATATTGTATTTTAGAATTATACAAAGAATAATCATATTTTCTTTATATCATCTATTTTTAGCACTGTGATTCTTATATGGGTAGGTACTCTAATAAAAGTGCAATAACGTCCTATGTTCAATTAGTTTACAAACCTATCTATTACAATAATCATTATTTTTAAGGCAAAGCAAAATTATTATTATTAACCTAAGAAAAAATTTAGTTACTCCAATATTGCTGTCTTTTTGATCCCTAGATGCCTATCTTTAAGGCCGTGCTTTTTAATTTGATACCTATATATATACATATAATTAGAAGCAACGTTTGGTAACATTTCTAATCGGTATGGGTAAGAGTCTTCACTTCGAGATGGCGATATCTTTATTGATTTCTTATTGATTTTGCCGTCATCTTTAAAATTGTTCTTGGAATCATCTTTATCTTTTTGATGACCATTTTTTCATCCAATGTAGTAGATAAATTATAGCTTCTACAAGTTCTTGGCCTTTATTTGTTAACTTATATTCAACCCTGGGAGGAATTTCTTTATAAGCATGCCTTTCTAATATTTCGCTCTTTTCAAGTTCTTTTAGGCGAATAGCCAAAGTCTTGCTGCTAAAGCCTTTCATTGTATTTCTAAATTTAATATATCTTATTGGATTTGTAGTACAACATAATGGAATTAAAATTTCAAGTGTTCCTCTTTTTGTAATTAATTTTCTAAGTTTAGCAGTTTCTTTCATAAGTGTATCTGCATCATATCCATTAAAATCACACGATAATTCCTCATCTTGTAATATTGGTAATTTTGCTGTTGCTTTTTTTCTTATGGCTTTTGTTTCCATAATTACACTTACTTTACTAAATTTCTCTTGACAACTTAAATAGTTTCCTTGGAAAACATATAATATATTTATGCAACAAAATGGAAAGATTAAAGATAAAATAAAGGAAAGATACGGTAAGATTGCATTAACAGGTAATAATAGTAATAATTATGATTGTTGCTCTATGCCAGTAGACTGGTATGATGATTATGGTAATAACGATATTTCATCTCTTCAATCCACTAGGTGAAATATGTAACTATGAAATTCTCTTTTGGTAGTCATAGTAAATTAAAAAGTAGAGAACAGAAAATAGACAAGACAATACTTTTTGTATGTGTCGAAAATTCTGCAAGAAGCCAGATGGCTGAAGGATTCTTTAGAAAATATGCACCAAAAAGACACATAACATTAAGCGCTGGAACAAGGCCGTCAGCAGAGGTTAACCCTCTTGCAATACAAGTCATGAGAGAATTTGGTATAGATATTAGCAAACAAAAACCAAAGGATCTTACAGAAGATATGATACGAAATTCCTACAAAATAGTGAATATGGGATGTATGGAAAAAGAAGCATGTCCTGCTCTTTTTATGCACAATCTAATAGACTGGAATATAGAAGATCCAAAAGGCAAACAAATTGATAAAGTAAGAGACATCAGAGATGAGATAGAGAGAAGAGTAAGACAACTTGCAGCAGAGCTTAATAAAGATAATAAACAATAGACTAACTTCTAACCAAAAGAAGTTTCTATCTGAAGTTATTGGCACGTTTATTGTAGTGGTTTTTGCTACAGGTTCTGTAGTTTTAGACTCTAAAATGAATGGTATATTGGGAATTCCATTTATTGCCTTTGCTCCTTTTGTTGGAGTAGCCATAGGTATATACCTGTTTGGAAAAATATCTATGGCACACTTTAATCCTGCAGTTACAATAGGCTTTTTTATAACAAAGCACATAACAACAAAAATACAGTTAGCATACTACTTTGCAGCCCAAATATTTGGAGCCTTGCTAGGAAGTCTGTTTGTTAAATATTTTATTGGAATTCAAGCTAACTTGGGTGCAAATGCTCCAAACTATGCTTTTCCATTGCCACTAATATTTTCAATTGAAGTTTTAGCATCTGCTCTTCTTATGACCATTATCCTAATAGTGGTTTATACAAAAGGATTGAGAGGTTTTGGAGGTATTGTTATAGGAGGTATTGTTGGTTTAGATATACTCTTTTTAGTATTTATATCTGGTGCTTCTATGAATCCAGCACGCTCATTGGCTCCTGCTTTATTTTCTGGCGCAATAGGCGATTTGTGGCTTTATTGGTCTGCTACTTTCGTTGGAACTTCAATTATTGCATTTATCTATCGAAGGAAATTCTTTGTCAATAGTAGTAGAAAATAGTGAAGACCTTCCTCTGTAATTTTTTATTACTCTCTCTACACACGTAAAAAAACCACTTTGGAATTTAGCTTATCTTTGATAGTTTTTATAACTATAAAAGTAAATCATTATACTTGAAAATAAATAGTAGCAGATGCTTTTTACCTCTTTCTGTAATAATAATAATATTAATTGTCATAGGATCAATATCAGGATTTGCTTTTTTTATTATACACTCTTCATTCCATCAATTATCATATGCTCAAAGTTCCATACATTCGGAACATACTGATAATAACACAATGTCAAAGTATATAGGACAAGAAAGCAGAATAATAAAATCACTTTCTAGTGAAGATATTGAATCATTAGAAACAGGTACAGGTGATGCTTTCGGCGGCATGGCCAAACTAGCAGAATTAAATGGTTATCCGGGACCGCGACATATATTAGATTTAGAAAAAGAACTAGGACTCACAACAGTGCAAAAAGAAAATATTACTATAATTTATAACGACATGAAAAGAGAAGCGCTGAAATTAGGCCAAGAAATACTTCAGATCGAAAAAACTGCTAACGAATTATTTGCTAATAAATCTATATCAGATTCTGAGTTGCAACGACTAATTTTAAAAAGTGCTGAGAATTATGGAAAACTTCGATATATACATCTAACTACACATTTGAAGATGACAGATATCCTAAGCCAAGAACAAATTATTCTATACAATACGCTGCGTGGTTATAATACTACTACTAATATGTAGATCCCTTGAATGCAATATCGTTGTAATTTCATATATATTGATACAATATTTTTGCTTTGTATTTACTTATTTGTCTCAAGGAAACAGTTATCTTTTTAGAATGACTTCAAAAGAAAGAAGTATTATATTTTCAGTTAAAACCTCAAGTAATTGCTAAAATTACTCAACTTAATGCAGTAGATTTTGATAAGATAATGCTATCAAAAATATTATATTAGTAGTAAGTTACAATCTATGTAATCAACAACCATATATTTATTCTCCCTATGTGTAAGGAAGCTTAATTGTATTTAGATAAAAGATCCTAAATATAAAGACAAAGCAAAATCCCCGATGTTAGACAAAGTATTTTTCCATTATTCTTGACATTTTTAACTGGATGACATCCTTATCATTTAATGTTTCAGGATGTTTTTCCTTTAGGTGTTTTAATATGAATCTTACATTATCGCCACATAGTTTACATTTTGCTTTTCCAAACATGATAATACATTTAGTATTAATTTCTCTGATTGTAAACTTTTATGTTGTTGTATATCTCTCAAAAGAGAGTTAAGAATAAAAAGATAATATGATCGCTTTGAAATTTTGTTATTTTTGCAATGTAATCATCCCGGCAAAAGAGGTAAGTACGGGGTGCAAGAGGACGATTCTCAGATAGAGATGCAGGTGCATATGCAATAAGAAAGACAAGAGAATGACGTCGTCAACACAATAACAATACTGCAGGACTAGAGAGTTGGCCATAGTATAATGGTCGCTGAAAAAGCACAGTACAGTGATTTGGCAGATGCTACTGCAATACTAACTAACTATTTTTTTCTTTATATTTTTTGTATAGATATGGAATAGTAGTAAATGGCTAATTTTTAGTACAGCTGACCTTCTTCAAGTGAAAAATACATAATTAACGCCGTCGCTTACTTTATAAGCAGGGTTGACCTAATCTTAAAAGTATGAATAACAAGGCTATACTTCTTCTGGCCACCATAGCTTTTCTAGCAGCAAGTTCATTTCTGATGATAGGTGGAATTGGGATTCAAACAGCCGAAGCAGGTGGTGCTAACTGTCCTTCTAAAGGTGGTGCAGCAACAGCTATAGACCCTAACGCACCCAATGCCGTGAATACTAACATACCACCAATAACACCACAACCAACAGTCTAAACAATCTGTCTAAACTACCACACTTTATTTTTCTAATTATTTCCTTTATCAAGCTGCAGACAATATATTACTTGCAAACTCTTTCAGTCGTTTCGCATTTCTAATAATGACTTCCAGTCGACTTTTTATTCGTTCGACTTGAATACCATTATTATTATCGCTATCTTGTCTGTCATAATAAGTATCTTCTTCAATTTCACTTTTTAATAACTGTGCTGTTCCTAATATTGGCTGTATAGGTGTTCTCAATTCATGAGCTGCAATATTAATAAATTCTATATGAATTTTGTTCTGCTTTTCTATTGTCTGATAAGCTAAGGCTAATTCTTTATTGACTGCTGTCAATTCATTGTTGAGCTCTACAAATTGTTTGTTTGTTAATTCAAATTGTTTATTGTTATGCTGTTTATTGTTATGCAAATCTTTTATTAGTCTCTGCAATCTCTTTGTTGACTTGTGCAAGCTCACAGTTTGACTCAAATAATGCCTTATTAGAAGCATTTTGCTCTGATGTTTTTAATTCAAGCTGCTGATTAGCTCTTGCAAGAGCCAAGTTTAATTCATTCAGATCTTCTGTCTTTATAGCAAGATCTTCTATCTTTGAAGCTAGATCTTCTGTCTTTAATTTAAGAGCCTTCTTAGACAAGTTCAAATCAAATAAATTTTGTGATACATTATATATATTTCTAAATACAATACAATATTGACACTAAAACTGAAATATCATATAATAAATTCAATTTCGAATAATATTGAGACTATTTGCAGTCGGTTCAAACAGTAATTGAGTCATTCGGGATACAAGCAATAAACATGGATAACTAGCTTAGCTGTAAATAGCTAATAATATTGGCTGGTCAATTAAATTTAATCAAGAAATATTAGTAGTAGAAAGTATATAAAGTTCCAACGTTTTATCACACAGACTACAATGAAAAAAATAATGATAATAATACCAATAACATTTGTTATAGCAGTAATATTTGGAGCCATGTTATCAACATACATAGGAATTTTGGAATCAGTATATGCTCAGACAAACGCAACAAATACAACAAAGGCTAATAATACTACTACAGCAGCAGATGTTGGCTCTGCTAGTGATCTAGAAAATCTTACCAGAGACAATGCGGATTCATCACAAAACCGCGGTGATATCGCTAATCCAACTATCGGACTTACGGGAGGAGGATTGGAAAAAGAATAGATTATTGACACAGAAGGTATATGACAGCTGCTGATAAACTGCTGCAAAATGTCACTGCTACTATTGGTAATGGTAGTAGTAGTTGTAATGCTAATACAACTACTTCAGCTAATATTACTAGTGCTAATCAGACATCAAGTGAAAACAAGACAGGAAATCCACCAAGTAATGTTCCTATAATAGGAGAACTTTTCAAATGATACATCTATAATATTGGAGTTTATGGCTATAGTAAATATAAGATAAACTAATTGTTTGATAGAGCATAAAAACTGCTTTTCTTATACTTTTAACATCTTTACTAACATCTTCAGTAATTGCTTCATCTACCCTATCTTTTTCGCCATACACCAACTTTGGTGGTATAGCAATAATTGCAATTGACAAAACAGTACCAAATGGCGTATTCTAATCTGTGTTATTTCTGTTTAGGTCATTGACTGAATACGCTCTTCTAATCCTTTACCGATATTTGTAAACCTCTCTCAAGAATTTCAATACATATAAGTCATCTAAGTTACAAAAAATACTCAGCCCATCGAACAGATACTATTTTACAAGTTTTTATTAATCGTTGTCATTGATATTTGTTCAGCCGAACATACTTCTTGATTGTTCGATAAATTTTTTTAAATTCTTGATAAGACTTGGAATCTCTTTCTATTGATGCATTTTTCAAGAATGTGTCTTCGTAATACTGGCTATAATAGGTTTGATGTGTTCTATCCATATTCTTATTACTAATCACTTTTTCATTGACCATATATTCCAGCGGCAATAATCTGAAAGTATTCGGAGGGTATTACCATGTATGGATTTAGAGAATAGTATGATTTTAGATTTTAGTTTATTAATTGCTACATCTTTATCTGTAGCGGAAGTTCCGTATCATATGAATCAAAGAGACTCCAGAAATACCTTTCCTAGGATAGTCAGATCGGTGCGCACATTTAAATTGAGTCAAGAAACTATTCTTGAGTGATTTCAAAAGATAGTGTTTTCTTTTGCTACTACTATCTTTCGCTAAAGAACGTTGCAAGCTGCTCAATGACAAAATCCGGCTGCTCTTCTGGAATCCAATGTCCTGAAAGTGGAACTATGACGCCCGTTACATTTGCAGCTAACGCTTGCGTTGAACTTAGCGCCAAGTTCCCTGGGAAATCACCACCTAAAGCTGGATAAATATCACCACCTAACACTAATACAGGCATTGTTATCTTATCTTTGGCTGATTCTTTATTTTGCTCTGCATCTATCGGGAAAGCTCTAAAATGTTCAAATGCTGCACGCATTCCACCAGGAGATGAAAAATGATTTGCAAATACATCTATATCTTCTTCTGTAATTGCAGATGGATTATAAGCCAATCCTTTGAAGAACCATGATATATATTCTCGCTCTTTACCTTCTACAAGAGCTTCTGGTAAGTTAGGTGTCTGCTGAAAAGCAAACCACCAAGGTCCATTCTCACCAAACTCTGGAGGTAAAAATCCTGGGAATGGAAAATCCATGATCACTAATTTAGTTACGTTGTTAGGATGAGCTGCTGCATATGAATAAGCTGTCTGTGAACCTACGTCATGTGCCACTAACAAAATTTGATTAAAACCTAATTGAGATACCAATTGATAGATATCTTCTGCAGTAGTCTTACCGTCGTAACCAGTTATAGGTTTTGAAGAATCACCAAATCCTCGAAGATCAGGTGCGATTACAGTGTAATTCTTGGCCAAAGCTGGCATAATGTGTCTCCATTCATACCATGATTGTGGAAATCCATGCAATAATACTACAGGATCTCCTTGACCTCCAATCACATAGTGCATCTGAATTCCATTGACAGATGCTGTATGATGAGAAAATGTCGTGTTATCAATGTCAAAAGATGTGCCTAACAAATTAGGCTGCTGTTGTTTTAGAATAGAAGATGTTTGGTTAACTTGTGATTGTTGCTGCTGCTGTGCCATTGTAATCTGAAAGTGATTCGAACCAATTTCAATTATAGAGATGCTTAATGCAATAACTATGAAAACGGCAATTATTATTATAGAGTGTGATGAATTGACTATAGAGTTTTTCTCACTATTCATTGAAGATTACTTTTAGATATTATATTTAACAATATCGCAACTTGGAGGGTTGTTGTTGCCTAATACAGTTTAATAGGTTAAAAAGGATTTTTATTATTTGTCCACATTTTTCGCATTTCGATTTAGTGCCTCTTGCCACTTTAGACTATGTATTATATGACATCTATTCCTTGTTGTTTTACTATCACTGACTAGGTTAGCTTAGTATCACAATAATTATATCTTTTTCAATAGCACAATCATGGTACTTTATTTAGTCGGTAAGACTAGGAGTACAAGTTGCTGAAATGGATTTCTATCTATTTGTGTCCCCTTCTGCTTCTCAGATGATCAATAAAAAATGACGAAAACACTCCCACTGCCCCACTGGCGAGAATCACTAGTGGGGTTCCGTATGTGACCCAAAAGGCCAGAAATGTTTCATTAATAGTTAGTGATGGTATTACATCTATTGTTAAATTTGCCGGACTAGTTATATAGCCAATTGTTGGATATTTTTTGGATACTTAAAACTCTGGATCTACAAATCCAGTTACTGTGTCATTAAACATAGGCGATGTCGATGATGTTGTTTGTATTAACATTGAAGCCATAAACGGTACGTTATATACGCCTACTGGTGATTGTGGAGAAACCTCTACCTTAAATAATGGAGGTTGAATTCTTTGGGTCGATACACTTAAGCCGTTAGAACTGAAATCTGTGCCATTATCGAAAGTTATACTAGTAACATAATTAGAAAGGGGCGTGTCTATCTCAGCCGGAATTAGGCGCTTTTCTCCTTGTCTTATGACTATATTCTTTGGATGTGTTAATATGTCTATGGTAGTGGGAGGAATAGCAACCCAGCTTGTAAAATCTCTAACTTCACTTGATTTGAAGGATTCTGCTGTATAAAATGATAAATGATAAGCCGTAACTGCTAGGAGAATTTATAGAATTTAGATCTAATCGCAGTTTAACATATCCTGGCCCTATTGTAGGACCACCAAAAGATTCTGTATAGTTTATCTTAGATTCTATAAGCACATAAGTACCTGTTGATGATAATTGGTAAAATTATTCACTCCATTTTCCATTAACTGCTTCAATATAATAGTTGTAATTGACTCCGTTATATCCTGAATTTTGAGGCAAGGAAACAATGGCAATAAGCATACCATACCTAATCTTTTTGAGAGGTTGACTATATATAGAAGCATTTTCCAAATTTGATGCTAACCAAAATGTAGTATCTAGAGTTTTTCCATCACTATGATAATCTACTGCCAGTAGGTTTGTATAGTCAGACCTTAAATGAGTACTGTCATTACCATAAGTTTGAACCCAATCATTTCTCTGATTACTGATTTCTTTATCAGAAATTAAAACTTGACCAAACGCAGGCGATGCAGCAAAAGCCTTATGAAAAAGCGAATAGGAGATTAATAGTAATATTAGTAATAATAACATAAAAATAATATCAATCGAAGCAAATGCTAAGAATGAGTATTTTTGTGACTGCAAATCCGTATTATGTAACCCTTTATATACCAAATCATATCAGACGTAGATAAGGTTTTTGTCACTCTTTTGGTAGCAGTTAAAAGGCCAAGACTTGTGGCCTTAATGGAGCCTCTACCAGTCTTTGCCGCTACATTCCATCCATCTGGGTTAATTCTTTTTTTAGATCCCCAAACATAACATAAGCAACTTCATTTATCAGAGCTAACTCTAAAAGTTAGCTCCAATAGATTTCTCATAGGATACCCTAAACCCTATTTTCTAATAGATCTTTCTTTAACAATTTATGATATTCGCTATCTGCCAATTCTCTTTTTAATTTTGAATACTTTTTAGCATCGCTACCAACAGGAACTCTTAAGAAAGGACCTACCTCCTCCTTCTCGTTTGAAACCTTTTCTATTGCTTGTATAATTTCATTTGCAACAATCTTAGGATGAGGAGCATTGCTCATTGCAGGATAATAAAATGACAAAAACTTTTCTATTGTATTATTGTAGTAAGATAAAGAATTATTATCCCTATTCACTGCTTTCTGAACGGCTTGTCTATTCTTATTGATGTTGTACTTGTCTGGAACAACCAAATCTTCTACAAATCCTGTATTGATTACACCAGGTTCAATAAGTAATATTTTTATTCCATAGGTTTCCACTTCAAAAGACAAAGACTCACTCAAACCTTCAAGTGCATATTTTGTACTAACATACACTGACTGAGAAGGAATTCCTGCCAAGCCTGACACAGAGCTGATGTTAATTATTATTCCATCCCTTTGAGATCTCATTATTGGAAGAACATTTTGTGATACTCTTATTACACCAAAAACGTTTGTTTCATATTGTCTTTTTATCTCTTCCATCGGCAAGTCTTCTAATGCTCCGAAAAGACCGTATCCTGCATTATTTACAAGAATATCAATTCTATTTCTTTCGCTAATTATTTTCCCTATTGTCGTTTTTACTGAATTATCATTATCAACATCCATTTCAACTATTCTTATAGGAAGATTTTCTTGTTGTGCAATTCTTTCTATTTCTTTAGATTTTTGTATATTTCTCATTGTGGCATATGTAAAATAACCATTACGAGCAAGCATTAATGAAGTCTCAAATCCTATGCCTGTTGAACTACCTGTAACAACTGCTACTTTTTGAATTTTTAGACATTTCTTATTTGTTCAGTAAATGGCAAGTAAATATGGTTTTATGTTTGGAAAAGAAAATATCCAATCATGAGTATGACTATAGTTGAACACAAGAGAGAAACAAATTCCTCCTATTGAAGTAAAATCCAAATTCTGCTCGTGTTTTGTGTCTTCTTATAGAATGGTTGATATTATTGGGACTATCAGAGAAACTCTTAAAAACATACTATCAAATTCAGAACTACAAAAAAAGTACATTTAAGTACTACAGTAAATAACAAATATTTTATTCAGAAAATGTCATTCAAAGACCCTGTGTGCAATATGATGGTTGATGAAAGGAAGGCACAGCATATCTCGGAAATTGGGGGAAAAAAGATTTATCTTTGTTCTGCTGCCTGCAAAAATCAGTTTGAAGAAGATCCAAAGAAGTATGGTTACTAATTCTTCCCACCTACTCCATCTAGTTTATGCTAATGGAAACTTCCCTTCCTCATCTTTTTTTGTTAGAGTTCATATTTTTTCACAGTATTTTTTCTTACATCGTGTCAGTCTTTAGATAAAAAACATCACACCGTTTCAAAGAAAAGAATAATCACTCGTGAATTTAATTTAATTTAATTTAATTTCTAAAGTGAGAGTCAGATTAAATGGTAACGTTAATAATAATAACAATTTGCTACTAGCGTAAAAGATATCACTAGAAAATGCGTCTTGTTGCCTCTATTATCTTTAGTAATTTCTAACGTTGTATCAAGGCAATATAGCATCAAGATAGAAGATGGAAAATTTAGAACGGATTGTTAATAATAATAGTAATAATGGCAGTAATATAGAGAAACATACTATAGACAAGAAAAAAGAGTAGCACATAAATCTCGCGGGCTTAATTTTTTATCACATCTATCTAAATTCTACAATAGATAAAGAATCGTTAAAAGATCTTTTCCATATGTACGCGCTTGTCATTTGGAATCAAGATAGGAATAAATGAAGAATCAAGAATTATCATAATGCCTATTTTTCAAATGCAATATTATGACAAGGAATTAGCGGTATAGAATACACAGATCTGATAATCAGTACTATCACCACAACCACAACAATTACTACTAGTATTATTTGACATGTCCTGGCATAGGATATAGCAGACCGTCTTTTCTATATTCTTTCCAACAATCAGAATGAAAGAAAATCAATATTTCTATATCTGATTCGTCCATATCCCATCCACAATATTTACATATTCTCTTCTTCTTCTTTTTCATTTTTTTCCAGTATAACTATGTCCCTTCTATGTCACTATCCACCTTAATTCAAACTGCTCTAATGTTTTTGTTATTTGTCTCACTTTTTACCCCAGCAATAAAAGAATTTCCTGTCTATTAAATATTGATGCCATTTGCGGATAAGATTACCTTATGTTACCATATATAGGAAATTAAGAATATTCTGCATTGCTTGCTGAGCGTAGCAGTTTCTAAAGCAGATCTTTGGAAACATCTTCTTTTTCTCCCGTATCTAGAAGCAGACTAATTTACCTAGTAGCATCAATTCCAAAAGCCTGTATGAAGACGCTATAACTATATGTATATATCGTAATATAGGAGTTGAAATTAAAGAGTTATTTGTATATTGTTTTTTGTTTAAATAATTATAAAGTGGGTAAAGTAAAACACGAGTTAGTCGTGAAATAGCCTCTGACTAGCACTTATGGGCATTACAGAGAAAACAGATATCATGCTAAAAGAATAAAGTATTTGATATCTATTAGATACTCCTTCTCATACTTATTCTTCTTCTTCCTCCTCATATTCTCTAGGGTCTTTCTCCTTCATTTCGCGTTTATTTTCACTCCATTCAACTTTCTGACTGAACATGTGATGATGATTATGACGTTACTATCATAGAATATTGTCACACTTTATACATTTATCTTTGAGACCTTATTTGCTCAACATCTTGCCTTACTACGAATTAAGTTTGTGTACGGGTATTTTTGTTGTAGCAATATACTTCTTTTGTCATAGTGAAATCGTAGGTAAAGCATATTGTACTTTTAGCCTTGACAGGCTACGAGTTCAATGTTGTTGTGAGCCTTGTTATTGCCCTCTTAATAATTGCTATAATGGCCACTTATCTAATTTTTCCTAACCATATACATATAATTTCGACAAATATTCTAAATCATAGCTACAATTACTAAATATCCTATTATGAGATAATTTATCTCATTTAGGATAGCTATTCGTCACTATTCGTCAGAAAGTTACAATGTTTCACTTTCTCTCCGTCAAACTCAAACTCGTGAAGAGTAACATTCTCCTGCGTCCCATACATCTTACTGTTCCGTCTATAATTGCAGGGAGTTCATCTGATCCACAATCTTCACACATCAGATGATAACGAAGAACTTGATTCGTCCGTGCTTGCATATGCTACTTGGGGTATAAACATTGCTACTGTTGATATCCCCATAATGATACTAACTGCTGTCAGTAATATTACAAAGTGTTGTAGGATTTTTTCCATACAAATCAATTGACACATCATATATAGATACATATGCTAGTCTATCTTATAGTAGATTTGTTGTTGTCGTCACTTCTAGACCGACATCTGCTAAGTTCCATTTCTGACAGAATGCATAATAAAAATTTCATAGATAATTGTAGTGACATAGGCTAGATTTAAGGAATAAAAGGAAAGATAAAGAGATTAAGACAAAATTGTTTTTCAAGTTACAAAAATTATGGAAGTCTTTCAAAAAGAAGATAATAGAGATTGTCATAATGACACTATGACCTTTTTTCTGGCTTAACATTCAATCTTCTTGTTCTTCTTCTTTGCTTCACAATTATTATTCCTGTTATTATTATGTATGCTATCTGTACTATCTCTGTCACATATCCTATATTATTATTTTGTAATGCATGTCCTGTAATTGGATTAGGAATTCTTGTGAAAGCCAATAAAAGTACTAATCCTATAGTTCCTACTACTCCCATATAGTACCATCGAATACTCCAACCTAGAAACATCGGTATAGCCCAAAATACCTGTGCTCCACCAGATATAATGAATATCAAGATCAGTAAGTGGAAGCATTTCCATTGGAAAATTAGAAGGTTTATTGAATGGTCCTATCATTGCAAGATGCAATATTCCAGCCAGTAGAGTAGTTGATGCTGCTAAGATTGTCAAATATTGCATTTTTTTATCTGATCATAGGGTATATTTTACTACTCAATTGTAAACTTCTCCATTGTGCCTTACAACAGGAGAAGCAACAGTGTTGTTAAACATTGCAAATGTTACTACTCTAGTTAAACATTTCTTGGTTTTGGTTTTATCTCTTGTCATCATTTAATGTTCGATAAGAGATTTAATAGACCATATTTAAAGTGATTTGATAATGTGTATAAGATAGAATCTTACTATTAATGTAATGCTTCTGATAGCATTCTCTTGTTAAAATCTTGGTTATGACGAATTATCTTACTAAATAATATAGTAATCTAGTATTTCGATAAACAGTATAATCATTATAATTATTTATCCAAAATTATATACATATATATATAAATATATATATTGTCTCTATTTTCACTCTTCAAGAACAGACATTCTATAAGCATATCTGAAGATAGAGGAAAATATGAACAACTCGATTCAGTAATGGTTGCAGTTTTATAGCAATAGAAATAATAAATATATATATACATATATACTACCTACCTATCTCCCTTCTCTTTCTTATCCTATCTTCAGTTCAATTGCTATATCTGCTTGTGAAAATATTTGCATAATGTTCTAAAATCATATTATAATTCTTGATCAATAACTTTAATCAACTAATTTTTCTGGTCAGTGTTCTATTGATCGGTAATTTTTCTGGCTCTAAATACACAATAGATCACTCTATTCTAACTTAATATTTGAGATCAAATGAAAAAGGTTCTTTAATTCTTATACTCTTTTGAATAGAAAGAGAAAATTATGATGTACCTAATCACAGTCTTATTGTTGAGTAAACAAGCCTAATTCTACTTCTTTCAGCTTTTATCTTAATTAGTTACTATTATTACCAATTACAGGTAACGCAAATATATAGCTATATATAATATTATCTATACTAAAGTCTATTCTGGAAAGAAAGATGACAAAAAAGGTTGATATTTGCTGATTTACTCTTTTGGACTATTTACAAAGAGCCCTTCTTATTTGTTATTGGAAAGGTTCGTCCTAATGATATCTAATCGTCGTCGTCTTCGTCATAGTCTCCTATCTTACAGTCTAGACTTAGTGCATTAGATTTATCAAAGTTGTCGTAATCCTCGTCGTAGTAATCCTCGTCGTAGTAATTATCTTTATCAAAGTGAGCTATTTTGCAGTAGAGTGTTGCTTTCTCGTATTTACCATCTTCATCATCGTCAGCGAACACTGGCATTGCCATATTACCTATTGCTCCAATTGCAGACAAAGCCACTGTAGATAAAAGACCTAATACAATTATGTTTTTCATCGAAGCGATGATGAAATATTGATGTTATATAACTGTGACGTTTTATTTATCGTAGACTAGTATTATTTATTTCCTTTATTAGGTAACATAATGACTATCTTATCCATAAAATAAACATTACATTATAATGTTACAAAAAGACTAGTCTAAAACTCAATATTAGAATAATAGTTTATATCTACACATCTGTGATCTTTTATCATATAAATTTCCATTAAAAATTTTAGGTGTAATGAGTGTTTACCCCAGATAAACAATTCAGTTTGTGGGATCTTAATATTTTATCTTCGTATTGTCCTATAATCTACCGCTATTACAATTTTATTATAGAATATATGTAATTACTATTCTAAAACATTATTGTACATTCATGACCTGTAACTTTGAAGTTAACTAATTTATATACTGTTGTTTCTGTTAAGTGGTAACATTTTCCTCCTCCTACATTGGTTAGTCCCTAGAAACTAATGTGGATATTATAAATTAGCCTGTCAAAAAAGAGTGGGTAAAAAAGTGTGAACTTGTTCATGAATTAGTTCATGAACTATGTTCATATGTTGGATACAATAAATTCGGATAGTATTTATAACTTTACTTTTTTTTGATCTTTTTCACAGTATTCCTTGAAAAATCAATAGTTGTGATGACATTTCCTAGCTGAAAGCTCTCAAAAATAGACACAGTGTAATATGGGAGCCAACTGATATTAAGCAAAAATTACAGCAGATGATGAGATACAACCATAAAAAGTTTAAGTCAAGATGCAGGGAGAGATTAAAATTTAAAATAAATAGGTAAATGAATAAAAATTTTATCTAATTTTTGATAGTGCTAGAAAATTGGAGAGGAGAGAAAGCGTAAGCAGTCAATCAGCCTTTATCTATAAATCTCTCTCTTTTTTCCTCTATCCTGTCCTTCTATCTATGGGAAGCTGATGGTTACCTTTTCTCCATTAAACTTGGTAAAAGTGAAAGCACCACTCTCTGGAAATCCCCTACTTCGCTGCTCGAGAAGCTCAATTGCAACCTTTTCACCCAACAACATGGATTGCTCAGCGTCGCTGCGATAGTGAACACCTGCAAAATTCCGACCAAAAGCAACATTAGAAGCCAGCTTGTTTAGCTCACCACCTACTGTTAATTCATCTTTGCCCGGGCCTGTGTAGGGCACAAGCTCTTTACCATCTCTACTTGCAACATATGCGTTTGGTAGAACAAATGTCTCATCAAAGAATGCTTTTAGGATTGTTGCCTGAGCACCTACAGCAGTAGCGTGTCCCGCACCATAAGAGGGATGAGGTGGAGCTCCTTCAGCAAATGCCAGTGGCAGCAGAAATGAATCTCTTCTCATAAATTGTGGCTGATCAAAGACACTAGATTCAAGTATGTCGCGATGAATTGGGTATTCTGCTTGACCAGTCTTTTGAATATGAATACGTGCTCCAAATTCCTCAGGCCGTAGAGTCCTATGTACATAATACTTTTGGAACCATACTGCCCGGAGTGCAAGAAGTGTCACCTCTGTGAGAAAGGCGAGTGGATGAAAAGTTCCAAAGTTGAAAAATGCTTCTTGTGTGCGTGAACCTGCGTATGGATTGCTTGGATCAAATGGAGCACTCCCTCCAAAGAGAACAGCCGCTGGATCAGGCACTATTCTCATACAAGGAACTGTCTGATGTATCAAGATCAAGCAAGCGATTGTAAATTCCTGGGAAGGAACATCGTCATAATGAACCCAATTGGCTAAATCTCGTCCATAACGCATAAATCGAGGGGTGCTATCCCAGTCTTGGGAACAAAACATACCTCTTCTCGGATCGTGGCCATTTTCTACATGGAGCCATTCCCTGAAGTCAGTTAGATAATCAACCCCAGGCTGCTTCGCGGTTAAAATGCGCTGGTTTATTGTATTAGACCATCCCGTTATAACAACACCATCTTTGGGCGTTAGTCCAAAAGGTGGAATCGGGGTTCCCTGGAGTGCAAACTGGGAAACAAACGGTCCTTTTAATACTCCTGGAAAATTAACACGGAAAATGTTATCTGGGGTGACTTTACCATTTCGTGTAGGACCAAAGTAACCAGAAAATGACGACAAGTCCTCTGCTGCTTGAGCAATAGTCCTATTGCTATCATAATCACCAACATACACATCCCGAGCGAGTGCCATCCAGTAAACTTCAGCTATGTTAGCTGCGCCTTCAGGCGAATCAATTCTAGGAGCAGGTGGCATGAATAATCCGAAAGGATCTGGACCCTCTGTAGGAAATGTTAATCCTGCTAGAGGATTAAATAATCTTAAGTGTGGTTCCTCAAAAGTTCCAAGCTCGACTGCTTCCCATGCTTCAAATGTCCCAGCCTCTACTGCTCTGAGAAAGCTTTCATATGATTCTTTATCTGGCTCACCTAATTTGTTGTGACGTAACGCTTTACTGAAATTAGCAATATAGGGATAATCCTTTTCCTCACCATTGTTTGGATGATCAGGCCATTCTATGCCATAGGTTCTTTCAGCAAGTTCTTCGCGGAACTCAAAGCCCATGGCTTTACGCTCTGATTCACTCATTGGAAGCCTTACTGAAGAGCCTCCATTTCCGTTACCACCGCCGCCGTCTGCAAAGGCAAACTGTCTGCTTTTATTATTATTTTTGATATTAAAAAAACCCATTCCACCGAGCGCAAGACCTGTACCACCCCAAAACATAGCCTTCAAAAAGTCTCTACGCGTTATCTTACTATCTGATAAGTTGTTATCTGACACTCTTTTGCTTATTATTATAGATTATAAAAGCGTTGTTGTAAATTTTTGATATTCTATTCTCCACTACATATTAAGAGAAAATAGATAATATCCTTGTTACGATGTATCTTATAGTATTTTATCCAGAATAGGAAACATCTACATTTCTTTACACATGAATAACAAACTACCAAGTAAGAATTATACAAAAAAACAGTATCAAAATAGAGAGTCAGAATAAGAAGAATAAAAAAAGATTAAGAATAAAAAATTAATTAATAATAGTCTTCTTACGCTTTGGTTTGGCTTTTATTAATTTCTGTTTCGATGGCTAATCTAAGTTGGTCATCATTTTTGTCGGTATAATCAATTCCTAGAGTATCAGCAATAGATTCTAGCTTTTCTCTACTTGCAGCTGTATCTGCAGTTGTTGTTGATGATGATGTTCCTGCATTTTTAATTTCACGAAGTTCTCTTTTTGCTTCAATTCTAGCCTTTTCAAATTCTGTAGTAGCTTTACCAAAACCTCTAGCAAGATCTGGAATTTTCTTTGCACCGAAAAAGATAACTACCACTATCACAACAATAAATATCCACTCAAATCCTGAAGGTATCATCTGCATCATATTCAGAGGTAAGCTTTCCATTTCAACATTCATATCAATAGCAACGATTTAAGGGTTTTCCTTTAATACACTTTACGAAATCTCAAGGGTTTTCTTCTCTCTCCTTCTAATTGCCAGCATACCTATAAGATATAATGTAATCATAGGCACTGCCATAAACCACATAGTAATTCCACTACCATCTGGAGTTATCAATGCACCAAAAATAACCAAAATTATAACGGCGTACCTAAAGTTATTTCTCCAAAATTTCGAATCAACTATGCCAGTAAGAGAAATTGCATACATTACGACAGGAAGCTCAAAGGCAATTCCAAATCCCAAAAAGAATTGCAATACAAAAGAGATAAATTCATTGATATTAAGAAACGTCTCAACGCCTATTGCTTGACCGTAATTGTATAGAAAAGTAAGCATAAATGGAATTACTATAACATACGAGAATGCCATACCTATGATAAATAGAGACACAGTAGGAAGAAACACATTGATTACTCCAATTTTCTTTGTGTGTTTGCCAATTGCTGGAGAGAGAAAGCCATATACCTCTTTGATAATTATTGGCATAGAACCAATAACGCCAAGTAATAGTGAGACATGTACATGAGCGAAGAATGCCTGCCCAGGAGCTGTTTGAATTAGCGTTACCTCTGGTGGAAGGAGAGTGCTTTCCATATATTTGGTAACCTGAAGAGCAATATTTTCAAAGGGAGAAGGATAAGGAATATATAATTTTAGATCATTTGCGTTGTTGTTATCAACATCTAAATCAAATATAATCGGTTTTATCCCCATAGTCATACAAAAAATAGTAATAATTATCAGAGAAATAACAATACGGAGTATTCTTGAACGTAGCTCATTGATATGCTCAAATATAGACATCCCAGAAGACGACATGGCTTCGTTTAACAAACAAACAATATATCTTGGAAATATAATAGTGTGTCGGCTGATATCTCATTGACTATCTTTGATAATTATGTTATAATATAACGCTACGTTCTGCGAAGTCTTTTCTTCATATACTCTATATTGCAAAAAAACCTATTTTCTCGATAAGAACCCTTTCAATTTTTAATCATCTTCTTCTTCTTTTCTTCAATCCTTACGTTCACTCACATATGAGACGTCCATATAGTAAATGAAAATAGCATGAGAGAGAGATATATTATAATACAAACTCTAACTTTTTATTTTTTGACGTTATTGTTGATAATTATTATTGTTTTTGTATTGACAGTACTCTTCTCACTACAAACAACACAACAAGTAAAATTAACAAGTTATGCTGTTTCTATATTATATGATTTTTACATTTTACATTAAATGAGAATTTTTAGATAATAGATAAAATTATCTGCCTTTAAAAATCAAAATTGTTAAGACATTCTTAAATATAGACTATTGCTTTGGATATTATGGTGATCTTAAAGATTTGAAGAGGAAGAAGACAATGTTATCATCATCATCATCATCATCATCATCATCACCTTTCTCCTTTCTTACTAATCAGACTTTAATTAAATATACAATTGTACCATCAATACCTCTAATAATAATAGCAATTCTATCTACTAATCCTAATACTTGGATAGCAGCTGATGTTGATCACTTTTACTTTGAGATAATTGCTGTAATATTTGCGTCAATAGTAGCATTTTACTGCATAACACGCGCTTATACATTAAATGATAAATATGCTCTTTTTATGGGTATAGGGTTTCTTACGAGTGCTTTAATTGATTTGATGCATGCTATAATCTCATACCAGGCTATGGATGATCCTTTTTTTCTCAGATACTTTATACCACAGACATGGTTTGCTGGAAGGACATTTATCAGCGCTATGATGGTGATAGCAATCATAAAGTTTGCCATTGTACCAAAAAAATCCGAACAGCTGTCACACAGAACATTCATAACTTATTTATCTCTAATTGTGACTTTAGCAGTAGGTGTCTCTATTGTCTCATTCCTTACAATTTTTCCAGGGATAGTAATTGATTTTCCTATACATAGACCATACGAAATTCCTTCACTGATACTATTTTCAATCGCTCTGGTATATTTTTACAAAAATCAGCTTTATCGTAAAAATGATGTGTTCTATAAAGGAATTCTAGGTTCGCTAATAATTGATATTTTCGCCCAAATTGTAATGTCTTTTTCTCTTACGTTTTTTGAGTCGGGACATAATGTAGCTCATATATTCAAGGATACAAGTTATTTTGTCATAATTATTGCTCTTGCATTATCAAGTGTACAGTATAATAAGAGATTAAGAGAAAGAGAACAAGAAATTCGTGTTCAATATGAAAAACTAAAAGAAGCAGACAAGGCACAGAAGGAGTTTATCAATGTTGCAGCTCATGAATTACGAACTCCTATACAGCCGGTGCTTGGCTTATCAGATATTCTTCGCTCTAAAATAAAGGATAGCAAACAGCGTGAATTATTAGAAGTTATAACTAGAAATGCAAAACGATTGCAGAGGCTTTCTGAGGATATATTAGATGTAACAAAAATCGAAAGTCAGTCACTAGTAGTTAACAAAGAACAATTCAATTTAAATGATGTAATATCAAATGCAATACAAGACCATAAAAATGAAATTGAAAAAATTAATGGCAACTTGAAACTAATATACAAAACTAATGATGACAATATTATTGTAAAAGCAGATAAACTCAGACTGGGTCAAGTTATTTCTAATCTGATAAGAAATGCTATTAAATTCACTAAAGAAGGTGTTATATTGATTAGTGTAAGAAAAGATAATAATAATAACCAAGTAGTTGTTAGCATCAAAGATACTGGTTCGGGCATAGATCCCGAGATTGAACCAAGACTATTTTCAAAGTTTGCTTCAAAGTCTTTTGAAGGTACTGGATTGGGATTGTTTATTTGCAAAAGTATTGTAGAATCTCATGAAGGTAAGATATGGGCTGAGAATAATGCCGATGGAAAGGGAGCTACATTTAGTTTTAGTATTCCAATATCTTCCATACAACAAGCAAATGTAAAATTAGTTGATTCATATGATACCAAACACTAAGAAAATTTTGATGAAATTTTGATGGTCGCTATAATGACGATCCCAATGTTAGTTTAAGAATTAAATAACCTTTAGAAGACTATAACTTCAAACCGATTCTTGCAATGACCTGTTAAGAGACATTCTATATCAACTGATTCATTATAGGCAATCAATCATATATCATTAGAGACAGCGTGTATAGTGTTGTTACTTACTCTACGATATTGAAAGTAATCCAATGCCATATGGATAAATGCATACGTACATCCTTTAGCAAACTGGCAATAGTTTATCAGATATTGGGATATTATTTATAATTGGCATGACAATAAGACATAGGTTAGCGTTAATAGGAAAGGTCATCAACATAAAGGATAAAAAATTTTATTTGTTGATTGATTTATTAAAATATTTGCCAGTATTATGACTTCTTTTGTTGATATAATAATATCATTGAATAAAAGCGCTGTAGCCTCGCACACATATTAAATTTGATACATATATCATGTGATTCCTTATACTTTACATTGACCAAAAAATCCTTATAGTCAATGCATCAACTACAATTGTAAATGAATTTGTTCCATCATAACAAAAATGTCTGCGATCAGTGTGGCGAAAAATTTAAAATTTATGATGACTTGATCAAACACGCCCGACATATACATCATCATGCAATTGTAAAATGCAATAATTGTGGTAAAGAATTCATTCACGAGAAGGACAGGCTACATCATGTGAGAGAAGAAAATGAAAAGAAGACAGACTATCGAACTCATAAAAATGAGCACAAATCTGGAACAAAGATACGTTCGCCAAAAGAACAAGTTAATGAACGCATGAAAAACTTTGGTGATAACTTTTGATAAAAAAATTATCGTCATGTTAGAGGTATTCTCACATGTTTAGTAGATTAGGTACATCCTGAATTGTATAAATGTGAAATAGGAAAAAAACATCTTATCAAATATCTTTCTGTCTTCTGACAGTAAAGTGAGTTACGAAATAGGTTCCATTTTCTCTTCGTCTTCTTCTTCTTCTTTCATTACACTGCTATTCTAAAGATTAACAATTCTCATTGCAGTCTAGACTTCTCTGTCTGGAATCGGATAAGATTTAGATGTCTAAGAATATTTCCAGATATTATTTGATATTATCAGGAAGGGACTACCAGTAGCGACTAAAGATCAGTTTAAATTTACAATCTTTACGAACAACTATACTGATAGCAATAGTAAGTCAGCTCAAAATCAAGGAGAGATAAACTTAATTGAGAATTTTCAGTTGAAAATGAGAAATCATCGTGAAGCTTAGGAAAATAAAAGAAATACAGATGTCCATACAATAAAAACCAAGTTATTATTAAGTTCAATCCCTAAAGTAACCTCATAATATATATTTCTAGTCTTTCTATGTAGTTGATTTCTGCGATAAGAAAAATTGTTCTGTCTACAGGTAACTATGTCAATATATCATAACTACTAATTAGAACCTTTATTTTCTCTCTTCTTCTTCTTACTATCGTCTATTTGTCAACGGAACCTCATGCATCAAAACATGATTAAGCTCAAAATCATGAATAACTTTATGGTGGAAATAGATCATTAAAAATTAAATGATGTACCTACACTTGTCTGTATGAATTTTTCAGGCATCACTTCAATTATTTTATTAGTTGCTTTCCAGCCAGTGCAATGGCAAGGTATAATATATTTAGGATCTGCTTTTTGTAGCTCCTTGATTGTTGGTTCTATCGCTTCTTCATATATACCTCCAGTCAGATGAAATCCTCCCAAAACTGCAAAAACTTTGTTTATTTTGGTGACCTTTTTAGCATAATTTATGGTATTTATAATTCCAGCATGACCACATCCTGTGAGAATCACTAATCCTTTTTGTCTAATATTTACTATTATTGCTTGATCGTCATTCACTAACGGATCAGGGATGAGTTCTTTCTCACCTTGGATCTCTGCATACTGAAGTGGAAAACCTTTCTCAAAACTTGTCTCTCTAGGAATTTGTCCTGTAATCATAAGTGGTGAACTGACACCATTACTACCTACCACCACCACCAACATCATCATCATTGTTACTTGGAAGAAAGTTTACGTTTCTAATCTTGTGTATTGTTGCTCCATTATTCTCCAATTCCTTTTCGTCAAGTACTGGCATCTTTGCCTTATTTCCATCAGGATATACTAGCCATCGTTTTAGGAAAGCATCAGGATGAGCTATGACATTAATGGGTTTAGACATTCGCTTTAGCACATTCAGAAGGCCTGAACAATGATCCAAGTGACCATGACTCAGGATAATTGCTTCAATACTCTTAAGATCTATTCCAAATATATCTGCATTAAAAATTATTCCATTTTCACTTACACCAGTATCAAAGAGAAATATATTTTTTTTATTATCATCATTGTATCTGATTTCGATAATTGTTGAAAAACCATGTTCTGCAATTGGAGCAGGAAGAAACCTTCCATGCATTACCATTGGTGGCCTAATCGCAGGCAAGGAAGTTGGTAGAAGTCTATCAGTATAATTATCCATTAGAGTTGTAACAGACATATGATCAATTTCATGTAAAAGCATTAAGAATTGTATAGATATCTAAGTTTAAAAATATTGTAGTATTAAGAATTAACACTCTCGGCTTTTAATGTTTGATTATTAAGAGGAGCCAAGTGAATAAATTCTAAAATCGCAGATAACTATTAGATGATACTCCTTGATACTTAATAGAGATGTGATTTTACTTTTATTATCTTATCGCCTACTTTACACAAAATTCTTGCCGATAAGTAAATTTTTATTTGTATCTGGGCTGAAATTGGTTTTCTGACTATAAAAATGTGGGTGGGTCACACATATACCGTGAAAGTGTTTTGTTTCGATGCGTTACACTTTTTTATTGTTATTATCTGCTTTGTGATAAATAAGTTATTGTTTAACTGCTTAGGCATCAATTAAAAAATAAAAGAAAATAAACAAATTCAGGCAAAATGACATATGATTGGGGAGACTATTTCTCATATTATTTGTACGCCGATTTTTATCCTCGATCAATAGGCTGTTGCTGTTGTTTATATTTATAAAATCTTTTGGAAATATTCTGTGATGTTTTCGCTCTGTTATCTTTACTTAGCAGCAATAGAATTGACTTAGTTGGTACCTCCTCTTTTTAAGCTGAATAAACTTGCTGAAAATATCAATCTCTTCTATGATGGAAGCATCCATAACGCGATAGATCTGATATTCTTATTATCACTCAGTAGGCAGAAATTTATAGTACAATATATATGTATATACATATATTGATATATATATTTAAGGTATATACCTTAATTTATTTTAATTTTTTTACAAATATTCATTATGATTATTAAGTAGGGTATTAGTTTCAGATATATCGCTTTTAACTCAAGATATAATAATCCTATAACATATCAACTACAGTTGCATTTGTAAGTAAATTGGACTTTTCGCATAGCAAGTCATTTGCTAAAGATAATTCCTCTGTAGGTTATATATTGTATATATTGTGGTTTAATCTCATAGTTTCTATAAAAGTATGAAAATTAAACATTTGCCATTACAAAAATAATAATAATAATAGGAGTAGGATCAGACTTTTGAATTTTTATTTCTATTGAATTTCATTTCTGGTTCCATCAGTATTATATCTATAAACTTTTCCTGCTTCTTCATCTGCTGTCTTTTTATGTGAGCCATCGCAGAAGGGCTGATTACTACTTAATCCGCACATACAGATCCACTTACTTGCATTTCCTACTTTGACTTCGATCGGTCCTCTATCTTCTTTTCTAACTAGTCTTGCCATGAAAGATAGAAATTCATACTCTCTATTATAAATTTGGTATAAAACCAAACTTATCAGGTATTTTAATTACTGATTGACAGCTCTAACTATGGAATAGAAGAAGTATTCTTTATGTGGTCTTCTAAAGAATCATCAATTCAAAGCACCTAGGTTACATCTGAAAATCTTCTGTATTTTGAGATGTAATAATACCTCATTTAATATTGTTGTCAAACAGCAATTCTTAATTGTTAATTATTCCAGCTATAACATATATGTTATCAAATGAAGAGATAGAAGAAAATATTGCAGAATTAGATAGCAAATGGGAATTAAAAGAAGGAAAAATTGTTAAATCATTTCAATTCTCCAGCTTTATGGATGCTATTGGGTTTGTAAATGATATTGCAAAGATCGCTGAAAGACTTGATCATCATCCAATTATCACAATTAACTGGAAGACTGTCAAACTTTCTTTAAAATCATTTGATGTTGACGCAATAACTAAACGAGATATTGCTCTTGCTAAGGAGATTGAGAAATCAATTAGTAAAAGGTAGCAAATATTGGCTGAAGCAGATCTCCAATACTATAATTGAATTAGATACTAACTTTATTCATAAGTTTCATGAAGATATGATGATATGTGCTTTTACTAACAGTCACTTTATTACCTATGTAATTTTGCTATTCTAGTTGGCTATGACTACTACTACTTAAGTTCTGATTGTTTACTTTTTGCCATTCAATCTCATTTCAATCTTTGAGCTCAAATTTTCAACTATCCGTGATTAGTAAATATCATGTATATATTTCATTTTTACGCTTATAGAATTTGCAGATCCATACTTTTTACAATATAGATATAAGGTTAGTTTTTCTATTATTATTATTATTTGTCACTTTACATTATGATATTATCTTGTATTCAAGTATCCATCCTAACAGGCTCTTCCAAGATATATATCAAATAAAAGAGGAGTGTCAAATATACTTCTCATATTATGCATATAATATTCTTAAAACACAACAATCTTTTTTTACGTGAGCTTTAATCATTATGTTGTTAATATTATTTGACGACAGCAGGAAAACGTATTGTAATCTTAGGATCAGGCTTTGGTGGATTGACTGCAGCTAATTTATTGAGAAAAAATCTTTCGCTAGAGCATCAAATTGTAGTTGTTGATAAAAGGAAATTTTTTATGATGGGGCTTGTAAATTTATGGATTCTCAGTGGAATTAGAAGATTAGAAGATTCCCAGATTGCTTTGAACAAACTAGAAAATAAAGAAATTACATTTTTGAACGACGAAGTAACAACAATAGATATCTCTAAAAAATTTATTAAAACCAGATCAAATAATAAATTAGAATACGATTATTTGATAATAGCATTAGGTGCAGAACTTGCAGCAGAAGAAATTGACGGATTTATATGCAATGGAGGCTTTAATCTCTATGATGCTGAGCAAATTCCAAAACTCAGAGAAAAGATAGTAGCATTAAGAAATGGACGTATAGCAATCTGTATAACAAATATTCCTTATAAATGCCCACCTGCCCCCTATGAAGCATCTTTACTTATTAACGATATTTTAGTTAAAAATGGAGTGAGAGATTCTATTGATATTGATTTCTATACACCTGCTCCAATTGCGTTACCTGTAGCTGGAGCAAAATTAAGTCAAGATATCGTTAACTTACTTAATGATAACCATATTAACTTTCATCCGCTGCATAAATTAAAAGCAGTTGTAGACAAAGAAATAATAGAATTTGAAAATGGAAATAAGGCAAATTATGATTTGTTAATAGGAATTCCACCGCATAAAGTTCCTACAGTTATAAAAAGTTCTGGCTTGGTAAAAGAGGGACAAAATTGGATTGATGTTGACAAATTTAGTCTTAAAACAAATTATGAAAATGTTTTTGCAATAGGAGATGTAACAGAAATAAAGGTTGATCAAATGGCCGTTATTCCTAAAGCAGGAATATTTGCAGAAGGTCAAGCAAAGTCCGTTAGCCACCAAATTATTAATGAAATATCAAATCAGTCACATAATGAAAAATTCGATGGTAGAGGTTTTTGTTTTATGGAAATAGGAAGTAAAAAAGCAGGTTTTCTTGCTGCTGATTTCTATAACATAACAGGTCCAATTACAAGACTAGATCCACCTTCAGAAGAATCATATAGAAAGAAACTTGATTTTGAGAAGAGTAGGATAAAGGAGTGGTTATTATAATCGTTCTTTGATGTTGTATTATCCTGATAACATTCTTCCATAAAATAGTGATAATAACCGCAAGTACATACGTTTGCTTAAAAAACATATTTTATAGAGAGAATGTGTGTGTGCTCATAAAGATCACTAATTCAGATAATAATAATAATCCAACTTGGATTTTAGAACCTGTTTAGAAACTAAAATTAGTAAAATACTACTATTCCTTATCCTCCTCCTCCTCCTTCCCTATTACTAATGGTGTGAATACCAACACCATTAGTAATGATAATAATCATCGACAACAACAACAAAAAATAATATATAGTGTCAATTCTCCTCATCGTATAAACTGCTACACATGTTTCTCATGATTCATAATAGTCAATAGCGCAGCACTCTTTGCAGCAAGTTCTGCTGTTTTCTCAGATATATCATCACTTCCTATTATTATAATATCCCTATCTTCTGGTTTTAATTTTTCAATCAACAAACTGTAAATATATGGTTCTTTCTTCATTGAATCATAATTAGTATCAGGCATTACAAATTTACCGTCTTTAAACAACATAGTAGTAGCACCTAATGCTCCCATTTTTATGGCAGAATCTCTTTGTTCTAATCCTGACTTTATGGCAAAACTAAATTGTTTTAGCAAAACTACATAATTGAATTTACCTAGTGCAATAGAACACTTTGGAAGATTCATTTCTTCAGGGATATAGGATAGTAGTTCTGAAAATATTGTGGTAGCTTTGCTTGTCATTTTTGTTCCAGCATTAGTAGATTTTATCATGCCATGCATTTTCAAATGTTTTAGTAATGTTTTTATTGTGCCTTCTCCAAGAACGAGTTCCTGACATAGTAAATCTCTACTTACATGCCCTCTATTTTCCATAAGCTGTAATGCTTTGAATACATGTACCATATCAAAGGAAAGAACTCTACTGGGTGCATACCTGCCTGAAATGTTTTCAAGCATTTTAACATACTGATGCATTATTTGTTATACTGTTAACTTCCCATTGAAAAATTTAATTGTATTTCTTTAGTTGTTCATGGAACACTCATTTGAATGAAAAGCTCTTGTGTTGGATAAACTGACCTCCACTTTAAATAATAGAGCTTTGTGTAGATGCTAAATGTTAGTTAGCAAACAAATTACTAATGATATTAATGCAATACCAAAGACAGTAGTTGGTGTGTTGTTAGGAATATTGGTATTAGGAATGTTCATGGTAGGATATGATCAAGGAAATCTTTTCAGCCTAGCTCAAGGAAACCAAGCTTTTGATACTATGTGGATGCATGAGTTCTATCATGACATGAGACATTCTGCAGGATTTCCATGTCACTAGTAGTAATAGTATTTGATGTAAGTAAAAGGCGTTGAGTCAAAAAAAATATGAAGGCACTGACCTTTCTTGCAATAACCCTTGTTTCTGGTGCAATTGCTGGGACTATATTAGGGATAATTAATCAAGTTATAGTAGAACCATATATCGACAAGGCAATAGACATAGAAATAGAAAATGCTGCAGTCACAGAAGGCAAAGTAATTAACCCATCTGAAGTAGCAGGATATCGAATGTGGCAGAAAGGTGGAGGAATTGTTGCTGGAACTATATTAGGTACATCCTTATCAGCATTATTTGGAATAATCTTCATATATATTAGAACTTCGTTACCAGGTTCAAGTAATAAGAAGAAGGCATTAGCTCTGGCTGGAATAATATATCTTGTGTTATTTATAATTCCTGCATTAAAGTATCCCCCAAATCCACCTGCAGTGGGCGATCCAGAAACAATATACCATAGACAGACTCTATATGTTACATTTATTGTCATATCGGGATTCAGTGCTCTTAGTGCTGGCATTTATATATAGAACGCTTGTAAACAAATTATCAATAATAACTAAAGATATTATGTTTCCATTAATTTATGCTGCCATAATTGTAGGCGCTTATCTTGCTCTTCCGTCCAGTCCCGATAAAATAACAAGTGTATCAATGGATTTAGTACAAGGATTCAGAATTTCGAGTGCATTTACGATGGGCATATTCTGGGGAATGATAGGTATAATATTTGGCTCAATGTGGGATAGATTCAAACCCCATGAACCACCAACCAAAATCACAGCATTTTAAATATATATATAATCAATTTTATTTTTGAAGACGTTTATTTTGAATATATTTCTATAAAAAACAAAAACAAATACAAAAACAACAAAGACTATAATACTAATGCTACTAAAAAAGGAATCATCAATTTGTGGAGGACCCTTCTTCTTATGTTTCTCTACAAGTTTGGTTTTCTTCTTGTTCTTCTTCAATTTCTCTTTCTTGATTTAACACATTCTCAATTATTTTGGCTCTCCAGATGAAATGAAAAGAAAAATATCTATTTTAAAAGAGCATTGTTCTATTATAGGTCGTGATGCTAAACAAATACAATATTCAATAGTGCTTCCATGTCTGATAAAAGAAACAGACAAAGAGATTATAGAAGAAACTAAGAGACAGAAAAAAGAAAATAAAAGTGTTGAACAATATATTCAAAATTTGACTGGTGGACATACAGTAGGGACTCCAGAGAAGATAATTGATGGTTTGAATAAATACGTCGATATAGGTGTAACTCATTTCATTTTACATTTTATTGGGTTAGACGAAAAAGCTCTTCAACTATTTGATTCAAAGGTAATCCAAAAATTATGAGCACTACTATAACAATAATAGGTATAACCAAGACTAAATCAGATTAAATCAGGACGAAAATTGTATGGTCCGTATTACAATATCGCAAGCAATGCAAGAAACTGAACTTGAAACGATCAGTGTTTTGTAGATAAATTGCTATCTATTGTTGTCTAAGATAAGTTTTTGCCTTTATTGCCAGTAGTCGTTTTTTTTGATGGTGACTTGAAGCAGTAATTCATATAATTACACACTACGGTTCATCACTTCGGCAATAACGTTATCTACAACAGCAGTTACTCTTTCTTTGTCAACTACGCCTGTAACAAAATGAGGCGTTCCTCCACCTCGTCCATACTTGGATGATATTTCTCTAAATAATTTGTTGCAATCAATATTCACTAAGGATTTATTTCTTGCAAATACAACACTTGCTGTATCGTCATTCTGATTATTTATATTAGCAATAATGACTACTACCGAATTAGATTCAGCGATTTTCCTTCCTGCAAATATACGAATCTCTTCATCTAGCAAATTAAAAAATATTCCACGAATAATAGTTATTTTACTGTGGTCAGTGATGTAGGGTACTATGCTATCAAGCTTTTCCTTGGTTAGATTTTTTAACTTTCCAAGATATAGTTCACTGTCTGTTTTTAACTTTCTCACTGTATTCTCAACTGTGTTAAAGTTTGCTTCTATCTCTTCGCAAATCTTCAATAGTTTTAATGATAATGCAATAGCAGTCTCTTTTGCCTGCTCTCCTACTACAAAACTAATCTCATAATCTTTGCCATTTTTAGATATTCTAGTTACTAAAAAGAAACTACATTCATTGAGATTCTCTACATGTTCCATAGCACAAGCAGCCAAATCATGACCTTCAATCTCGACTACTCTCACTGGATTGGCTGCTATTATTCGCTCTTCATTTGCCCGTAGGCTAGGTAAATGTTCCTTTGCTTGAGTTAGTGATTCAAAAGAATGTGTTATTATTTTTTTTCCCATATTAATAAGAGAATTCACCTCTGATTCTGCTCTGATGATTAACTCTAAATCAAGATTAGGAATTGTAATAAATACGCTATTATCAGCTTTACGATGTTCTACCTTTCTAACATTTAGTGTTTTACCTGTTAAGTACTGAAGTGATCCTATAAAAGCATGTTCAGCAGAATGTGCTATCTTGTTATGCATAATTTTTTATAATATTTTTAGTATATAATATATTATACACGGCCTTCAAAATTCAAAATTAAATAATATATTCAGCCCATCTGCCGAATCTCACTTTTAGAGATATATTAATTCGTTATTGAAGATATACACATACACATACACACATGTTATTCCGTGTCATTATACGATTCAGACTGGATACCATCTTATATTTGTCTAATAAATAGGATATGACGAACCTTCCAATAGAATAAAATAGAATATGTAATGTTATGCAAGAAGTATATATATATGTATACATATACATATATATACGCACAGAACGAATCGATTCACTACAGTTTTTTGAACTGACCTCCGTTTACTTCTCCTCTTGCTGCTTCTCCGTTCTTATTTGTAATAACTACTCCAGTCTCCACCAATGGTTTTTCTCCAAGTGCTCTTTCTATTGCTTTAGTGCTTAATTCAATTGCTTGATCAATACCCATATCTGCACTATAGCCTCGTTGAATTATGTCCAATGCGATATCTGATGATTGCCCTATTGCAAATCCTGATCCTCTAAAGAAAGTTCCACCCGGATCAACTTGGTATAACTGAACTCCAGTCTGATCCTCTCCTGCAATTATTATTGAGGCTGCTTGTGGTCTGACTGCATATATGGTATAGTTGTGCAAGTATGAGCCAATATGTTTTGCAAGCGAGCTTATATCTATTGGACTTTCAAATGTAAGTTTATGCTTTTGTGCTTCTAACCGTAGTTCATCAATTAATTGCAAGATATCACCTATGTATCCTGAGCCTGTGGCTCCAACATGTCTATCAATTGTAAATATTTTTTCAGCCGGATCCACTAAAGCTTTAGTCGGCTTGATATGACTTGAAAGTAATGCAAAGTTTGGCGTTTTAATTCCTATCGTAGTTGAACCTCTGTTTACTGCTTCTAATGCGCTATCTACTAATACCAATCTTCCTCCAGGTCCATAGTAGTATGGGTATCTACTGCTGCTGCTGCCGCCAAAGCCAGAGTTAGATGTTGGTCCTGTCATACCATTCTCTGACATTACTATTTAGCCGCCTCCACTACTAACAGATTGGGAATCACTAATACATCTATACCATTTCCTGAGCCTGGATCGCGTTCCATTGCTGCTGATACTGCTTTTCTTGCAATTTCTTTAGCTTCTTCATTAGTTATTTCTTTATGATACAAGCTTTCAAGAACCCCATACGCTATTGGAGAGCCAGAACCTGAAGATGCAAAATCTTCGTTAGTGATAGCACCACTCATGTCTGCTACATACACATGTCCACCTTCTTGATCAACACCTGCAACTAATAATTCTACAAAGTAGGGTTGGTAATTCTTTAAGCCTGAATATGCCAAATTTGCAATAAGTCTTGCAGATTCCTTTACTGTTAGCATAAATCCTCTTCTCAACTCCATCAACGTTCTTTCGGCCTTTGCAACTTTAATCAAGTATTCTGCATCTGATAGCTGTCCAGCAATTGCTATAGCTAAACTATCATCAATCTTTGAAATTTTCTGTGTTATTTTTGAACCTATAAAGAAGCCCTTGCTTGCTCTTTTGTCTGATCCAAGTACAACACCTTCTTTAGTTTTGATACCAACTATTGTTGTCATTTTTATGTATATATTATAGATACTGAAATTAATTGACTAGGATTTTAAGATGTAAGTCACAGTAGGATAAAAAGAAAATTTTTTTCTATCCAAAATTGTTTTTACTGTAAATTGAGCACTGCTATTAGTTATTTAATTGATCAAATTGATTACCGGTATTGTTAGTAATATTAGGCATCTACTCTTCTGCCAAGCCAAATTTGCATTGCAAAACTCTTGTAACAAAATCCGATAATAGAAATGTTTGAACTATACGTATCAGAAATATTAATTACTGCACACATATTTATACGTCATTACTATTTTTGTGGCTACATTAATTCTGTATAATTCTGTATAACAGTTTATAACTAATTAATATAATACACATTTTCATTATATAATGACATATAATTAAGAAGAGTGATTTTTTATTTAATCAATCCTGCATTTGGTTCCTTCGATTCTTTTTGTTGACTCTGTTTAGCTTTACATGCTACTCTAGTAACACATTTCACAAGATAAAGCATTGGAATTTTCAGATGACTTCAAAGTAAAGTAATCTATGATCTTGTACTAGTTCTCTGTTTTTGATATTGCTAGTTATAGATATATTTCGAACTCGAATTCCCATTTCTCTGCATTTGTATAAACTTACTCTTGCAAATTATTTTCCGCCGCTTTAGGAGTTATTATCTTACTTTCATTTTATCAACTACTACTACTTGCCCTAATGATCTATACTTCCATAGTTAGTTGATTTCGATTTTGACTTTCTTTCTGCATTGCTTCAGATACTTTCATCCACCTATTCCTATGTTTTTCTAAAATAATATTTGATGTGTTATGATATAATTTTTTTATTATTTTATTACTCTACTTTTATCTCCTTTCCTTTAGGTTTTGTCTGTTCTTTTTTATTAAAGACTATTTCTAGTATTCCATTCTTATATGTAGATTTGACTGTTTCGATATCTGCTTCTGAGGGTAAATCAATAACTCTATGATATTTTTTCTGTGGATCATTAGTCGTTATTTCTAGTGAGTTGTCATAGGCATTTATCTTGATGTTCTCTTTATTAACGCCTGGTATTTCCACTACAACTTTAACTTCCTTATCAGATGCGACTACATCTGCCAAAGGCTCTCTTTCGTCTGTAATGATAGGTTCAGCGCCGGAGGTTGTTCCTGTTGCTCCTAACCGAAAAGGTGATCTAATATTTCCAAATTCTCTTACTTTTGGCTTGCCGTCAGGTCCAATAGTCATTGAATAACCATATACTAATGGTCCTACTTCACGTACCTTGCCACCTTGCGGAGTTTCATACTCTCGCACTAGTTCCTTTGGTATTTTTGATTGTATATCTTTAAATTGTTCTTCAAACATTCTTTGCATTTCTCTTCTCATTTCATCTAATTGTCTTGGCATATCACCGAACCATCCTCCTCTTCCTATTGATGATGAGATGTGGTGATGATGATGGCATTCTACTACCACCAAAGAATCTCCTAAACCAATCTTCTGGTTCAATACCCCAAAAACTCATTAGTTTTCACCTTGAACTATGATGGTTTGTATTATAAATAAATCATTATAGAAAACTCTTATAGAATAAGATTATTAGTGTTTATTAATAGTATTATTATAGAATATTTAATTTAGATAACATATTTAGAAAAATAAATTCATATTATAAGTATACATATTTAGAAGTTGTCTAATTCAAAATAGCATATTATCAATAAGCAAGAAATGAAGGAGTTAAGCAATTAACTTGTCTATTCCAAAGAAAGTATGTTCATAGGATTAGTATACTGGTACTTAAATTCTAGTATTAACTTTAGACTTCTACAATCACCTGTGCTCTGGCAAACATTCCAATGTGGCTATGATCACAGTCTGAACAATTCCAGTCTAACTAGAGACCAAATAAGTAAATATTGTAATAATCAAATTCAAGGGACAGTTAACAATTTAGAGAGTAGCATTGGGCGACAACAGTTGGCTTTGAATAATTTTCATAATTGTAGGCGGGATAACCATTGGAATGAGAGGTGGCATATGGCTTATAAGGAGAACAAGTAAAACAATAGAAGCATTAGGCGCAAGTGTAGATATGGAGAATAATAGAGAATGGGGAGAAGGAATTAATTAGAATATATATGCTCTTTAGATTATCCAAGATGTTTATTTCTACCCTTTTATCTCTGCTGGTAACTACAGTAATGATGTTATCAATCATCGTAAATGGAAATTCTATAACTGATCATTTTAACTATGCATATGCTGCTACTACTACTATACCTGGTTTTAACTTTGCAGCTGCAGGTGATTGGGGATGTACAGATGATACAATAGATACTGTAAACAACATATTAGACAAAAGTTCAGAATTAGTACTTGGATTAGGTGATTATTCATATGAAATGGATTCTGCAGATTGCTGGTTTGAGGATATACAGCCTATTGATAATATAATGAAGATTGCAATAGGTAATCACGATGTGGACTCTTATGATAAACTAAACTCATTGATGAACCATTTTAATCTTGCAAAGCCATACTATTCCTTTGATTATCAGAATGTTCATTTTATTGCATTAGCAACAGACAAAGAATATCTAGATATGAGTAAAGATAAAGCAAAAGAGCAATTAGCATTTGTAACAAGTGATTTAGAAAAAGCTTCTACTAATCCCAATATAGATTGGATCATACCTTTCTTTCATAGCATAATGTATATCCGTGATACTTCTACGATCGATGGGCCATATGACCATAATCTGATCGATATATATCATCCACTTTTTGAGCAGTATGGGATAAAATTGGTACTACAAGCACATGCTCACACATATGAGAGAACATATCCGCTCAGATTCAATGTTGAAGACAGCAAAGACCCAATAATTACTAATAAGGATTTAAGCAACTATTATTATAACACTGATGGACTTGTAATAGCCACGGTAGGTACGGGCGGTGCGACTTCTACTGTCTCGCACACAGACTCTGAATACAGAGCAGTTGTGTATAAGGATTTATTTGGATTTCTTAATGTAGATGTATCATCTGATGGAACAACATTAGTTTGTACATTTTATGAGAATAATGGTGGACAAATAAAAGACCAATTCACCATTACAAAATTAGAAGTAGTAGAGGACAATGACGACCTACCATTACCATCACCAATAGATTTACCAGTACAAGAAGAAGAAGAAAAAACTGATTAATGACTGGAGGAAGGAGATGATGATGTAGTAAAAATGCTGATGGATCTGACGACGGATCAGAAGGATCAAATGATATAGCAACTGAAAGCAAGGCAACATAGAGAATGATGAAGAGGAAGTAGCAGCAAAGCTCTCAGCTGGATTAGTTGCTGTATCTCCTACTATTATACAGAAAGCAATTGCACAGGATATGACTTTACTTCAGACAAAATCAAGAGAACAGATATAGAGTGGTGCTTTAAGCTGCGGTAACATAGTATGATTACCTTTAACTTTAGTACTCACGGTCCCAAGCTTGGAGGATGGTCAATATATCGGCATTTTCTTGTTGATTATAATTCTCTATCTTCTCTTGAAGACAGGCTTAACATAAACTGTCTGTGATTTAATTTCTTTACGATATCACAAAAAGTGAATGCTTAAGAATTACTCTAAAATATCTCTGTCATCATGAAGGATACATTAGACATAAAGTATGCCAAACACAACAGAGTTCGCTTAAAAGAAGGTGAAAGGGATAAAATTACAAAAATGTTTATAGAATTTTTTAATGAAGTGGAAGGAAAAACAAAGGGTATGGAAGGATATATAATAATGGACAACATTAAAGATTCGAACGAATCAATTGTTATAACTTTTTGGAATTCAAAGCAGGATATGGATACATATTACCAGCCTCACAATAAAGATCTTTCTGACTTGATAGAAAAAGCAAAACCTTCATTTG
This sequence comes from uncultured Nitrososphaeraceae archaeon, assembly GCA_963733025.1. Taxonomy (GTDB): domain Archaea; phylum Thermoproteota; class Nitrososphaeria; order Nitrososphaerales; family Nitrososphaeraceae; genus JAJNBK01. The sequence continues at coordinate 562,417 of CAVTCE010000019.1, read as the reverse complement.
AACAAATGCCAGAAAGGAGCAGCTATTCCATATCCCGTTTAAAGATGTAGCTTAATTGTGGGCGCAACTATCAGTAATGTAAAAAATTATCAGAATAACTGAATTGCTATTGATGCTCTGCAGTTTACCAGAACTATCGACGATAATAATAAGTAGTTTTCCTTCGCTGGACTATTTTTATCTATAAAATTGAATATAGTTTTACCATAACCATGAAATTCTGACAATCATCCCTACTGAGTCCTTCATTGCATCATGACTTTATCCTTATAGAAGGGCATCCCTTCTATCATTATCCACTTTGTTAGATTGTCTATTATGATTTGTTTATGTTCTGGACAAAGTTTAATATCATGGAATTTACCGTCTTTACCTCTCACCGGTATATCAAATCCTTTTGCTAATGAGCTGCATTTAGGAATATCACACGAACCATTGACCATTTTATAATATTTAGAATTGATCGTTAATTTGAAAATCTAAAAATTATTCTAATGATTAGTACAAGTATAAATTATATATACAAAGTTATTTTAATGCTCTTTTTCAGCTGTTAGAAAGTGCGCTATTGTGCTATGATATTATCATACATAGAATAATAGTTTAACTTCAACTATCCCAATGATATTGAAACAATCAAAGCAGAATTGGTTAGACGCATATGTATAATGAAGAAGCAGGCTCTTTGATACACAACAATAAATTAAAAATTCTGAATAATAAACTCTCATTATATTCTAATATGATTGTTCTTAGTTTTAAATTCTTAATAGATAATCTTTCTCATCTTTGACATTCATGCAATTATCAAATCTGCCTGAACTTATATTAATACACAAGCTTGCACCATATTATCATTACGATAACAGCTTTATAACAAAAGGAGGAGCTGCAGGACTGCGTTTCAACTTCCAGGTTTCAATATTATTTTAGTTTTGAATTGAACTTACTGATCATTAAATTCCTGCATTTGTCGATCTTTTAAGTAGCAGAAGAAAATCATTTGGAATAAAAAATCTATTGTTATCAACAAAATGCCAATAAAAAAAATTCTGTCTTACCTTATGTTGTTGCTATCTTGCAATTACTTTTATTTTTTGCCATTCCTTATTGACTGTCATAATGCGTTTATTTTCTTTCTTGCTTCTTAGCCTGTCAACTGAGATTAATCCAATAAGAGTCATTATGATTCCAGAACCTACTATAACTGAAACTATATCTACTAATGTCATCATGATCATGCTTTTATTTCCTCAGTTCTCTTTGATGGTGATTGTATTTTTTCTCCTCTTTTACCTATTATCTTACCCATTCTCCATGCTACTTCCATACTAATTAGTGTAGGTGCAAATCCTAATACTAACCAAGGAATAATCTCGGTGATATTCATAAATAAAATACGCTAATTTAATAGATTAAATCTGCTCAGCTTAAGATATAATATATTCAATTGTCTTCTTAATAATAAGCAGCATTTTTGCTGTATGGTAAACAGACTTAAAGAATCATATCCTAAATTAGATTCTTTTACATATAATGATTATATGTGCATTATATAGAGATATACTATTCTACTTTTAGAGATTACTATTACTCTGTTACAATCAGGATTCTCTCCAAGTTCCGAGCCGAGAAGTCAAGGTCTTCTCAGACAACAACTAAGGACATTGATAGAAGTTGCATTGAATCCCTGTCCTGAATTATTAGATTTAAGACTGAGTGGTGGTGAAGATCTTCCTACAGCTAAAGATCCTTGCGGAATCTTCAGGATTCAGAACAACTGCTCCTGTCAGTCATAGATCTTCCACTATAACCAAGATTGCCAGGTTAATTTGTCTATTTATCGATTTCAATGGCTCCAGAAAGTGTTGCTGTGGTCCTTTTGATAATATTTCGCATCTAAGACTCTAATAATATAATATTCAAAATTTACGGCAGATGATAAAATCATAACAATATAGGAAGCTGAAGGTTCCGATGACCGTAAATTTCAAGACCCTTATAGCATCGTTGTCATTATAGTAATAATATGAAATAAAAATTCATAATTAATATACAAATTGAATTAACAATAACGTACAAATTAAAACAATATAATGAATAGTTATGATTTTATTATCACTATTAATGAACTAATAAATTAGTACAAGAATATATTTTTCTTACTTGGGATAACATATCTTTTTATAGCCCAATTGGGTAAATCAAATGCTTTTATCGATAAATGAACACCTCATATACTAATACATTACGTATAATTTACTCACTTATATCTATAATAATTTTATCGGTAGCTGTCCTTCCTGGAAGTGCAGCTGAATATGAAAATAAACAACAATACTATGCATATGCTACTACTACTACTACTTCTGTTACTTCTGCTCTTCCTGGCATTATTAACTTTAACTTTGCAGCTGCAGGTGATTGGGGATGTACATCTCGCACAACAGATACTGTAAATAACATATTAGACAAAAGTCCAGAATTAGTACTTGGACTTGGTGACTATGCATATTATGGACGTAATGCAAATTGCTGGTTTGATGATATACGGCCTATTGACAATATAATGAAGATTGCAATAGGTAACCATGACGTCAAGGGAACAAAATTAACACAATATATGGAACATTTTGGTCTTACAAGTCAGTACTATTCCTTTGACTATCAGAATGTTCACTTTACTGTAATGTCAGATTATGTTCCAGACGAAATTGGTTCTGAACAATACATATTTGTACAAAATGATCTAGCAAAAGCTGCATCAGATCCAAATATAGACTGGATTGTAATAGTCCACCATGACCAACAATATGCTTCTACTGCACATAAACTATTATCAAGAGCAAATAAATGGAAAGAGGCATACCATCCACTATTTGACCAATATAATGTTGACTTGGTACTTCAAGGACATCAGCACAACTATCAGCGTACCTATCCTATCGAATATAATAACGATACACCAATTAATCCAATAATAACAGACAGAACCACAAATACTTATACTAATCCAGAAGGGCAGATATATCTTACAGTAGGTACTGGAGGTGTTAACCTTCAGAATCTCAAGGGAAATAAAGCTCCTTATCTGGTAACTACCCAAGATAAAGAATTTGGCTTTCTAAATGTAGATGTTACAAACAATAACAATGATGGAACGACAATGCTTGTTGGTGCATTCTACAGAAACAATGGCGGAGAAATAACAGACCAATTCTCCATTACAAAATCAGCAGAGGGCGATCTATTCTTACCACCATCATCACCGTCACCGCCAGAATTACCAGCTCAAGAAGAACCTGATATACTTGATGAGGTAGATGATGGCGATGTTGGGTTTGGTGATGACGATGCTGTAGTATCAGAAGATAGTGAAGATGTAGATGCTACAGATGATGGCGATGGAGGAGATGATGGCGATGGAGGAGATGATGGCGATGGAGGAGATGATGGCGATGGAGGAGGAGATGATGGCGATGGAGGAGATGATGGCGATGGAGGAGATGATGGCGATGGAGGAGATGATGGCGATGATTGATAAGATTATAATGATGATGGTGGCTTTATAACAAGATCCATACCATTCATGTCTATTGGTTTACTCATGGCATTAGTAGGATTTGTAATAGCTGTCACAGGAAGATATGGTTGATAATAATGAAATTGAGAAAGAAAATACAATAAGCACCACATGAACTACTCTCATGCCTTTTTACCTTCATTACTTCTCTCCCTCCCCTTTCTATAGAATCATGTAATGGATATAAGAAAGCTTGGATGGAGATCGTTACTACATATAGTATCACAATAATGGATTTTTCTTATCTGTAAGAATATGTCTTGTCTTGTAAATTGTACAAGATTTTTTCTAATGATATTATAAAGTCAAAAGTTTTTAAACCTATATTGAATTAATATTAAATGAAATTATATGATGATGTTATGCTGCTGTGAAGTGAATCCAAATGTGACATTTCAAACAAGATCAGCCAATTTCAAAAGATCGCAGATAAAAGAATTGTATGAATTAGCTGCTGATGATATAATTGGAAAAATACTAAGTTGAGATTATATTGTAAAGATATCTGTCATCAATATAAAGCCCATAAATCTTCTTATGAAGGGAGTTATTACATCAAAGGCTATAAAAGATGTATAGAATGCGAGACATTTCTACAATGGGATGGACTTAGATGCCCTTGTTGCGGACGCATTCTAAGAACAAAACCACATAATACCATTTCAAAGGGAAAATTACGCCTAAAGCAGAGAGCTTATTTGGAACGTTATTTAATTAAGTGATTTGTGAATTGAGGTATGTAAAGAAGGCAAAACATTCCTTACTTATCTGGTTGATTAATAATAATGCCATTCTATCAGTTAATGAACAGAAAATATTAAAATTGGATTCAGGATATTCCTCAATAAACATCTTTTCTGTATAATTGATTTTATCACTTGCCATAACTAAACTATGTTTTTACATGTCTCACACAAATGCATTTTGCAAGTATGTTGCTATTAGATATATCATGTTCATGTCTACTACCCATAGTAGAGTCAATCGTTTAAAAATATCTGTTTTTGATATAAAAGCTCCGGAATATGTGTATTTTATAAAAACATATACAGAGACTGCTATCAGTAGCATTTTGTAAGAGATGGCAACAGTAACTAGCAGGCATACATGAAGATAGGCAGGTTTACTAATTTCACGCTTAAAGTATTACTTACAATGATAGATACTATAATACATTGTATATAGATTATATATTATAAATCAAAATTTGTGTATCTTTCATTTTTCTGTTAATCACTTTTTATAAATTCGATAAGCAAAAAATAGGAGGTAGCAAGAATAGTGAGACAACGTAATTGAAAAAATAAAATTTATATATATAGAAGAAAAAAGCAGGCTAGTAGAAATTATTTTTTATATTTGGTATACCATATATTTCTATATTTACAGTACCAGGCAATGATTGTTATTGCTCCGATTGCTACTCCAAATAATGAGTATACATAAGAGTTGGTTATAAAGAAACAATAGCTTGCTAGTCCTTCTAAAGATCCATCTGCAGTAAAAGAATCTTTTTCTTTTCTATTTAATTTTGATAAACAATTAAACCCTTCATTACTTAGATATATAGCCATAATTCCACTTGCAACTAAAAGCAGTAAGCCGATCTTTAGGTACTTATTTTTTATAACTATAAGATATATCTTTTTCATAGTTGTTTTTCATCCAATTATTAGAGGCATTCTTGTATCATTTAGGATATTTGCTTATCTGAAATAGCTTTAAGTGTCCTCTTATGCTCCATAACATTGCGAACTACCATAATTGATCCAGCAACAACATTCTTCCAATGAACAATTTAGACATTTTGTTGATGATGACCTGCTATTTTTACAGTCTTCTGGAAAGCAATCACAATTAGCACACCTAACCCTCATAACCTTTCTAACTACAGCATGATAAAAAATGTTTCAGCTAAAAATGTATAAAGCAATCGTGTTAGAGAAGCTCAGAGAAGCTTAGAGAAGATATTAACTATCATAATCAATAATAATTGGATTTCTTTTAGTAGTTCCTACAACATAGGGAGCGAGAAAGACAAAAGAAAGAGAGAAAGAACACCTTGCTAAATATTAATATTATTACTATATAATAATAACATTTTAAATAGAATTGGTGATGGAGAAATAATAATGACAGATGATAAGTTTCTTTATAGATTCAGTAAAGATGTATTGGGACTTGATCCCTCTATAAGATGGGTGGGCATTACAGATAAAACAGGTGTTCTCCTTAATGTTGAATACAGAGAAGGAATTAAACTTCTTCTGTCAAATGAGGAAAATGAAGAATATGCATCAAATGCAATAAAGAGACATAAAACAAGGGTAACATTTGAATCAAAATTGGGCAAAATGAACTATGCACTTGGTAGATATGAAGGACTGATTAGGGCGACAATCCCAATAAACAATAATTATTATCTGCTTATAACATTAGATGTAGAAACAAAAGATTATGATATGATAATAACAGAAAAAGTGATTCCATTTATCGAAAAAGAGAAGGAAAAGTTTTTTTCATGATTTTGAGGCTCTGTTCATTTAACCGGTGTAGTACTTCATTACTTCCTTATTTTTTATTTTGTATATCTATAAACAGTTTTAACCAATTCTTTATGTGATTTAATTTGCAATTATCTTTTCTACTACAAGAAAAGTAATCATCAAAAACGCTTTCAGTTCTATCCTTTTGATGTATTGGATTGTTCTCTTTTAATAATGCTTTTCTCATATATGTTGAATGATATATATATATGATGTTCTATCTTCCCAGGAGTTTACAAGCATGTATGAATACCATGTTCCTCCCCATCTGTTGAAAAAGTGAATGCTTTCCATAATCTTTTACTAATGAATTCAGGAATAGTTCTACCACAAGAATTGTTCTTTCAAAAGAAATGCGTATTCCAAGAATCAGTTTATTGATTGAATCGACAGCAATCCACACAACAGCCAAGCAAATTGATTGCCAACTTTAATCAGAGTTTCATCTACTATTATGAATTCATGTTGTATTTTCTTTTTCTTTTGCAGTATCTTCTTGGTTGGCTTGTACTACTATTGAATCCAATTCCAGATGGTAAGATGATTTCTCTTAATAAAGGGCAAAAGTGTTTCAGATGTCTTCTTAAAGATAGACCAGAAAAATACAAGTGCGACGCATATATATATAGATATATACATTTTGATGCTGTTTTTTGTTACTTCTATACAGTAATAGAATAACAATGTATTAAGCTATACACTTTTCTTAAGTGAACAGAGTCGATTTTGATGACAATAATAATAAAACTATCTAGTTATCATCATCATCAACAACAACAATTACCATTAGGGTCTTATTACTCTAAGGTAAATAAAATTAAGTATCATATAGGGTAAACAAGGGTTTTGCCACTAATAAAAATGGTTAATAATAATAATGGCTAGACACTTACTTTTTACCTATTCGTTGCTAAATTCATTCCGTCCAATCCCAATGTTTATATCAAAAATTGACGTTTGATTGATGTACATTGAAAGTCATTCAGGCTATTCCAAGTACGCCGAAACCTGTTACTGAGACAGAAGTTACCAACTTTCTACAACAAAGCAAACTCAACATACAGATCGCCACTATTGACGAAGAAGGATATCCTGTGATTCAGCCTGTTTGGTTCGTTCATGACAAAGAATCTGATAAGATATACACAGGCACCTCAAAAATGACAAAGAAGGTTCAGAATATTAAGAGAAATCCTGACAAGATATACTTTTGCATTGATGATGAGAACTATCCATACAAGGGAGTGAAAGGCAGGGGAGTAGCGAGAATATCTGAAGATATACAGAAAAACTTGTCAATTATGGAAAAGATAAACATGAAGTATCTGGGTACTCTTGAACACCCTCTTGCTAAGATGCTAATGGAAAATACTAGAAATGGGATTGAGGTTGTAATTGAAATTACACCAAAATTCTTCTCAGCATGGGACTTTAGCAAGCCTATGTAGTAGTTTAGGATCGATTGATTAATTGAGCATTACTTCTTCTCTACTACCAAAATTGAATACCCAAAATAGCGACAAGGTATCCATAGACGTTTAGAAACACGGTTTTAAGAAGGTTTTTTCGTACGTATGTATGTATGTATGTACCTTAGTCCCAAATATTCCTTTAGACTAAATTCTAATTTTTCCCAGTCAGAAGATACTGTATTCTTATTCTATAAGTAGGATTTTCATATGTCAAAAATGGTGATGATGTTGTTATAGTCATAGTATTACCCTGGGAAGGTATTGTAGTTATTTATTATCTCTGCCATTATTTATTGATAAGGATTGTAAAACAATAGAGCCATTATTAATGATAAAGAAGAAGGAATAAAAACTCCATCAAGGGAGAAGTCATTAAAACTGCAGAAAATAAGATGATGATTATTTGATTTTGAGAACCAAGTACATGACACATAATTGTAATATAAATAATCACCTCTAGCTAGATTTATAAATCATATATCATTATATGATGATATAATTGATTAATAATACATCAATACAATTACAAAAACTATCATTAAAGGCAAAACTCTTCAGAGGTCTTGGTGACTCTACAAGACTTTCGATACTTGAATGTTTACGTGAAGGTGAAAAATCAGCATCACAAATAGTTGAAGAAACCAGTCAAAGCCAATCTAATATATCAAATCATTTATCTTGTTTGTTAGATTGCGGTCTTGTAAAGAATAGAAGGCAAGGAAAGAGTATATTTTATAGCTTAGGTGATAAGAAGGTCTCAAAGATTTTAGAAGAAAGTGACGATATTCTATCTGAGATAGCACATAGAGTCTATACCTGTGTAAATTATAATAAAGAATCCTAAAGTGAGCAATTTGAAGAAGAAGAATAATAATAATCTTAGTAACAAAATGCTAAATGAAAGAGAAACGGAGGAGGAAGAAGAAGGTAAATCTATCACTTGCGAATGTTGTATGCAATCTCTACCAGCACAAGCCAAAGAACACCAAGGAGATATTGGTGTAAAAGAAAGAAACGAAGATCATAGTAGATCTAAATTGCTAATAATAATTGGACTTTCTTTAACTATACCATTAGTACTGCTTGAAATATTTTATGATTCTGCTATAACTCATTATATCCTCTTGGCGTTAGCAACACCTGTTCAGTTTATTCTTGGCAAGCCATTCTATCTCAGATTCTTTAGGGCGCTAAGACTCAGACACGGCTTTACTACTGATACTTTGGTTGTATTAAGTACAAGTGTTGCATATTCTTACAGTTTATTTTCATTATTAGCAGATTCGGCTACTGCTACTATATTCTTTGAGGCTTCTGCCTCAGTTTTAACAATCTTTACAATTGGAGAATATCTTGAAGGTAGAGTAATAAGAACCACTTCTGAATCAATAAAGAATCTACTAGCTCTTAGACCTAAGACTGCTGTAGTAATTAGAAAAAATGATAAAAAGGGTAAGGAGGAAGAGGAGATAGTAGTCGATGCTGATAGCATAGTTATTGGCGATATAGTTGTTGCAAAACCAGGAGATAAGATTGCAGCAGATGGCGTAGTGGTATATGGTGAATCATCAGTTGATGAGTCCATGATAACAGGCGAATCAATTCCAGTAGACAAGAAAATAGGAGACAAAGTTATCGGTGCTACTATCAACAAAAATGGTTATATCAGATTCAGAGCAACAGCTGTGGGTAGCCATACTATACTTGCTAGTATAATTGAAATGGTTGAAAGGGCTAGAGTCTCAAAAGCTCCAATTCAAAGAATCGCTGGTAAAGCTGTGAGATATTTCATACCAATAGTACTTTTCATTGCAGCTGCTTCCTCAATTTACTGGTTATTCATTGCAGAGCAATCTATTGCATTTGCTATAACAATCTTTGCTACGGTTCTAGTAGTTTCATGTCCATGTGCTTTGGGAATTGCTACTCCTATGGTAGTATCGCTAGGAATAGACAAAGCAGCAAGGGAAGGTGTATTGATAAAAGGTGGCGAATATTTGGAGAAACTAGCCAATATAGATACAGTAATCTTCGATAAAACAGGCACCCTTACGAAGGGTAAGCCTGAAGTTACAGATGTAATTTCTAATAATAATAATAATAATGGTTATAACCAGTATGAGATTTTACAGATAGCATCTTCTCTTGAAAATAGATCTGAACATCCAATAGCACAGGCTATCATAAATAAAGCATCTAAACAATCAATTCCTACACTTGAAGTTTCACAATTCAATTCTATATCAGGTCATGGAATCATGGCATTCTACCAAGAAAAAAGAATCTTTGTTGGTAGTCCTACTACTAGTATTGCTACTACGCTTAACAATGGTAGTAGCATTATTCCTCAAAGATTACAATCAGAAATATCTAAACTTGAAGCAGAAGGTAAAACTGTAGTTGCTGTATATATTGAAGACAAGCTGGTTGGTTTAATAGCAGTCGCAGACACATTGAGAGAAGATGCCAAGCATACAATCGACGAAATTAAACAGATGAATAAAGAGGTCATACTTATAAGTGGTGATAATGAAAGAACTGCTAATGCTATTGCCAATAAGTTAGGGATAAACAACGTTTTGGCACAGGTAATGCCTGAGACAAAGGCTCAAGAAGTTAAGAAACTCCAAGATCAAGGAAAGAAGGTTGCAATGATTGGAGATGGAATAAATGATGCGCCAGCATTAACACAGGCCGATGTAGGAATAGCAATGAGCTCAGGAACAGATGTTGCCATGTCATCAGGACATGTAATACTTATGAAAAGTGACCTTTATCATGTCCTTTCTGCATTTAAAATAGGGCAGTATTCATTCAAAAAGATTAAACAGAATTTAGCAATGTCATTTGCTTATAATGCTATAACAATATCAATAGCTGCTGGATTATTATATGGTGTTACACATTCTGTTATACTTACACCTGCACTTGCAGCACTTGGTTGGATTATAAGTGATTCTGCTGTGTTTGGGAATTCCCTACTAGTTAGAAAATTTATTCCTAATAACTTTAAATGAACTGATCCAGACAGATAGCTTATTATTTTATAATTAAAGCACCTGCTACAGCCGTATACAAAATATATGATGTTGTTATTGTCTTCACCATCGCCTTAAAACCTAATAGTTATTTAACAATATTTTTTAGAAGCAATAAGTTTGTTTGGGAGTTATGATATTGTTGCAACGATGGGTGATAGAATTATATTATAATATACTTACATCGGCTAGGACAAATCATTTGGGAATGTAGAGGTATATTTGCCAACTAGACCCGAAGATACAACTTATTATCTGGCCTTTTATAATATTGCACCCGTACTGTAAAAAAGTGCATAATTTTCATTGAATAACTTTTTTTGCTTCCCTCTTTATAAATATAGACATCCCAGTTATTGCCGCTGATGTTAAAACTATACTGTATACTACAGCTGTACTTAGATTATAATTATCCCATAAAAATCCAAAGACAACATTACTTACGAAAAAACTTGTACCTAATACTACATTATAAACTCCAAATGCAGTCCCACGCAACTCCGAAGAAACATACCTTGGAACTACTGCTCTCTGTACTGTTTCTGAAATCCCTATGTAAAGCCCAAAGATTGCTGCTAATACAAATGCATAAAGAGAATTTTCAGATAGTATTGTCATAAGTATAGATGAAATTGCAAATACTGCATATCCAACTATCAGTACTTTTTCTTTTCCTATCTTGTCTGCAAGAATACCTGATGGAATACCAATTGCAGTATGGCTAATGTTAATGACAGCGTATACTATTGGTATTACATCATTATCTATACCCAACTCTGATGCCTTTAGCAAAACAAAAGAAAAGTTGAATGCACCAAGGCTAAAGATTCCTGAAATAATAAGTAGAAGAACAAATGGCTTATTATTGCTCATAATGGTGCCAATATTTGAAAAGATAGTTGCTGTCTTAGAACGCACTCGTTTTATGGCTATTTCGTTTACAAATAATATCAAAATAAGAACTGCTATTGCACCAGGAATCAGAGATACAAAGAATATTCCTCTAATATCCATTATCTGGAGAAGTGCAAAAGCAATAATTGGGCCAAGTATTGCTCCCATTTGATCAATTGTTCTATGTATTCCAAAGGCTTTGCCTGAGATTGATTCAGAAACTGAATCCGCTATTAATGCATCACGTGGAGCTGTCCTCAAACCTTTTCCTATTCTGTCAATAGTCCTAACAACAAAGGCATCAAGCCATCCAGTACTTAATGCAAAAAATGGCTTGCATGCTGTAGATACTCCATAACCAGCCAAAACGAAAATCTTTCTCTTTCCCACCTTATCTGATAATGATCCTGACACCATTCTGAAGGCATAACTTACAAGTTCAGCTGAACCTTCGATAGCTCCAAGTATTGCTCTAGAAGCACCAAGATTATTAACTATAAAAAGTGGTAGAATTCCTAAAACCATTTCTGTTGAAAAGTCAGTAAAGAAGCTTACCAAGCCAAGTGCAATAACATTGCGTAAGCCACTTGGTTTTTCCTTCTTGTAGGGATCATTATTATTATTATCATCATCAGAAGACAAATTCTTTCTTTACCTATTTTTCACATTTAGCAATTAGCAACCTTTGCCTTTGTCGAATGAAATATAGAGACTTCATTATACATTGTTCTTCCTCTTATCTTATTCAAAAGGATATCAACAAAAAATTCTTCCAAAAGTAATCTATCCAGCTTTTAGTCATGTATTTTAACCTTTATTAATAGAAGTTGGTTTTCTCTAAAATTAAAGGTTAAGTAGAAGTTTATCTGAAAATACGAAGTCGTTGTCTTGGAGTCTTTCAGAAATATAGATAACTGATCAAACTCTACAAGATATTGGCAGGTTATTCTACTACTGCTATTATTATTATCTTGCCTTTTTTAGAGAAGCAGTATGACAAAGTTCCATCATAATCTGATAGTATGGCACCTATTCTCATTTACAAATTATATGGAGAATCAATGCTTGAAAGCCTTTCTAGGATGATTTTGGATGTGTTGCTTTGAAAGGAAAGGAAAGCAAGATAATAATAATAATTTTTTATTCTAGCATTTTAGTATCCATATAGTTTAATATAGCCATAAAAGCGGATATTGCTGAATAATATATAGGGTTATGTACGCGATTACTCACCTATGCAAAAGTCATTCAGATCAGTAGGATAGACTGAAATTAACTGACAGTTGCTACCAATGACAGTCACTGTCACAGAGCAGTGGCAAGTACAAAAGTATTAGCAGTAGTTTCAATTGAACGTATATTGAATACAGGCATATATTCTAATTATTCATGAAGCTATTACATATTTCAGATATTGATGTGCTAATCTATAATTGATGGGTTACTGCAAATATTGTAAGATTACCCCATTATGATAAAAACAAGATCTCAGTTGGGATGCACGTATGTCATTCAAATATTCAGAACTCAAACCACAGCCTTTAATACATTCTCTCATAAATATAATAGTAAAATAAAAAGGCAAGATAGAAGTGTTCAAAAACTTATTCAAGAAAATAGATGAAGTACTTGGATTAGAAAACGAACCAAGCCTTCCTCCAGAGGAAAAATTCTTTTCTGATATAGTAGGATATCCTGATATAAAGAAACTATTTATGAAATCAATAGTATCCAAAGAGCCCATACATATATTATTGACAGGACCTCCAGCCTCTTCCAAAACAATTTTTCTATTAGAAATGATGGAAGGATTAGATCATGCGTATTTTATAGATGCTGTTGGTGCTTCAGGTGCTGGTATGATTAGCTATCTTTTCAGTAATGATACTAAATATCTGTTAATCGATGAAATCGATAAGTTGAAAAAAAGCGATCAGGTAACATTGCTCAATGTTATGGAGACAGGCATTCTATCCGAAACTAAAAAAGGAAGAACAAGACAAAAAAAGATGTATTTATCGATATTTGCAACAAGTAATGAAATTAGCAAATTATCAAAGCCATTACGATCCAGATTTATGGAATTGCATTTAGAGGAATATACCTTTGAAGAATTTATGGAGATTACAAGAAGATTGATTGTAAAGAGATATCGTTTGAATATACCAATAGCAGAAAAAATTGGCTATTCAGTATGGAATAAAATGAAGTCTAAAGACATTAGGGATGTAATACAGATTGCAAAATTAACTAAATCACTATCTGATGTTGATTGGTTAGTAGATGTTCAAATGAAGTATGGTAAGAAAAAGCATGATTCAGATTAAAAGTAATGTAGATTGCTATTGCTTCCAAAATAACGCTTATTATATATATTTACATCTTTTTTATTATTATACTATCTATCTATATATTTTCCTTAAATCCACTTTCCAAATGGTCAAAATATGATGAAAGTTCTTCTTTGCTCACTCAAAAAACAACAAATGATATAAAATAGAGCATAAATGCCTTTCTTAAGACATTAACTATATCTAAATGCCATTAATAATGACATATAGTTATTAATTATATTGTTTAGATATACGTATGTCTATCAAAGTAACACTAGCTACAATAGCAATTATAGTAGCGCTGGGGAGCATAGCAACAAATGGTTTTATCAATTCAGCACTTGGACAACAAACTTTCACTGCAGAACTTACAGGAGGCGATGAAGTACCACCCGTAGATACTGAAGCAACAGGGACTTTTAATCTTGTTACTGTTAATCAATCATCAGGCTATCTATTAAGTGTCGATCAGTTGGCCAACGCCACAGCAGCTCATATACATAGAGGCGAAGAAGGAGTAAATGGAAAGATTGTAGTAACGCTATACAATGCTACCATGCCAGCAAGTATATCACAAGGACTTTTGTCACAAGGTAACATCACTGCTGCCAATCTAGAAGGACCATTGGCCGGACAACAACTAGCAGATCTAATTGACATTATGGATAATGGAACAGCATATGTTAATGTGCATACAAAGGATTTTCCACTGGGAGAAATTCGCGGACAGATTGCAGGTGAAGGAGAAGCAGATGCAGATGCAGATGAAGAAGGATAATTCAAAGATTTAATTTAGACTTTAGAATGTCATACATTTCCTTTTTTTTCTTCAAATTATAAAAACCTATGAGTACCTTTCTAATTTCATGCTCATCAATATTTAAATTAGAATTTAATCTAAAATGTTAACATTTACTTATTTACTAACCGCATTTCATATATAGTATTATGTTAATAGGAACAGAATGTGTCATTTTCTCCACAATATAAATAATTTTTATAAGAATAATAATGCAAAAAACTTGAAGAGAAAAATAAAGAAAATAAGAACGCAGACAGATACAACATAATATAACATAATATCCTTACTATTTCAAATGAATCAGCAGACTTTTCTTGTAGAACTCTATATGATATGATAAACAGAAAAACATCAGGAGGCACCAACACAATTAGAAGCCCTGACCGATAAAATAAAAAAAATTGTGTGTCTCTATAGAGTCCAGATATTTTCATTCATTGTGTGACCAGAAGAAATTGTGGATGATGGTTGTGGTCAATACAGAAAGCAAATTCCATCTTAACTATACATATAAAACATTGTATGCTTGAAGGTTAAAATGTCAGAAGAAGATCAGTCAGATTCATCAAATATCTTTGACGCTTTCTCTTTTATAAAATACAAGGTTAAAAAAGAAACAGATGAATAGAATCCTGGCTATTACTATTACTAATATATACAAAATAAAACTAAAAATAATGTTATTAAATTTCATTAATTTACCCCTAGTCTTTCGAATATACACCTTTGTTCGCTCTTGTCAGTTTATTGTTAGGTTTTACTTGGAATCAAAAAAACTAAGGTAAACTCATCAAGAATATCGTTGATCCGAGTCATCAAAAATAAGAAGAGTTAGTTAGCATAGTGTCTGCCTTTCTGTATTTCAAATTGTCATTCTACCGTTATAGATCTACCTTTAACTCCTTTAGGTTTGGTAGGCATCTTCTTTGGAAGATTTATTCGTAATATTCCATTATTCATTTTAGCAGTAACCTCTGATGACAGTATCTGTTCAGGAATTGGAATTGTACGATAAAAAGACCTGTATGACCGTTCACTATATACATACTTCTTTTTTCTTTCCTCGACTCTTTCTTCCTCTAATTGTTCAGCTGAAATTTCAATAGAATCATCTGTTGCTTTAACATGAATCTTGTCTCTTTCTATTCCAGGTAACTCCACTTCTAGCTCATATCTGTCTCCTTTATCAACCATATCATATAGAGGTGTTCTTCTTATTCCTTCATCTTTTTCTTCTTCTTCTTCTTCTCCTCCTCCTACATCTAACTTAGAAGGAGAATGCCAAAGATATGATGATGACCACCAAGGATTCAATATACTTTCAATGTTGTTTCTGAAGACTTCAAAAATATCATCCATACGTCTAGCTTGCAAGGATTTTTCCTCTTGTCTTTCTCTTCTTCTCATATTATCTATGCTTCTTGAGTGTGGCAATGAGGCCTTATCTTCACCTTCTCCTGTTTTTCTTTTAAAATCGCTGAGTTTAGGTCGGAAAGATTTTTCCTCTTTACCTTCTCCTCCTTCTTTTCGCCGTCTATTGGCTTTGTCAGACGAAGGCATATACTATAATAGCAATAATAATATTTGACAATTTAATTTTATAGCATTTTATATAAAATTTCTATCTCTGGATTACATATAGCAGATTAGAATTTAACATATATCCTATTCAGTGAAGTAGAGAATTCTGACATGTGCATTACGGTATAGCGCACTAACTAGAATGTGTAAATCAAAAGAAGAGAATTTAGATTAAACAGAATCGAATATTATATATGTTGATATAGTATCAAAAATATTTATAATAAGAGTGTTATTATTGTTTCATAGAATAAAAACATTAGTAAGAAATAGAAATTAGCTAATAATGAGTAATTAACCAATAAATAGCATTGAACACTTTTATTTTACACGGAAGCAAAATACAGTTAAACTACAAGAAATGTGTATACTGATCCGATCTGATATATCCATTTCTGTTCTGCTATCACCATGTATTTTACAAATCAGATCGGAATTATTTCTATTAATTTTATGACGTGAGGATTTTCTATTGAAGTGAAATATTAGAAAATGGAATTGTAAATTACCTCTAATACGCCTCTAGTAATGAGTTTGATATACTTAGGTACTTCCTACAAAAGTGCAGTGAAAACAGTATAACGGTTTAAAAGTCGTTTTGACGAATTGAACTATCAATAATTTGGTTATTATATCATTGTCTCTGCCCTTAGTTCATCCCCTTTTGTTATTCCTTGCTTATCTTTCTCTGCCTGCAAATCTTTAGGTGACAGGATTTGGACATGACAACTGCACTCACATTGATATCGATTATTGTTCTTATTATCATAGAATTGAGCAGTGCAGTTACTATGATCTGCTTTTTCGCAATTCTTAGAAATCATATGCGTATATACTTGTTAACAAATTTATTTATTTGAATCTATGCATGGTTATACATATTGAAGAATGGCTTTAGAGTATTGATATAATAATTTGTAATAGTAATAATTGAAACCTATGTATCTATGAGACCGCAGGTGTCTCTCCCCCCAACTTACTATTATAAAGATCCGTTACCAGGACGTACAGAATATATTGTATTACTGGTTACTGCTATACTACTACTACTGTGCTTTTTTTATAGAGAATAATATCGAAGCACCCCACTAGCAAAAGCCTTACAACCTCCTGTTTTTCAAATGTTCCCTCGGGGTTTGAAAGCCAAGAAAACCTTAAACCGTCGAGGATATTGCCTATTTATTTCTGGAGCTTTTAGCGCATAGAAGAATAGGGCTAAAGGGTTTGCTCTTAAGTTACGGCCAATTATATCATACAATATTATGGCATTGGCAGGCTCGGATGCGCGACGCTGCTACTCTCTCCGTGCTACAGCATGATATAACATAGAATGCTGTTTAGCAACAGAATCCCACTTTAGCTTTTCCTTAAACATATTAGCAGCTTCTTTGTATTTGACATAATTACTGAAAAGTTTCTCTAGTCCTTTCGAAAACTCATGAGGATTTCTTTTGGCAGTTATTCCTAATCCTTGGGCAGCAAATTCTCTAAAGAATCTTAAATCTGTTGCTACAAATGGTAATCCATGTGCTAAAGCATCAAACATTACACCTGAACCAGCAGTTACTTTATATGGTAATATGACAGCATCACAAGCATAGAATAATGTAGAGAGTTCATCTTCTCTAAGGTAACCACGTCTTAAATCCAGGATATTGGTTGATCCTTGCCAGCTCAATTCAAGGTTCTCTTTATTGTAATAATCTTTAGAGGAATTTACTACTAATGTCCATCCTTTTGGAATATTCATTTTCTTTAGTATATCCCAACCTTTACCAGCCGTCCTAAATCCATGTGCTAAAGCTATTCGATGTCCATCTTCTTGCGGTAGAGAAAATTTTTTCCGTGCTTCCTTCTTGTTTAATGGAGGATATATGGCTGGCTCGGACCCATGATAAATTACATGGCATCTATTACCACCACCACCACCACCACCACCACCATGATCAAGCATCTTCGACATATAATGTGAAAAGACTATGCCTGCTCTACTCATCCTAAGTGTTTCTTTGGTTATGTTATTGAAAGCCTGATAATTTAAAAAATACTTCCAATATCTAAGCAATGCTCGCAAAGGTATTCCTAATAAAGAGCATAGATAATTCAACGACTTTATTTTTTAGATTTAGAATCTCATACATTCCCTTTTTTTTATCTTCAAAATAAAAACTTACGAGTTCATTTCTAATTGCACACTTATCAATATTTGAAATTAGAATTTAATCTAAATTATTTAACATTTACTTATTTATTAACTACTTTTTATATATAGTATTTATGCTAATAGGAACAGAACGTGTCATTACCTCCACAATATAGATAATTTTCTAAAAATAAGGATGCAAAAGCAAATTCGAAGAGAAAAGCAAAGAAAATACATAGGCTAGTTAAATTGGTTTAATATAGTAAAGTAAAACTCAGATAGATACAACATGATGATATGCCTACTATTTCATATAAATCTGCAGACTTTTCTTATAGAATTATATGATATGATAAACAGAGGACATCATGAAGCACCAGCACAATTAGAAGTCGCGACCGATAAAATAAAAAAATTGTGTGTCTATAGAATCCGGATATTTTCATTGTGTGACCAGAAGTAAGTGTGGAAGGTGGCGATCAATATGGAAAGCAAATTTTATCTCAGCGATACATGCAAAACATTGTATGCTTGAAGGATAAAATCTTAGAAGAAGATCAGTTAGATTCATCAAATATATTTGACGTTTTCTCTTTTATAAAATACAAGGTTAAAAAAGAAACAGATGAATAGATTCCTGGCTATTACTATTACTAATATATACAAAATAAAACTAAAAATAATGTTATTAAATTTCATTAATTTACCCCTAGTCTTTCGAATATACACCTTTGTTCGCTCTTGTCAGTTTATTGTTAGGTTTTACTTAGAATCAAAAAAACTAAGGTAAACTCATCAAGAATATCGTTGATCCGAGTCATCAAAAATAAGAAGAGTTAGTTAGCATAGTGTCTGCCTTTCTGTATTTCAAATTGTCATTCTACCGTTATAGATCTACCTTTAACTCCTTTAGGTTTGGTAGGCATCTTCTTTGGAAGATCTATTTGTAATATTCCATTATTCATTTTAGCAGTAACCTCTGATGACAGTATCTGTTCAGGAATTGGAATTGTACGATAAAAAGACCTGTATGACCGTTCACTATATACATACTTCTTTTTTCTTTCCTCGACTCTTTCTTCCTCTAATTGTTCAGCTGAAATTTCAATAGAATCATCTGTTGCTTTAACATGAATCTTGTCTCTTTCTATTCCAGGTAACTCCACTTCTAGCCCATATCTGTCTCCATTATCAACCATATCATATAGAGGTGTTCTTCTTATTCCTTCATCTTTTTCTTTTTCTTCTTCTTCTTCTCTTCTTCTCCTACATCTAACTTAGAAGGAGAATGCCAAAGATATGATGATGACCACCAAGGATTCAATATACTTTCAATGTTGTTTCTGAAGACTTCAAAAATATCATCCATACGTCTAGCTTGCAAGGATTTTTCCTCTTGTCTTTCTCTTCTTCTCATATTATCTATGCTTCTTGAGTGTGGCAATGAGGCCTTATCTTCACCTTCTCCTGTTTTTCTTTTAAAATCGCTGAGTTTAGGTCGGAAAGATTTTTCCTCTTTACCTTCTCCTCCTTCTTTTCGCCGTCTATTGGCTTTGTCAGACGAAGGCATATACTATAATAGCAATAATAATATTTGACAATTTAATTTTATAGCATTTTATATAAAATTTCTATCTCTGGATTACATATAGCAGATTAGAATTTAACATATATCCTATTCAGTGAAGTAGAGAATTCTGACATGTGCATTACGGTATAGCGCACTAACTAGAATGTGTAAATCAAAAGAAGAGAATTTAGATTAAACAGAATCGAATATTATATATGTTGATATAGTATCAAAAATATTTATAATAAGAGTGTTATTATTGTTTCATAGAATAAAAACATTAGTAAGAAATAGAAATTAGCTAATAATGAGTAATTAACCAATAAATAGCATTGAACACTTTTATTTTACACGGAAGCAAAATACAGTTAAACTACAAGAAATGTGTATACTGATCCGATCTGATATATCCATTTCTGTTCTGCTATCACCATGTATTTTACAAATCAGATCGGAATTATTTCTATTAATTTTATGACGTGAGGGTTTTCTATTGAAGTGAAATATTAGAAAATGGAATTGTAAATTACCTCTAATATGCCTCTAGTAATGAGTTTGATATACTTAGGTACTTCCTGCAAAAGTGCAGTGAATAATAGTATAACGGTTTAAAAGTCGTTTTGACGAATTGAACTATCAATAATTTGGTTATTATATCATTGTCTCTGCCCTTAGTTCATCCCCTTTTGTTATTCCTTGCTTATCTTTCTCTGCCTGCAAATCTTTAGGTGACAGGATTTGGACATGACAACTGCACTCACATTGATATCGATTATTGTTCTTATTATCATAGAATTGAGCAGTGCAGTTACTATGATCTGCTTTTTCGCAATTCTTAGAAATCATATGCGTATATACTTGTTAACAAATTTATTTATTTGAATCTATGCATGGTTATACATATTGAAGAATGGCTTTAGAGTATTGATATAATAATTTGTAATAGTAATAATTGAAACCTATGTATCTATGAGACCGCAGGTGTCTCTCCCCCCAACTTACTATTATAAAGATCCGTTACCAGGACTTACAGAATATATTGGTATTACTGGTTACTGCTATACTACTACTGTGCTTTTTTTATAGAGAATAATATCGAAGCACCCCACTAGCAAAAGCCTTACAACCTCCTGTTTTTTTTAAATGTTCCCTCGGGGTTTGAAAGTCAAGAAAACCTTAAACCGTCGAGGATATTGCCTATTTATTTCTGGAGCTTTTAGCGCATAGATGAATAGGGCTAAAGGGTTTGCTCTTAAGTTACTGCCAATTATATCATACAATATTATGGCATTGGCAGGCTCGGATGCGCGACGCTGCTACTCTCTCCGTGCTACAGCATGATATAACATAGAATGCTGTTTAGCAACAGAATCCCACTTTAGCTTTTCCTTAAACATATTAGCAGCTTCTTTGTATTTGACATAATTACTGAAAAGTTTCTCTAGTCCTTTCGAAAACTCATGAGGATTTCTTTTGGCAGTTATTCCTAATCCTTGGGCAGCAAATTCTCTAAAGAATCTTAAATCTGTTGCTACAAATGGTAATCCATGTGCTAAAGCATCAAACATTACACCTGAACCAGCAGTTACTTTATATGGTAATATGACAGCATCACAAGCATAGAATAATGTAGAGAGTTCATCCTCTCTAAGGTAACCACGTCTTAAATCCAGGATATTGGTTGATCCTTGCCAGCTCAATTCAAGGTTCTCTTTATTGTAATAATCTTTAGAGGAATTTACTACTAATGTCCATCCTTTTGGAATATTCATTTTCTTTAGTATATCCCAACCTTTACCAGCCGTCCTAAATCCATGTGCTAAAGCTATTCGATGTCCATCTTCTTGCGGTAGAGAAAATTTTTTCCGTGCTTCCTTCTTGTTTAATGGAGGATATATGGCTGGCTCGGACCCATGATAAATTACATGGCATCTATTACCACCACCACCAATGATCAAGCATCTTCGACATATAATGTGAAAAGACTATGCCTGCTCTACTCATCCTAAGTGTTTCTTTGGTTATGTTATTGAAAGCCTGATAATTTAAAAAATACTTCCAATATCTAAGCAATGCTCGCAAAGGTATTCCTAATTTTCCCATCTTACCGCTTTTTTTAACCAATGATGACGGCGTTATCCATTGGCTCAGAGTAATTGGTCCAGAGTGAAAAGTTGTTACTATTGGAATTTTGCATTTAACATAAAATTGGTCTATATATGTCCCAACCTTTCGTGGATTTTTTATATCCCATATTAATCCATATAAACCAGCCTCAAATTGTACATGTACAATATCAGGCTTTAGGTCATTAACGATTTTTAACAGTACATCTGAATTATAAGGATTATTAGGATAAAGGCCAGAATACTGTCCATCACCTTTCTCATCACATACAACGTAGACATCAAGTCCTAATTTTAAGAGAGCATTTGTCAGATTTGAAGTATACCGTCCTATACCTCCTGGGATAGGTGGATATTCTGTACATACCATCAATACCTGCATCGTTGTCCTGTTTTATCTGGTCATTCATATATTATATTATTTGCAAGATAATGTGCTAATGAATATACAAATAGCATAGCTTACAACTAATATTACTTAATTAGTTATCTGATCAGACTTTCTTGAATGGAGGAGGTAAGACATCTAGATGATAGATGACCACTCCATCTCTCTACATTGTCAGGCATGCTAGTAACGGCAAATAATCAATTATATTGTGCAACAAGAAAAACGGGCAAATCCAACTACTAATTAACTCTCAAATACTCATATATAATTAGCAAAGCAAATAGCAGCCAAGACAGAGATAATAATAAAAAACAAGCCATTAAGATATTTGCCAGTGTCTTTAACTATAGATTTATCGTAAGTAAACATTGCCTGTCATTATGATGACAAATATTCTTATTCTAGAGCAATATATCTTTATTACATAAGAAACATTTGCCATAGTGAAATGGCATTCCACAATTACCGTGAATCTTTTTACAAGAATATAATATCCCACACTTTATACATTGATGCTGACATGCCATGGGCATAGGTTCTGCTAGTAAGTCTGGCATATCAACTCGATGTTTCTCTGATATTGCGTTAGCAATATTGAATAAAAGGAGAATGAATAATTATTATTATAAATACTTAACAATAAAATACTATTAACAAAGTAATCATATATTTTTAGTTATAGGACGATATCCTCTAAATAATAGATATCTATCTTTAAAATATAATTTGTATGTTACTAGAGGACCAGTCTATTGCGACTGCCCTATGTTTGAGGTCAAAAATAATAGTATTAGATTATTAATTGACTTTTTCTCATATTGATAAACTCAGGTATTATTTATTTAACTAGATGCTTTATTTGACTAAATATTTCAAAAGAAAGTAATAAACGCAAATCGTTATTGTTATTAAATAAGGATATTTACTATGTTATAGTTATTTACCTCTTAGTTGTATCATTAAAATATGTCAATATCTTATCGCAAAAGGCTTGAATAAATTCTATTTCATTAGGACTGGTACTATGTACATATACTCTTGTATAGCCAACCTTGAAATATTCTTCTATAGGCTTGATTAAATCCTCAATTGAAGTAACTATCAACGTTGATTCTTTCACTTTTTCATCTGGAACTTCTTCTTTTGCTTTCTGCTCTAGTTTCCTTGGATCACTTATGTCTAAATCAAATATATCTTCTATTAAAGAAGCTCGCCAAAACTCTGTAGCCTTAAAAGCTTTATCATAATCTTCTGCATAAGATATTTTAGGCTTGGCTATTTTCTCTAAAGATCTAGGATCTTTTCCTTGCTCACTAGCAGATTTGTCAAATATATCAAATATTTCTTTTGATTTATCAGGTTTTTGAACTGTAATTAAACCATCAGTATATTGTCCAGCAATTCTTGTTGCTTCCTCTCCACTTGCTGCCATGTACAGGGGTATTTTCCCTGAAGGAGGAGTGTACAGTTTTGCATTTTTAATTCTAAAGTATTTACCGTTAAAGTGCAAAAAACCGTCATTATCATGATCATTATCATCATAACTTCTTACATTTTCTTTACCATTCTTTACCTGCTCTTCTTTCTCTTCTCTTTTCCAAAGCTTTTTTATAATTTGAATTGCTTCAGTGGTTCTTGTCAATCTGGTTTTTGCATCAGGCCAATCAAATCCTAAAGGGACCTCATTCATAGCTTCACCTGTGCCTATGCCAAGACCAATTCGGCCTGGATATAGAGCATCAAGAGAGGCAAAAGCTTGTGCAATTATAGCTGGATTATAACGATATACGGCTGCAGTTACGCCTGTTATAAATTGCATACTTTTGGTTCGCTCAGCTGCTGCTGCTATCCAAATCCAAGTAAAATTGCCATATCCATTATCATGCCACCAAGGATGAAAATGATCACTAGTCAAGCAACTATCAAACCCATATTTTTCTGCTTCAATTACAAACTTTAGTAAATCTTGCATAGCATACTGTTCTTGTGAAGCCCAATAACCAAGCTTCTTATCTATTTTTTCTTTTGACATCTCCTCGTCTATTTTTTTCCTTATAATGCTTCTATTAAATATTGTCTATAAAGCTGAAGTAGATGAGGTTGGAATATTTTGAACAGCGTATGGGAAAACGGAAATAGGAAAAGATCTCCCCTCTCTTCAGTCTTTCTATTTTGATTTAGTTTTACTGTTATAGAAACCCGTATTACTACTGATTAAAGCTATTCACGAAGACAATGGTACTTTACAGATTTTCATCATAAATAAATCTGATGAGAATCAAAGACAGGCTGTGATTAGTATATTTTCAAGTCAAGAAAAGGAGAAGAGGAGGAGGCATCTGCACTATTTGCAAGTACAATAAAATATCTCTTTAACCAAAATTTGAAATGATCAAAGTCAAAATAGATGGAAAAACAACCAGTTGTTTTTCCATAAAAGATATTGCTGAGGTACAGGTTGAAAGTTTTATAAATCCTGTTACGAGAGAAGAGCAAGACACAAAAATACAACTGCCAAATCAATTCATATGAAAAATTGCAGAAGCAGCCAAGACGAAGATAATGCGCATTTTGACACCAAATCTTAATTTTGATGATTCAGGCAAGATGTTTTCTCCTCTATGGTAGAATTTAAAGGTCCATAACCAAATTTTTGTACTATATAGTATATCATCATAGTGGGATAAATAAATAGATAGAATTCAAAAAATTATATTTATTTCCTTATTTGACTTCTACAATAGCTTGGCTAATATCAATAAGGCATGAGTCATATATGATGAATTAAATGATAACATTGGATCCAATAAACAATTGCAATATTCACTGTAAGTTGGACGACTGGATTGGCTGTTATGATGATTATAGCTATTGTGCCTATGATCTTGCTACATAATAGAGACTGATAATAAGAATTACTACTGGAGAAAAACAAAAATCAATTTCTTATTCCTAGATACTGTTTGCGACCCCTTTTATCTGTATACTATGCTCTTCTGGAGGTATAACTATATCAATACTCATTGTTTTTCCATCCATGTTTATTTCTGCTTTTTCATATGGCTTTCCATCTATCAATACATTTACCTTATGATTATCGACCATCTGTGGTATTTTTAGCGTTATGTTTCCACCTGCTGGATTGTAATGATCTGCTGAAAATACTATACTATCATTAGAATTTTCATATGCAAATTTGCTTATTCTTACTAATCCCCGAAGATCATAAGCAATAAATCCACCATCACCAGTATTGATAGTACTAATTGGAGGATCTAGCTCTACGCCAGCACAACTGTAAAAATAGACATCTGGTTTCACAGAACTATCTGGCATAACCATAAACTCAACCTCTTCTCCGGAATTTATGGTTGGTATGACATTGCTTTTAACAGAATCTATTTGAGATCCATTATTGTTATGAACTGATGCGTAAACAGATACATTGTGGACAGCAAATGGTGCAACATTCTTCACATTACCAAAAAGTGCCTTATCAGTTCCTATTGCCATGTTCGTGTAATTCAAATGCAGAACATCATAATAAGTTGCATCAACCTCTGTTAATCTTTCTATGAATGATTTACCGTTAGGTTGTTGTCCTGATTCCAACACAAATTTAAAAGGTACGATAGTTGATGGATAAATTATTCTTGAATAAGTATCATTAGTCAAAATAATGTTTGAAGATGCATGACTATTGCCCATATTATTCATGACATTTATTCCTACTTTGACACTAACAGGCTTATTTCCCTCATTAGATACTACTCCAACAATGTTAAGTCTACCTAGTGAGTCTACATAAGAGCCCTGCTCCTTTACAGCAACAGTGCTGTTGCTGCTGTTTTCTTCTGCGTAGACTTCCAATGTGATTGGATTCAATGCGAATGAAGCAGGCAGCAATAAATAAGAACACTAATGCTAATGCTACAGTTTCTTTGGATGTGTTCATTCCATATCCTTTATATTTAATGTCATTAGCATGTGCCAAAGGGGATTCGATGGAATATAACAACACTCGCAGTATAAATATCAACCTAACTACAATTATTATGATTTCTCTTTGTATTATCTATTAGAATAAAATATTATGATTTATAAAATGAAATAAACCTTGGTTGTATAGCTTGTATTTATGTGGTATGACATGTATTAATTAGAGAAATACTCAATGCATTTAGTGTTATACCACCCAGATACCAACATGTACCAATATGGAAGACACATGGTAAATATAGAAAACAAATGAAGCATCGCTATTGTAAGGCGCTTTACAATCAAAGAAACAAAGATGAAACCATAATATCAGTCATAAAAAGATTGTTTGGAGAACACATTACATCAAGGTTGAAAAGAATGCAGAATAGAGTTATCTTTCAGATGCATAGTTTACAACATGCATAGACTAACTAATCTTGTCATTACTTTGATGTTTTCTACAAAGCCATAAAAACGAAATAATAATAATATAAACAGTCATTATCTGAAAATGTGTTCTAATCTATAATCATGGACTGCATACCAATTGTAAAATTTGCATATTCTGGTCTAATTGGATTATAGAGAATTGCATAAATTGGGACTTGAACTAAATATGGGCCTTCCTCATTGAATTTATAGTTAACTATAGGTATAGTCATAGATCCGTTAGCGGTATGCAATAGAACTGAAGGTCTATCAGTATGAACTGAAGATCTATCAGTATGATTTGATGCCTGAAATACTCGCTTTCCATCTTTTAGAATTATAAAGTTAAAATCAACATTGTCTTGTAATATACTGCTATTCGGCTTTAGAAATGAGACTTTGAATTCCATGTCCTTATTACTTTCTATAGGATACGGGATAGCCTCAAGCTTAACCTCAAGACTTCCTCTACTTGTAGAATTCATCCATATCTGTTGTTGGATATGAGTATTGGATTGTGAATACACAGTAATATTATTGATTACTGGAAACATGATTATTATCAAAATGACGAACAAGGTTGCAAAAAGTCTCACCATGGACATATTCTTATATACATTAACCTCGGGCTTATTATTTTTAGTTCTTAGTGTTTATTATTGTATTGTAGATATTGAACTTGATACATAAAAACTCTCACTATTATCAATTGCGGTGATTGTTGTTGCTTTAACAAACTATAGTGATCCAGCTTCATTTTTTGTTACCAATACAACTGCACAGAATATGCTTCATACAAAAATCATTAAAAACTTCTTTATCAGGAATCCTCTTATCTATGTATTATTTGTTCTAATTTTCTTGTTGTTGTTGCGAAGTTGCTCATACAAGTCATAAGCTTCAGATATCCAGTCTAAATTAAGGTTTGAATCACTAAATAAGCACAGTTACGAGCAACGATTGGAAAGAACAGAATTAGGAAAACAGATTGAAATTTTTTTGAAAGTCAGAATAGGAAGAAAGATAAAAGTAGGGATAAGCTGCAGCAATAGCATTACAGTCATATACTAATCTACAAAATTAAATTGCAAATATCATCTTAACTATTCTGTCCTGGGTACATTTCCAATGCAATATGATTGGCAGCAATAGCCAATAGTATATATGGCTACTTTATACACATTATTGTAAATGGAATAACACCTTTGTATTATTTCATTAACATTTATAGCGTATTCCAGTATAACAATTGCCTGGTTGAACTGTATAACAAATACAATCGTCCTTGATTCTGATATTCTGAAATGAAATAGGGTATTTAGTGCCAGATCCATCACTATTGGGTATCAAAGCATTATGTGGCAGATAAGTTATCGACTCAGAATCTATGGGATCATTTAAACCAAACATTAGTTGTGAGATTTCAACTATATATCTCATAGGATATGGAATGTTACTAATCTTATTCCACCATTCTATTCCAGTAAAGAGATTTGCTGCCTATAAAACCAAAGTTCATATTTGGTAATGGTAAACCAAATGTTTCTGATTGTCTTGTGTTTTGATCACTTAGAATATATTTGATAAGTCTGGTCTGACTATCCATAACAATTTGACGTAGATACGAATGACCTACCATTGGCAATATGTGTTTAAACCTGTATTGGTTAACCCCTTGAAATATAGCCTCAAAGTAATCTTGATTATCGAACTGACATATTAGATTTAATTCGACGGCTATATTCTGCGTATTAAAAATCTCAAGTAGATACAGCATCCATGATTTATCTGGTATTTGGTTTCCATTATCTGCAATTAGTGTTATAATATCAGATACAGCGATAACACTTCTAGGAAATAGAGGTTTATGCTTATCAAGAACTCGGCAAAACGAACCTACCCAATAATGCAACAAGATCAATAATTTGAATTGTATATATGAAGTGATCTGTATTGAATTTTATTCTTATTATTATGGTTTAACGTAGGTTATATGGTCTAGAATGTTTAAGCACTTTAACTATTAAGAAAACAATTATCATAATTTGGCATTGCTTATGGATGCTATGAAAAGTATATGCGATCTATCATCATGTATTTCTATTATCTAATCTAGTATAGGTACCTTTACCCTTGCAAGTTAATTGCTTCAGGAATTGATATCTTTGTCTTTTAATCTAACGTAACATTACGAATATACTTCATACCCTCTAACGTAATTCTGTTAGTGTCCTATACGGCGTACCGTAATCTTCAAGCATATTCATTAATGTCAGTCGACATACAATATTTTATAATTCTAATGCTTTAAATGTACACGCTTGCAAGTAGAGAATAAAACTTAATTGTAGATCCTGCCGCGTCTACTATGACAGTTATCAAATTTCTTATGCATATCACAAAAGCTCACTACCAGAAATAGAAATCTATCGATGCGGACAATATTAAAAAAGGAAAAACCCTCAGAAAACTGCAATCAAGATTAGCTTCCTATCTAAATACTATGAGCTGGAAATAGTATCATTTACTTTTAATGATAATGTTTTAGCTTTTAAGTGGCTGGATATTTCTTCTGCTATTAATTATGCTTCTTCCCTTTTTCCTGTCTTTTCTATTAAGAATCAAATGTATTTCTATGGGTTGATTTCATGTTTCTTAATATTATCATTCATTATTCATACCTCCCAAGAACAGTAATACTTTGCTGATGTAGTTGCCACTGTGTTATTATATTGACAGTAACTCTTGTCCTTAACTATGTGTAACTTGGTGCGTATTTCTTGCTGACATCATTATTTTTCTATTGGATAAGATATTATTATCTCCTCCTTTTCTCTTCCCCGGCGATAAAGTATTGCTTTTTCTATTTATTTGCATGCATAATAATTATCTATTTAAGTTAGGCAATAAGAAGAAATAATAAGCATAGATTATCTGTTATAACAAACGATATAAACATGGGATAGGCCAACGTTATTATAATACAAAAAGAAGGGCCTCTATTTGGTATGGCATACGATTGTAAAACTATAGATAATTGCCTCCTCTATTCTCTTCTTCTTCTTCTTCTCATTCTTTTCTTCTACAACAACAACAATATCTCCAATCTGATTTAACAAGGTCTTAATCTTATCTTTTGATTCTGGACTGAGTGAAGACGAGCTTATTTCAGATAACTCTTGTTCAATCTCCCACAACCAGTCCCTGATTAGCCGCTTGCGGTCATCATCTGTTAGAGTGTTGTTGTTGCTCAATATTATCTGATGGTGTTTTAAGATCTGGTAGAATAAATCTTTCTGATAACCAATTAATCATTTTATATTACAATAGTAACAAGCCATAAGTAGCAGATCCGTTGGTAATGATTTCCACGAAGCTTCAAACCATTCGAAAAAGATCAGTGTCCTTATTGCTTATTGTTACAAAGGTAGAGTATGTATAAATAAATTATTCTCCGGAAACAAACCATCTAGTCATTTTAAGCGTATCAACAATCAGAATTAACTTCATGATATAAATGAAGACTACAACTAACTATCTTCCTCTTTTATCTACTTAAGTCATTAAAAGTAATTTGTAAAGTATTATTGAGTAATATACAAAAGAAATTGTTGTACGAGGAAGCAATTAATAAAGAAGCTTTTGTTATTACACTAAAATATATATAGACATAGACAGTCAAAGAAAGAGCGGCTGCCTGCTATGAATCACTTAACAACATTAAAAATCTGATTAAGAAAAAGGTAGATAAAATACAATGTAATAAACATATATCTTCATATGGTAACAGAAATACTATTAGCAGCCGTTGCTAATACTACTGCTGCTACTTAAAATGGATTAGACAAAAGAGACCTTACTGTTCCTAAGTGAACAGAGCCAGTTAAACTATCTAAATAGTTAAAAGGCGCCTTTTGATACTTCTGCGATAAATTATGATCTTTCTTTTTCTAAAGTCAATTTACCTATAGAAAGGTGTGAATGAATTATTTTAATCTTCTACCACATACACACAACTGCTGTTATTCTCTATCTTTTGGATATATTAATTCAGATTTATCTTGATGTTCTTTAGGCCCATGATAATCCTCAGGATATGCCTCTTCATTTAGTTTTTTAATGGACTCTCCTGTAGGCAATGGAGCATTTTTGTCAACCTGGTATTTGTATATCTCAGGAAAATCTATATCTACAATTACATTTCTTCCTGCTGCTATTATCATAGATTTTGGAATATCAAACCTATAATTGGATTCACCAAAAACAACTATCTTATCATCTGTCTCTTTCATTACATGTCCTACATGATCTTCATTCTTTGCCCTTACTCCCTTATTAAAAAGAGATTTTGGATACTGCTTTTCATATGTTCCAAGATCTATATCACTATCAGGTGAAGTCCATGGGTCTTTACGACTAGTTGGAAGGGGGTCTTCACGAGAAACTTTATACTTTTTGACTATATCATATAGCTTGAGACCTATGAGAACATTAGCACCGACTTGCTGAATTTCTGAAACTGGTATATCATATCTCTCATGTCCTCCTCCAAATACTATAATCTTGTCAGGAGTTTCTCTTACAACATGTCCTATGTCAGGAGAGTCTAGTGATTTTACACCTTTATTAAAATACTTACCTGATGTCATATAATATTATTTTAATAATAATGATTCTAATATACTTTCTAAATTCATTCTCTTGGTTATTGCTTTGAGTACAAGTATGCCTATGCATTTCTGAAATCCTAATCAGTACACAGTCATTTACAAGTATAGTTGATTTTAAATATAAAAGTAAATAATCAGTAATGAAATTACTTGCTACGCTCAAATTTGTGAATTTGTCCATATATATATATATCGTCTTTGGTCATGGTACCATATAGGTTGTAAATATCTTCAGTAATGCTATTGGCGTAATTCCCGAGAGATCTACAGCTTGACCATTAATTAGTGATAGTAAGTTAATTAAAAAAACAAAGTATTCTTATCCTGTGTCGTTTTACTTAACTACAAGGTTCACTATTTTAGAGTAAGTCATACTATCATATCTTGCTCCAACAGTTAAAGTATAGTTTCCAGGTACCAAGTCTTGCGTAGGCTCTAATGTTAGAGTAACCATATGAGGAAGAATAGTAGAACCTCCTTTTTTATGAAAGTGGAATGAATCTTCGCTAAATTGACCAGTCATATTCCATAGTCTACCTGATGATGATATAGACCCTGCAACTGTCATCTTCACAGGCTCTTCTAAATTGCTTCTGTTTGGATAGACAAAAATCTGCAATGATTCTTCTTGTTCGCCAGCTGGATTTTTGCGATCTAAGATGATATTATCCTTTGAAACAGACAGCCAAATTGGAAGGTCATCTAATTTTTTTGAATCAAGCACACCGATCTTATTTTCAGTCCACTCTGTAAACCATGCAGACCCTTTACTATCTAGTGCAAACTTGAGAGCATTAGAAATATTGCCCCAAATCTCTGATCTAGTGGGTATCTGATATTCAACTAATGTTGAATTTGCGATATCAAAATAAGCCATGGCATTGCCTTCATGTTCATTAAACCATACCTTGCCATCTCTGAAGGTGTTCCAGTATGGAAGAGTAGTTGTATTGTTTCTAGAGGTTGGAAGCGATGTAGAGTATTGAACTACCTTTTCCGTCAAGGGATCAAACATAAAAAAGAGATTTGTGGCATGGTTGTTTACCCAAAGTCTTCCTTTATCATCTTCAGCAATACCTATTGGAACTCCAGACCCAATGGGTAAATCAAATATTTGAAATTCCTCTTTATTCATATCGAATCTAACTATCTGTCCTCCTTCTGGAAAATCTACGGCTGTAAACCAAACAGTATTATTATTACTATTACTACTGCCATTGCTACTAACAGTAGTTGGCCCTATACTCTCAATGTCTCCTCCTCCTTCTCCCAATTCTAATTCATATTCTGTTATGCCTCTCGTCGTGTTATCTACTGCTTCATCAGGATTTATAACACCTATCTTTTTGCCAAATATTTCAGAGAACCATACTCTTCCTTGAGAATCAAATGAGACCTGTCCAGGATAACTGCTTTTAGTTGGAACCTTGTACATTTCAAACCTTTTCTCAGCTGTAAAGTATCTCCAGATTGCATTGTTTACCTGATCTGTAAACCACAAGTCGCCCTTTTTATCAAATTCCATTCCCCAAACCATCGAACCAAAAATGCCTTTTGTCCTCCAGTTAGGAATTTCAATAAAATCTACAAAACTCTTCAAAGCAGGATCAAAAACGACAAGATAGCCTACCCAAGTTGCTGCAATCCATATTTTATCATTATTATCATCTACTGCTATACCCACAGGCTGTGAACAGGCTATTACTGGTATAGAGTATTCTTGAATGAACTCTGTATTTTTTTCAGACGATTCCCCACAGAGATGTTTTTCATCTTTTTCAAGTACCTGCTTTCCTTCTTCTGAGGTGCTATTGACTGCTCCTCTGAGATAATAGTCATCTTCTCCTCCTTGTTCATTAGGTTGTTGGTTTTTATTATTCTGGCCAAACAAAAATAATGAATTATCACTAGGATTTAAAAAAAGGGTAATTAAAATGATAATTAAAGCACCTAGTGCGGCCCCATACAAAGGATATGATCTTGTTGTTATCTTCACCATCGCCTTAGAACCTATGAGTTTACATAACAATATTTTTTAGAACTAATAAGATTGTTTGGTATGGATTCATGATATTACCTTCTTCTTCTTTATTGCTATCTTTATTCTTCTGTTGATTCCTCCTCCTCCTTTTCCTTCTTCTCTGCTGATTGGTTAATTGATAGGATCATTTCCTTAATCAAACGTCTATGACAGTATCTCTCATCTGGACAAAAGCAAAGTAAGGTTACATGTCTTCGTATCAGAATTAGCATACTGTTTTGCTAGTGATCTCATTAATTGCTGAGCCTTTTTTACGTTCCATCATTAACATTCTAAACGCTTCTTCATACCCGCTCCATTCTTCTTCAGTCCATTTGTGTGACTTTATATTTTTTCGTATTTATCAAATAAGGCATCATCTGGTGCTAGCTCTGGTACGTGTGGTTTATCATATGAAATGCCTTGCCTCCAAGTACTGAACTGAGTTTATAGATTCAATCAACAACCGTTTACCATCTGAAGATTCCGCAGGCTGACTCGTATCTATCGCTTAGTTTTGATGGTCATGTTTGTTTTTAGGCCTGGAGTTCTGGATACTATTACTCTCTTCAGAGATAAATGGCTAAGTCAAATCAAGTAATATTACTCATAAAGCAGAAGGTATACGAACGAAACGAGATAGTTGTTTCAATTATATTATTGGATTACCTGCCAGGACAAAATAGAAAGACCTATGTTTGATTACGAGAAATTACTCTATGACTCTTTCTATTTTGAAAAATAAAAAATAAATAAAACTTCTGCTAAATTATGTTGGTTTTAGAACATGTCAAGCGTGAACAGTCTTAAATAGAATACCTCACATACGATATCATTATGTCGCCGCCACTATTTCTCTAAACCATGCGCGTAACATAACATATCAAACCCTGCTTTGGGGAGAGATGTTATGCATTGAACTGAGATGAGGTGGTAGTATAAACAGGCAAGAGTAATATTAAATTAATTATTGTGTAACTTACAAATGACGGCTATGGCACTTGCTGAATCTTTTGTCAAAGAACATGTTGATAAATGGATTAGGGCCTGGAATACTCATGACCTAAAAGCAATTCTTTCTCTTTACTCTGAAGACAAGACATTGAATTTCGCAGTCCTAAAATAAAGTCAGTATATACCCTGATAGGACTATCAATATAATTACGAACAAGAAGGATTTGGAAGAATACTTTTCTTTAGGATTAAAGAAATTCCCAAACCTACATTTTACTCCGATAGATTTTGCAGTCAAGGAAAATCATATAATATTGGAATATTACTACTGCCCAGACAACAAAATTAAGTGGTTTGTAATAGAAAAATTTGAGTTCAAAGCCAATGAAATTAAGTTTTGATAGAAAAATCTTTTGAGTTCAAAGATGAGTTAATTAGTTAATAGTAAAATCAAGTGTCTTTTATGGCGTAGAAGAGATACGATAAAAATAGAAAATAGGAAGAGAAGTACAATATAATATATAATGTGGTTTTTCAAAAAATTTATAGATCAATGTTTCTTCTGCTCTTAGAGTCATATATTCTTTGAAGAGCCAATATCTGCGCTAACACCCAATGTAGTATATCTATCTCTCTTGATAGACTACCTGTATATGCTTCACTATGGGATTCATGGATCTCCCTTTTCTTTTGTTTGATTCTATTATGAAGTTTACCTTTTTTCTGTTTCGGAAAAGATTTTCATATTTTAGAAAGAGTTATTGAAGAGGAGCAAATGATATGAACATCGTTAAGATAATAGTTGGTGTAATTGTAGACACATTTTACTTTATCTTTATAAAAGAATTTGTCGGTACTATTGTATCCAAGAATTTATCTGGATGGATTATTTTTGCCAAGATTTCAAGCCCTGTTATTGTTCTTGGTGAAGGTTTACTAAAATATGCTCCTGCATCGACAGCAAAGATTTCGTTATTCTGAACAGCTGGTAGGGATTTCCATTCATTGCTAATTTTTGCTTGTTCGAATTCAATTAATGTCCTGTCAATATCAAAACCACAAGGCATCAAAATGATTTTATCTGGATCAAACTTGATGATCTCATCCATATCTATGCGATATGATGGTTCTCCATAGGAACCAAGTCCATTAATTCCTCCTGCAATTTCTACCATTTGTGGTATCCAATGACCTGCGATAAAGAATGGATCTATCCATTCAAGGCAAAGAACCTTTGGTTTATTTTGTTTAGGTCTTATTCTTATACTATCGATGCGATTTTGCAAGGATACTACTAGTTTTCGACCTTCTTTTATCCTACCAACTCGTTCTGCCACATCCATTATACTTATTAAAATATCATCTAGATCATGTGGATCAAGAATCAGAATGTTTGGCTTATAATCCAGTATAGAAATAGCTCTGTTTATCTCTTTTGTAAATGGAGAGCAAACTTCACAAACACCTTGCGCAACAATAAGATCGGGTTTTGCTTCTTTTAAGATCCGATCATCTATTACATATATGTCTCTGCCAGATTGCATCAGTTCTACAATTTTATTATCAATTTCTTTACTGTTCATTTTAGCTGGATCGAAAGAAGAATTGATTACTTTGGGTTTTCTTTTAGCCGATTCAGGAAACTTGCATTCGTGAGTTACACCGAATATCTGATCTCCAGCACCTATTTGATATAGAACCTCAGTAGCACTGGGCAGAAATGATACGATCCTTTCTGAAGACACTAATTATAAAATATTAAAGGAAAATTTAAAGTTCACTCCAAAATAGTAGGATAGCATCTGAAAAGTCGTCATCCATATAATGTAAAGATTTTCTCAGCATCTTTTATGAAGTTTAAAAATATGTGGAAAATGATATAACCAGAATACAAGTATCAAATAGATCATACTGATTAGATAAAACCTAATTTCTTGTTGTAAATTGGCCTAGTTAGATCATGCCCAGACGGGCATTAATATCAAAAATGTTCTATCATTGATAGTGGACATCTTGAAACAGTCTAGGATAAGAAAGTAGAACAGTTGAGTATAAAGAGGGTTTTGATTAAACAAGAATAGCTAGACATTTCTAATGGTTTTTCTCCTCTTACAATACTTTTGTTCAAGCAAGAATATGGGAGAGTAGTATTCAATTCTTAATGTTGCTTGGATTGATGTTCATGAAAATGTAATGCTCTATATAATGCAACAACAGATGCTGCATTTAGTACCTTCCCTTCAAACAGTAGCTGTTTGATTTCTTTTATAGTAATTATTTCAATATCTATTTTTTCCATTATGCCTAAGGATTGAAGTCCTTCTTTGACTATACCATATGCAACAAAAAGATTTCCCTTCTGCTCAAACATCGAATAATCAAGTGTATAATGACCTATAGATACCACATCTTTTGCAGCATAGCCTGTTTCTTCCCTAAGCTCGCGTATTGCTGCTTCTTTAGGAGTTTCTCCTTCATCTATATAACCAGATGGTACTTCAATTTGAATTGAGTCTACTAAGTGTCTGTAACTTTTAATCATAAGTATTTCGTCTTTTGAAATGAAGGGTACAATTGTTGAATAGTCTTTTCTAATTCCTCTTATGTATATTTTCTCTTTTCCTTCTAAATCAAGTGTATCTTCATATATTTCAATCAACTCGCTAGAATAAGACTTTTTTCACTGAATTTACTTTCCATCCAATTGGAGCATTCTTGAGCATTTTAGATATTGTTATTGATGGGATATTTAAAATCCGCTTAAAGTCTAATTAACAAATTTCTATTTGGCTGATTGCTCATGCACCCTTTATCATACCTTTAATAGGTGTAAAAACAACAACAAAAACAGCGTCTTAAGTCAATGCATTTACTTATATGAGTTGAGGAATGTCTCCTTTGACTTGAAACATCCTGAAATTGTTCTTGCTTTCATCAAATATTTTTTATATACTTCTATCTTCTTCGTAATAGATGTGTATTAGACAGGATTCCTCATCTACTTTTAGGTTGGCACATCTTATTATGAAGGTCGATAAATCAAACAATTGGTATTGCGATTTAACAAAACAACAAAAAATTTACACAGAATAACAGGATATAATACTATAGAATTAAATAATATATTTAGAAAGAAATTAATGAAATTAAAAAATGAAAAATGTCAGCTTAATTTGATACCAATGCCTGTTTGAAATCTAATACATTTCTATACAGAACAGGAACATTTGAAAAATATTGGTCAAATTATGTATCATGTAATGTAAAATCAATACTATATACAATTGGTAAAGTATTGTATTTATTCATCGAAAAAGTATGGGGAAAAATCTACGAATAAATTTCTTATAATATAATAGAATTATCCAATTTCCTTGGAAGATGTTGCTTGAAACTGTGAAACTGTTCATAATAATAATTTATAATTCATTACTAATAGCGAGAAACTTAAAACTACTATCTTTTAGTTTATTTTGCAAGTAGATAACTTTCATTCTGATATTATTCGATCATTTCCAAGATAATTCTTGCAGCCTTTTCAACACCATTTTTAATATTATCTCTGTTATATCTAGTTGTACCAACTTTTTCTTCTATTAGAGATTCCAGCCTAAATATATCATCATATTTAAAACCTAACTTTCTTGCATTTTCCTCTTGTTCAAAGTGATTCTTAATAGGAATGAAAATACCAGGTGTTCCGTAAACAAGAGATTCGTCTATAGTTGATCTTCCAGCTAAGGATATTATCAAATCCGCTGCATACACATATTCATGTAAATTAAAGACAAATCCCATGTTCCTGAAACTTTTATAATTGGTATAATAATTATTATTACCACAAATATCTAATGAGGATGGTCCAGAAGCGACTATCATATCTATATCCATTCTCCTTTTTAATTTTTCGTATGCTTTGATTGCCATTTCAATTAAGTATTTTCCAGCTTCTGTTCCACCAATACTAACTAATATTGTTTGTTTATCTATTCTAAATCTTTTACGTAACATTACTCGATCTGTAGTACCTAACTCTCTTACAATTGGGCCAACATACGATATGTTATCTTTATTCTTTCCATAGTCTGGAATGATAACATGGTTACATTTTTTTATCATATTTTGCATAGATCTATTCATACTTGATTCAATGAGTGAAAAAAATGATCCTTTAACAAAATGAGTCTCAATTAGATCAGTTATCAAAATTCTTTTTCTTTTTCTCTTTTCTCCAATAGCAATAGACGCAAAATCTTCATCACTAATTATCAATCCATTATTTTTATCGTTTTTCTCAATAAACTCTCCTGCAATTACCTTGCATTTTCTATAATATTGAATATATTGCAAAATCCATTTCAATGGGGAGTGCAATTGCATTAAATTATCTACATTAAATCTGTTGGCTTTATATACGTCATGAGCCAAATATCCTTTACTTGAAATAATATTGTAAGCAGCCTGGCCAGTAATGAATAAAATTTTTTCTCTAGTGAAAGAACCTAATTTTTCGGAAATTGCAATGTCTCTAGTGGCATGCCCAAGTCCTATCGGGCTTGTAAAAAATATAATCATTGTTTATATATATTATAATAGATTACTATTATAGTAATTTTATTAACTTTTCTTTTGGATAGTGAATAGTATTTTCCAATCATTTGGGAATATTTTCCATCACTAATTTTCTAAACTCTTTATCATAAGAAGTATTCTTCCTTATCTCTATTAGTTAGAAGCATAATCACCTATCAGACCTTAAATATGGTTTTCCTGATATAATAGCTTTTAAAACTACTTTAGCTACTTCTATTTGAGAAGAACCATTTTCAAATTTAGACCTTAAGCCTGCAATCCTCTTTCAAGTTATCTTTCGATATGTGAATAGGCATTATCACTATGAGTGGAAGAAACTCTTCCTAACTTTATTTCCAAATTAGTTTTGATTACCCATGGTTCTACAAATATAACCTTTATTTCAAATTGCTCTAACTCATGAGCGATAGATTCAGAGAAGCCTTCTAAGGCAAACTTTGAGCATACATAAACAGAGGTAAGAGGAAATCCTCAGGAAGTAAGCATCCAGGCTATGGAATGAAACTTACGATAGCATATTTTATGTATCTTGAATCTTCTATATCTATTTGCTTACCTGAGGCTTGATAATTTGTCTTTGTAGCATGTAATTATTTTATCTATAGGAGATATAGCTTTTGTAGCAGACTTTTCTATCAATACTAGGAGGATTATAGTCAATTATAATACAGATGGAGGCTATATGTAATAGCAAGATAAAGTTCATGATATTGTTGTTTCTGCCTTTACTATTTATTGGTATTTAACTTCTATAATATCAGGATAGCTGCACTTACCACAGTTGTCCATAGACCATCTTTATTTCCTTCTGCTGATTGTGTAATATTTTGAGTTTTGTAAATCTTTCCTGAAAGCTTCCATTGTTCTTCCCTTTGATCCCAAGTAAGAGTAGGATCATTTGGTAAACCCAGTGTTGTAGCAAGCATTTCCATAGCCATATCTTCAGTATAATCTCCAGCCTTTTGTGCTGTTTCACCAGTTGAATGATGCTCTGATAGATAACCATGTTGAGTATCATCAGCAGGCCTAGCAAGACCTATAGACGCAGCAATCAGCCTATTTGGTTCATTAGTAGAGGAACGAGCTAAAATAGTAAAAACAATTTGTCCAGGCATTAGATATTTTCTACCTTCTTGTCTAGAAACTATTTTGCATTGTGGTGGTTTTATACTCGATACAGAAACTAGATTTAGATCAGCTATTTCCGCATCACGCAAAGATAATTCAAAGCTTGTAAGAAAATCTTTATGTAAGCCTTTGCCTTTTGTTAAGAACATTATCTTTGGAACATATAATATTGGTTTTGATAATACATCATTTGTCATGTCTTCTATTTCCATCCTTTCAGTCCATATTATACATATAAATAATCATTATTAATACTATAAAAGACAATAGTAAATATATTAACAGACCATTCATTTTGAATTTGATTCACAAAACTACTTGACTAGCTAATTTGAATAATTATTTGTGTAGGAATTGTTATTTGAAATAATAATAATAAAGCATGGTATTGAACCCTTTTAGACGCAAGACTCTAACCTTCTTGGTGCAGCAATGGGTTACTTGCTATTGGTAACACATAATTAGAAAATATTATGTGAACCTGTTTATGTCCAGGGTTCCAGCTTCGCTCTATCGACATTATGCAGTGAAGGTTAAGAATATTTATTTCAAGATAGCAATCGTGCGATTATATTAAATTTTGATAATAATCTTTTTAACATCTCCTAGTCATGACATGAATCTATTTTAGTTCCTATATATGGTAACAACTATATTGTCTAATTATTAGTTCCATTTTCTAGAGTATTCCTCATATTATAAAGTATAGAGCACACCACAAGCATGGTTAGCCGGTGAAAGTTTTAAACTTCGAATTCTTGCAACTATGTGTTACCTACTAAAATTCATTATTATTGTCTTTCTTGCTTGAATGATAGACTAGTTCCTCGTATAATAATAATAGACTAGAATTGCTATAATCCCAAGGATTCTTCAGGAGAACTATTTGTGCTTTTATTAAAAAATGTTTATGGCTGAATTGCAGCAACTGCAGTTACTGCACAGTAATTGCAGTCATTCTTTTTCTGAATCAAAAGATTACGATCGACACGATATTGTCGCGCTTCTGTGTGTGGACTTACAAGGACCGGAAACATATTATCACTATAATATTATATAGAAAATCATCCAACGAATTATCTTTAGGAGGCTTCCTAGCTAAATAAGATCAGAATAATTTCTAAAGGTTAACTAGAAATAGAGCTGCTAATAGTAAATTTAGCTCAATTTTGTTTTAAACGTGGATTCTCGACACTGCAACCCGCTGTTCCAGCCGACTGAATACGGCGGGCCGAAATTGGTCTGCATTGATCTGACGATGGATTGGGTAGTCAAGAAGATTCTCTTCCCACAGAACGTGGTTCTACCGACCACTTACCTCAATGACGTGTGCTTTGATCTACGACGCGGCAGAGTGAAGATATGGTATTCATCACTGACTCGGCGCAAAAAGGACCGAACGGAATCATCGTCGTGGACTTAGCATCCGGCAAGAGCTGGCGTCGACTCCACTCCACAACCATCCCTTGACGAAGGCAGAGAAGTTGCAAACCTTTCTCCCGATTGTAGAAGGAAGACTATTCTTGGAGCATCAGCCAAACAGATCTGTGAACCATGGTGTTGGCATGGGCTCGGACGGCATCATGAAGATGCGCGGGTTGGACATTTGAATCCCCTATGTAGCGCAACATAATGGTGGGAGACCCTATAGGCCCTTTAATAACGTCAAATTTGATTCACACCCCTGTGGGTCAGATAATAATTACGTAATTATCTCCTCCCTTTCTGGTTTTGCTCTTTTTATATAATCATATAGATGGGATTAGTTCAATTTTTATGATATTCAATCAGTATTGCGTCAAAATGACATGATTTGCAAGAACCAATCAACAGTATACTTCAATTTATTTTGAATAGTTATAATATACTTAAATGTTTTGTTATATTGTATATATCGAATATGAATGATTATAGACGCATTTACAAAAAGTCTAATGAAAGAACAAAAGTATATGCAACAATAACAACTATCATATCATTTGCTTTAATGTTTCTTTTTATAGACTCTCTACAATTTGAGAATAAGAACGCATTAGCACAGTCGGAATTGATAGCAAAAACATCAGGTGAAAATGCTCCAAGTACAGATAACTTTAATCTTACTTCAGGCTATACTATCGAACCTGTCGTTTGGAATCTTAATGCACCAGATAGTCTCACCTTTGATGAAAAGGGGAATATGTATATAGGTGAAGCAGGATATCCACTAACCCGTTTACCTGAGGTTCCAAAAATTTTAAAGGTAACTCCCAATGGTAATATTTCAGTATTTGTTGATAAAGGACTGAATTCTCCTATAGTAGATGTTGTATATTATAATGAAACGACATTGTATGTATCGCACAATCACAAAGTATCAATAGTAAATCTTACAAATGGTGCAGTAAAAGATATCATTGCAGGTTTACCAACTAACATTAACCATCAAAATAATCAGATTGCATTCAGTCCAGATGGAAAAAGACTCTATGTCGGTATAGGTTCTGCGACAAATAGTGGAGTAGTAGGTGAAGATGATGCTATTATAGGATGGCTTCCAAATGAGCCAAATGTACATGATGTTCCAGCCAAAAATATAACACTAACAGGACAGAACTTTGTAACTAACAATACGCTTACAGCAGAACCTAACGATACTGCAACTACAGGTGCATTTGTGCCATTTGGAACTCCCACATATCCAGGACAGGTCATTCAAGGAAATATCAAATGTAATGGCTGCATTCTAAGTGCTAATTTAGATGGTACAGATCTTAAATTAGTAGGATGGGGTCTTAGAAATCCTACAGGACTAGCATTTAATGAAGAAGGTAGACTCTTTGCCGTAAATCATGGAGCAGACCAAAGAGGAAGTAGGCCTATAGCTAATGACAGCGACAAATTTTATGACGTAAAGCTGAATGAAACCGCATTTTATGGTTGGCCTGACTTTTTTGGAAATGCAGAACCAG
Organism: uncultured Nitrososphaeraceae archaeon; assembly: GCA_963733025.1. Classification (GTDB taxonomy): domain Archaea; phylum Thermoproteota; class Nitrososphaeria; order Nitrososphaerales; family Nitrososphaeraceae; genus JAJNBK01. Next base: position 519,212 of record CAVTCE010000019.1, on the reverse strand, counting down.
TAACTGATCCTAAATTCAAATCTCCAAGAGGAGGAGGAAATACATCATTACAATTTCTAATGCAGAACCATCCTTCTGTTGAAAAGCCATTGGTGTTGTTTGAGCCGCCTCATACGTCCGGTATCCAAATAGCCTTTGCAAATGAATCATTTGGCTTTGCAGGAGAAGCCTTTGTAGCTCAGATGGGAACAGATGCACCAATTTCACGATCTCTTCCTCCACCAGGAACGATAATTGGCCAAAATGTTGTACACGTTAATATAGACAATAAAACGATTACAGACTTTCTAACTTTAAATAAAGCTACTACAAGCTTTAGACCTACTGATGTAGTATTTAGCCAAAATGGCACTGCTTTGTTTATAGTAGACTGGGGTAATTTGTCATTTACAGAGAATCCTCCTACTACTCCTTATAGTGGAGTAGTGTGGAAGATAACACCTACAAAAACACAATAGACAAAAATGATGCAAGAAAATCTTATTATATTTTCGACATAACAATTCTTAATATGAAGAATCAGAGCTCACCATTTTCTTTTTTAATAAACAAACGTTATAACAAAAATGAAATATCAAAAATGATTATTAAGTATCAGCTGACTATTATAACAAATTTTCTTTTACTTTTGGGGCTACTGATGTCTTTTTTTTATATCAATTCATTTGATAAAGCTCTTGCTTTACCGGTATCACCAACATCATCATCATCATTATCTACATTATCATTATTACAATCAGATTTGGCAGCAATTAACTCTGGCAATCCTCCCTCTACAAGCCAATTTAATCTTCCTCCTGGTTACAGAATTGAACCGGTTATGTGGAATCTTACGTTACCTAGCAGTGTTACTTTTGATGACAAAAATAATATGTATATTTCAGAAGCAGGTTTTGTTTACGGTGGACTAGTACCAACACCAAGAATATCGAAAATAGATAATCATAATGGAAATGTATCAGTCTTAGTTGATAGAAATCTCAATGGTCCAATCACAGATATAGAATATTATGATGGAAAACTGTATGTATCACATAGGGGAGTAATATCAACAGTAGAACCAGACTCTGGACTTGTAAAAGACATAATTGTAGGATTGCCAAGCCTAGGAGACCATCACAACAATCAGATAGCTATTGGACCCGATAATAGATTATATTTTGGACAAGGTGAAGCAACCAACAGTGGAGTTGTAGGGGAAGATAATTTTAAACTTGGATGGACAAAGGTAGCACCGCAGTTTCATGACGTTCCAGCCAAAAATATAACACTAACAGGACAGAACTTTGTAACTAACAATACGCTTACAGCAGAACCTAACGATACTGCAACTACAGGTGCATTTGTGCCATTTGGAACTCCCACATATCCAGGACAGGTCATTCAAGGAAATATCAAATGTAATGGCTGCATTCTAAGTGCTAATTTAGATGGTACAGATCTAAAGTTGGTTGGATGGGGATTTAGAAGTGCGTATGGAATGGCCTTTTCTTCTATTGATAGCACAAAACTTTTGGTAACTGTGAATGGTGCAGATGAAAGAGGCAGTCGACCCATAATCAATGATACAGAAAAAGTATACAGCATAGATATCTCTGATCCAAATGGACTTGGTAAATTCTATGGCTGGCCTGACTTTTTTGGGAATGGCGAACCAGTAACTGATCCTAAATTCCAATCACCTAATTCCAATACCAATCAACACCTAGAGTTTTTAATGCAAAATCATCCTCCAGTCGAAAAACCATTAGTCCAACTTGAAGTTGGTTCTGCATTGGCACAAGTTGACTTTTCTTCTTCTAATAATAACACTAATAATTTTGGATTAGAAGGTATGGCTTTTATAAGTGAATTTGGAATAATGGTACCTATCTCACATTCTCTAAAAAGCATAAAGAACCAAGAAAAAATTGTGGGACAAAAAGTGGTAATGTTCAATACACAAACTAACAACTATAGCGAATTTCTATCACTCAAATTCTCTGATTCTAGTTTTAGACCAGTTGGGATATCATTCAATAAAAATGAAGACGTATTGTATATTGCAAGCATTGGAAAAGTTGAAATAAGAACAACTCTGCCTGATGATAATAATACTTTACTCCCAGAACCTTTACCATGGTATTATCCAGGTACTGGAGTAATATGGAAGGTGACAAAAATCCCTAACTAAAATGGTAAAAATCGAGTCTATATTTCAAAAAATATTATTGTAGTTACGATGGCAACATATGTGACAAAATAATCATGATGACATGAGTGCAATATTTTCTTTTATCTACCATTAGATTAAGAAGTGTATAATCTGTTTTTGGTCTTATCATTTCAAAAAAATTAAATCCAAAATCTTTTCCAGGAGATACAGTTGGTTCAGATGTGCTTTGGTTAATCTTGATAACTTCGCTGCCTCTGTACTTCTTAATTTGAGCAGATTTCATCGCTAATATAACACGGCATAAGATATTAAAGAGTGGATGATAAAGGGTGGACTTGTTGTTGTGAATATACACCATATATGAAATATCATGATGATTAATGTACTTGCACCTAACGCAATTGCCATTATGAGAATGATTGCAAGTGCATCTCTGCACCTGCTCTTTATCTATGTTCTATTCATTCTATGCATTTAACAGCCTCCATTTTTTGCGGATCCATCTTCAGATTCCTCAGTATTTGTTTCCACAATTTCCTCATCTGCATTTTCTTCCTCATCCTCGTCGTTATCGGCTTAGGCATAGCTTATTTACCTGCCATTTGTCTGGTGCTGCTGTTGCTACTTTCTTATTCTTCTGTTTACGCTCATCATTATCGCTAGGGACATTATTCTCACTTTTGAGAATTGCATTCGTGCGCTTATGTTGACTCCTTTTTTCCTACGGAATGCTTTGTTAGTATTTTTTCCTCTTCTATTTCCATGCCTGTGTCTTATAATGTAGAAAAATAAGGCTTACTATAGAAAGGTGTAATAACAAAATCTACCGTCTTAACTATATGAATAAAAAAGGGATCTGTAAAAACTGCGGTGACGATATCACGGATGACAGCAATTCCAATGAGTTTTGTTCAGAACAATGTGGAGTGGAATATCAATTGGAACATAATAGAAAATAAGATTGATTCTGATTCTTCCATACAATCTCGGTAAATTACACACATCTATGATTAAAGTAATAATGATAAAACAATTAGCTGCTTATGACATTCAGTATCTTTGCGTCTGTGAAATGTACTCTAAAGGGAGACAAATGGCTCATGCTACAATTCTCATGTAGAATTTAAGATGATCATATTACAATAATCTGTAGAAGCATTGACAAATAATGTCACTCATACTGCTATGGCTTCTTCCGATCCCACATTATCATTGCCGCAGTCATCATCATCTACGTTCCCAAACCTGTCTACTCAAAGTGATTACTGCTCTACTGGATCCCCTGGAGCTTGTTCTGTTTGGTTACTTCTTCCAAGCATTTCGTCAAATCCCTTCAGTTGTGCTTCACTATATTCTGGTTCTATAATTCCAACTTCTTGAGCCCATCTGTCATAGGCAGATACCATCTTTTGAAGTATATCTGGATGTTCTTTTGACAGGAGTATCAAGCTATTCAGATCCCCGTATGATAGAATAATCAAATAAGAGTAAAAGACAATGCAGACATATACATCTATGATTAAAATATAAAATTAGACTGTATTTTTTGTAAATGTATTATATATCATCTATTTCTCTCTCTCTTGTTATGGCACATAATTTAAGATTAGAATACAAATAAAAATAGCAGAAATAGCAGAGGCCAACATACTGATAACAGAGAATAGCAAAGTTAACAATAATAGGAAAAGTAAGTCTTATATACTATGAACCTTTATTCTAGTACACAATTATGTTCCTAAGTAAAGAAGAAAAAGAGAGACGCATTATAGATCTTTACTATAATCAGGGAAAGACAACTCGTGAGATAGTAAAAGAGCTTAGAGTGTCACCAAATTATGTAATCGCCGTACTAAAGAAACATGAAGAAAAAGAAAATGCTGCTGCTGTTTCTAAAATTAAGCATGAACAACAAGAAAACAAGACTTCCAAAGAAGTAGCCAGTCCATCAAGCTATTTTCTGAAGGCAAGAATACTATCGAAGTGGCAATAGAGCTAAAGTTATCAGCGGAAGAAGTAACACAATTTTACAAGGGATTTTTGAAGCTAAAGGGATTATACAAGTTCGGTATAATATATGAAGAGCATAAAGATCATATTCCACATCTTCTAAAATTATGTAGCGAAGCTGAGAAAGAAGGTATAAGCACAGAGCAACTTGTTAAGCTTGCTAAATTAGCCGATGAGAATAATCCTGTTGGACTATCACAACTTGAAAAACAACGTCAATGGTATTTAAGTGAATTACGTGGGATGGAAATACAAAGACGTGAAAGAGAAAAAGAAATACGTGAAATGGAGACACAACTACATAGAATGAAAGCAGAAAAAGAAAAATATGAAAATGCATTGTTTCTATTGAAGAGTGAAATATCGACCTTAAAAGATCGACTTGAAGATTATCGTGAATCCTGTGAACGTGAAAGAATAGAGTTAGAAAAGCTCAAGAAAGAAAAAGAAAGTATAGAGAAATCTCTTCGCCTTGGTGATATTGCTGAGTAGAATTATCATTTAATTAACTAAATAGTCCTAAATCCTTTATTTGAAAAAAGATAAGATGAATGGATTTGAAGAGGTTCTAAGAGGTAAAGAAACAAAAAAATATATTATTTATTATTATTTATTATCTATAATGCCGTGGTCAACTGGTCTGCGCACGTGTGATGAATGAATATGCTATTTACTCATTCCTAAAGATTAGGATAGAACTCTTCTTTCATTTTACCCATTGTAGATCGGTATTTGCCACGGTTAATCTCCGTTAGAAGGATAAATCCAATATCATTTGCATCTTTTCTTATAAAGTCGTTTAACTTCCAAATTTTACCATTATAAACAGGATTGCCAATAATAATACAGCAATACTTTTTCTTACGTAGAATCCTTTTCATCTCCATTAATGCCATATTGATGTCATGAAAAAATCTATCAGGAGTATCAGCTCTGCTGCGTCTTCCACCGATTAATCTCTTCTCTAATTCATATTGACTAAATCCTAGCCACCAGAGCGACAATTTTTGATACTCTGCATATGGAACGGCTGCCATATATGGTGGATGGGTACAAATAAAATCTATTGTTTCATCATTAATGAACTCTAATCTTCTGCTATCGTGATTGACTATTCTTATATTAGAGTTGGTTGCCGCTTTATTAAATTCTGACATGTTTTTCAGCATATCTTTAACTGCAAGAACAAACTTCTCATATATTCTAGTTTTGGGAGGGGCTTGCTTGTTTATCATCAGATTTCCAAATCCACTCGTTGCATTAGAAACACTACGTAAAATAGAAGAGAGTGATACCAATAGAAAGTCCTTTACATCCTTATTCTCCACAGTATCAATTCTTGACTTTATTGCTAACAGTTCATAAATGACATTTTGATGATACCATTTTGATATATTAGGATGGAGAAGAAGAAGTGTCTTACTCATGGAGTTATCTATGGTTGGCCTTATCTCACTATGATTGAAGAATAAGTATTGCCACGTAAGTTAATAATATCTTCCTTCAAGAGAATTAAAATTTTTGAAATTTCTACCAATGTAGATTTCTGTATAGTTGTGGTTTTTACCTTGGATATCAAACAGGCAAGAGGATTAACATCAATACCTATTGCATTTCTGCCTAAAACTTTTGATTCAACTAAAGTGGTTCCGCTACCCATAAAATTATCTAATACAAGGTCATTTTTTTTAGTAAACTTTGATACAAGTCGATATGGAATCTGAGGGATGTATTTAGCTGAATATCGATGGTATCCATGTGTATAATATCTGGTATCTGCGTCTTCTAATTCCCAATCCAAAGTATAGAGATTTTTGATTTTTGCTAACTCAGTTTGTGACAGGTTTTCTGACTTTAATTTCATATTTTACACCTAGACTAAGTGTTGCATTATTCCATCCTACATTATTTTTAATTAACTCCATGTATTTTGCATTAACCTCATATATCACAGAATTTCGTTTTAAATCCCTTGCCACTTTCATGGTTGTTCCACTACCACCAAATGGATCAAGAACTACATCTCCTTGAACTGTGTATAATTTTATCAATCGCTCTGGCAACATTTCAGGAAATGGTGCTGGATGTCCTTTAGTATATGATACTCTCATATCCCAGACGCTCCATGATACTTGTTTAATAAATTCCTCGGATAATCGGTTTTCTGGCTCAAGGTTTATTCTCATTTGACCTTCATTTTGGAATATCAGAATGTATTCATGCATTATATTTAGATTAAAAAAACAAGGATATGGCTCACACTTTAGAAATTTCGTTACTCCACGCTGCCACAATCCCTGTGTACCTTTTGGTTTTATCCAAATAATCTCTTTCTTAAACGTAAAACTAAGATCTTCCATCATCTTTACTATGTCTGCATTAATTGGTTTCATTCCAATATTTGATACAGCAGTCCCAATGTTGATTGCAACAAACCTTCCAGGCGCCATTACTCTTTTTACTTGTTTTAGGACTCTGTTAATTTCATACAAATATTTTGCATATGCTTGATTAGTACCTAATCTAGGTTCTCCATATTTTTTAAGGTTCCAATAAGGTGGAGAAGTAACAACGAAATGAATAGAACCAGAATCAATTTCTGGCATGAATGCAGAATTGCCTATAATTAAAGTATGACTTGTCATTATGCAATTAGCTACCGATCTAGCTATTAAAGTTCAAAAGTAAAGTTCATCAGTATTGTTATCTATTTGTCTCTTTAATTTATATCTTATAGTATCAATAAGTTAAGATAAATTTTAAATGGAATTATGTCATACAGTAACAATGTGTCACAGTTACATAGTTACAAACTATGTTGCATTAAAGGTGGTCACATATTGCTACTATTTGTAACAAGATTTCAATCCTCCTCCCAAGTGACCAAGTGACATTTTGTGCTAAGAGAACTTATGGCTCTCATTGCAGTATCTCCTCTTCGTATAATCAAACTGAACCTGTCATCATTGCTGATGACAATTATTGTTTGTTATTAATAAAAGAAGAAGGAATGGGCATTAACATGTTAGTGGCTCTACCTATAAAGATAGGATTGATAGATCTTTTTGTATCCGAGATATTCTGTGCAGATGTATTGGTAACAAAGAAATGAAGCTAGATCACTATAGTTTGTTAAAGCAAGAACAATCACCGCAATTGATAATCTTAAGAGTTTTTATTTATTGCATGATGTTCAATATCTAGCAATCACTACACTACTGTTTATATCTGCTGATTAATTTGTGTGGTTCTAGGCTGCATAATATGAGTCAGTTTTTGTCTCACATTCAAAAAAACACACACACAACACACACACAGTATACACCATGTCCGTAAATGAAAAAGCAAAATATTAAAATTCTTAGGACCCTTCTATATGAGGCAACCAACATCACCCCCAGAATCGAATTTTAAATAATTGACATAATTAATAACTGAGAATTCAACTTTGTGTTACTATATTTGCGATCATCTCCATTATATAGATAGAGATCTACGCTTGATAATAATGGCCTGTAATTACCAATAAAGGTGTATATCATGCTTTCTTCATTGTAACCTCTTGGGGATTTGAAGAGAGGAGGAGGAAGTGCTTCTTTTCCTTATAATTAATACAAGCACAACAGATACTAATGAAAGCAAGGTAGCCGTAAGAAATATTAGATTGTAGGATTGCGGAGAAGGAAAGGAAGAACCATTAAGAAACACTTGATTTGTTTGCATATATATTCCTGCAATAGCTGGTCCTACTGCTCCTCCAATAAGGTTAAGAAGCACGGTCATTCCAAGAGATATTCCGCTGAATTGTCTTGGTGTAGATTCTAAGATAGTATTAAACCCTCCAACCTGAGTCAATGATAACCCTGTAGCTATTATAGCCAGTGTTCCTGCCACCATAGACTCGGTCGAATGGAAAAGAAGTATACTAAAGAATCCTATTGTGCTTATTATGCTTCCTATGAGTGTGGGTTTGATGTTTCCTAACCTAGATATTATAAAGCCAGAAGAAGGAGCAAATAAAAGAAATACAATCATGAATGGAAGCTGAATATTTGCAGTAGTTAGTGCGTCTCCTTCAAATCCACCTACTGGGGCAGGACTTGTTACCAAAATAGGTATAGTTTGATAAATCATGAACATTGCAAGAAAACTAATCAATAAGAGAATATTGGCAGGAAGAATGATTTTATTGCTAAGTAATTTAAAATCAATTAAGGGAGATTTTGTTCTTCTTTCTATAGCTATAAATAATATCAATGAAATAATTCCTGTAATAAGAAAACCTATAATGATCTGTATTGGAGGAGTATTGATTCTGTCTTCTCCTACTCTGCCGTCACTGCTACTACTACTTCCTGTTCCTAAATAAGAGAAAACAATTAGAAATGAGATAATTATAATAGCTAAAGTTATTGCACCTTTTATATCGATGGATTTGGTGCTGGTGGTAACCACCTCCAAATCATTGTTGTGATTACTATTAACATTAGTACCCTGGTTTTGTTCAGACAGAGGAGCACTGCTACTACTTTTTTCTGAAGGAGAAAATTGTATTAAATAGTGCTGATTAGTATTATGGTCGTAGATGAACTTTTTAATTATAACCCATAGTAGAATAGCAATAGGTATTATTGAAAAAAAAGTATTACGCCACCCAAAATATTGAATTATACTTCCTCCTATTGCTAAGCCTACTACAGAGCCAGCTGCGAACATAGCGCTAAATGTTCCAACACCTATTGCAAGTTTTTCTGGTGGAAATTGATCTCTCACAATACCGAAAGCTATAGGAAACATGGAAATACCAATGCCTTGAATTACTCTTGAAATAATGAGAATTGTTATGTTAGAAGATAATCCTCCAAGAGAAATTCCTATGATATAAATTATCATTATTATCAACACCATTTTCTTTCTTCCATAGATATCCGACAACTTACCAGCGATCGGAGTCATAACTGCACCAGCAATAAGATATGCAGTAAGTATCCATGGGGCAGTATTATAAGAGATGTTAAATTCTGTAATAATATCAGGAATAGCAGGTAATAACATAGTTTCTCCATACATAGTAATTAAGATAGACGAACCCAAAATAGCCAAAGTTATCCATGCAGAAGTAGAAATCGTGTTCTTGTTATCTGATGTATTAGATGATGCAGGTCCTAGTGATGATGATGGTGGTGGTTTGTTAGTATTATTTGTATTGTTAGTCTCTGTTTTTTTCTCTTCTACCATATATCTAGATCAAATCCATGACAAAAAGCTTTATTACAATAGAGCATTTCATATAAGTAATTTTCTGTCACCATTGCTTTTCCTCCTGACCTTCATAATATATCTTAAACCAGCGCATGCAAATTCAATTAATTCTGAAACAATAATAACCAGAAGCGTTTTAGTGGAGAAGCATGATAATCTACCAAGCGGACAATAGGTCCAACAACAAGTCCACCAATAGCTCTATTATTATTATTAAATAGTCACTATTCGCTCTTTGTTCATAGCAACATCATATTAGGATTTCATTGAGAAGAATGGCCTATTATTTGGATCTCTTAATTGAGTTAAATCTGTATATCTTACGTTCCACCTAATCCTGCAGGATAAGTATAATCTCATAGTTGTGCTGATGTCCTTGAAGTACTAAGTCATTGATATATTGTTCAAAAAGTAAAAAGTATATATGTTATCATCATCCCATTCATTTTTCTTGCGGAATATCATAACTTTTAGTAGAAGCATATTTTGTGTATAATGTACTGCTATGCTATTACAATCCACTCAATAATAATATAGAACTTACACAATGACAACTTCTGCTTGACCTAAAATAATGAGTTTTGGTTAATTATACTAGAAATTGCATTATAAAAAAAGGAAAAAAGGGTTTGACTACTACTTTACAATAATTCTTCCAGTCATCCATGGATGGAAAATACATATGTAATCATAATTCCCTGTCTTTTCAAATGTTGCAGTAAATGTAGTTATAGGTGGAATACCTGGTGGTATTTGTCCCACTGGAAGTATCACACCTGAATTAACATACTTTTCAGTTCCATCTATTACGTATAAAGCATTTGAATTCAAGTATGTAACATTATTAGTTGAATTAATTACAACTGGATAAAACCCTCTTGCATCTAAAGCAGCTATAACATTTGTTCTATTTGTACCATTACTATTAGGTATTGCTACTACTTCACTATTAGCATCTGTAGGTAAGGGTATGAATTCTGTTGAGTCAGAGACAGCAAAGGGTGCAATTATATCTGTCATATACTTGCTATCCATTACAAAGGTGACTGTATGTGGTTCTGATACCTCTGTTGGATTATACCAAACTACACTTTCACCGGCATTGATTTGTACGTCCTTCGGTAAAAACCGACTAAATGAAATAGTAGTATTTCCTCCTCCGGCTTGTACTACCTTACTTGCAGTTTCTTCTCTTGTTGCGTTTGTGGTATTGATATGTATAGTCATTACAAATGCTGCGATTGCTGCTGTAACAATGACAATGGATGCCAATATTATCTTTGAATGCATGATATATCGGTGATTACGATATATCTATTTTATAAGAATATTCAAGTAGGAAATTATGTATAAGGCAATTCAAACACCACTTCATTCTTTCATAGATGATTATGACTGGAAGATGGACCATAAGGAGTTTGGTGCTGGTGCAATAATAATAATAATAATACTATGCAATAATCATATTTAGAATCAAGATAAAGTCAACCCAATTTCAGGATGAATATAAAGACGAATCATTGCGTCTACACGTTTGCATTTAGAAGGCGTTAACTGTTTAGAAACTATTAAGAGAGAAATTAAAAAATTCAAGGAACTTGCCAAATATCAGAAATAGCGAAATTAAGAGTTAAAGGTTCATTTCATATCTCTAGTTTGCGAAAGTAAGTTTATTCAATGCTAATTTTAGAATCGAAGTTCATCCTATTATGATTGTATTATAGAAGAGAGTTATCAATTGATATCCTTAAACAAACTCGATTTGAGTAATTCAGGTCTGTTCTAATTGAGCAAGTGAACTAATAAGCATGAATAAGATTCCTCAGGACATTAGAGTATGCAGATTTTACAATGTATCGAAAACATATATGAATTGCATCTTTAGTGATTTATGTATTATTTTGATAATTTATTTAATGTCGTTTATTTAACTAAAGATTCTTTTAATTACAAGATCTTCCAAAACATTAGAAGAGAAAGGTTTAATATTTTAAATTTTAATGCTTAATAACAATTCTATTATTAATCATTTTTCTTTACTAATTTGGCTGCTGTCTCAATATCATAGACGCTATTATATTGAATGTCTTCTCTAAGATTATTTTGAACAGCTTCCATAACATCGTTAATTCTGTTTCCCATGCTTGGAGATTTCCGATTTATATGATCTTTGATCTCTTCTTTTGTAGTTGGAAATTGTAAACCCTCAAGTAGATTTGCCATTTTTGATGCTGTATTTCTATCAGTGGTCTCATTAACAGGCGGCTCTCCTCTAATATCGCCAACTCGTTCGACCGGTGCATCTACGCCCGACTGTCGATTATCTGTATAGTTACGATCATCTGATACATAAGACATTGATTTTATCTTCTACCTCTATCTATACCGAGTGGTTATGATTTCTCATAAAGATTATAGTTAATCGTTCTATTCGATCATCAGAATTAAACTCCGAGTTCAGGCAAGCGTCTGATATCATAAAACATTATAATGATATACCCAAAATAATTGGATCTCTAAATAATATTTTCTCTAAAGAGTAACGAAGATAATTTGCTTTGTTATTTTGAGTTTCAATTTTGTTTTTCGTTGTGCATTTGTAGTCTGAATAAAGTTTGTGAATTTTAACACATCTTTTATCTCATTTGATAAACTTTTGCAGAATGTATAGTACTGTGTTATTGACTACTTTAGTATATCTTCATTTATTGAGATTATTGTAATTTCAACATTTGATTAAAAGTTAAAGTTTCTATTTGTCTTAACTCATTTCAATGATATATGATTTACACTATAAATTTCATTTTTTTCTCTCACTTCTATCACTCCAATTAATAAATCACTCATAAGAGATTTTTTAATACTCTACTTAAACATCTATATATAGTTAGATAGACCATATGATTGACTTCTCTCTTATTCCGTAAATAAATCACATAAATATCTCATAAGTAAGAGATGAAGTCAAATTAATACTGTGAATCAGGAATAAAAAAGACATGGTTGAGAATGTTGCTAATGATGCTGGTGATGGTAGTATTAGTAGCAGTTATCAACGTCAGACCGTATTAAATTTGTATAATTCTGGTATCTCAGCTGATATAATATCTTTACAGCTCGATATGGGTAAAGAGGAAGTAGACAAAATTATTGAGACTGCAAATACAGAAGAAGAGAGAAAAAAGATCTCTATCAGACAAGCATCAGATACTCCTTCGTTGGGTTCATTTTATCTTGATGCAGTAGTTGACCTTGACTCTGCGATTAAGATGGCACAATCAAGAGTCTGGAAAGCATTAAAAGTAGCACCAGAATTTAATATCTCATTTAAAGAGACGCAAAATGTATTAGAAAAGTTTGCTAAATCTAAAGTAACGCTAGTAATTTTGCATATTGATCTTGTAGGTTCAACCAGGCTATCAATGACTCTTCCTGTAGATAGGCTTGCAACAATAATTCAAGCATTTACTCAAGAAATGTCTCTTATGATCGCAGCGTATGGTGGATATGTATTAAAGTATGTCGGAGATGCAATTCTGGCATTTTTTGTTGCGGGTGATAACTATGATTTGTATTTACCATGCATCAATGCAGTATACTGCGCAAGATCTATGATTAAAGTAATGCGGCAGGGTATAAATCCAATTCTGAATCAGTATGATTATCCTGAAATGAGTGTACGGGTTGGAATAGATGTCGGTGAGAATGTAATAGTCCAGTTTGGATGGGATGCGCTCAATCATGTGTCTGACAGTAAAGAAGATAAAAATATTGAGAATCAAACACTAATAAAAAAACCTCATCTTGATATTTTGGGTTATACTATAAGCATTGCAACAAAAATGACTGCACTTGCACAACCCGATCAGATTGTGATAGGTCAATCAGTTTATGATTCCCTGGATGATTCTCAAAAGTCAAATTTCAAAGTGTTACCTGTTAACCCTGAAGTCTGGAATTATGTAAGTGAGAACACGGGAAATATTTACCGCCTCTATGGGAGTGTTGAATAATACAGAAAGTGCTGATAATAAATGTGTGTACATCTCCTTCGTGTTGCATAAGGTAATCTCTTTTTTCTTTAAATTCTCTACAATTTATATATCTATCACAAACTTATTATTTCTTATTCTAAATTTGAAATTTAAATTAAAGCGAAGTTAGCCCAGCCTGGTTAAGGTACGAGCTTCCCAAGCTCGGGATCGCGGGTTCAAATCCCGCACTTCGCATTCTATTACAGCTGCTAATTCAATAAAAAAGATAATCAAATCTTAGATGATAGACAGATTTTATATGAAAAATTGCTAATAAATATATATATATATATTTTAATATATAAAATACGACTGACGAATTATTGATTTTTTGAAGATTAAAATTGGTTGCTCTGTTCTTGATCATACTGACTATTTGTTAGATATCTACTAACCTGAGTGTGCATACTACCAGTATAAGTTGGGACAGTCATGCTAGGGAGGTTCTGCATAAAGTCCCATAAGAGATATTATAACTAATTGTTAAGCCCTAGGTGAGATTCGAACCCACGACCTAAGGTTTACGAAACCTTCGCTCTAACCAGGCTGAGCTACTAGGGCAAAATCGATATATGAAAATTTCATTGCTTATTATTTAATTCTTCATATACTTTAAGAAGCAAACCACCTAAATTCAATCATTAATTAGCGCAGAGTAAATATTACGGATGTCTGGTTGGTTACCATTTATGAAAATATCAATATCTGGTATTAGAGGAATTTATGGCGTTGACCTTAGTTTACATGAAATTATCAGATTCACGAGATTGTTTGCTTCTATAATTAAGTTAGAAGGAAGAAAATGTGTTTTAGCACAAGATACTCGGCCTTCAAGTATGATAATTAGTCAAACCGTTTCGGCAAGTTTGATGGAACAAGATATTGATGTATACAATTTTGATGTGGCACCAACACCCATAGCATTCAGGGAGGCAAGGAAATACGGTTCGGGTTTTGTTGTTACTGCGTCACATAACCCTTTTGAATGGAATGGATTAAAATTCATAATAAAAGGTAGAGGAATTTTTGAAGATGAACTGCATACAATGCTAAAGAAAACTGCATTATCATCAGAATCAGGCAGCATCTGCTACTAGCAAACTTGGCAGATCTTTTGATTGCGTTTCAGAATATGTAGATGAGATTGTTAACTTCGTAGAGGAATCAACGTATAATAGAACATTAAAGATCGGACTTGATCTCGGTGGAGGTGCCACATGCGGCTATGCTAATCACTTATTCAAAAAACTTGGCAGCAAATTTTATAGTATAAATGATGTTCATGGCATAACTTCAAGAGGACCTGATCCTACTGTAGATTATCTTAATGAATTGTGCATGTTGGTCATAGCAAATGAGCTTGACTTTGGATTTGCATTCGATTTAGACGGAGATAGACTTGTAGTAGTTAATAGAAGGGGTGAAAAATTAAGCTCTGACGTTACACTTTTGATTTGTATTGCCAGTGCAATTAATTTAGGAATGAAAAAATTTGTTACGAGCATAGATACCAGTATAGCCGTAGAGAAATTTATAAAGGATCATGGCGGAAAGTTTGATTTTTCCAAGGTTGGTGAAGCAAATGTTGTTAACAAAATGTTAGAAGTTGATGCTGAGGCAGGGGGAGAAGGAAGTAGCGCCGGCTTTATCATGCCGAAATTCAACATGTGTAGAGATGGATTTTTGGCAAGTGCCATCATCTCATCCTTAGATAAGAAAGAAATAGATGAATATCTTGACTTCTCTTCTCAATATGTTCAAATTAGATCAAAAATAGCTGCAGATTCATCTTTGCACAGAAAAGTTATTGAGAAATTAACTGATTCATTTACGGCTGAATCATCCGCAGTTTTGACTATCGATGGTATTAAGGCTATAATAGATGATGATTCTTGGATACTTGTAAGACCGTCAAATACAGAACATGCTATCAGAATATCAATAGAATCCAAAAAGGCAAATATACAATCTTTGTACAAGAAGACAAGAGAAAAAGTTCAATTTACATATGACCAAATTAAATGAAAAAGAGATTATCGATCTTTTTATATCTAAACTTAAACCTGATAATACAATAACTGAATTTGGAAAAGACGATGTTGCAATACTTTCTCTAAAAGATGCAAAGACAAATACTAACAAGAACAATATTTTTTGTCCTATAAGTATTATATTGAAATGTGATATGCTTGTTGGGAATACTGATGTCCCAACAGGAATGAAGCCTTGGCAAATTGCTAGAAAAAGCATCGTCTCTTGCGTTAGTGACTTATCAGCAAAGGGCATTAAACCGCCATATCTATCCTTAATTTCCATTGGAATTCCAAGAAGATACTCTAAAAATGAAATTAAAGATCTCATAATTGGCTTTCAAACAGCATCTAAAGAATTTGGAATCAAAATTGTAGGTGGGGATACTAATGAATCTAATGAATTAATAATAGATTGTAATATGCTCGGATTTTCAGATATTAATGCTGCGGCCAGAATTCCAAGAAGAAGTGGTGCAAAACCTGGAGACTTGGTCGTTGTTTCTGGAGAATTTGGCTATTCATCATCCGGATTGAAAATCCTTATAGAGAATGCAAAATCTCATGGGATATTTAAAAAAAATGCTATCCTATCAGTAGTTAAACCAAAACCTCAACAAAAATTTGGGATTGCTCTTGCAAAATACTTTTCTTCTTCTATAGATTCCAGTGATGGTCTTGCTACGTCTCTTTATGAATTAGCACGTCAGAGTAAAGTTAACATTCTAATAGAGAATATACCATTGGCTAAAGGAGTTGTCGATTTTGCCCAAAATAATCATTTAGATGCAAAAGAACTTATATTTCATGGAGGAGAGGAATATGAAATAGTTGCAACCATACCAAAATCCAAATTGAATAGGATTAAAACTGTCGCTAGAAAATCAAAATTGAAATTGCTTGTGATAGGTAAAGTAGAAAAAGGAGATGGCAAGGTATTTCTGACAAAGGGTAATGAGACTTGGAAAGAAGCGTCACTTCTTGATGACCGTGGATATGTTCATTTAATTGGAAAAGGTCAAGACAGGGATGTATTATAAAGTATGTCATTCTGAGATTAAACTTCGAAAACCAAAATAAGAACTGAATACTATTTTTATTATAATGTTAATAGAGTTATGTCAATTCGGAACCGACACTAACAAATCAAAAATTACATAGACATAAGGTAGACAGAAGAATATTCTATTGATTTAGAAACTCCTTGTTTAGTATTGATATTATTTCCATTTTCTTTAATTGTCTTGTATATGTGCCATAGTTTCCAACTTTACTGAATATACCTCTGTATTCAATACTCCATATACCTTCTTTTCCTAAGGTGTCAAGTTAAGGTCTGACAGTATATCCCCGGTTTCTCCAAGATCTGATGTCTCATTTGTAGTGATCGTGTTGTTGTTCCCAGCCGTCATATTTGCGGTACCTGTAACATTACCATTACTCGTTTGTTTGCCTGTCGTATCATTATCTTCACAGCCGTTTAATCTAATATCTCCTTCAGTGGCATTAAAATCTAAGACTTCATCATTTCCTTGATTACAGACAAAGATATCTTGGCCTTCTCTACCAGTAAGAGTATCAGAGTTTGGACCACCAATAAGAGTATCGTTTCCAACTCCACCATTAATATTATTGCGGCCTAGACCGCCAATTAGATAATCATCTCCTTCAGAACCATTAATATTGTCATTTCCTGTATCACCTTCAACTACATCGTTTCCAACTCCACCATTAATAGTATCGGAGCCTTGGCCACTGATTAGATAATCATCTCCTTCAGAACCATCAATATTGTCATTTCCTCTTTGTCCGTCAATTGCATCGTTTCCGGCTAGACCTACTAAAACATCATCTTCAGCTGAACCTTTTATATTATCATCCTTTGGAGTTGAAGTCTGTGTGGAACTACCAGTCGTCGTTGTATTTGCAGGTTTGTCCTCAGTTATATCTCCTCCTGGTTTAGTGTTGCTTCCTCCAAATAGATTTTCGTGAAAAATGGCTGATGCCGTTTGTATATATATAGTGGTAGTAGTTGATAACAATGAAAGTGATATTACCAGTAATACTGATAAAATTATTTTCTTCTTATTCTCCATTGTGATACTTTAATCATGAAAAGATAATGGCTTTTTAAATCTTCTTGATTTACATCTGTTGCATATACAAAACTAAACGAAAAATAATAAATTGAGAGAGGATAACTTATTTTCTTTCATATGCTCTAATAATAAGCACCATGTCGAACTAAATAATACTATATAATGCAATTCTTAATTACTCATTTTCATTATGTAATTACGCAGATCTAGATGCGATTATTGAAAACAAAAGATCTAAGAAAAATAAACGACTTTTTGTGAGTGGTTATTTTGGCATCTTGATATCTCGAAGGTAAGGCTTATAATAACTACGGCTCAAATTCAATTCGTATAATGAGTGAATTAGTAACAAAAAGTGGTAACCATCGAGTTAGAAAAATAAACGACTTTGAATTCACGATTGAAAAAGACACATCTAAAGGAATGAATGTTCCGGTTACGATTTATGCTAATGATAGTCTTATTTCGAAAATGGTTATTGATCGAACTATTGATCAGGCAGTAAACGTCTCTACATTACCTGGCGTGAGAAAACACGTTGTGGTTCTTCCAGATGGACATGAAGGTTATGGATTCCCAGTAGGAGGAGTCGCTGCAACTGACCTAGAACACGGCATAATCAGTCCAGGGGGGGTTGGATATGATATTAATTGCGGCGTAAGACTGATTAGAACGGGCTTATTCGAAAGAGATCTAAGACCAAAATTAAAAGATCTTGTAAACGGACTCTTTAGCTCGATCCCATCAGGTGTTGGAAGCGAAGGAACTGTTAAGTTGACAAAATCTGAACTAGATGAATTGCTTGTAGAAGGTGTGCATTGGGCTATTGATCGTGGATACGGCTGGAAAGAAGATGCAGAAGTCTGTGAAGAAAATGGGAAAATAATTGGTGCTGACTCTGCAAAGATTTCAGAGACAGCAAGAAAGCGTGGCACATCTCAATTAGGTAGCTTAGGTTCAGGCAATCATTTTCTTGAAATACAGAAGGTAGATAAAATCTTCGATGAAAGAGCTGCAGAAAGTATGGGTATCAATAAAGAAGGACAGCTAACTGTTCTAATTCACTGCGGATCGAGAGGATTTGGACATCAGGTATGCAGCGACTATTTACGTATATCTGAAATCGCTGCGCGAAAGTATGGAATGAAACTGGCGGATAGAGAACTTGCATGTGTTCCGAATAATTCGTCGGAAGGTGAAGATTATCGTAAGGCAATGTTTTCGGCATTAAATTTTGCATGGTGTAATCGGCAGATGATAACACACTGGACAAGAAAACTTTTTGAAAAAGTATTTAATATGACCGAGGAACATCTTGATATGAAACTAGTTTACGATGTATCTCACAATATTGCCAAGCTGGAGCGCCATAAGGTGGAAGGCGAAGGTATGCAAGATTTAGTTGTTCATAGAAAAGGAGCTACAAGAGCATTTCCTGCAGGAATGGATCAGATTCCCAATAAATATCGCAATATTGGTCAGCCGGTAATTATACCGGGCTCTATGGGAACTGCAAGCTGGATTCTTCTAGGAAATAGAAATTCTCTTGATTTAAGTTTTGGATCAACAGCACATGGTGCTGGTAGGACAATGTCAAGATCTGCGGCAAAGAGAAGTTATACCGCAGAAAATGTAAGAAGTGGGCTGCAATCAAAAGGCATCTATGTAAAGGCACTTACAAAGGAAGGAATGGTGGAAGAGACACCTGATGCATATAAGGATGTAGATGCAGTTGTAGAAGTTTCACATTCGCTTGGAATAGCGACTAAAGTAGTAAGATTAATCCCGATTGGAGTGATAAAAGGGTAGTGTCACAAGAAGATCCAGACATAGCTATTATCAAGGCCAGAAAGATGAAAGAACTACGAGACAAGGCTGCTGCATTTGAAAAGGCAAAAAAAAGGGAACAACAACCAACACCTCAAAAAGAGAATGATAGAGAAATAATATCGACCTATCTATATGACAGAGGAGAAGAGGTTTTAAAACTTGCAGAATCCCAATACCCCTATCAGACAAAAGCAATACTTGCAAGAATTATAGAATTGATTAAAGCAGGTGAGATAAGTCAAAGAATCTCAGGTGGAGAATTACTTGCTTTATTCCGATCTATTGGATTGAAAATTAGAGTTAATACTAGTATCAAAATTGAAGATCATGGAAAGTTAGTTTCATTATCAGATAAACTGAAACAGCAGAATGAAGATATGACTGACGATACTAGCTAATAATACCAGTTATTAGTACGGTTATCCTTGATTCTCAACTACTAATTTTGAAGCTGATTCTAAGATGACAATGTATTTTTGAATGCATAGTTCGTTGAAAAAAATTTATATAATCTCAATTTAGGCGATAGTGACAAGTCAAGAGGCTAGAAGCATGAAAATAATTTTAATTTTTTTCTGTTTTATAAAAAACAGCATGTGCAAAGCATAGATAAAATCTCTTCAGAAATAAGAAAAAAAGAATGATACTACTGTGATTGCTGTTCCCTCTTATAGACTCTGCATTTTACAATTGAATATTGAATATTATATTTCTCCTATTATGAATAGATGCGAAATATTTCTATGTATTCTTAAAATTTTCAGTTTTTGATTACTCTATTCAAATAAATACTTATCAAAGTATTGCTGGGAACTTACCGTTTATTGATGATTGAACCTTCAAGCGATGATATACTATGCAAACAATAAGTTTCTTTTAATGAAAGTGAAGTATTTTATAATTATTCTTCTACTATACTAATAGACATTATATATTGAACAAATCAAAAATGATAGTTGGACAGAATCTATAATATGATAGAAGAGCGTATGATAATTTCTTTGTCTATTGCAAAATACAAAATTAACTTTTTAGTTTATTAATTAGAAAAAGAACAGTTTAATAAGATTGGTAAAGAGCAACTAATATAAAATCAAGGAATCCCAAGAATTTTATTATAAAGAGTGGAATGAAAAAAGGACGCCACAACATCTAGAGTAGTATTTTGCTGTAATCTTTACCAAGAATAAGGTAATGTTTCTTGAAATGTGTAAAGACCAAATTTAATTTATGCAGTAGAGGAGGATATTATACTCTTCTTCCTCTCCTTCCACCAGGCTTTCTCGTAGTATCATGAGGAACTGGAGTAACATCGTCAATTCTGCCTATTCTAAAGCCGGCTCTTGCCAAGGCTCTAATTGCTGCTTGAGCTCCTGGACCTGGAATTCTAGGACCTACTCCACCAACAGCTCTTACTCGTATATGCAAAGCATTGATTCCCTTAGCCTTGGCAGCATCAGAGGATGCTACCGCAGATTTCATTGCGGCATACGGAGATGATTCATATCTATCCGCTGTCACATGCCTTCCACCTGAGCTGAATGAAATTGTTTCTGCACCACTAGTGTCTGTAATGTGGACAAGAGTATTATTATAACTACTGAATATGTGAGCTACTCCCCATTTGTACTGAGTAATATCTTCTGTTTCGGAGGACATTAAGAGCTGTATGTTTGTCATTGGAGTTATATGAATGTTAGACTACATTGATGAAAAATTAAGATTTCGCATATTCGTCCCATGCATCATATAATTGTCAAAAAATAGTTGTTATAATATTAGTAATATATTATGATGAATGTAAGACCCTTGCATTAAATATAGATCTATTAAATACGTCTTAATGTATATTTTTCTGTCCTGAGATTCATACACTCCTTCTATTCTATTGAAATGTGTTATGTTTTTTAGCTTGGATGAATGAAGTATATATAAGAAAAATTATGTTTACAGGCATCATCGAAGATGTTGTCGAGGTAAAATCAATTTGTAAAATTAACGACACGAACAAGAAAGCTGATGTCAAGCTTACACTATCCCTTGGAAAGATAAGTAGGGGTATGAAGGTTGGCGATAGCATGAGTATCAATGGAGCCTGTCTAACTATTACAAAGTTATCCAAAGGAACAGCTGATTTTGAGATGGTAGATGAAACTATAAAACGTACTTGTCTTGGTTTAGTCAAGAGTGGAGATAAGGTAAACATTGAGAGAAGCTTACGTCTACGTGATAGATTGGAAGGGCATATCGTTCTCGGCCATGTAGATTGTACAGGGATAATTGACGAAATTATTACAACTCGGACAGGGACATATATGTGGATAAGAATTGAAGATAAAGATTTTTCAGGCTCATTCGTATCTAAAGGATCTGTAGCAATAGATGGCATAAGTCTGACTGTAGTAAATGCAAAAGATGATAGAATCTCTATTGCATTAATACCACATACACTGACCGCTACCACACTAGGATCAAAATCTAAAGGCAACAGAGTTAATATTGAAATAGATATAATTAGTAGATATGTAAATAGTATACTACCAAAAAAGTAGTATTTACTTGATTTTCAGTAAACTATATAATGAATTCTTGTTGAAATTATTTAATTGTCTGCAATTGAAGAAGCAATAGATGCATTAAGAGATGGCAAATTCGTTCTCGTTCATGATGATAAAGGACGCGAGGACGAAATTGACATGGTAATGGCCGCTGAATATGTTAAACCGGAGAGTATTGCAACTATGAGAAATGACGCTGGAGGATTACTTTGTTTAGCTATTTCAAATGAAATCACGGCAAAATTAGGACTAGCTTATATGCACGATATAATCCAAAGCCTATCGAGTATTAATCCAATATTTTCAAAATTAACCGATGGAAAATCGCCATACGGCGACAAGCCATCTTTTTCAATAACCGTTAATCATCGTGATACATACACTGGAATTACAGACATCGACAGAGCCTTGACAATCTCAAAGTTGGCAGAAATTTGTAAGAAAATAGATTCAGGCGGAATAGAGGAATTTGCAAGAAACTTCCGGTCGCCAGGTCATGTCCCAATTTTGATTGCTTCAAAAGGTCTGCTCGAAGAAAGGCGTGGACACACCGAGCTTTGTGTTTATTTAGCACAGATGTCAAAATTGGTGCCAGCAGTAGTAATTTGTGAGATGTTAGATTCCACTACCCATAAAGCGTTATCAATAAACAAAGCAAAAGAATATGCCGATATTAAGGGTATTACATTATTGGAATCTGGCCAGTTGAAGACTCATGCCAAGGCGGCCTAATAATTTTTGAATAAAATTAGAATAGCAATAATAGTTTCAGAATTTAATAGCGACATTACTTTTCAAATGCTGAATAAAGCAAAAGATCAGGCACAAAAAATCAAAGCAGATGTACGTTACATATGTTTTGCTCCTGGTTCATTTGATATGCCATTGTTAATTGAAGAACTTTTAAAAAAGAACGATGTAGATGCTGCTGTTACATTGGGTGCTGTAATAAAGGGAGAAACATCTCATGATGATATTGTTGCAGAAAATGCAGCCAGGTTGATTGCAGACTTGTCTTTGAAATATGGCAAGCCGATTGGACTTGGAATTACTGGCCCAGATATGACCCTTGAACAGGCAAAAGACAGAATCGATATAGTACCATTGCGTGCAGTAAATGCAGCAGTTAACATGGCAATGAGAATTAAAAAATTAAAAGAAGTAAGGTCACAATTGGGAAGAACAGAGACGATTATAGATTGACAATACAAATTACTATTATTAGAATTGAAGGATATGGACCATGGACTCTTACGCTGGGTACAGATAGAGAAGCGCAGATTCAAATGCTGCAGGCAAGAATTTATTATGATGTACAGAGATTGTTCTCACAAAAGGAGTGTCTCGTCTATTTAAATAGATTCGATGAGTATTTTGCAATAACTAATGGTCTTTCACTAAAGGACCATAAAGATCTTCAGAGAGAGATAGCAACTCTATACAAAAACCTTAAGATATCAATGGCTATTGGAAGAGGTAATACATCATTTGAAGCAAATGTAAATGCTTACGAAGCAAGGAAGGCAGGCAACCTTCTAGATAGGGAAACAAGAATTTTTGGACAAACTATATCTTCCTCTCCGTCTTCAAAAGCTTCATCATCTACCACAAATTCTAACTACTCTGAATCTGCACACATAATGCATATTGACATTAATGGTTCTGAAAAGATTAGCTCTAAAATGTCGCCATATGAAATTACAGCATTAGTAATGAAGCTCTATGCTAAGTTATCAGAAGCATTTCTCAAAAAAGGAGCAATGACATTTTTTCTTGGAGGAGACAATTTCATGGTTATATCAAATAATATAAAAAAAGAAGATGCCGAGATAATTATTAGATCTGTTGCTAATGATATAGGTATAACATTGAATTGTGGAATAGGTATAGGAAGGAACGGGAGAAAAGCTGCTGAGGCTGCCACCAGAGCACTGGATACCATTAGAGATTTGAGAAATGAAGGAAAAATTCAGCCAATATATGAAATACAATGTCTATAATAATCAACAATGCAAGCTTGTTGCTTGGAAGTGATCTAACTTTTGTTAACAATGGTTTTATTGAAATCGGAAAAAATGGAATAATAAAGAAAGTTGGAGATGGAAATTATCGTGGGATTATCGATAAAGAAAGAAATACTATAGATGCAGAGGGATTTATGATAATACCCGGATTTATTAATGCCCATACACACATCGGAGATTCAATTGGTAAAGATTTCCTTATTGATTCTGGGCTAGATGAAAGAGTTCATCCTGTTTTTGGAGCAAAAAGGAATATTTTGCAAAAAACTAGACCGGATCATCTTAAGATGTTCATTAGAAGCTCAGCCATATCAATGATGAAAAAAGGAATAGTTGCTTTTGCAGACTTCAGGGAAGGAGGTATAGAAGGAGTAAAACTTCTAAAGGCTGCGATATCTGATCTTCCAATTAAATGTGTAATACTTGGCAGAGTTGAATATTATTTTAATCCAGTAAAAAAGGAAATTATACATCATGAAGTTGGAATAGAACGAAAGGATAAGAAACTTTCTTCAAATTTACTGCAAATGGCTTCCGATATTTTAAAAATAGCTGATGGATTCGGAATCAGTGGTGCAAACGAAAATACTGATGAGACACTTATACAATACAGCAAATTATTACAAAGCAAAAATAGTACAGAGAAAAAGAAATTATTAAGTGCAATTCATGCTGCAGAGTCTAAAGATACAAATGAATTATCCAAATCAAAAACAGGTATGACTGAAGTATATAGAATAATGCGATATTTAAAACCTGACATTCTTGTTCATATGACTAATGCCGATGAAGAGGATATTTCTATGGTAGCGAAGAAAGGAACAGGAGTAATCGTATGCCCGAGATCAAATGGAATACTGGGAGTCGGTATTCCAAAAGTTGCAAGAATGTTAAAACTAGGATGCACTGTTGGCATAGGAACAGATAATGTTATGCTAAATTCTCCTGACATCTTTAAGGAATTGGATTATCTATGGAAGGCATCACGGGCCACAGAACCAGAATTCATTAGTCCTAAAGAAATACTTATGATGGCTACAGTAAACAATGCTAAAATCCTTGGCCTGAATTCCGGGTATATAGAAAATGGGCGATCAGCAGATCTTTTATTTATAGACAAGAATCATATTGATCTCTATCCAATTCATGAGCCCTATGCATCAATAGTTCATAGAGCGAGTCAGGATTCAATTAAAGCTGTAATGATTAATGGCAAGTTTATAGATGGAGTAGATATCTAATTTGCAAGTACTGATAAATGCAGCTATGACAATTGATGGCAAAATTGCGACTAATCTTGGAGATTCTAAAATTTCTTCAAAACAAGATTTAAGAAGACTTCACAGATTGCGATCTTCTGTTGACGCAGTTATTATCGGAATATCAACTGTTATTGCAGATAATCCAAAACTCACGGTAAGGCTGGTTAAAAGACATGGAACAACCCCTGTGAGAATAATAGTAGACAGCATAGGGAGAATTCCTCTTGATTCAAAAATCCTGAAGAGCGCATCTAAAATCAATACAATAGTAGCAGTAACGAAACGAGCATCTGATGAGAGAGTTGATAAAATTAAGAGTGCTGGTGCAATAGTGATTGTTGCAGGAACAAAAACTGTTGACTTAAAAGAGCTATTTTTTATTCTTAAAAAGATGGGATTTAATAAAATACTCGTTGAGGGAGGTGGAGAATTAAATTGGTCTATCCTTCAATTAGGAATCGTGAATGAATTAATGGTGACAGTTGCACCTAGAATTGTAGGTGGGAGAACGGCGACTACATTAGTAGAAGGGGATGGTTATGATAGAATCTCAGATGGTATAAAAATGGAATTGATAAAGATGTCAAGACAAAATAATGGAGAGGTAGTTTTGTATTATAAGTTGTCATAATCTTATTTTCTTATTATTTCCTTAAGGATACATCTAATGTTATCTGTTCAATCTTATAGCGTAATGCTTCCTTTACCTTACTGTTGTCTACCATATTGAGCGGTCCTTTGCAGTTGGGGCACTTGAAAAATAATTCAACGGCAGCATCAAATTTTGTTCTAGGACAATCTTTATTTCCACAATGATAAAACTCGGAGGATTCTTCATATTCTAGACGTTTTTGCAATCTGTCGAGAATTTTTTTCTTTTGATTATCTATAAAATTATCAATTTGATCACGTTTCGCTCGCCATCTATAGACAAACCATCCTTTCTTTTCATCCTTTACTCTTATACCTGTAATTAGTGCTTTGCCAAACATATCGTACAGAACTTTTCTTATAATGTTTATCCTTAGACCAGTGGCACTTGCAATTTCTTCATCGGTCGCATCTTCTGTATTTAAAAGTGCACGAGCAACCTTAAGGTACTCTTCCCCCCCAATTAGACCTGCAATTTTAACAAAAGAATCTTCATACTCGACTGCGCGCATCTATTCAGTATATCTCTATTTTTAGATATATAGTTACCGGCTTATATCTTATATTTTCCTCATAGGATCTTAAAGATATCACGATCTTGCCACTAATTATTAGTGGGCGATGCTGCGCTACATTGTTGGTTACAATAATCTAGTTGAATAATATACTATCCACAACTAGAATTATATTATAATAGATATATGTATTATATGCCTATATATAACTATTTCATATTTTGTGTTTCCTAACTTTAAAGTATCATATTATTAGATAATCCTTTACAATTACTTAATTTTTATAATATATATTCACAATATATAAGATCTTGAATTTCCTTCTATTTGATCGGATCCAGGTTTCATTATTCAAGTAATATAATACTATTGACCTACTTTGAATTAGTAACCCCTTTCTTTGGTATTTATCTTGCAGAATTTATGGCATAATATAGTAGTTATCGGACTTCCATTTGAACTAAAAAGGGAGTTATCTGACTAACAAATGACAATAATATGACGAGTATCTGATGAATATCGAAAAGGGTAAGAGCTGTCTATGCTAATGGGAAATGAGGTTAAAAACGGGTTTCCTATCTTTATATCCACTCAGCATAACATATAGATAAATTATTGAAGAGTGTTTCTTCACGAAAATTCTGTGAATTCTACTACAACAAGAGTGGAGTATATTGAGATATTCGCATAGTCTATTATACCATAGTCAAAAATTTTAATAATGCTTTTACAATATTATACTATATTCAGCATTTTCTTTATCATCTTTTCTTTTATCTTTTATATTCTACCCTATTGTAACTTCAATTCATTTATTAACTCTCTAAATGACTTTTCCAATCCTTTAGTGATATTATTAATTTCTCCTAGATTTTGAATACTCTTTTGTAAATTGATTGTCTTTCTAGAAGCCATTATTATCTTTTTGGACTCGTACAAGATACCTGTTTGCTCTAATGCAAGCATAGTATTTTTTGTATTTTCAGCCGCAGTTTTCATATCTTCTGCCGTTAGATCTAATTTTTCCAGAGTCTTGATAACTACTGGATCATTGAGCAAGTTTCTTATATTAATAATAATATTATTAATTCGTTTTATTTCCCTAATTGATTGCATTATCATGTTTATGTATTCGATAATAACTTATTACGTTCATCATACCTTTAATAAATATTTAACAGATATTAGTTCACAATTAATAATAATCTTCTATAAACAATTTTCATTTTAATAAAATGATAATAAAATAAACAGAGATGACGATAGTGTTTTCAACTCATAGATGAATATAATAATTAAGACGTATTTAGATTTAATACTATAGGCTAATTAGTAGTATAATTAATTATCAAAATGAGCAAAGAATATCGCAATAACGGATGAAAAAATTATAATGCTCTTAATGCGCTTATTATTTAGTTGGTGATTAGAAATAGATAGATCTACTAGTGCTATTAAAGAATGGTTACCTTTAAGTGCGGCAGCAGCCGTAATCTCATTCGTAATCGCGTTTGTACTGCATGTTCCACCAGAGCAAACTATTGTTGCCTCGATAATGGGAGGCATTATGGTTTTTAGTGGGTTGTTATTCAGATCTTTTGGTAAAGATCATGATAAATATCGAACATCCAAATAATAACTCAAAGAAATGATAGTTCTGTTTTTCATTTCTTTGTTTAGCTTATAAGATTGCACGATTATGTTAAACTTAAAATTAGAGCGGTGATGGTTTCCATTTCCATAATATTTTAAAAGTTTGTTTGAGCTTGGGACATAATTAAGGATAACATGTAGACTCATAGGACATATAAAGGCAATAAATTTTTTCTCAAGACTACTATTTTATACCAAAGGCGTCTAGGCGGAAAAGTATGATAAATAGCTATAACTATTTAGATGCAATGAGATTATAAGAGTTAATCAATATGGAAAATGTTGATATGGATATTTTCAGACATCAACATTAAAATACATATGAAAAAATTATACTACAAATGCAAGAGAAACGATCTTGGAATAGATAAAAAAAACTCCCTCTATGTTATATTGTATAGTAGTAATTACATGCATAAGTAGGGATAGTGATAAGATCTAAATTCTAATAGTAGATTTTTCAAATCTTCTGGTTTTCTTGATAGAGTATTTTGTTGCTAATGTTGCAATAAATATGACTACAGAAACAAGAACAATAGTTCCGCCAGGAGCCAAATTCAGTATATAAGAGAGAATTATACCTGTTACTACAGATAATACCGATATTGAAACAGAAAATAAGGCTGTTTTTCTAAAACCTTTTCCAAACATCATCGCAGTGATCGTAGGAATTACGATTAGTGAAGAGATTAGTAGAATTCCTACCAACCGCATTGATGCAATCACAGTTATGCCTGCAAGCACTATGAAAAGATAGTTCAGCTTTGTAACTTGCAATCCACTAACTTTTGCTTGTTCCTCATCGAAAGTAATGTACAATAATTTTCTATAAAGGATCAATACTATTGACAAGATTGTTACTGCTATGACTAAAATCATCAAGGTATCTTCGACGCTTACTAACAGGATACTTCCAAATAGAAAGCTGAACAAATCTATTGAGAAGCCATCTGATAAGCTTACTAAAACAACGCCAAGAGCAAGACCAGACGATAGCAATACGGCAACGGCCGAATCCGGAGGAATATTTGTTGATTGTCTTAGTTTAGTAATAGCTAATGCTGCAAGGATCGAAACAATGAAGGCAGTCCATATAGGATAGACATTTATAGACATACCTATAGCAATCCCTCCAAATGCCATATGTGAGAGTGCATCTCCAAATAGAGAATGGCGTCTTAACACCAAAAATAATCCAATTATTGAGCAAATTATCGCAACGGCAACTCCAGCTATCAAGGCGCGTTGCATAAAACTAAATTCAAGAATTTCTAGAATCATGGTCATAGTATATAGTTATGATAGATTTCATATAAGCCTACGATTAAGTTGTGTACTATTCTCAGCGAGCATAGTTAGAACCAATTACTTCTAGCTGATCATTTTCTTCTTTTATATTGAATAGAGTTGCCTAAATTAGGAGGAACCGCTAATGTATATCGATAATATATTGCATCAATACTTACTATGTACATCTAAGACCCACCTTTAGATTCTCAATATTCTGTCGCATCTTGTCAATATATCCTCTGCCTGCTTTTTGTTCCTCTTCGTCAATACCCTCTATTGGACTTAGAATCAGTACTTTGCCATTAGGAATTTCTGTTGCGATAACATTAGCGAGACGAGGATCGATCAAATCCTCTGCGTAAATGGTATCTATATTCAATTCACGAGATAATTTTATAATTTCTTGTAACCTCTGTGGTAGAATATCTCCTTCTGGTGAAACTCCATACACACTATGTTGGTTTAGTCCATATCTATTTGAAAAGTAAGTGAATGCATTATGAAATGCAATAAAATCAGTTTTATCACAGTTGCTGAGTTCTGATCTTATGAATGCATCCAATGAATCAAGTTCTGCAATAAACTTTTTAGCAGTTCCATTATAATAGTTTGTATTAGCTGGATCAATTTTTATCAATCCATCACGAATTTTTTCAATTTGATATTTTGCTAGAATCGGATCCAACCATATATGAGGGTCAGCATTTTCATTGAGATCAGTATGCCCGCTAGCAGAGGTTTGATGATCCCCTCCTTCACTATTTCCTTCAAGCAATTCTAATCCTTCACTCGTATCTACTTTAAATTTCGCATCAATTTCTTCAATCCGCTTTTCAAATCCTGCGCCATTGTATACTAGCATGTCAGAAGATTCTGCCTTAAGTCTTTGTTGTATAGTTGGTTCCCAGTCATGTGGTTTTACTCCCGGTGGAATTATAGATGATACTTCAACTCTATCTCCACCTATTTTCTGAACAAAATCATACATTGGATAGAATGATGCAACAACTTTTACTTTAGAGGCTTTATTTCCATTTATACTTGCAATAGTATTATTTGTTTCAGAAGCTGTATTATTTGTAGCATGAATAATAGTTGTATTAATTGCAAATACGTCTGATAGGAGGGCGGTTACTGTAACTACGATTACGATTTCTATCAGCATTTTAATAATATTGTTCAATGTTATATATTAAAATTAATAATGATGATATATACTTTTATTAATAATATGCTTCTATTTATCTTGAGATAGAAAAAGGAGAACTTTGTTATAGTGGTATAATATTCAACGTTTTGCAATTGAAGAACTATGATACACTACGATGAAATAGTAAATCAGCTAATATTATGAATGCACTATAGAAACTATATGTACAATAAATATTCTATGAGATTGTTATACTGCTAGGTTATAAACTCATGTGGTTGACACGATACCATTTAGACAATTATTATCTAACAAGCACAGTAATCTAATATTATCATTATATAATTCTCATTATACAATACAAAAATAGTCAATACAGAAAAAAGGAAATCCCACATATTGGCGATCTAACCTGCGAATTATTTTCCTTTGTATCTACTTCTAATTTTTATTTCCATTATACTAACTGCTTTTTCAATGACAGATTATTTTATGCTTTGCCCATATCAAGACAAATTATTCGGAGATGAGGAGGTAGGCTAAAACATGTCGAAAGTAATGAATGACTATTTTGATAATACTGTATTCCTTACCTCAGTCTCGTATTTCTTAACCACATCTGAAAGAGGCATTCTTTTTCCTCCCACTATCTTTATATTAACATCAATTTTACCATCTCTAATGTCTATGATGTTGTATGTATCTTCAAATATTCCCCTATAGCGCCATGAACAGGCGGTTCCTGCATACGCAATTTTTAAAGATCCCAAATTCCAAAGCCAAGGTCTGTGCTTGTGACCACAGAGAACGAGATCTACTTTAGATTCCAAGAATGCTCTTAAGGTGTCTCCTGCATCAAGAATACCAACAACATTGGTATATCCTGTATCAGGGATGGCAATTAAATGATGATGCATTGCTACAATCTTTGTTTTGTTAACATATTTGCTTAGAGTTTCTTCTATCCATAGGTTCTGTCTATGTCCTACCTCACCTTCATCTCTATCAGGTCTGGCAGTTCCGACAGTAAGTACAACTACATCATCAAATTCATATATTTGCTTTGAAGAAGGAAAGAATTTCTTGAATAGAAGGTAGCCTGTGTGACGGTAATCATGATTTCCGGGAAAAACTATTAAATTAGAACAATTGAATTTTTTGATTTCTGTATGAGCTTGCTGAAACTGAAATATTAGACCATCATCTGT
The DNA here is from genome assembly GCA_963733025.1 of uncultured Nitrososphaeraceae archaeon. Classification (GTDB taxonomy): domain Archaea; phylum Thermoproteota; class Nitrososphaeria; order Nitrososphaerales; family Nitrososphaeraceae; genus JAJNBK01. Next base: position 487,481 of record CAVTCE010000019.1, on the reverse strand, counting down.
CAGATCGCCTGATATAATTATTGCATCTGGTTTTAAATTGTTAACCTCTTGAACAATAGTATTAAAAGAATCTTGTTTGAAAAGACCACCGATATGCATATCAGATATCTGAACAAACTGCATTATCTACATACTTCCTAACGACATAATATATTAATACAATGCTGATAAACTGGAAATTAGTTTGTATCTTTAAAACTTGTTTGGATATTATTGCTTTTGATAATAACTGATGTAGTAAATGATCATGGTATGTTAGTATATGCATTGACACGGTGCAATAATTGGCAGAATAGTGATTTTGAAATAAGGCTTTAGTAGAGTATTTACTACTGGTATAATATAATTACTTGCAGTAGTAAATTTACAATGCTTATCTGCAAGATTTTGGTTTGTTATGTACTTATAATAAAGAAAAGTTGCATAGATAGGACATTATCAAATTATATAGTGGATACAAGGTCTGCGCCTAAATAGATTGAACCTAAATTCTATCTGTTTATCTGCGGTATCCGTTGTGAGTGTGATAATACTTCTGCCTTAATATTAATATCATATGGTTAGTAATAGTTTATCGTTTATCGTTTATCGTCTATTCATATTAGATACAATATGAAATAATAATTATCAGCCAATCCTTTATCGCAGAATAAGTAGGTCTAAAGCAATCCGTCATTGAATCCATATTTGTGATGACACTATAAGCATTCATTCTGATTGCCCGCAATAATCTTGTCAATAATTAATTGATAGTCCTTATATTATTTCACTCGACATGATAAAAATTGGATTTAAATCCATGTATTATCTACGCTTTATTTTCACAAGTTGATTAAACCTTATTATAATGTTAACTCATCAGCTTTGTCTGAAAGATCTTTTTTCAAGGAGACTATCTGCTCTTCTTTTCTGGATTTCAGAACTGTCATTAATTCTGTTTCTATAATATGGGGTAATATACGGATCTTATTTACTACGATATCTCTCATCTGATCCAAATCTTTAGCACGGACTTTCAAAAGCAAATCAAATCTGCCATGCATTTCGTGAATTTCCAATACTTCGTCAACTTTTGATAGCTCGTCGGTAAGCTCTTCTGCAAATCCGGGTTCTACATTTATCCCCATGAAAGCAAGGTGGTCATAACCAAGGCGATTATTATCTACGGAAATTGTGAACTTATTAATAATTCCTGCTGCAAGCAGGCGTCTAACTCTGATATGCACTGTTGCATCTGAAATACCAATCTGTTTAGCTATTTCGACAAATGGTGTCGATGAGTCTTTACTCAAAAAATCTATTATCTTGAGATTTATATTGTCTAGTAGGTCTGAGTCTAATTGCACATTTAAACTACGCTGTTGGTGTTTAAATGTTTTTAACATAACAACATTTTCCTATGAATATCTCGTTTATTATGAGCATATAAGAATTGTTCTAGTTCGTATACCAATATCAAGAAATAATAATACTTGTTGATTTAATATATTCAATGTCACAGAGACCTTGCAATAAATGCCATAATGGATTAAGTGTATTTTATAGATCTTATTCTGGGGAGTATCTTTGCAAAAAATGCTTTCTGCAGTCTATAGAAGAAAAGGCTGCCAAAACTATGTCCAAGTTTTCAATGCTCGATTATAATGACAGAGTAGCAGTTGCTGTTTCGGGAGGCAAAGACAGTTTAGCGTTACTATTTGTTATGAAAAAAATCTTTGAGAAACATTACCGTTCAGATATTATCGCTATAACAATAGACGAGGGAATAGAAGGTTATCGTAATGAATCATTGCAGATCGTAAAAGAATTCTGTTCAGATCTAAAAATAGAGAGTAAAATTCTCAGTTACAAGAATCTATTTGGAATAGATATGGATAAAGCTATGATGACAAGACCTTCTGACAAGATGACTTCTTGCTCAATGTGCGGCACTTTTCGTAGAAGAGCAATAGATTTGGCAGCAGAATCTGTAGGTGCAAATATCATAGCAACAGCTCACAATTTAGATGATCAATTACAAACTTTTGCAATAAACCTTTTCGCTGGAGATATCGAAAGGATAGCTTGGATTTACCCTGAACCAGTTCAGTATGGTTCAAATGGCTTGAAGAAGATAAAACCTTTTGTAGAGATTTATGAACACGAAATAGCATTCTATGCTCTACAGAGGAATATACCATTTCAATCAGAAGAATGCCCATATATGCACGAAAGCATCAGAACTGATATTCGAGAATTTCTAAACAAGCTCGAAAAAGGTCATCCGGGAATCAAGTATAACACATACAACTCGATCTTGAAGATTTCTAAAAGTATGAAGTCAGTATCATTAATACATACGCCGAAAAAATGCTCAGTCTGCAGACGAGATTCTACGGGAGACATCTGTTCAGTTTGCAGAACTGTTGATATTCTGACTAGTAATAATAGGGTATCTTAAAGTATTCCTTATTACAGTCTTGGTGAGTCATTTTATGCTTGATTGTCAGGTGTTATTAATTATTATAGGTGATATATCACTATCCACATAGATATATGGATTTTAAGAAACAGTCACACCATCATATGCGATATTAGACTGATTCAGTTAAACCCAAATTAACCTTCAAACCAATTGTAAGTAGAAGATAATGGAAGTGATAAGCAAATATAATGAAACTGTGTAATATAGTTGCGGAGGCAGGGAGGATCGGGGTGCCAGCCGTACCCCATATCAGAAATCGGCTTCATGCTGGGATCAGTAACTGCTGGATAAATCCATAGATGGGAGGCACCTGCTTGACTTGCTGAAATGAAATCACGCCGTGTCGGATGGTTATGAACAGCGTACTGCGTGAAGGCGCAGTTTCGACTGTGAATCGTTGAAATGGGTGAGATCCGGGAGGGAGCAACCCTAAGGCGGCATAGTCATGCTGGCACGTCTACGTGGTGGATCTTGTATAGCTTGAGATGGGACCTCGTGTTTATGGTGGTACCAGTAGGCTGCCCCGCCCTTTTAAAATATTATATTTAGACACATTACTAGTCCTATAGATTAAGCGTCTATTCTTTTCTCGTTAGTCTACAACATAATCAACTTTAGTTTTCTTCCCTTCATGCCAATGCTAATTCCGATCTTAGATAAATCTGTTCTAGATGCATTACTTTCTCTTGTTTGGCTTTTTAATGAAGTGTTTTAGTATAACAATACAAAGATCTTGATAATTATTTAATTTTAATTTCTTAATGTACGATCTTGATTTTATGAAACTCTGCAGAAAGTATGGGAATGAATGACATCGTCCATTCTCCCACATTTACCATATATCCATGATATATACTCCTTACAGATAGTGCAGAGTGAAATAGTGATAAGGTATGCTCCGCATCCTCTGCACACTCCGTTGTTAAATGTGTATAATAATTTCATTATTAGATAACATAAATTGTAATATTAATGTTAATCAATATAATATTCGACTTATCCAAATAGAAAAATCTGAATAAGTAATATGCATCTTCGCTTTTATATAAATAAAACAATTTTCTATTAATAGTTTAATAATGTATTTCCTAGAAACATCGTCACTTGAATGGACTAAATATAGACGTTAATCACTACTAGACTATTATATTGCTGAACTAATAGACAAACAAAAAGCAAGAAATAACTTAAAATTTATGATATATTTTTAAGGATATTTAGATAGTGAAGCCTGATCTGAGCGCCTTATAGCAGTCAGTATTATTAATTCCTGTTGTTTTTGTTGCTTCTTGTGGTTGTTATATCCCTTCACCAAGCCGTTTTTTATTTTACTTTTTTAAATTCTAACTTTAAAGGAACAGCAGGGCAATTAAAATAATTAAATCAGAAATTCATATAATACTACATGTAGAGAGAGAATCTTTTCCTTTCCAACCTTCACAGAAAGTCATTTGACTTGATCAGGCTAGTATTCGTTATTACCATAAACTTTTCTTGTAGAATAACTTCAAAAACTGTCCGAACTTTTCTTTTTAGTAAAGCCTTATGACCTTTTCTCTTCATACATTTTAGTTTGATCTGATATACTCCTCATAGCATTTCTGAAAGGCTTTGCCAGATATTCTCTTTTGAGAATGAGAAAAGATATGTATTGCATTATCCACAAGATGGCTCTTTTCTTGTCTTGCATGTGTCTATAAGTTTTAAAACGTTACTTTATCAGGATTTTGGTCTGCATCTACTCCTTTAATCTATATGCAAGTATCTCTTATCTAAGGTACAGATCTATTCCATAGTTTGTATTATAGAAGGTTATGACAGGATTTTAATGGTTTGATTGGTTGTTCTGGTGATAGAATTTTTCCGTCTGTTTTTTAGGATTTGAACTGAGAATTCATTGGGGCCGGCCGGATTTGAACCAGCGATCTCCAGCGCCCGAGGCTGGCATCATACCAAACTAGACAACGGCCCCAAAAATTTTGTATTTCTGTATGACTCTATGTTGCCGTATTATAAAATATTGGTAATACTAGAAAGAGAAGTAGATTTAGACATAAGTATAACTATTCAATATTTACTTCATTCTGATTTATGAATTAAAAAATAAATTGCTTTTTCGCAATAGGAGTTGTGTATCACCGACTATTTCTGTGTATTCTATTAATATGGTCACTCATTTCAGTTGTGTTATTAAACTCTTTTCCACATGACTCACATCTATGATGATGCGCATGTTCGTCTTCTTTTATTTTCATGGCTTAGATTAAACAAAATAAGATAAAAATGAGATCATATTGTGGTTCGTCTCTTTGCGAAAATATCTTAGTATGTGTGAACCTTATGTCAGATTGATATGGTGTAAGAGATGTCAAACTTTGATAATTAGAGACAGAATCACTATTCAAAATACAAGTTTATGCAGGCATACTACCATGATATACACAATTATTAGCGTGCCAACTTCTATCATACATTTTACAGAACAGAAACTGAAAAAATAAAAGACATTCCATTGCCAAAATTGTGTTTATCAGTACATTAACTAAGTGATGACATAAGCATCAGGAGACACAGATTGTTTTGTAAGTTTATTTGAAGTTTATGGTGATAATAAATAATCTTTTGATGTAATAAAAAATCAAAGCATCATCTTTTCGTTCATGTTTTTTATTAGCTATTAAACGTAGCATAATTAACTCTCGAATTTTTCATCATACAACGCTTTCAAATGTTGTTGCAAGGATGCGGTATGGTATTAGAAGATAGTTTGGTAAAAAGAACAGTCTGTAATTGCCTTTGCAGTAAGTATAATTTTTACTATTTTAATAATGGGCATAAGTTTAGTTTATCTTATACTTTATAATAGCTTAAAGCTGCATTTTCTCTGATATTGATCGAATGTCCCAAAGTGATTTTGATGCTCCAGACAGGTTTGGCACCACTACTCCATCTTCAATTAATCGGTTTACTACAATAGCAGCCATTGGTAAAGCTCCTGTAGCACCAGGAGAATTATAGTTTAGGATATGTAATGAATGATCTTTTTTTATGATTAATGTATCTGGGAGAAATTTCCCATCCTTATCTACAAGACATGATCTAATTCCAGCAGTTCCTCTTTGAATGAATGCAGATGCTCTCAGTTGCGGCAGAAATTCTCTTGTTCTATTTATCATTGTAGTTTTAGAGAGCGAACTTTTTAATTCATTACTGGCAAGAAATAAGAATTGCTTGTCAAAAAAGATTTTACGGGTTCCTGATGTTCTTAATGATTCAATTATCTTTGGTATAAGATACTTTAAATTCTTGCTTAAATTATATGCATAAGGACCAAAGACAGGAACTGCATTGGGACCAACTTCGCATCTTCCATCAACACGTACAATCCAATGGGGATCTAGGAAAGGATACTCTGGATATCTTGGCACTGAATAAATACTTGTCTTTGTAAGATCATTATATTCTGGTGGAGCTAGCCAATATTCCCCTTTAAAATGAAGGTCGGTAAGTTCCATTGCAATACCTAGAGAATGGGCTATATCTACGGAATTACCTCCCGCTGCATTAATTACAAATTCAGTATTAATTTTTTTTTCATTTCCATGTTCTAGCACCAATGTCAACATTCTATTTCCTGTAGATCGCAAGACTCTTTTGACTCTATGTCCGATTAGGACCGTACATCCAAACAATTGGCAATCTTGTATCAGATTCTTTGTCAAAGAACCATAATCTACAGATGCATCCTTTGAACAATATATGGCTGAACTGCAATGAACATTTGGTTCGATTGCTTTTATTTCGTTTCTATCGAGAAATTTGAAATCGTGCTCTTTACGTAGGCCATTCGCTTCTCCCCATTCCATATATTTATGAAGTCTATCAATACCAAGTTGGTCGTTCGCTACTTCCAATACTCCATCCTGTTTGAACAAAATCTTCTTATAATATGAATAGGCTTGCCACATCTCATATCCTAGCGATGCAGCTTTTGCAAAAATTTTCTTTTTCACAGGATCGTAAAGAAAGGGAGCGTGTACTTTTCCTGTATTTCTAGAACTTGTATGAACAGCTACATCGCATTCCTGTTCTATAAGTATTATCTTTGAATGAGATACAGAGCTCAAAAAATATGCTAAGGAGGCACCTAAAATACCGCCTCCAATAATTGCAATATTGTAAACATCTTGCAAATTATAAATTAGTTATACTTAAAGAATATAAAAACGCATTTCAATAAATAGATAAAATCAATTATACTATGATCTCTTAAAATCTATTGCTATATAAATTGTGACAATGGATGATGAATTTAATACCTTTCCTTCAAAGCATAATATTTTATCTCTTCTGTCGTAATAATCGCGAATCCATTTCTCTAATGATTGTTTGTTTCTTTGCTTAAATTGTGAGCAAGAAAAAATTTATCTTTTATTCAAATATTGAACAAGCCAGTTTATAGATAGCAGCAGGTATGATTTTTTGCGAATAATAGCCCTGTATCTTCATCAAGTTCTCGTAAAGCCTTCTTTCCCAGGAGTTTTCTCCTTTTTCTATATGTCCTAATGGTGTTTTGACTTGTGTGAAGTCTATTAATATACCAGAAGAAAAAATATATAATCAACCACAATGTTCTAGTCTTATTATTATAAATATGCATACTAAAAGCTGTTATTAGCGACATCTATGGTAATATGACCCAGGATCATAATCAAGATATTGAATAACAGGTAACATTTTCTACATGCATTGTAAAGTTAGAACTACTTATCATGTTATAAGATAGAGCGATGTATGGACATACATGTTCAGTTATAGCCTTTTGGAGTTACTATCGTTGCTAAGGCTTCTTTATTTTTAGTTAATGTTCATGCCGTCGCATATCTCGTGTTACTTTTTACAATCTTACGATTGATAGATTTATATCTTTAAGAGGTACTAGACAATAAAAAAGCAATAATATATAAAGAATTGTAGCATTGTTGCTAATTTATGTCTATGCAAAAGAAAATAATGCCTGCTAATGATTGGCTGCAGAATTTACATGGCAGTTGGAGAGATGTTGAATGTCCTTGTGGAAGTAATTTTCATTTTGATGGAAAAATTGATGATCTCTTTTCATGGGAAAGAGTTCACCTAAGACACATGATTTCAGATTCTGAAAACCACGATATGCTTTCCTTTTATCCCAAAGATATGGTAGTTTTCTATCACTCTAAAAGCGGATATGTAGTCGAAAGAAGAAAACACAGAGCAGAGGAGATTAGTGACTTACGACAAGCTTGTATCTATGGTCAAACAAAGTTAGCTGGCGTATAGTTTATGTTAGAATTGCGATTTCTTAAAGTTCTACTCATAGACTTCAATTATTATTCACTTCACATATGACAATAACTCATGAGTAATTCTGTCTTTGTGATCTACCACCCAGATGGCGCGAATTTCTATGTTTTATAGATCTCTATAGATCTTATCATCTAATGGAAAGCTCAGAAAACATTAACCTCGAACAAGATACATATTAGAATCTTTTAATCAATTGACTGGGACATCCTGTCACCTGTAAATTGTATTTTACTAATAAGCAGCCGAATCATTTAGAATGAACCTTTGTTCGCAGATACTCACTTAATATTACTCTGATAGTTTCAGGTATTGTTTCAAGATATCTGTCTTTACGCTCCTTCTCTAATATTTTAACCATATCATGTGGTAACGCTACCATGATTTTCCTCATTGCCATGTTGAGATACCATTATATATTGTTAGATGTTCTTATAAACCTGTCTATACAATAACAATCCAACAGTTCTTTGAAAGGCTAGATATAGGATGAATAATACTATAAGTAGAAATATAGTAGCTAGCTTGAGGGTGATTATATATGGAGCCAGTAAGAAAAAGATTGAAGTAAAATAGCATGTATAAGTTTAATTTACTGCTGATTTGTAGATAAGAAGGCATTAGCAGGGTAAAAGGTGTTGAAAAAATTTTAACATATAGTATGTTGTCAATATCCTGTTATTAATAGAAAAAAAGCAGATTATAAGATTTTTAGGAATCTAAAAGCCGACTTATTATCATGATAAGATACTTAACTTTTTAAATAATGTTAATTTTTCTTAAAATATTTCTATTAGTGCAAAATCATAGAAAATTGCTTTAGATGCTATCATAAGCATATATATTCGATAGATGGCTGTAAAAAGTTAGGTTGATTAAGTCAACACAAAAAGACTAACAATACGTATTTGATAAACTAGTAATAGCGACTTCGTCTACCATCTCCATTACTTTGTCCTTGGCCATATCTATTTCGTTCACTTCTATTTCCACCATAGCCACCATAAGCACTACTGCCACGCCTAGATCCAAAGCTCCGTTTACCTCTGCTATCGCCATAACTTCCGGTTCCACTGGAGCTATTATTACCATAACTTCGTCTTTGGCGATATCCATGAGATCTATACTGAACTACAGGAACTTCGATTCCCAACTCTTCATTTAGCTTACGTATAGGATGTTCAGTCTGTCTCAAAATTCTCCCAAAGTCTTCGATCCTATCTTGCGAAACTAAGGAAATAGCCCGACCTGTGCCTCCTGCTCTAGCAGTTCTTCCAATTCTATGGAAATAAATCAATGGGTCTTCGGGTATGTCGTAGTTTATCACATGACCTATTGCTGGAACATCTATTCCTCTTGCTGCAATATCTGTAGCTACTAAGACATCTTCAATTCCCTTTTTAAATCGATACATGGCATTATCTCTTTGTTTCTGGGATAGATCGCCATGAATGGTAATTGCTTTGAATCCTTCCTGTTTCAATTCCCAAGCCAATTTCTGCGTTCTCTGTTTTGTAGCCGCAAAAACAATTGTCTGTTTTTTGTCCCTGCTCCTGATTAAGTTGCAGAGATGTTTAAATTTTTCTCTTTCCTGTACAATTAAATAAGATTGATCTATTGTATCAAGACTTAATTCTTCTTCATTGAGCCTGATTTGCTGAATGTCCTTCATGTATTCTTGGGCCAACCTTAATATCTCAGATGGCATAGTTGCAGAAAACAAGCATGTTTGCCTATCGTCATTCACATAGAACAAAATGAACTTTATGTCATCGATAAAACCCATATCTAGCATTCTGTCTGCCTCGTCAAGCACAACATACTTCACATTCTCAAGCTGAATCGAACCGTGTTTCACATGATCAATCAATCTACCAGGAGTTGCAACTACTATTTGTACTCCTCGTCTTAATTGATCATGTTGAAGGTTTATACTCTGTCCTCCATATATGGACACGGTTCTAATGCCAGTATATTTTGCAAACTTGTTGATCTCAGTTGTTACCTGCATTGCTAGCTCCCTTGTAGGCACAAGTATAAGTGCTTGAATGGGGCCGTTACGCTTTACCTTCGTTAATATCGGTAAGGAAAAAGCAGCTGTCTTACCAGTTCCAGTATGCGCCTGGCCTACAACATCTACACCCTTTAAAACAAATGGTATAGCTGCTTCTTGAATAGGAAATGGCGCTTCAAATTTATTTTCTCTGAGTGCTCTATTTATTTCAGCACTCATTCCTAACTCTTGAAATGTCTTTGTCAATTTATGTTTTCACTTTGAAATATCTACAAAAGCCACGGAAGACAAGAGAAGCAATTTTATTTACTTAACAAATCCGCCGTAAACCTTTTGTTTGATTATTGTATAAATTACACAGATATAAGGCATGCGGAATTAGATATTTTATGTATCGTTAAAAGTTATTGTGTAGTAAGAAGCAAGAAATATTTGAAATGTTGTCTGGGTAGTTTATCTTTATCTCATGTTAATAGTTATACTTTTACACATCGAACGAATGAATTTCACATAGCTACTAGTCAACCAAAATACTTATAATCTCATATTTTTTTATTCAAAACGCAACTATTCCTATACTGTTTGCAATAATTATATATAAAATGATAACAAATAACATCAATAAGTACAACTAAGCTGCAGGTGGTTTGACTAATAACAATAGATGATGTAAGATCGTAAATAAGTGAACTATAACTATTCTTTTGTGCCAAGTTTACAATGTGTCGGTAGAAATACTCTATGATGTATGAATATTGCTTTATTTTTAATAAGATTTGTATACTAATGTGTAATCTATAATATTTTCAGATGCTTTTTGGATAGTTGCATTAAAATTTGACACTATACATTACCATCTTTAATCATACTCTGACCGTTCTATTTTCAACTATTCGATAGTGCTTCTTTTGTTTTATGGCAAGTTTTTGAGAATACTCTTTTATCCCATTATGAAAATGGAGTGCATATTCATCTGCTCAACAATCTTCAGAGAGACTTTTTCATTTTTATTGTAATAGTAAAGTGTTTGCATAAGAAAACCATTCTGATGATATAAGCAATTGATAAGGTCCTTTTGCAAATTGCAATATAATAAAATATAGGACATTCAATTGTTTTGTATATTGACATGAGATATCATTTATTATATTACGATTTTGGTTTTTGCATATAAACAAAATTTAGTCTTATGAAATTAGGAGCAGCGGTAGCAACAGTAGGAATAATAACAACAATGTCTATAAGATTTCAATATGCGATAAATAAAACTTAAGATAAATGAATATCTTGTTTAGTATGTCGCTGCTTCCCTTATGACCTATCAGTTTCTTGAATTTTGATCGATTGAATTAAACGTTTTCTGATAACATTTTGGTGTCCGAACCATTAACATCAATGAGCCTTTATTAGAACATAATAATGCTGGATGTTCTTGATTACATAGATAACTAATTTATACTAGTGGTATATGTTTGAGGTATCTATGGTGGTGCGAGGGGAAAAGGAAGAGGAAGGGGAAGTCAAGGAGCAACATCAGCAATTACAACAGACACAGCGTACACAGTTAATCCTGCAAAGAAAGATAGAAAGTATCACTGCTGATTTGCAACCTTATGTAAAGAAAATGATTCAGTCTATAGCCGAGAAGAACCAGGACAATGCAACTGCAATATGCGACTACATCATAGCCCAGAATACAGAGATAAACCCAGCACCCAATTACAGGAAGGCCCAGATTCATACTCTGTGCTATCTGTCCAGACATCACCATAACGCACTAAATTTTCGAGAGATGGTTAAAGACGATATTATAAATTATCTAGATACGTTCAGACGGTCAGCCGAGAAAGACCCGCAGCACAAGTGGATTGGAACTTATAACCAAGTGCAGGTTAGGCTGCCTCAAGTTCTTCAAGTGGCTTTACTATCCAGAGCTACCAGCTAAGGCTAGGCCTACGCCATCAGATGTTATGAAAGGCATAGTGCAGTTGCATAGGAAAGAAAAGTCAATCTATAAAGCGTCTGACCTGTGGACTGAAGCTGACGACGCTCTGTTTTTGAAGTACTGCCCAAAGAAGAGGGATAAAGCGTATCATATGCTATCGATTGATAGTAGCTGCAGGCCTGCTGAGCTGTTAGCGTTAAAAGTTGGGGATGTTCACTTTAAACAATCCCCAGACAAGACCAAGCAATACGCTGAAGTCGTAGTGTCGGGGAAGACTGGCAGTAGGCACATACCACTGTTTTATTCGGTTCCTTACATAAAGGACTGGCTATTAGACCATCCTCAGGGCAGTAATCCAAACGCGCCCCTAATCCCAAGCTATGATGCTAAACACAAAAACTATGGTAAACATATGGACAGAGCTACCATGTATAGGCTGTATATGCAGTACAGAGATGAGTTTTTCCCAAAGAAGATATTAACTAATCCTGCTGTACCGCCTGAGGATAAACAGCGTATAAAGGATTTGTTAAGGAAAAAATGGAATCCATATGTAAGAAGACACAGCGCACTAACACAAAAAGCCAAAATTCTAAAAGAGCCTATCTTGAAAGCTCATGCAGGTTGGTCACAAAATTCCAACATGAATTTACGCTATGAACATTGGTTCGGTTCAGAAAGCAGTTCAGCCCTCTTGGAAGCATATGGCGTTCTAACCCCTAAAGATACAAATCCATATATAGACACATTCAAGCCTAAAGTCTGCCCTCAATGTTCTGAGAATAACATACATGACTCCAAGTTCTGTAGCAAGTGTAAGATGGTATTGTCATATGACGCATATAACGAAATAGAAGAAGAGCGAAAACAAAGGGACCAAAAGCTCGAGCAGTTAGAGCAAAAACAAAGAGAGATGTTTGATATGATGATGGAGTTTGCAAAACAGAGAGTAGCATCAGATAATTCACCAGAAGCTCAAGAACGTAGGAAATATTGGGCACAACGAGCTGAGTATGTTAAGACATATGCACAGAAGGGACCAGAAGAAGAAAAAGATATTACCAGACAGATACAGCATGATTACCAGACTGACCCCTTTAAGGCAAGTGTTATAGGTGATATGGTGAGGTCTTACAAGGAAAGGTCCAACAAAGAAGAACAAGAACAGCAAGCATAACTATCTAATCGTACTTTGATGTTTTGGGGTGTATAATTCCTTACTTTTTTAACCAGCTTTGTGTATATATCTGCTTTGTAATATAATAAAATATATGTCATCTCTACCCAATTCAATCTCACCACCATCAGACAACGACAAAGGCAAGAAAGGCATGAACGTTACTCGTCATGACAAATTCGCTGTAGCAAATAGTATAGCTTGCTGACTTGGCTAATTCCTCCAGAAACCATCTGCCACCGAACGTACCGTATAATCCTGATTGGCCTATTTGTAATTGTGGTAGACCAATGGAACATGACTCTGAAGATAGAAAATTCCGCTGCAATTATTGTACCATATCTGTGCAAGAAGCCTGGGTAAAACAATCTCCTCTTGTAAAGAATAGAGATAAAACTTTAGCAGAACGTGCTACTATGAGTAAGGAAGACCAGCAGCAAGAAATTGATAATAGAAATAGAATTCTAACACAGGCAGCACAAGAGAGAGCAAAGCTGCAGACTCAGAGAGGGGAGGACTTTGAGACTGGAAATACTGGAGCTAGTAGCACTAATAATAATAAGGATGTATTCTTTCAATTGCCGAGCCCTCATGACATAGCCAAGCGTAACAATGCAATTTCGTCTGGGCGGTACTCAGACCATACCCGCAGCTCTGGGAGGGAACCTTACACAAATCCGCATCCGTTGGACCGCGAGCTAATAGACAAAGGATTTAGAATAACTAAAAGCTTCGAATTGGACAGGCTGCCAAATAGCAAAGATATTGTACCGAAGAACATAAGGGGAGAACGTAAACCGTATGACCGTTATGGACAACAATCAGACAGCACTAATGGTGTGGATATTTATGATGGGGTTTAACCTAGAAGAAAATTAGAGAGACTATAAACCCGCTGTACTAGAGTTCTCTGCTGATGGAGATGAATCAAATCTTCAGCGATAGAGTTCCAATACAGCGGGGAGATGCATAGAGCGTTTACATGATTGGAGTCATGTAGAGTTTTTTCCTCCAGGATGGACAATGCCCTTGTTTCCCTTACTACAAGTGATGGATGGATTTTTTTTCAGCCAATGCAAGTGAACTACAGAAGAGAAGAGGTGATTCAATTCTTTCTGTATATTCTATATTATACACTGACTACAATTTATTTATTTTGCTACTTAGTAGTAAAAAACTACTAAGTAAGAATAAACTAACCACTTACCTTTTAACTTTGTACCCAGAACAGGCAAGCCGAAGTGCATCAGTCATATCCTGGGTATTTGTGGATTTGTCCAGTGACAAATCTTCAGCGATAGCACTCCCTAAATCAGATAATAATTCAGAGTGCGATTTGTGAATACCCAGATACTTATTCTCTACAAGATAGATTAGGTGCGCTAAAAGCTGTTTGTGCTGTGGACCTAAGCCACTACCACCCGAACCGCCAAACTGGGTTGGCACTACCCGCATTAAATTCTCTATTTTCCAGTTGTTTTTGCGTGCTGCCTCAAGCTGTACCCAATATCGCTCTGAATCCCCAAAATAATATTTCAGTGACTTCACCATTGCCTGAGCAGCAAGCATCCACATAGACCCGAGAGCTATCCTGCTCTATCAGTTTGTAGTCTGTGAATATTTGCATCATGTCATTAACGATATATTCATGTGGCATAGAACGCCATGACTTTGAGAATAGGACTTGTATAATATTTAAGTTGGTATTTGTAGTTTGATTGTAATATTCACACATGCCTAAAATGATTAAGGCGGTACGGGCCTGCTGTCCATACCCGACATCACATCCAGCCATTTTGTAACTTCTATAGAGGATATCGGGGTTATTGAGAACAGATTCAGAATCGCCACAGAGTTCTCCTAACTGCTGACAGTAGTTAAGTTGCTCCATAGAGAATACTGAATTTGTACCTGAAGTCCAGACGAGATTATATTCCTTAGCGAAGCTTACAGATTTTGAAGCTTCCAATAGCATTTGTGGGTCATACATCGTTCCAATTCCGTGCTGATATCCAAGTTTTACTTTAAAATAAGGAGAACTTGGGTCATCCCATATGCGCTTAGCTTCCGAATATGGGGACCCTGGGGTAGTTATGAGTATAATAAATGGATGACCCATCTTTGCCAAGTACCGCTCGGCTATCTGTAGTGCATCAGCTTCATGAGGATAAAAGAAAGCAAACTCATCTAGTACCACACCTTTGACTCGTGGCAATCCTCTAGCTGCATCAAGATGATGGCTAGGCATTGCCTCAACACGACATTTGTTAAGCTCGATGACTGTCTCCTTGGTATTAAAAAATATGTTATGGGGTGCAAAGAAATTTTTCATTCTGGCTATGGCCGAAACTGCGAGATCTATACGAGGGCCAACCAAGATTATGACTTGGCTATCTTGGAACTCATCTGATTTTAAAACTTGCCAACAAAGCCATCTATAGGTAACCTCGGATATCCCAAGACCTGTCGCCTTAACACAATAGACCATTTTGTTTTTATCCAATGCATCTAAGTATATTTTCTGAAATGGGAAGATAGGATTTTCTGTGATACCATCCTGTGCTTTGGGTAAACCTATTAGATGGTTAAAACAGCACGTATGATATGGATTGCCAGTGGCTTTAGCTTTGTCTTGAGCTGCAATGTCAGCGGCAATATGGTCCTCTTGGTTCCATATCCAAAAGGGCAGTGTATCATTATGTGCAGCTTCGAAGAACAGTCTACGATTCTCAGATAGTTGGTCCCCTTCAGTCTTACCTGTAGTAGTATCTGGGAAGTATATATTCAGCGCTTTACGTAAACCTTTGAGACTACTACCCATATAGTATTCTAGAACACCTTATTACGTGTGGGTCTTTGCGGTGGTTTAGAGTCAGAGGGAACATTGTGATGATGTCCATTACCATTATCAAAGTGAATAGTCGGATTAGTAGTATTAGAATCTCTATCAGTTAGAGAAAGACTTTCATCGTTCTGTTGGGAATTAAAGTTGTTGTATGTAGCTTTAGAACCATCCTCATCAGACAAGTTATTGTTGTTCTGACCAACAGAACTCGTAGCTTTTTCCGAAACAATTTCTTCATCTAGAGATTCGTTTGTGTTGTGACTAGTCCTAGATTCTATTCCATCATCATTATTATTTAACTTCTGCTGCTGTTCTCTTAGCACTTGCTCTTGTCGTACCTCTCCTTCAGCGGTAACAATACCATCTGTCTGGTATGATGCTATTCTGTTATCTAATAGCGCAGCAGCCTGTCCTGGTGATGATGGCAGCATACTAGCAAGCTGTCTTTTTACCGCAGACATTTCCTCCATTGCGATGCTCACAAGCTCTCCATCCGCACACATAGTTAGCCTGGTTTCATAGACATGGCTAAGTAAACTTAGAAGATTAGTTCTATCTACAAGTTTCATATTATCATTGTTACCATTAGTTAGTAACAATCTCCATATCTCGGCTATGATTGCATCTATCCCTGAAACGGCGATAGTGTGCGCAACTGGCAAGTGTTCAGTAAGCCAGACTTGTAGGTTTGCCTTGGCTTCTGATTTAATAGCGTTAATCTCATTGCTCACAGTTCCTTGTGAACATTCCAAGACTCTCGCTATGTCTGTTTCTTTCATTCTCTGTACAATATAAAGTTGGTAGATTTGTGCGCGCCTAAACTCTCGTGCGCTTTGCAGGACCTTCTTAGAATGTGAATGACTACCAAACTCTTTATCAACGTATGCTGGCATTATTAATAGAATCCTTATCCTCTTTTATGGTATATATTATATGAGTGATGCCAACTAAATACTTTGTCTATAATATTAAAAAAGAAGAGTGAATATTAATTCGTAAGTTACTATTATTTCGTTACTGAATGGTAGCATTAACTGACTAACTAACTAACTAGCTGGCAGGGCTGTACTGGTTATGCTGTTTTACATATCTGATACGTTTCGCTGCATCTAACAATTTGTCTCTATTCCTTATAGTATTACTAAGACATCCAGTGCACATACCATTCACAGCACCCTCACTATTAGTGTCATGACCAGTGCCTTTATCTCTAGCTTTCAGTGCATCCACATAGTTTCGATATGCCTGCAGTATATGCTGCTCTGTGGGAAACTGGGCTATACGCCTATCAATGGTATCCTCACCGCTGTGTTGGTCTTTACGCTGGTCGGCATTACTCAAGTCGTTAGGTGACCAGATGTATTCTGAGTATGGAATATTGAAATGTATTAATGCTTTAAGTAAATCCTGCTTTGACTTGTATCTATTATCAAACATATCTTTAATGCTAGCGTATGTAGTTCCAGCGTATCTTGCTGCCATATCATCAGCTATACTCAGTAGTAGTTCCTGCTCATCCTTAGCCCACTCTCTCTTTCGGTTCTCTAGCTGTTTGCGTGCTTGGTCCAACATCTCTTGCTTTTTGTGGTCTGTGTAGTGTGAGAACTTGGAGTCGTATATTTTACTCTTATTGTTATCTAGTGGGTTAATAGGTGATTTATTTATAGGAGTACTGCTAAAGGACCCATTACCTACAGCTAAAGGCTGTCTGCTTCTTATCATTAACAGATGAAAGTTTATTCTGCTGTTGCAATTGTCTAGTCTTCATATCTTCTAACGCTTTTAATCTTTGTTCCTCTTCTTCGTAACGATTCTTTATCTTGTTTATCTCTTCTTGTGATATCTCTGTACTATCTTTACCAGACAGGTTCGCACCAGGTGGGAGAACCTTATTTATAATCCTAGACATAGTTATCACATCAGTAGGTAAGCCTTGTTTCTTTAACCACTGCTTTAGCTTGTGCTGTTTGTATATAGGGTTCTCCTTGCACCAGTGTATGGTCCCATCTACTGATAGCGGCAGGAACTTGTCATTATGTGATTTAACCGCTGGGTCAAAGTGAATCTCTTCTTTGCAGTATTGGCAGTAGTGTTTGGGTAGTGAGCTCTCAGGCCTGAGAGGGCATCGGTGATGCTTATCGTTGCTTACAGCGTATGGTAACAGCTTACCATTCTGTTGCTCCACAAAATAGATAGGAGTCTTGCACCATTTACATTCGGTAGTATTATAATTAGAATTAACCATGCTTATGCGTTGGGGTCTTCTTCTTCTTCAGAAGAGAACTTATTGCTATTAGAATTATCAGCATCATCGTCATCATCAGCACTTTCAGTAAATGGTTCTTCTTGGAATTCTGAGGAGATGGTAGAGGAGGACGACTTCTCGTCATCAGCATCCTCGTCTTGCAGAATAGTTATGTTATCTCCAGGTCGCTGAATTCCATCGACAGTATATTCTGTATCTGTGTCATCATATTTCCTGCTTATTTTCATCTTAACATATCCTTCTACGATTCTTGCAAATACTTTTTCCGCATGTGTAGGTGCTAACCACCAGTCAAGCATTGGAGATTTTGATTCATCAATTTTATTTCCTTGTACGTCTTTGACTACTTTAATTCTAAAGTGACATTGTGTTCTCATTTCTTCTTTATTACCATATTTTGGTCTCTCTTCAGGTTTACCTGAAGTAGGTTCTACAAGAATAGTGCATGTTTGTCCACCGCGTATGGTAAAGTATTTACTTTTACCTTTTTTTAATTCTTTAACCTGTGCACTTCGTTCTCTAGCTTTTCTCTTCTGCTCTTCTGAAACCACTCCTGTAAAAAACGAGGTTCCAAAAGACTTGCTATAGTTTCCACCACTACTGCTAGTGGGTCTATTTACGCTTGTCATATTCAAGTAAATAGACAGCTATTACCAATATATTAGTGTTATCAAGAACATTTTGTATATATAATGAATCATTTCTAAGGTTTTATTACAATAACTATATTAAGAAAAAGCAATGTTGAATAGAAACTTTGTAAAGAAAAACTTAAATCATCAAATTAAACTAAGAAATATACTGCTAGCAAAGAAGAAGGTTTAGCAGCGCTCGTCTATATTCAACATGGTTTGAATAGAGATTAGGTATGAATGATAAAATGTCATTAAATGTGTGTGCAGATAATAAAAAAAGAAGACTAAAAAAAGCGTTAGAAATTGACAGCGAAGTAATAGCGTTCAAACAAATGAACATATAAAAACTTCCTGTCTCTTTCAACCATGTCAACTTTTAGAAATCTAAAAAAAAAATTCATTTTTTGAACTTATAATCTCAAAATCAATTGCTTTCTCAGTTCTTTTACATCTAAGTTGTATTCTGCTGTCTGCAACTGCCAATGGCCGTTTAATCTTTTCCCAGAATATGTCTTTGTAGCGTTGGGTGTCTATCTGCGTAGGGTCTAGGACCATTACAGGTTTCTTGCTGCTCAGGATTCTGCCAGTCTTCTTATGCTTCCCTGGCTGTTTGTACGATTTGTAATAAATGATAATGTCATCAGCCTTAGCGTCTGCTTGTACTGCTAGTTTGTACTGATAACAAGCCATGCTCTTGTAGTCTTCTGGGTCTCGGCCTACCTTCTCTTTGAACTGCAAATCCTCATATGCTATTCTGTCTCCAATGTCAGAATCCAACTCTCTGAAAGTCTCTCTAATACTGCCTATAACCTCATGTCCAGTGTTGGAGTGCAGCATGACCCCTACAACTTTTTTGACATTCTCATGTATCCAAGCTGGATTCTTTGCATCTGTGCCATCCAAGTTCTCTAGATAGGATGTGTCCTCTTTAATGCCAGCATCGGAGTTATCCTCTACTCTTAAATGAATGGAGTATTTGTTCATAACATCCATAATCAGAGTTCTATATCCTATCTTCTGCAATTCGATTTCGATTTTGTCTTCTGGGTTTAGGCCCATATCCTTTACAATCCTGTCCTCACAGCGCTTTAGAAACGCTAAAACTTCCTCTCGGGTTTTAGGACCTGTAAGAAAGGTACTATCTGTAAACCCAAAGCACACAGTATAACCAGCTTCTTCAGCGTACCCTTTCAGTAGCTTGAGGGCATATCTACCTGCAGCGGTGATGGCGTTTGCTGCCATATGGTTCTTGAAAGCAAAGTGCTTTGACGCTAGTTCTCCATAGATAGAATTAGCCATAATTTTAAACGTCTGCTGCTTTGCATCATACTCTATAATTTTAGATTCATCATAGTCCAGTCCTGATTTTTTCTTTGCTCTCTCAGCTTCTAGAAGTTTTTTGTATTTTTTGCGTTCATCCATCAGCTCCTTAGCCTTTTGGGGATACGCACCCATATCGTAGAGTGCAGGATTAGCCTTGTGCTTCTGACATACCCAGGGTGCTTCAATCCAAGGGTCTATATTTGTCAGCAGAGATTTTTTCTGGTTGTCTTTCTTTCTGTCCTCTATTATTTTGGCAAATCCCGCATTGACTTCATTGACTATGAAAGAGTTCAGTCGGGCATCAGGGTTATCGGCACAGCAGTCACAGTTCATAGTATCAAACGATAGGTTCAATGCTATAGCAAACTTGGGATACATGCTTTTAAAATCGCAGACAAATACTAATTCACCTCGCTCACCCTTATACAGTTTGGATACTGGCTCAAGACTAAGCCCGCCAGCAACGAATCTATGTGGCGTGTTATCGTTTCGGATAAGCATATTAGCAAACTCATGCTCGTTGTCTGTGAGGTCCTTCACGTCGTCTCCAGTACTTTCAAGTTTGGTTGTTGTTGTTGTTATTGCCCCAATATCTGTTGCGTCAGCGAGCAGAAGATTCTTCTGCTTCTTCTTCTAACTCTTCCTCTAATTCTTGTTCCTGTTCTTCTTGTTCCTCCTGTTCTCTTAATTCTCGATAGTATTCCTTCTTCGACTTTTCATACTGCTTTATCAGCTCAGGGTTAAAATAATAGTCTTCAGTGGCTCTATGTCCCTGGTTAACTATCATATCTTTGAAGATATTATATAACCAGGTGGATAGATTAGCATGAGCACATTTTGCAAAATCCCCAGACTTCCCATGATCCATGTGTGTTATTTCCATTACATATTTTACAAAGTCTAAAGCTAACGAATCGCTGTAAATTGCTAGCATCATAGTAAGGTCTGCATCTCGCAATACATACTGATATCTTGCTGTTGCATTTAGAGACTGAGCCTTAACACCATCAATCTCCCGCTCTTTGCCCGTACGCTGGTCTGTGTAGGTGAGCTTCCCAAGTCCAAACAATCCCATACAGGTGGTGTGTAATTTGTTATTGCGATATGCCTTATCAAACAGATTGTTTTGAATGATGGGTTTGCTATATACAAGATAGAGGTCGATGTGTTCAATACCTAACTCTTCTTTGAAGACTGGCAGACCTCTGGAATACTCTGTTACTTCTATAGGACACTCGTCTTCTAGTCCATAATACACAGAACGTCTGTATAGTATCATAAAGTCCGAGTCTATTCCATCCATCTTACCCTTGCGCTTATTCCACTTTCGGATACCAAGACCGTTGTAGGTAAACACGCGAGCGTACTGTTTTAGAACTTTATGTGCAAACTTGATAAGCTCAAGCTCTGGGTCCTCTGAATCTTTCTTGAAGTGCTCGAGCATTCTCACCTGCCGTCTTCCCACATGATCAGAGAACGCTACTGCAGTAAGCTCTGTCTTGTCGTCTTCATAGTCGCCAGTATAATACCTCCACTCCAAATCGCAAGCAACTGAATTTTGTACATGTTCGTTGTCGCAGTAGATGTTAGGAGTGGAATTATTAAGGATTACAGTCCTCGTGGCAGAGGGTCTATTCTTTCGCTGTAGTGTTGCTAATGTCATTTGGTCCATCACCACTCTCTTCTGAGGGGTCTTCAACTGCTATCTTTGCTTCTGATGGGAACTGGGTATCGTTGTTTGATTCAGTGGGTAGCTCCTCTTCTTCTTCTTCTTCTACGTTGTCTTTGCCGTCGTTGATTTCTCTATCTGACACATCTGACACATCTGACACATCTGACACGGTTTTAGGGGGGTCGGCACTATTTTTTTGATCATTTTCTAGCTTCCGATTCGGAAATTTCCCTCGTGAATTATCTGCATTTTTGCTTGTGTTGGAATTATTTTTTTCCTCCCCACCCCCCAAATTGGTGTCAGATGTGTCAGATGTGTCAGATAGGATTTTTGCTGTCTTATTGGATGTCGGTGTTGTCGTTACTGTTGTCGTCTTCCTTTTTCCTGATGGCTGCTGCGAGGAAGGAGGAGAAGAAGAAGTAGGAGAAATAGGGCCTATCCACTTAAATTTTAGCGGTTTTTTGCTGGTTATCGCAATGTTTTCTGTATCCTTTTCCAGAAGGACTCTAATGTTCCTGACTTTTCTGCTGTTTTCAATATTAATAGTAGTATTATTATCACTATACATCCAGAACTTGACATCTTCATTGCTCTCACAAGCTAACTTTCGCATGTGCTCCATTGTAAAGTCCTGTATGTGGTATTTTTTCAATATCATTCTGTATTGCTCATATGCTACATACAGAGGTTCAGCGTTTCTAGCTGACTGCCCAAATGCCTCTAGGTTAGTGTTGATAGTTGCTTTCATTTCCTCCAAGTCGTCCCAGCTGATGGTGTTTTTCAATTGCAATTTTGCAATAGCAATAATGCTTCTCTCCGCTGGTCTAGCTTCCTTGGAACTCCTAGAATACCTTTATCAACTAACTGAATGAGAAACTCAACAATTTCCGCTCTGATAGCGTCTGGTATCTCAGGGGTAAATGTTCTAGCAAATATTAGAAATTTCTTAAGCCAGAGACTTTTCTTTTTAAACTCCTCAATATGGTCTTTAATGTATATTCTGTATTTTGAGTATCTACGCAAATACCCAGCAGACTTGTCTTCTCTCCAAACTGTGATGTAGTCGTTTCTATCCTCCCATTGTGCTATTACAGGGAATTTAGAACTATCCACTTTATCTTTTGGTTTGAACCTACCACCTACAGGGTTAGAGGTCCACATAAATGACACATGTGCTGGGATATCCTTCTTTGTGAACCCATGTTTTGAGATGTCTACAAATCCCTCTTCAGCAGCTCTAGCAAAGTGCTTAGCGTCTTCAGCGCTACCCATCTGTGCAAACTCATCTCCTCCAAATGCTGACCCAGCAGCGTATACAACTGGTCCATAATGAATTACAAAACTGTCTCCCTCACCTTGTTCGATAATTACAGTAAGTGTTTTAGCTGAAGCGTTCTGCAAACTCTGATAATGGCTATTTGGTATTAATTCAAGAATTTGCTTCATGAACTGAGATTTAGCCTGCCCTGGGTCTCCAACACAGCCAACATGCATACGTAGTCTGGCTGGTAGGCGCGATAGGTCATTTTCAATTCCCGCATTTACAGCAAACATCAAACCAATTTTCTTTTCGTTGTAATGCTCAAATGTTATAGGTGCTGTCATTGATGCGAGCTCATCAAGCAGTGATTTCACATCACCACTGTGTTTAGCTACAAATGCTTTGAATTCTTCAATATCCTCAGGGGTTATCCGAATAGATTCTTTTTCGCTATTCTCAGCCTCTCTATCAATATAGTCAACAAATAAACAAGGCAGTCGTTTGTTTGTGACTCTATCATTGTTCTGCACTTTATGTAATACTCCTTTGAATATGACATGTTCATGCAGAGGAAAGTCGTAGATGTCATCATGAAATAGAATTGCACTTATCTGCTTTGTATTATCAAAGTCTTCTAAATCTTGCAGAGTAACAAGACAACTTGGAATAGTTTTACTTTTCTTTTTCATCGTTTCTTCTGCAAGGCAGACCCTCACACTCCTTAGGTGTGGCTTTTCTGAATTTCTCTTCGCTGTATTTCCAGATAGGGTAATCATATTTCTGATAGGTTTTTTGATGTCCGCAATCTTCACATTCATAATAAAGCTCTTCGGTCATAAGCTCAGGGGTATTAAATCCAATAATCTCACCCATGACACTAGCTGGACCTTCTTGTTGCATGAACGCTTGATGCACATGAATCGGCTCGCCAGATTCCTTGTCCTGTTCTTGCTTGGTTAATCGTTGATGTCTTATGTCGTCAAGCCAAACTGCTTTGAGTTGATTTAACAGTCTGTTAGCTCTGAGCTTATCGCATTGCTCTATATCCATAATAAGCTCTAAGAGTTTTGGCCCGCCCCATACAGGGTCATTAGCTTCTATCTTCTCTATGGTTCTATCTATTACCTCAAACCTTGTCTCAATTGGGTCGTCATCATCTCCACCTTTGATTTCAACAAGCTTTTCTATCATTTGTTTTAAGCTATCAGGGTGCACACCCAGATACGGAATTGCACCAGCTAAAGCCATGCAAAGATAGTTGCGTTTTCCTTGGATGTAGTAATGTTGTAAATGTCCAGCACTTGTTAAGACTGCTTTGTCCGTTAGAGGATGATATGTGAATTTTCTAGGCGCATCATCGTCATCGTCATCGTCGTCACTAATTTTTTTCTTTGATTTTGCTTTGGCCTTCGAAGATGAAGCTTTTCCTCCTTTTCCTCCTCCCTTTTCATATGGGATATTACGTTCCTTACATATGGTAAAGAGATGCTCTTGCGCTCGATGGATTGGTCTTCAGTTAGTAACGCTGGTATGCCTCGGCCTATGACTCTATATCTAAAAGTGCCTACCACCCCAGGTTTATTTTTATGAATCGAAGGTGCACAGAACACCGCACCAGTTGTAATTACCCGAAGTCCTAAGATTGAATCTTCAGCTTTTGGTTGGAATGCATGTTTTACATAAAAGAATACATGGCAAATATCTGGATTATCCAAATGCTCGCTGGACCAGTGTAACTTCTGCTAGTTCTTCAATTGTCCATTCTTTACCGTTTCTAGTAAATACTGCTTTAAAACCTGCTCGCTTATCAATGTCAAAAACTACCAGTTTGTAACCAGCATTAAGCAGGTCTGGTCTATGATATGGTAAGCCAGCGATAATTGCAATTCCGTTTTTGTAGGCATCAGTCGCTTCCCATTTGTCAGTTCCACTTTCTGGAATTTTGCCGCCTCGAAAATCTCCCCATTTCTTATCAATAGTTTTGTCTGCAGTATTAGCCACTATTACATTAGGACCGAGATGGTTCCAATGCTTAACGTATGGAATGAAATTTACTGGTTCAGTGGAATTATCTGCAGGCAGTTTGGGGAAGGGCTTAAAGGTGAATTCTGTTGCAGTCACTTGTGTATAAGCACCTCTTCTTTACTACTACAATCTCCTATTCTCTCTTCTACTATTGCAATACCACTTTTTTTTGCAACAGCAACAGCAGAAGAAGCCATACTACAGAATATACTATCAGTAGCTATGTACGGAAGACTTATAACTTTGGGGAAAGTAGAAAGATTCCGACTAACACAACTATTGCGATAAATGAGTTGATGGTTCAAGAAGTGATTCATCTCCTTTCATTGTTGCAGTGGTTTCTGTGGTGAGGTCGTCGTTAGTAGCTGTAAGTCCTGAACTGGTGTGAATGAAGTCTGTCCATGGTGTTAGAGTGCTTTTGGTGTGGTGACCTGGTGCACTTTTTACACCTTTTGTTTTGATTTTATTATTGATATTTGATAATCTCAACTTTTATGTTGTCACCTCAGACGTTAATTCATGCTTACTTCTTTTATTTTCCTCGGCCAGGTCGATGCATCTGGTTATGGCTTTATCCATAGGCTCGCCAATTTGTCCGAAATTTCGTAGTCGTTGGTAGGTGTATTCTCGAATCCTTACCACCCTGTCAGATTTATTATTTATCGATTTCATACAAGTTCACTTTATTACAAAATTCACAGTATAAAAGTGTTAATATACTCTATTTACCTACGTTATTCTGAGCTAGAATAGAAGCACGATAAGTTAACGGAGGCAAAAAGTATCTTATTTTGCATAATGCAGCTCAATTATAATATATACTATTAGTATATATTACAAATATATACCATTGGTATATATTAGCAATATCTAGTGTGTTCTATATAATTCTGAGTAATATTATGAGAGAATGCAAGCACAAAAAATAAAGAAGGGTTGTGTAATATTATATGTATAGAGATATATAAAAAATGAGCAACAACAATGACAAATCAATAACTAACAACTTTAGCCATTCACTGGCACGCAAATACGCACAGGACTACATTTCCAATATGTTGGTCCACAAGTCACAAGGTGAGATGTCATCAATAATCAAGCATGAAGCAAGTAACAGATATAACTTACACGGCCAGGAACGAATGTTAGATAATATAGTACGAAATGTAACATACGACCCGAGAATAGAAACTCAGCGTTATGATAACCCACAGTCAGGCAAAGAAGAATTTGGCTATGTGCATGTTCGTGTTAAAGACCAGTACCAGAACAAAGATATCCCAAACTATTACTAGATAGACAAACAGAGACAAGCAAACCATTTATTATTATTAGTATGACCTCAATAATTGGAACTATAGTTAACCAAAATACCCACTCACTGATGCTTTAATCTCATTTGTCAGCACCCCTGTAGGCTGGCGTGTATATATGGGAGTGCACTGCAAGCTAAGACAAATCATATATGACCATGTCTATATCTCAGAGGCATTTGACAGAGATTACATTACAAAGGAAATTATGAAGTCTTACATCCCAATACTCGAGCAGGAATATGCCAAATATGAAAAGGGTGAGGGCCGCTCTATCTCCCAGTCTGCTTTCTCACAAGACGTAAAAGAAGAAACTGCCGCTGTGTTTAGGTATTTTATAATGTACTTCTAAAATACAATCATTACTAATTTTTTTGCCACAACGTTGACATGTATAACCATCCTGTTGTAAAGCTTGTAAACGAATTACTTTCCAATTACTAGCCATTTTCTATCTACACCTAAACTAGATTACCGTTTATGATCTTTAGCTAGTTTTAATATCCTTGGCAGGCCTGTTGTTATATTTGCTCTAAATGAGATATAATTGCAAAAGAATCAATCATTTTTTGTGCTGTAGGGAAGAAAGTAGAGAATTTGTCAAGTTCTGCAATATATGCAAGAGTATAAACTCTATCTTCTTTTATAACCCATATCGTTAAAATTTTGTTAATCTGAGCACCTCCGATTCCCTCTTCTTTTGTAAAAGTGTATAATAGTTTATATGCTTGGATATTATCAGAAGAAATAGTAGTAGGTCCAGACTCTATTAAGCTATAGACCTTGCTGTCTTCACTTGATCTTTTTATCTTTTCAGATACAATAGTTGTGTCCTTGTTAGAAGAAGAAGAATCTATATTCTCAGTAGTAACATCAAAACTGACTACGTTTTTCTCTTGTGTGAAAGTAACTTTATTGTCTTTTGGATCTTCTATTTGCCAATCAGACGGATACTGAATTCTTATTCCTAAAGCAGGATTTTTATATGTTAAGAACTTTACTGTTTGATTTAGATTAGATTGTGACGGCTGGATAATTTCTGATGGCTGTTCATCTTTACTAATCTGCAAGGAATCACTCATTTTCTTTATAGTTGGGGATTCAACTCCAGTCTTTTTCTTCTTAAAGTATGTTTGTATTTTCTCTGAATCAAGCCACTTGAGCATGCCGCCAAATACTGCAAGTACTATAACACGCCAAATAATTTCCGCTAGAAAAGGAATAGGAGAACCTTCAACAATATCGAACCAACTGAGCACCTCGGATATCACACTCAGTGCCGCAAGTATGACAAATATACCTGCTCCCAAATAAAGGACTCCTTTAGCACCAGTTAGTGCCCAAGGTTTTCTATACCACAGACCTCCAGCTATTATCAAACATGCAAGCCCTAGCACTACTAGCAGAAGATCTAATGGATCAGATGATGTAACTCCAAGAATAAACATTACTAAACCTATTATAGCTAGTACTATTACGAAGAGAGAAAGTCTTCCTGGCGTTTCTCCTTTTACTTGCGGGGATGACACTGCTATAGAAGTGTGTATTTTCTATTTAAGAATTTAATTATACGAGTCGGCTCTATTTACCTAAACCATCACTTTCTTATTATAATGGTCAACAAATAGATTGAACTGATTTCTGATGTGTTCTTACATGCACTTTTCTTTCCTACTACAAGGAAAATAATAATCATCAAAGCATTCAGTTCTGTGCTTGATATATTGCATCGTTCTCTCTCTCTCTCTCTCTCTCTCTCTCTCTCTATGATACTTCTCTCATATGACGCATGAAGGTGATGTTCTATATTAAAAAATCTACAAGCTTGTGGGTATACCATGTTCCACCACCATCTGTTGAAAGTGGATGTTTTTTCATATTTTCTAACTAAAGCTTTAAGAAAGCTTTCGGCAACAACAAGCATTGTCATTTCAAAAGAAATACGAATACCACCAAGAATTACTTTGGCCAAAGGCTCAATGGCAACCCAAACCCAAACATATTGATTGTCTACTTTGAGTAAAGTTTCATCTACAACAATAACTTCCTGTACTTTTCTTCTTCTTTTCATTTGCAATATTTTCTTTGGTCTATAATGTTGAATCCATTTCCATACTGAAACATGATTTCTTTTGATAAATAGAGTAGCTGTTGTGATGTCTTTCTCAAAGAAAGAGCTGAAAAGTATAACTGTAATGCATATACAATATATTGTGAAGGTGTTCTAATTCTTTTAGTTAGCATAATAGAAATTGATCATCTTCAGCTATAGGATTTATGCTAAGTAAACAGAGCCATTTTCTCCTGAGAAAATCTTTTTATTTATAAGATGTCATAGCGATCTATGAGACAATTCCATCTCGCCAGTGATATTTTATCATTGTTTTCTTCTATAGTAATAGTCATTTTATTGTCTTTGATTGCTGTTTCAGACTATCTTATGCAAAATGTTGTAGGACAGCAAAATCAAGTTTTTGGGCAGTTGCCAGAAGAAGGTACTACTAGTAAATTGGAAGACCTTAGTCTAACTCAAAATGGCATTAGTTTAACAATGATGCATAGTTCTGATTGGAAAGCGGCTACAAATATAGGGACAGGTGGTCCACAGGTTAAATTACAGCACGAGTCTACAGGATCCTATTTTTCTATACTTTTTGGAAGACCTTCAGAAGTGACACTCAAAAATATGGGAACGACTGCTGACAGTGCTACGCTGGAGGAAATAATGCAGGGCTACATAGACACAAGGAGTAGAGAAAGTCCAAATTTTATGATAGTTAACACAAAACACATCAACGTTTCTGGCATGCCTACTGCTGGAGTTTCCTATACATATACTGATTCTTC
The DNA here is from genome assembly GCA_963733025.1 of uncultured Nitrososphaeraceae archaeon. Classification (GTDB taxonomy): domain Archaea; phylum Thermoproteota; class Nitrososphaeria; order Nitrososphaerales; family Nitrososphaeraceae; genus JAJNBK01. The sequence continues at coordinate 458,351 of CAVTCE010000019.1, read as the reverse complement.
AACAGGAAACACTATCTATGCTTTGGTAATGTTTTCAAAGTCAGATAAAATATTTTCTCAAGTTTACTTCGATACGCTGGAAGATAATTTCCAGGCAACGCTTCCTGATGCACTGAATATGTTTAGCTCAATAGAATTTGCCAGTCTCTCCGACTCTGAACGGAGTGAATCGATATCAGATCAATTTGAATCACCTCCGCCTACACAGCCTAACACCAAATCCATACAACAACCATCAGGAATATCTCCAAATCCAGAAACAACTTTCAATACTTATACAAACGATGAGTTTGGTCTTACTCTTCAATATCCCGATAATTGGCAGCAATTATCACCCATATCTCCAGATATAGCTGCTTTTAATAATCCAACGACAGGATCTTTTTCTGCTATAAGTCTAACCAGCATAGATCCCGGAACATATTTGAGTACTTTTTTAGACTCTAAACGCGCTCAGTATGAAAAATCCGTTTTCAATTATGAACTCATTGAAAGCAGACCAGATACTCTTGATGGAAAAGATGCTCAAAGAGTGGTGTTTTCATATTCCGATCCCAATGGATATAAATATAAACAAATAGAAGTTGTTAGAATATTAGAGGAGATAAACACTGTATTAGGATTTAGGTATATTGCACCAGTAAATCAATTCCAAATGGACAAACCAATAATACAAAAAATGATTGACTCATTACATTTAAAGTCTGAAAATCCTTTGTCCGAAATTCCTATTATAGGAGGTTTATTTGAATAGAACAAGATTTTTAAGCTCCTCGTTTTGTCGAAGTAAATCTTTTATCTTTTCTTTTGGGGCACTTTCACACTTTCACTGCAGCTATCTTTCTATCCTTCCATAGTCCATGGAAACCTGCGGTACCTATGCCATAATAAGAAATTCCTCCAAGTATAAATATCCTACTACAAGAAGAGTTGGTGCTACTGATAAGAAGTTTATGATAGCAATCAACCAAGCTAAAATTGGAAAATCAGAATCTATCGTACGAGTTTATCGCATTTTCGAGCTAAAAGCATGTGCCTATATCTGTCCATATAAAAGAAATATTCCAAGTATGATCAAAACCCGCACATAATAATAACTCATATTCATCACGCATTATTATTTTATCCTTTTCTTTTTTATTCATCTCTATTTTCACTTTATTAAATGATATTTCAAATTACACGAAATGATTCAATTACTTTATTAAAAATAGGCAGATTCTCCTCGTACGACTCAGGAGTAGCGCGATAATCGATCATGTATATCCTATCATCATACATTGTCACAATTGAATCAGTCCGAAACTTTTCACCCTTCAAAGATATTTTAGTGGCAGCCTCATCCAATAGTGTTGTCTGGCTCTTGTCTAATAAAGAACCGAACCTATCTTTATTGTAATTAATTATACCTTCTGCTATTTTTTCCAATGTGTATGGTGGATTGACATCATACACTGAAGTAAATGAGTCACTAGAGTAAACATAAACAAATATGGCGGCTCCACCTTCAGGTTTGTATATAGCAATCTCAATAATATCACCATCACCAACCACTGGAGTGTCCCAACCACCGCCAGAAGGATAGTCAAGTCTGAACCGTACGTCTCCTTTATCATAAATATACTCTCGGAATGGGAGCTACTAAGTCACCTTTCTGTGCAGACACCATTTGTATTCCTTCTTGTGCAACTAGTAGACCTTGAATATATGATAAAAATATAAGAGGAATTATAATTGACCTTGGGTACAATAATAATGCTTTAACATGCAAAGTGCTCAATTATGACTGTACATCTAAAACCTCTAAATAGGTTTTTCCATCATTAGATTAGCACTGATTATACTCAGTATGCTCAGTTTGTCAACAATCATCTTTACTTTCGATTATTTTACTAAAGGAGTATAATTTAAGCTTCTTTGAGTGCATGTATCATAAATTATATCTCCACTCCAAGTTGCAGTAATTTTTATTTATCTACTGAAGACCAGTTAACTGCAATCTAGAAGATAAGCGGAGATATCTGCCAGACTTAACCTCCAACTCCAAGAGGCCCTCAAAGATAAGGAGTTCTGCAAAACCGAGAATTATCACCTGCTGCTTCCATTTGGACCTGGATATAGTCGCACAGCAAAGCCAAAAATACATGAGATAGGTACTAAAAAGAAAGCCTATTCAGTAAAAATGACATAAAATCAATGCTTGAATTAATTTTTCATGATAGAGTTATTGGGATGATACAAGAGAAAAGAGATAAAAAAAGCATTAATTGCTATTTTTATTTGTTTTACAAAAATAATGTAAAAATAAAAAATCTAATCGTCTGGTCCTACCGAAGTATACATATCGTCTTCTTGGCTATACAGAGAAGGTCCTGAACCGCCAATGGCTCCAGGTCTATGAGTTTCTCCACCAGGTCCTATGCCTCCAGAATATGCCGCATCTGGATTAGGAGGGGGCGAGCCTGGAAAATTGCCTCCAACAGATTGACCTCCTCCTCCTTGTGAGGCTCTCATTTTAATTTGCCATTGTTGAACTTCTTGGCAACTATCTGCACCTTGATAACGATAATACAATGTACCAAAGTTAGCGAGAACAGCATCTGGCTCAAATCCAAATACGTCACACCATACTATTTTGTCACCATCACCTACCTTGATAGGTGGTTTAGTATTATCAAAAGGTGGGTTAGGTAACAGGCCAGATTCAGAAGAAGAAGAGCTTTTGTAATTTTGCATTGCCTGTTGAGCTTGTTGAGCTTTTTCTTGTTGTATATATGAGGGAGCTGGGACTGTAGGCTGATATGTAGCCGCAGAAACTATTCCAATTATTGCAATTATAGCTAGAATACCTATTGCTATTTTTTTATTCTTGCCAGATTTACTTGTTTTCTTGTTAGTTTCCACTATAATGTTATAGATATTTCATCTATAAATACTTTATAGGATAATTCAAAATATAGTCTCTATGCGGATATGATGTATATAATTTTCAGATTCTGATGCAGAAAGCCGATGGCAAGATGAGGAAATATAGGTTATGTCCATTTGACATTATAAATGCAAGCTCGCCTTAGAACAACAACTTTATTATCATAATTAGACTAACAGCTGTTTCTTACATATTAGCAATCCTAAAAATAAGACATAAGGATGCTTAGGAAATAGGCGCTACAGAGTATCTTGTATTCTTGTCTAAGCCAAACCTTTGAATTTTAACCAGTGCGTGGCCTTCGCTTACGTTTGAATTGATTTCTTCTGAAGTTCTTTTCCCTACAATCAAATACTTCTCCTGATTACTTTCGGTGTTAGGTTCTGCTACTGTATACTCATATTTCTCCAGCTTTTTTCCATTAATCTCTGCTTGTGATTATTCTATACTTCTCAGGATTGAAATAAAGAACTCTTTTGTATTTGTTATTTGTAACCTGTACTCGAATCGGTAGATTAACGTTAGAGGAAGTTTAATGCAAAGTAATCAGGTCTAGATTCTTTTGTTGATTATTCCTCCTTGTCTTTATTCTTTCTATAACAACTGTTGTCATCTAATGTTGCAACAGCAGGCTAGTTTGAATCCCATTTCTTTACCTCTTCCCATTTTTCGTCCTTTTCTAACTCGTCTTCTAATATGTTTGTCTATACCTGATCGAAATCATCTGGGATTATATCTTATTGGGACACGTCATACCTATCGAAATTATAACTATATTTGTCTTTTCACAAATCTTAGAGCATCTCTAACTGTAAAGAATTAATGCTCTCTTGCACTTGAGGTAAAGACTGGTCAAAAGTATCCAAAGAACTAACATATTCTAACTCAAAGAAATGTTCGCCTTCCTTCAAAAGCACTTTGAGGGATTTTACTCTTTCTTGTGATCCTGAGTCAACGAACGTACTGATGGATTGATAAGCGGGGAATCCTGCAACTGTAGTAGGACCAGATTCTATCAATTCAAAATCGGTTAATTCATTGCTGGAAGCTTCATTCGAGTCAAGAGATGCTTGCTCTGCACTCCTAGGATCATCAGTTAATCCAAATCTTATTAGAATCCCACCATCACTATTGGGATCGGCTATTTGTATTGGATCTTCTCGCGAAGCATCAACATCCTGTGCCCATCCCGCTGGGATATCCATGCGAATTACAAAATCATTCATGACAAGGTCCAGAGTGTCTTGGGAAGGTGTCGAATCATCTGTTCCTCTCTCTTCACATCGACCAGACATTCCTAAAAAATATCCCTCTGGACATGGATCAATACTCTGAGCATAAGCAGTTTGTATGTTTTTGTAATTTTGTGCTATATATTGAGCTTGCTGAACTTTTTCTTGTTGTATATATGAGGGAGCTGGAACGCTAGGTTGAGATTGAGATGTAGCCGCAGAAACTATTCCAATTATTGCGATGATGGTTACAATACCTATTACTATTTTTTTATTCCTGCCAAATTTACTTGTTTCAGATTTCAAAGTCTAATATGCCCTCCTTAGCCGCGATTCTTCTTTGGCTTCTTGACCTTCTCCTCACAAGACATAGTACATTTTTTTGCTTCAGCTTCAGGAAATAGGTCTATTGCGTCTGCAAAAGATACTAGAGCTAGCATACTCATTGCGAATATTGATGCTATAAAGACTAGACGATTGTTTTCATCTAACATCAAAGATTAAAATATTTACTAATATATATGTTTTAATTTTAATATTATTAACTATGAATTTAAATAATAAAATAATTAGTTATAAAAATAACAAAAGTATATAAAAATATATTTTCTTCATAATATAATTTTTATTAGGTACTATACAGTATGCTCAGTTCTCGAATGAGATTTGGTACGCGATAGTGATTAGAGTAGTATCATCACCACTTCTGCTACCAATACAGATTCCTATGACCTGATGGTAGTCCCGTATTACACCTTCTGTCTGGAGGACACCAGCACCCTGAATAGATATGTGGTAGGGCCTTGGTGCGAGCAAGTTTTTCCAGAACACAACACTGGCTACTGTAACCGTAACCTGTATGACTGCATAGGTGAGGACTATGTAAAGCCAGCGCACTACTCTAATGGTACCTGGTATTATCCACCCTGCTGATAACGACTTTCCACCAGAACCTAATACCTACGGTCCTAGAAGTATGCCAGGTGGTCAGGAAGTGTGTTATGACTTTGCGCTGCACCGTACTATAGACGAAGAGTATTGTGATGATATAGGTGAAGATACTGGCAGCGACCTACATTTGATAGACGAGTTTGGATTTCCCTACTGCCCACCTCGTGTTATGTGTGTGGATGACGACAGTGCCAGTGGACTGGTCAACCAAGAGCCACCTGCTACAATTGACAACAAGAGCATAATAGTTATTGAGAATAAAGAGGAATTGGCAAAAGAAGCGACGGAAGAAGAAGTAATAAAGGAAGAGGAAGAGTTAACTACTTCAGCAGGCAGCGGCAGTTGCAGAACAAGAGGAAGAAGAGGAGTAGAGGAGTAGAGGAGTAGTGAAGATATAACAAATGCCAAAGAGAGGTAGTCACAGGTGGAATAGTGTGGTATGGGGAAAGGAGAATTCCGCCGCCAGCAACAATAACCACACAAGGAGAAGAGGAAAAAGAATAATAAATGAATCTAAGTAAAATCACACCAAAACAATTTACACTAATTGGACTTGCGATGTTGGGTGTATCAATTATTATTTTGATTGCTTGGTTTTCCCTGGGACTTTCGAGAGAGCTCTACCTCAAACATGAATCATGTCTACAAAAATATTCCGAATTGATCTTTAATGCTGATTATAAAACAGAAGTTAAAGATGATTTTATGTTGAACAGCACTATTACTAGCGTTTGTGCCAAACAGGCACCTGACCCAGCGACAGGACAATTCGCTCAGATTACGTACATCGTATTATTCACAGCATCAATGTTATTGGTTTTTGGCGCGATTGTTAGTCTGAGTGGTGCTGTAGCAATGTTAAAGATTAAGATTAAGAACAGGAGGAAGAAGAAAAAGGGGAAGATAAATAAGATAGCGGCCCAATTTGGCCACTATTTTCTAAGAAGATTAATCTTAGATTTTCTTTTTTTCTTTAGTAAACTTCAAGAATTTTCTTGAAGTTTTATATAAAGTGTTATGGATTCGTCTGTCTTGCAAATTAAAGTATTTTAATTTGGTCAAAAGTTGATTGAAAGAAAGCGTCCATCCCCTACTTCTCTTTACCTCCACCAGCTATAAATATACTTGTCGATTTTACTCTAAGAAAAAACTTTATAATTATTTGGCTAACTAAACTTGTTACCCAATAATTGGGTAAAATTTCTCAATGATTGGCTGGGATTCCTTTTCTTCTTCTATAAGAGATATAGAGCTATTTTATATTCTACCTGTTTCTTTAAACAAATCCCATTATGAACAAATCAATACAAATCTTAGCAATAGGAAGCTTAGTTATTCTGATAGCAAGTGTAGGAGGAATAATAACACCACCGCAACAACAACAGTTAGTCTTTGCGACCAAGGACCCCGAGACTGGAAATAACATAAACGAAGAGGAAGAAGAAGAATCATCTTCAAGTGAAGGAGGAGAAGAACAATCAGGTGACTACTTTATAAAAGAAATTGAAGGTCAAACATATCGTGTTTATCCAGATGGTAAGCACGTTAATACGGAAACTGGTTCATGCTTCTATGTGAACCCTGAAGCAGGTACAACATACGGATTTAAGACATGTGATTCAAAGAACTTGGAACCTGGTGGTGGAGTAGCAGTTTCTTGATAAACTATCTCTCTTCTTTTTATTCTTCTTCTTCTTTTTCTTATTTTCCCTTCCCAATGATACCTAAAAACATATTACAGTTAGTTTGAGGACAGCAAATTATTACAGTATCTTTGGACAATTCTGCAATGTCTGGTTTCTCAACATAAGGTGCAATAAAGAGTTCATTACAATATGGACATCGTGCCATGTTATCTCAGTGTGTAGTATTATTTGACCTTCTATTATTTTGTGATAGAGCATACGTTTTGGTTATATCATAAAAGATTTAGACTAGGTGGTCAACCCTGTTACACTTTCACACGTATATCATATCATTAAATGTTACACAACTATCATTTATACATTTATACATAATCGCTAATTCACGCTGCTTTTATTAGAACATAATCAATAATTCCTTTTTGATATACTTCCTTCATTTTTAATGCAGATTTGTAGAAGATGTTTTCGAGCACATCATATAGAATATTACGAAAATACGATGAACTGTCTTTTAAAATTACATACTTTATTATTTTTCTGTTTTGAATATAGTAGTCACTAAGAGGTTCATATACATGTGAACCTATGTGCTGTATCTCAATTATCTTAAAACCTGCTGCTTTAATCATGGATTTAATATTTGTTAGTTTATAATGCTCTGACGCCCACGTTAAAGAAAGGATTCCAAGTTCCATAAACAGTTGAATTAATGGTTTAGTTGTTGTTATAACTGGAATAGCAATTATAAATAATCCATCATGTTTTAAAATCCTCTTAGATTCTCGCATAAAATGAATCAATGATTTAAAATGTTGTGCAGACTCTAAAGCAACTACTCTATCCGCACATTCGTCCACAAACGGCAATATTGTAGCTGCAGCGTTTACAAATGATATCTCTTTGGTATTACTAAGTGTTTTAGTTTTAGAATATGGACTATTACTAACTAATTTTGTAGCAGTTTTTAGTTGTAAGAGATTAACATTTATGCATGTTATATTCAGAAAAGTATAAAGTGATTTCCAATGTATTGCTGGCGCAGAAAATCCACTTCCAATATCTATCACCTTTTTTGCGGAGTCCAGATTAGCAAATTCTCCGACCAGTGTGCAGAGTTCATTTTGTGCTTGTAACGGATCCTTTGTCTTTTCACTCCAATAGCCAAAATTTAGCATATTACTTCCCGTAGCACGTCCTACATATGGCGTCATAAAATTGTAATAATTAACTACATCACGTTCATTTCGTCTAAGAATCCACAGAGGAAAATGAAGTAAATTTACTTCAAACAAACTTGATATTTTAATTTACTTTATAATATAATACAGTTTATTTTCTATGATCTTATATGATTAATTTAATATATTAATATTGTGATTAAAGTAATGAAAAAGGCAAATAAGACAAAGAAACTTGATAAAACATTAAGAGTCTGAGTTGATCATTGCAAATGTGATGACATAACTTGTCAATTTAACTCTTATTTACGTATTCCACCAATATGAATGGACCCTTCTTCCTCACCTCTAAAAACAGCATTTGGTGCAGCAACTATAGTTTTCTAATATAGCAATAGCCAATAATGACAATAAAGGAATAAATGAAAGTGTTCTCTTATATATCTGACTTGATCACTTACGGCTCAAAATCGCTCAGCATTTAACTTATCAGTCATTGTTCATCTTGGTCTATTGCTTTTGTTTTTCCTTCTTTGAAGTTTGCCACCAGTCAAGATAATCATCATGCAGCTGCTTTTTCTTGTAAACAGAATCATTTTCCGCTTTATCGCGTAACTCGTCAATTTTTTCTCTAGATGCAAATAGTCCACAGCTTCTGCAGACAAAGTTCTTGCTAGTGGGATCAAATTTTAATTCTCCGCCACATTCTGGACAAAAGCTCGCCAAACAGGTTTAATCTCTTTTACCTAAATAAAAATATTATGAATATAGTATAAATATATTAATCTACAGTATGTTGAAAATCTTCTTTCATCGTAGTATAATGATAAGTGATAGTTAATATAGTTAATAAACAAAAAAATATGTATCTGTATTAAATAAGATATTAAGGTAAAAAATTTTTGTTTCATGTTATGACATATTGCAGAAAAGATGCCCATTTAATATCTCCTGTTAGAAGAATCACCTTAAAATCGTCGAAAAGTTTGTTACGGTGCATGGACTTTTATCGTCATTCCGCTTTGAATCGGTCGGTTCGCCCATCAACTGCCATGCACCGATATGACATTCTGTTTTTCAAAAATTTAAACTGTTTGTATTATAATTTTTTTGTTATCTGCGTCAACATTGATTTCTAATCCTGTTATTATAGGAGAAGACGATACTTTTTCAGGCATATCGACTAAGGGTATATTTGAAATTGCACACCCAGATGCAGTTATTATATCTGCTTTGTTGCAGCATACTATTGCCCTGGGAGCAGCTCCATTTACTTTTAATGAATATATTGCATAGGCACCAACACTGCTACCTATGGCATGCGGAAAGACCAAAATGGTATCTTTCATAGATTTGCCATACAACTCATGATTTCGATCTTTAATGATATACTTTATTGTGTCTATCATTGCAAGAAAATTGATTGGTTGTTTAGTAACAAGTGCTTTCCCACTGCTACTTCCACCAACAATTCTACGGCAATTAATTTGAAAACTCACTTCTAATTTGTATACTCCTTTACAATTGTCATCAAATCTTTGAGCGCTACTCCTACTCGATTGGAATGGTTTAGATAATATGCACCTTTGATGCTATTTGTTATCACAGAATCAACCTCGTCTCTAGTAATGAGAGGAGTAAGGCATGTACATGAATCGCATATAAATTCACCGCCTGCTCTTTCTATCCTGCCTGTTAAACCAATCTGTGTTGCCTGCTTATGAATTGCTCTTGCACAGTAAATAAGACAGCGTTTCGTAAACTTCTTTCCTTCTAGTAGGTTACCAAGCAGATCTAGCTCATTCATTCCTAGTTGAGGACTTCCTAGAGCAATTAAATCACCTCCTTCTGAGGTATTTAGCTCGTCTTTGATTATATTGCATTCTTTTTTTCCATATGAAATCACCTCCTTACCTTTTTCTCCCAGAGTGAACATTCCGCATGAACCCGATGTTCCGATAGCTGCTGAAAGAGATTTCATCTTTATGGTTCTTGGTTTTTCTGGAATATTGTCAAATGCAACACATCTATCTTTTACTATTTTTCCTGTAAAATAACCGACTAATCCATAATCTAATTCTGTTTCTAGCCTAAAATCTGGTTTAATAACAATTTTAGGATGTCTAAATTCTTCAATTCGGAGATCAGAAAGTGGTGCTTTTCCAGTCACTGAACTAGCGAGTGCACTTAATGAGCTTTCTTTATTAGTTAGCAACCCTAACATTGAGTTTGAAAAAACTGCAGCATTACTTTCAGCAAAACTTACCATACTTCCTTTTTCTGGAATATCAAATATCTCGTATGGAATACAAGTAAATGACGGTATTGTCCCCATGGCCTCGTATGATTTTACTATACTATTCTGTTTTTTAATGAAATTCTCTGATAGCCTATGGGTTTTATTTCTGTCAAAACCCATAGGATTTATAGTGGTTTTTACTGCAACTTTTGCATTACTACTAAATTTTTCAAGAAATTGAACACCAGAATCACCAATAGTATTGTAATTTACTCCAGATATGTGTACCCATTTTATAGGAACAAGTTTCTCTGCATCAGTAGCTTCGCCAATAGCCAATAAAATTCTATATGCAGAGGCGACTGTTTCACCTTGATCGCCATCGAGAGCTTTTTCCTCGTCGGCTGTAAGTTGCATAAATAAAAAAACAAACATACCAAAGAATATAAGAACTCTTCTGTAGAATGAGGTTTTTATTATAAAACTTCGAAATTCAAATTTCTATGACGAAATGGTGTCATTTTATTTCATTACCAATAGAGACAATTAATGACAAAAAATGGTAAATAATGACGGTTTAATAACATACATCAAAAAACCTCTGAAAGAAAAGGATTGAAAAGAACAAATAAAACAAGACTCTTTAATATACAAACAAAATATACATCTTCCTTAGTTGAAAAGATTTATGGTATTTTAGTTTCCTAACTGATGCTAAAGGATATAGAATAAATAACGTTACTTTAAAATTTATTATATGGAATGCGCAGTTTACGATACCTATGTAGAAAAGAAAGATGGAAAGACTATGCATTTTGATGTGGTTGTAGAAGCAACTACTCCTCATGAAAAGGCAATCGAATACGGCAAACAGTATCTCGAAAAAGCAGGTCAAGCAGGTCAAAAAATGACACAAGAAGAATGTCAATTCTGTCATATTCAAGAGGCACCTTCTATGGTTGAAAAGGATATCTTATCAAAAGGATATTATATACAGAAAATGGAGGGATGTCCTCCATGAAACTTATTTAATTTGTTATGGCCTAAGGTCTTCGCTTGCAATATCAAATTATTTATAAAAATAATATAATATATAAAATATGTCAGTAACTGCTGAAGGTGTTATAAAAGCCTATTTTCTTACGAATTAAAGAATATCCTATTGATGACCTTATTTTGGTTAATATTAGATGAGGGTCATATCTAGATGAACTTAATAGTGTAAAAATAGATTGCTATCACGTATTCGAATAGAAATCGAAGAATAGACTATAGATAGGATATACAATACAATTCAAAATATTAGATACCAATAAGGCCAAAATGACAGAATTTTTCTATATAAGAGAATATTAATATAAAATAATATTATTAAAATATAATTCTTCTAATATTAAATAATAGATAATTCTTCTAAAGAGTGATTCCATAGATATTATATATGCTATTAATATGTTATAGAATGCATGCAATAACAATGAGCGGTATTAAAGATAAAGTTAAAGAAAAGATAACTGGCGCTAAAGATAAAGTAACAGGTTCTGGTAATGAAAACACATCCTCTGAATCAAGCACATCCTCTAGCGGACAAGAAAGAGAATATGAAGAAGGTGGACCCGGAACAGAAGTCGGAAGAAAAGAGGACCCATTGACAGAGTATAGAGAAAAAGAAGCAATGACACCTGCCAAGATAAAAGAGCATGAACCAACCGCTGTAAAAAGAGATCCAAGTGATCAAAAAATAGTTGAACCAGGACAAGAAAGCAGCAAATCCTGAAGAAGCAAGAGAAAAAGCAAGAAGAAGTGGTATGACTAAAGGTACTGCAGGTGCGGATGAGACTGGTAGCGATCATGAACAAGGTGCTGCAGGAACAAATAAGTAAAAGTAAGATTATAATAAAAAGTAGCTATGGCGTAGTAGTAGTAGTATAGAATGTAATGCTGTAGGCAACAATTTTTATTCTTTTATTTATTCATGGATTATTGTAAAACCGGGATTTTGTTGTATATTATCTGATAAGTGACAAATTTTAATACTTCTATTATCATCATAATTTCTCTTTGGTAGAAGCGTCATAGAGACAATAGATTATTCTGATGAAATTGATTCTGCTAGATATAGGTTAAAATTTTTAGGTTTAATCAGTATTATAATTTTAAGGTTATTGTATATTACCTAAAATAATATTATTTTCTTTTGAATGTTCAGCTGCTTTTGTCTACTGTCTTATATTCATTCTTCGCTATGTGCGGTGTTGGGATTAATCTTTATTACATACGTACGGTGGGCATCAATCACATTTGTTTGTTCTATGAGCATTTTTTTAAGCCCTGACATAAGTTCCTCTTGCTTTTCATATGGCTGAATCCTAGAAACGGACATCATACTATTGAAAGTATCTACAATCCCCCTAGCTTGTTGGAATAACTTTTGACCGCTTTTCTTAGGAATTGTTTGAAATATTTCTAAGAAGGCAGTTTCTTCTGATTTATTAAAATCCTCTGCTTCAGCCTCCTTTGTTCTAAATTCGTCTTCTTGTGTGGGAGATGATTGGGGACCATTAGCATCAGTTGACGATGACATACAACAATCAATGTATTTATTTCGTTTAATAATATGCGTAAAAACTTCTATCTAAAACCTAAAAACAACATTATATTTTTATAGGTATAATCACTGTTTAGCATTATAAAGAGTATATGTATTACCAGCAGCAGTAGCAGCAACATATCGTGACAGAGGACAATCTCTTCTAAATTCTATGGCATATCAATTAAATATACAAGTATATTGTTAAATCATGCTAATGAGTGACAAATCAAGGGCAAGATGTCTAATGCAACTTGAAAAAATGGATATTAGACTCGGTAAACTATATCGAAATCTATCAGTCCCTTTATTAATAGAAATTGCAATCTATAGAAAGGAAGGGAATCTTTCTTCTACTGGTGCGTTTTCTGTAAAAACCGGTAAGTTTACTGGCAGATCACCAGATGATAAATATATTGTTGATGATGAGTATACTCATAATTCTGTCCACTGGGGTAAGGTAAACCACTCAATCTCAGAAGAAAATTTCGAAAAGATTTTCACCAGAATGAAAAAATATATCGAAGGCAAAGAGTTATTTATTTTTGATGGTTTTGTTGGAGCAGATAATAAAACGCGATTACCCATAAGAGTAATTACCGATAAAGCATGGCATAATCTTTTTGCAACTCAAATTTTTATTCGTCCTACTTCAAGAGAAATCGAAAGTCATGAACCCGAATTCACTCTCTTATCGGTAAATGACTTTAAAGCAATACCTGAACTAGAAGGAACAAGAACTGAGACGTTTATTATTATAAACTTCAAGAAAAAGATTGTTCTAATAGGATCAACATCGTACGCTGGTGAAATTAAGAAAGCTATGTTTTCTGTAATGAACTATATTTTACCTACTAAAGGCATTTTTCCTATGCATTGCTCAGCTAATGTTGGCAAAAGTGGTGATAGTGCATTGTTCTTTGGATTATCTGGTACGGGAAAGACAACCCTCTCAGCTGATCAAAATAGACATCTTGTTGGCGATGACGAGCATGGCTGGTCTGATGAGGGAATTTTCAACTTTGAAGGTGGTTGTTACGCAAAATGCATAAATCTGAAAAAAGAAAATGAACGACAAATTTGGGATGCCATAAGATTTGGTTCAGTAATGGAAAATGTTATTCTTAAGACTCAGATACGAGAGCCTGATTTTACTGATGGAAGCCTTACAGAAAATACTCGAGTAGCCTATCCTCTCGACTTTATACCTGGTGCAATAATCCCAAGTATTGCTGGTCATCCAAGTGTTATCATTTTTCTAACTGCAGACGCTTTTGGAGTAATGCCCCCAATTGCCAAATTGACAAAAGAAGGCGCTATGTATCACTTTATGTCAGGTTATACTAGCAAATTGGCGGGAACAGAAAGAGGAATCACGGAACCAAAAGAAACATTCTCGCAATGTTTTGGTGCTCCATTTATGCCATTGCATGCTATGGAATATGCAAAGATGCTTGGACAAAAAATCTCCCAGCATAATACTAGAGTGTATCTAATCAATACGGGTTGGTCTGGCGGCCCTTATGGGATTGGCAACAGAATGGATCTCAAATATACTAGAGCGATGGTAACATCAGCATTGAATGGAGAATTAGAAAAAGTACGCTTCAAACATGATGATATTTTTAACCTTGATATTCCTACTTCATGTCCAGGAGTGCCATCTGAAATTCTTGACCCGCGCAACACATGGACTGATAAAAACGAATATGACTTATCTGCCAATAGACTTGCAGAATTGTTTGTCAAGAACTTTCAAAAGTTCGGAGTGTTATCTGAGGAAATTCGAAATGCAGGCCCAAAATTATGAGTTTGTAAAAAGGCATTAAAATAATAAACAAGAAATGGTAGCCCGGAGCAGATTCGAACTGCTGTCTCCAGGTTTCTTTTCTCTTTATAGATCCAGAGCCTGAAATCCATAGCCCTACCTTGGAGAAGTAGATTGGCCACTAGATTCGGCACCTGATTAAATTAAATAATTCAGGTTCGACCGGGCTTCACACACATACACAGGCTACATAATGTTCAACTCTAAACCGATATTTGATTTTATCGTTATTTTAGATAGCATAATATCATTCTAAATTTTAGCCAGATTTCTCAAGAACTAACATATGCGTTACCGAGACTTATAGTTCAAACAAAGCATAAAGTTAATAACTCCTAGAGAAAAGGATTCATTGCAGATATTTTATAAATAGATTATTTATGTAATATGATATATGCAGGCTGAGTAATATTTAGTACTTTTCTATATATATATATATATTTCTTTCAAAAGTCTAATGTCTTTAGAGCCGAAATGGATTGTGTGCCTATATTCAGATATCGTCATTTAAAACACAGATTAAAGGGATGGGAGTTATATTCTAAAACCGAGTTCTTATAAAGAACCATATTTATATAATTTTTTATTTCAAAAGGCTATATAGCATATTTTCCAAACAGGTGGAATAAAAACTCTATAGTAAAATATTAGTCTCTATTACTGCTAAATATAGTTCAACTTAATTTATCTGACTTTAGCGTTTTGTATTGATTTCTCTAATCACAAGACCATATTCCAAATTTGTTTTTTTTCTCATATATGGAATAAGCCTATAATGAATTGAATAGATGTTCTTTTCTCTCGTAAGGATACCTTTAACCAATAGAGATACAAAACCACCTGCAACCTTTGGTGGCCTTATATTGTTAAGTCTACAAAATTCATCTCTTTTAGCATGATATTCCTTCAATGTAAAATATGATCTGTTAACTTTCAATATTAAAGGCCAAACAACATTTTCCCACACCATTCTGCGATTTTCAGTTGAATATGCATGCTTGCCTTTTCTTCTGGCTATCTTTCCTTTGTCTTCCTTCGCATTTTCTTTTGTATTCTCGACTGCTGCTGTTGTCATTTTTTTCTCGTTATGGAAATCCTTCAGTACCTGCTTATGGGGAGGCACATTTAAACACCGCGTTTAATAAATCTATAACATATTATGATTAAATTACAGCAAATAAGTCTTTCGAAAACTCTGTTATCCTAAAAAATGAAGATAAGATCTCAAAGTATGTGATCTTGATCTCATTAAGACACTATGACTTGACTCTTAAAGACAAAAGTCGCGCTTAATGAAGGATGGAGTATCAAATTCTCACTTACTATTATTACTAACCTTGTAACAGCCGTCGGCATATATCGGCTAATTGCCTCTTTATCAGCTCAGAATAACGAGTTATATTTGCAATAGTCCTTGTCTACTTCGATACAAAAAGATGAATATTGTATTTGAACTTGCACTAGAAGGGTAGTGAGCAGACATTCAGATATAGATATTTAGATCATAGACCATTTCTATACTACGACTTACGGTCGCAATTCAGTCTACTCCTTCATACAGTAATCAGAATTAAAATATCCCCTGCAATTGGTATAGTATTAGATAACTCTACCTATGTCTATGCTTTTCATTCCAGTGTTTAACAAACAACTGCTTATTTTCTTCTAGTTTTGAATATGAATGCATCATAAAGGAAAACATAAATTTCCAGCCAAGTCTATCACATTCTTTGCATTTGTGAATATAGGATGATGAAAAACCATATGCTTCTCCTACTACACATTTTGAAGCACATTTTATCTCAAGATACCACCTTAGCCATTGAAAGGACAAGGGAAATGGTAGTTGGTGTAGACGTTCAGCCCACCTGGGTGAGATGTCATTTAGGGTTAACGGTTTTACCTTCTCTAAAGACAATTTATTATGCATAATACTACATATTTAACATAATATTAGAGGATTATAGCTTATCTAATTGGTTAATTTCTATTTTGCTTGATAAATAGTAAAAGTATTCATAATAAAAATATTATAATTATGATATTAGACTGCCTGTTTGATCATATTTTTGTTGTAAATTTTCCAACAGATTTGCAATTGTGAATGCAGAAATCCAGCGTTTATTGTTGTTTACAGTTAAATTTAATATTTGTATGGAGATTATATTAGTAGTAAATTTAACTATAATACATATTGATGCTCGCCTTATTTTGAGTCATATTATTATCAAAAATTTCATCTAATGTAATATCAATAGGTTTTTTGCCCGTTAATTTGAATCTTGTTGAATTTCCTTTAGTCCCAACAGGTTTAATATAGCCTAACTTACGAAATATGGCTAGAGCTATTTTGCCACGCTGCCTATTATTTCCACATGCCATCCTTTCTTTATCTTGAAGATTTTGTAATATGAAAGTGTCATCCTGACTTTCCTTTGCTATTATAGTGGCAGCACGCCAAAGTTTAGAAATGTAAGAATCAGACTCGTTTAATGAGCCCATGTAGATAGTCTTATGACCGCGCATAGATTTAGTTATTAATTGCGCTGCAAAATCCATGTTATCTGTCTTTTTCAAGTAAATATTGTAGATATTTTGCTTTCTGAATTGCCTATTTCCAGTATTGTTAAACCAATACACATATCCCTCGGGTTCTGGCATATACTCTTGGACATTTTCATCATCGCCATTATCCCTTGGTCTTGAATTTATTATTTCTTGCGCATCGTCTAACTTGTCATAATTAACAACGTATTTTTTTTGACGATTTGACTCTAATGACATAATTATGCCATCATCCATAAGAAGCCTTAAGGCAATGTCTAGATTTGCATCATAATGTCTTCCAACTTCCTTACGTATACTTTCTTCTAATAATGCATTATGAACACCTTCGCCGATAAGTTGTTGTAATAACCATTTGCGCCACTGTGAAACAGAAGCCATTATTATGTGTAAAAGTTAAAATAAAACTATTTAAACTTACGCCATAAGTGTCATAATTTATTTATAATTTTCTAACGCCAAATTTGGCGTAGGTTTAAATATTGCCAAGACTTAGAAGCCTATATGTCTGAAGTATCACTGCCTAGGCAAGAAGTAGTGTATAATAGAAACAGACCATTAGAAAGTATATTCAAAAATAGTCCAGCTAGAGTTTTAGATTTTCTTATTCTGAATCAGAATTTTGATTATTCTGCATCTGAAATAAGTACCATAACTGGAATTCCTCTTAGAACTGTACAGAGAGTTATGCCCCATTTAGTTCAGAAGGAATTGGTTAAGGAAACAGGTAAAATAGGCAATACTAGGATGTATATTATTAATTCAAAATCAGAATTATCAGAATTACTAAGACAATATATACTGACTAGGATAAATATAGACATAGATAAGACGCGAAAACAACAAGATATATCGAAAAATAATAATAATAATTCTTTAATGGTAGAACAAAGCGAGATTTATGTCTCTAAATAATTTTATATTGCTTTATCTTTGCTAACAAACTAGCAATCATATTTTAGAAGAAATTATTACTTTTAGGTTTCTTTTTCCTTGTTATTTCATCATACTCATCATCTACTGATATTGTCTAAATATACAATAGAATTGGTAATAAAGTTCAAGTAAGGCTATATACATCATTATGTATGCTTTATCAGATGGTAACGATCCTATCATATTAAGTATCTCAATTTTATTCTTATATTGTAATGCTCATTACTAGTCTCATCATTTATCAGAGTATTGTTTAATATGGTTTTATTGATCTTGGGAATCACGAAACAAATACTTCCATTTATCCTTTATTCATCTTTTTACTTCACAATCCGCTTTTTTATAATATTCGATTAGAGATTGTGTAACACGTATAAAAATTGTATAAGGATGTTAGAAAAATGATCTACTAATGCATGAAGAAGTGTTGACCTTAGCTTCAAAAAAATCGATAATATGGTGATTATTTCTGAATACAAGTATGCTGCTTTCTAACAATATCATTGATTAGCATATGGTCATCATTGAAATTTAATACGTAAAAAAAGTGTATATGCTTCTTACATCATTAATAAGATAACAATAGTATACTTGTTGCTCATATCTTTTTAGTATAGTCGAACTATTTGTATAGCATAAACTACAACAATTTTCTATTTATTAGAGAGTCTGTCTTCTATTACTCTTATGTTTGATCCAAACTGTATTTTCTGCAACATTGCTGATGGCAAAATTAAGGCGAGAATTATCAGTCAAAATAATAAGGCCATAGCATTTCTAGATGCTATGCCATTATCCATAGGTCATACTCTAGTTATTCCAAAAACACACTACAAAAAAGTTCAGGAAATGAGTAGAGAAGACTCGTCTGCAGTTTTTGACCTGCTTTGGCAAGTGTCTTTCGCAGTAGAAAAGGCAGCAGAAGTCAATGCTTCAACTATAGCAGTTCATAATGGTAGAGAAGCAGGACAGGAAGTGCCTCACGTCCATATCCATATTATTCCTAGAAAAATCGACGATGGAGCAGGACCGGTTCATTCAATGTTTAAGAAAAGGCCAGTTTCTAATCCAGAAGAAATGGATTCGATACTCGACAGAACAAAAAAACTGCTTTAGTTTAATTTTTCAAAATAAGAAGTTGTAGTTGCCATATTTCAAATGTAATTTATTCAATTACTAATAATTTATTCCAAAACAATACAAAGAACTCTATTAAGATACATCTATAAAAAAGAATAGGAAAATGAGAAATATCGACAACCGTATAAAAGGAAAGTGGTG
Organism: uncultured Nitrososphaeraceae archaeon; assembly: GCA_963733025.1. Classification (GTDB taxonomy): domain Archaea; phylum Thermoproteota; class Nitrososphaeria; order Nitrososphaerales; family Nitrososphaeraceae; genus JAJNBK01. The sequence goes on along the minus strand of CAVTCE010000019.1, from coordinate 438,976 downwards.
TTAATTCTGATGATCCCCAAAGATTTCACGACAGTCTTTGACGTCGATAACCCTGAATTAGTAGAGATCCAATGTAAGATCTTGATCCTAGTAATAGCATTAATCAATTTAGATCAAACTTATACTTTGTCAGGCACAGAAGACGATGATACTAAACCCAAAGAGGCAGAGGAATAAGAGGGAAAGAAACCAATACCCGGAGCCCAAACGTTCACCTGTTCCCAACTATCGTAGCGTTAGTCAGTAGCAAGCCTATCTATCACCCAAAGAAAAGATAGATCTATTCATCGCACATGAGAAGTAGAATGCTATGAGTGCATTAGCAAAGAAGATAGATGGGACAGGTTAAGAATGATGTACGATGACGGATAATAACAATAATGAGAAGACAACAATAATCAGTATAGAGGTACGACAGCCTAATTGTCATGACTGTCCTCCTGCAACATATCATGTAGCGACAGCAAAAGAAGATGACGGAGCATATAGTGGTAAGTGTATAGAATTACCCGGTGCAGTTAGTCAAGGTAAAAGTATTGAAGAATTACAAGTTAATATGCGAGCGGCCATTCAATCGATTGTTAAATCATATGACCATGCTTAATGATTGACTGATTAGTTCTCATTCGACACACCTTACTTTTATTTCATGTGCCATGCATGCTTTCACCTGCCACGCTTGATAAGATAATAAGATATTATGCTGATCCTGAGTATTTCAGCCACTATCTAGAGATTCCAATGGTTCCATACAGCTTTACCTAAACGCTACAATACAAGGAATGACATCAGAGATACAACATTCTATGTTAGGAATGAGCACACACATATCGGCTTGTGTTGCAGTCATACAGCACAGACCCAGACCTAATCTTCATAACCTGTCTGCAATATGTGTTATATCCCAACAGTCCGAACCCGAGCGTATAACATTCAGATGCTTTATCAATAGGTTAGTCCCCTTAAACGTATAATGGGGTTCTGATATAACTATAAAGACCTCGGCGCAGTAACCTCTTTTTGAATGGCCAGTTCAGAAGAATTAGATGAAACGTTTCAGAAGCGTATATCAGAAGCAGAAGCAGAAGCAGAACTCAGAGACGATACTCAATCTCTAAACTTGCTACGAGTTTCTTAGTGATAGAGCCGATATGACTAATATCGTTTTAGGTAAGGACTTTGCTCTTCAAGTACTTGAAGGTGATGCCGATAAGCTAGAGCGATTAATTATTAGACTTGGTTGTCTTACCAGAAATGCTACTGATCAAATTACTTTAACAAAGGTTGGAGATGCAGTCTTAAATAAGCTTAAGAAATCCTCGTCTTCTGTTTCTCCTAAAGAAAGCCTGATGGAGTAATAATACGCTTGTTGAAATAATACTCCTTTTACCACATTACAAATTATTCGTCGTCGAACTTGTTAGCACGCTGAACTTAGTCTCGCTGTCGATGGTGGTAGTAATCGCTATAATAACTACAGTAGTGATAATTATATAACTATACAAAGATATACTACTATTGTAGTATTTTTCTTCTTATTTGGTTGCTGGTTGTTTTTAGTAGCTAAATAGTATTAGTTAGTAAGCAAAAAGTCAGCTAAAAAAGTGAGCTACCATAGATTGTTTGTGTTAATACTTAGGTGAGAACTGCTAAAGCGTTTTAAAAGACAGCAAATAGAATATTTGTACGGATGCGTATGGTTATAAAAAGAAAAGAAGGTTATCGTCTTCTTGCGACTATTGTATGGGTCTGCTCTACATACCATCTGACCTTATCCTTGAAACTCGACCACCAATCCAAAAATGAATCACTGCTATCTGCTTCAAATATCAAGAATCCATTGTATTCTGTACCCCAAGCATGATCGTATTCTCCTACAAGCTCAATACCTGAAGGCAAACTATTTTTTAGTTCTCTCCATTCGTTATTAGCCTTCTGTGCCTCGTCTTTACTCATTGCTTTGAATCGGTAAAATACTAAGAATGTAGCTGCAACCATATAGTTTGTTTAAATTTATAATATTAATAAGTTCTCCTACAATTTTAGTATTCTAACAAAATCTTTTATTCTATTAATTTTTTGCTTAATGGAATTACTATATCAATTTTGGAATTAATTCGTGTGCCTTGCATAATATTTTTCCATTAATTTGTATACTTCATCACATGATAAATATGTTCATAATAATATTATTTACTTCGATAACAGCAGCAACTCAAAAAAGCAATACTAAATCCATCATCTGCTTCATTGTATTGAGCAATTCATCTATATGGGAATAATTTCAAACTATCTTCACTTCGGGTATTATATATTATATTCGCTTACATACAGACAACAATATATTCATTGTAATTGTCGCATAGTAACTCTTATAAATTGTTTGCCAAGATATGTGTATTTCTTGCAATTTATCAGTTTTAAATTCAACAATTTTTTTCTAATAAGATTTAATTTTTAGTCCATTAGTTGTGTAATTAACAATGCCCATTCTACCCATTGACTCAGGACGTTATGGAAGTAAAGAAATCAAGAAAATATTTGAAGAAGAACAACATCTACAATACCAGCTAGATTTTGAAGCTGCAGTATCAGCAGCCCAGGCTCATATTAAAATGATTCCAGAAAATGCTTCTGACGATATCACAAAAAAGGCAAAATCAGGCAAAATTACTATTGAGAAAGTAAAGGAATTAGAAGCAGTTACAGAACATGATACCGCTGCAATAGTAGAGGCTTTAAGTGAACAATGTTCAGAAAAAACAAGACCTTGGATCCATTATGGACTAACAAGTAACGATATTATAGATACGACCATCTCAATGCAAATGAGAGACGCATTTTCTATTATTGAATCTAAAATTCTAGATATAGCAACTGCTCTGATTGACAAGGCATTAGAATTCCGTACTCTTCCTGCAGTTGGCAGAACACATGGACAGCATGCAAGTATAATTGCATTTGGTCTAAAGTTCGCAGTATGGGCTGATGAAATGACAAAACACATAGAAAGAATTGAAGAAGGTAAAAAACGATTCCTACTTTGCAAAACCCTTGGTGTTGTTGGAACAGGCTCTTTAATGGGAAATAGGGCATTAGACGTACAGAGAAGAGTAGCTATGGATTTGGGACTTTATGCTGTTGAAGCTGCTACACAAGTTATTCCTCGAGAACGACATGCAGAGATGCAATTTTTGATTACTCTTGTTGCTTGCACGCTTGACAAGATTGCAATTGAGATTAGAAATTTACAGCGAACAGAGATAGGTGAAGTTGCAGAACCTTTCAAAAGAGGACAGATTGGAAGTAGCGCAGTCCCAGTCAAACGTAATCCAATTAAGAGTGAAAGAGTTTCTTCCCTTGCAAAGATTCTACGATCATTAGTTAATGTTGCAATGGAGAACATTGGCTTATGGCATGAGAGAGACTTGTCAAATTCAGCAAATGAACGATTTACACTTCCAATGGCTGTAATTCTCTTAGATGAAATGTTAAATTCTATGAAGAATGTTATAATAGATCTTAATGTAAATACAAAGAGAATCACTTCAAACCTCGATATTACAAAGGGCCAAATCTATGCAGAATTTGTTCTTGAGGCATTGATAAAGAAAGGAGTTCCCAGATTTGAAGCATATCGTAATATCCAAAGGGTAGCATTTGTAGCGCTAGAGAGAGATGAAGATTTCTTTGATGCTCTGATAAAAGATGCTAATCTGTCAAAGAGTCTTACTCCCTTAGAATTAAAAGGCATATTTAATGCAAAAAATCATCTGTCCGCATCATCAAAAATTATAGAGAATGTTGTGAGGAAGGTAAAGGCCGTAAATAAGAAATATCATAATAATCAATTGCACTAAATAAATTTGACATTTTTATTTAGTTTGTAGTTGGAGGTTAGATAGATATTTGCTAATTTTTCTTGCTCTTTTATATACTATTACTATTTTGGATATTATTTATTAGTCCTTTTGAAATTTCTGTGAATTAATGAGCTATATTGAAGAGCCTTTTTTGGTTTCATTGCAGATTCTCTTGGAATACCCATTGAAAGAGCTAATTTTCTCAGAATATGTTTTCGTATGAAATCATTAGAACCGGTGATCTTCTGTTCAATGGGTATATCTTTAGCAAAGTCAATGAATTTTTGTGAGAAAAATGGTTGTTTTGTAAGCACTCCAAATTCCGATGTTATCTTGTCTATCTCATTTAGGAGCAGACGTTCATTAGCGATTCTTTCATCCATTAAGTCTATTATTCTTTTTATACCCTCGTCATAGATTAGTCTGAATTTATTGTAGCCACAGAATAATTCATCGCAACCATTTGCAGTTAAAATTGATCGAAGATTATTCTGATTAGCCATTCTCGCAATATAGAAATATGCAATACAATTTTCAATATGGGAAATGTTTCTGCAAGCTATTTTTTGTTGGACATATAGTAAATCTTTCTGGAACTGTTCTGGCATTAATACAGATATCTTATGAGGCAAATCTAATTTTAAAGCAATCTGTTTAGAAAATTCTATATCTTGGGAGAGCGGAAACCCTATAGTCAGTAATGTAACCTTTATTCCAATGTCTTTGCATATCTTTGCAAGTAAAGAACTATCAATTCCTCCGGAAAAAGCAACTGCTAAAGAAGAAGAATTTTTGTTTATTGTATCTAATACAGCTTCAAAGAGTGCTTCTTTTAGATCATTAATCAATTATAATTCGTACTCCTAATTTGTTAGTTAGTGAAATAGTTTGCAGTTCTATACTATTGCTTAGTCATAAAAGGAAAAGTATTTAGATATATATCTTTAGTATATGATGCAAATCTTTTCTTATTGTTAAGTTGACTTCTTCATTATGTGCAATAGTGATGCATATTTATTTCTTCTACTCCAGAAGAAATAAATATATCGTATTATTTATTGTGTGTCCATATACTTTGTCGGCAATTTAGTTTTTTGTATTAATAAACCAACCCAGCCGCTTTGGTAACCTCAGAAACATTCTGATATTGTTTATCTTCCATATTCTGAAGTTTTGACAATATATCTTTACTTTCATGATTATCCGCAGATGCAGATTGGCGTTGTTGTACATATTGAACTATCTTATTCTTAGCTGCTGGAAATTCCATATCTTTAAGGATTTGACCTATAGTTCCAGCTTTTGCATAATCTTCCACATTTACTTCCTTTCTCTGACCTTCTACTCCTCCCTGTTCACTTACCATTTTCTGTGTTTCTTGATTTTTATCTTCTGACATTAGATAATAATATCTCCAAATACCTTTTTAATGTTATAAACAATTTTTATGATTTAACTCAAAGCAAGCAGGTAGAAATAAGGAAAAAGAATGAATCCTATGTTGTATACATTATCATGAAAACTTAATTGATCCAAAAAGATTAATTGCTATCGTCATTTATTTTTGAATACTTTCTTAATAGTGGTAATGACTATAAGTCATAGAATATTGACTGCTTCTTAATGATGGCTGCTGTATGGTTATAAAGAAAATAATGATGACAAAAGAAAGGAGTAATATTAAGGGATGGATGTTGTTCTTCTTTAGTTATTTGTTTGTTCCTGCGGCACCTTGCTCATAATCGCTACCAGTCTCATCCGCACCTGCAGTACCTTTAGTCATACCACTTCTTCTTGCTTTTTCTTTTGCTTCTTCAGGATTTGCTGCCTTCTTGTCCTGGTTCAACTATTTTTTGATCACTTGGATCTCTTTTTACTGCTGTAGGCTCATGCTCTTTTATCTTGGCAGGCGACATTGCTTCTTTTTCATCGTATTCTTTGAGAGGATCTTTTTTTCTATCAGTCCTTGTTCCTGCGGCACCTTCTTCATATTCTCTTTCTTCGCTCATAGTTGTTGCAATACTAACCCTGGTATATTAATATTATATAGCTATAGCTATGAGTCACGTATTTCCATTAACGATCAGATAGTTAATACAAATTTCCTATGAAGTACATATTACAGGTTATGTATGTCAAACTGATAGCAAAACTTAGGTTGAATAAGGAATGCAGAATAACGATAAAGTCATATCAGTGTTTTTATAAGTTTATTGATTCTTGTAATTGTTGTTATCAATGCTTAATGCTTTAAGGTAAGCGATTGCATGAACTATTCTGATGCGAAACATAAATTCTATTGGCTGCTTGACTATTTATGAAATTTACAAAATTACGATAGAATTATCTAGATAATAATAATACTTCTCCAACTAGCTATTTATTTGATTTCTCATATGGCTTTGGTTTTAATGAGAAGAAATAATCAGCAGACAGTCTAATAAAAAAATTATATGGCACATGTATTTAAGAAATTAACTCAAATCAAGAATACGCTTTATCTGATAAAAGGTTTTTCCAAAATATACAATAAACGATTTATAAGTCACAATCAGTACTTTTTAATTAGATATTCATATGGAAAGAGTAGTTCTTGATAATGATATTAAATACATTGATAGCGCTGGTAATCTGTTTCGAACTAGAGCAGAATTATCTATCTCAAAGATGCTGTCTTTTTTAGGACAAAATTTCGAGTATGATGTGATGTTAAAATTTAAAAATGACGATATTGTCAACATCGATTTTAAAATAGATGACAAATATATCGAGGTTATAGATTGCGAAAATGATGTTAATAAATATCTTCGTATACGAAGAGAACTACCAGAACTTAAAATTATTGCAGTTGGTCACTCGAAATATGCTGGTAAAGTCAATGAACTAGACTCCTTCTTCTTCTTTAATTCCAACTACAGTCAGACCGGTTCTATATTCATAGAAGATCCATCTCTTGCTTTTGATTATGCACATATTTTACCATTAGTTGAAAAATGTTCTATTCTGCATGGGCACACATCCACTGTTATGGTCGAGATAATAGGTGACATGAAAAATAATCTTATTATTGATTTTGGTGAAGCCAAGAGAATAATTAAAGAGACATTAAGTATCCTCGACCATAAATTCTTCATTAACACAAAATATCTGAAGAGAGAAGATGATATTTACTATCATATATCTTTTGAAGGACCACGAGGCTTTTTCAATCTACAATTGCCGAAGACGACTACTTTCTTACTCCCAGGTGAAGCTACTGTAGAAAACCTTTCAACAGAAATAATTAAACTTCTTGCTCCAAAGATGCCACCAACTGTCGAGGCATTGGGCATATATGTTTACGAAGGAGTAAATAAGGGAGCACACATAATAGCTGAAATAAAAAAAGGTTAAATGATGAAGAAAGCCAATGCCCTTGTAATGCTCTCTGGTGGATTAGACTCTGCCACTTGTCTTTACTGGGCTAAAAAAAATTTTTCAGAAATTTCCGTAATTACATTTAATTATTACAATAGGATTGAAAACGAAAAAAGGGCTGCAACGGAATTAGCAAGAAGAGCAAATATTGTAAACTTTCTTGAGATCAACATTCCCTTTATTAAAGAATCTTCTGATTTTTATAATAATAATAATAGTCATATCACACCCAACTATGATAGAAGATGGTCATCATATGTTCCTGCAAGGAACCTAATATTTTATTCAATAGCTGCACACTATGCTGAATTTCTTGATATAAAATGGATTATAGGAGGACATAATATTCATGATGGAACATTTTTTATTGATGCAACAAAAGATTACATAGAAAAACTAAACTTGTTAATTAAGCATGGATGTTTGTTCTGCAACGACGATCCTTGCGCGATACTCATTCCTTTAGCTGAAATGGATAGAAAAACTATAATCAATTTGGCAATTGAGTTAAATGTGCCTATTGAATTGACTTGGAGCTGCCATAACAAACAGAAAACACATTGTGGACAGTGCTATGCATGTATGCAGAGGATAGAAGCGTTTAGCTCATTGGGCATAAAGGATCCAGTCTTTTTTAAAAACACGTAATTGTTATGATAGAATAAGGAGCAATTACATATATTGTATAAAGTCTGATCTATCGGTATCGCCTTTAGTGATTAATTTCACTCCTTTAAATTTTATAGTTTTTATCTTAAAATCAGTCCATGAAATATATTAGAAAGAAGAATATATCTCATTTGTTACTATAGAGATTCAAAGGTCGAAATTGTGATTATAAGAGAAACATACAACTTTTCTTATCATTTACTTGGATCCAATATTATAGACATAGTCCTTGTAGAACTAACCATTTGGTGTAGGCAATAAATAATCGAGAGATAAAGATTCCTAGTAGTGTTTGTTAAAGACAACATATTCAAATACTATATAATATTATATGAAATCTTAACTTCTTCTATTAAACAAATCCTCATAATACTATATAAGGACAAGATATAACAGTTCTGTGTTTGGTTACTCTTGATGAGCTACTTCAACTATATGATTACTTTGGTTATCTTGGGATCTTGTCTATTAGTTTTATTATAAGCATTCTAATTTTTATTCCAATTCCCTACTTCCCAATTCCATTCATTGCAGCTTTTAATAAGAACTTAGATCCCCATCTAATATCTCTTGCTGGTACAATTGGAGCAGTAGCAGCAAAGATGATAATTTTCTATTTAAGTTACTATGGCCGCAATATTCTAGGCAATAAAACAAAGAAAAGGATGTTTCCTCTTCAAAAAGTTTTAAGTAAATATGGTTGGCTAGGCGCTTTTCTAGCCTCAATAACACCCCTTTCGGGAAATGTAATATATATTTCACTAGGTCTTACAAAATATAATCCATGGAAATTTGTAACTGCCATTTTTGCTGGCGAATTATTTTACAATGAAATCATAGTATCGACAGCAGTTTTTTTGGGAAGACCCTTTGTCGAACGCATTATTTTAGAAACTACTACTAATCAAATTAATTTTATAATTGAAGCAATTATTAGTATAGGGATTGTTGGGATAACATTATACTTATTAGTAAAAATGGATTGGGCTAAACTTATTGGAAAATGGTTTCCATGGGCTATTATAGAAGAAGAAGAAGAAGATCATGGTAAAAAGGAAAAAGATAATAAGTAATTAGTTAGTTAATTATGCAATAATATAGATATTATCAAACATAATAGATATCACAGAAGTTTCTACCCAATAACTTTGCTTTTAAGAATTGAATGTGCTCTATGAGTTGTGTTTTTCAATTATCATAATAACAAAAGAAGTTAATCTCTACATCTTGTATTGTAATTCTTATATTGTTATCGATGCCTCTGAAAATTTGATGAAGTCTTTTCCGCTTGTATGGATTAATATTTATTAGTATTTCATTAGGGCATAATCTTGTCTTAACTGAATATTGATTTAACTTTGTAATAAATGTCCATATTTATAAAGAGGTAATAAAATTGCAAATACTCCTAAACTTCTATATATTATATTTTAGAAGTTTATTTATGACATCAGAATCAGAGCCTGTGAGTGAGCCAACCAATCACAAATGTGAGGACTGTGGAAGAGTTTTTACTACTGCAGAAGAACTTACAATACATTATAAAAAGGAACATACTGAAGTACTGTAAAATTGGAGAGTAAAACACTAAAAATACCTTTTCATCTCTGATAAATTAATAATGTGAGAACTCATATAGCTAAATACGTACTAGAGACAAACAAAAAAGAAGCTCTCTAAACTCTAAGAGAATGTTATCGTTTATAAGCGATTTTGGTAGGTGCTTATCGTTAGATTTTTTATTATAAATTTATTACCATTTCTATATTGACACGATATCATATATTGACATTTTGCAAACTCGAGCCTATATGTGTGGGATAATATTAAGTAAATGGACAAGAAATAGATGACAGCAGATACACTAACCTTAGTTAAGAGATATACATGAATAATGTGTCATCAGCATTTGACTATCTAATCATTACTCATTTGGTTTATCTTTTGACAAAGTTTTTCAGAATAGTCCATTCAGAATGACAACATGAAGAATGTGACCCATATAGTATTTTGTATTTCACTATTTACTAAATTTCTATAATATGGCAGTTTTTAGATAGAACATCTGGTTGAGGATAGTTTATATCAACAACATAGTCAGATTAAAAGAGTATTATTGAAGAAAAAGACGCAGAACACGAAAAGGAAGATATTATAGAAGAAGAAAAGTAATCATGATTGTGAAGGAGATGACACGGCTATGATCAGAAGAATAAACGCAAAAATAGGCAGTATGTGCATACATACAACAACTTTTCATATCTCCGTTTTATATTGATATATATCCGTAGATATGCTCTGAATTAGTCCATTTCTGGTCGATCAGCTCGTTAATGTATGATAATAACACATATACTTTTATGACAAATCATCCATCAGTCTTACAGACACCGATTGTTCGCTTATTACATTATTATTATTGGCAATAGAAGGAACATTTAGTTTTCAAGGTATAACCGATACTGTAACATCTTGGATATCTACTATAGGATATCCTGGCATTTTTGCAGCAACATTGCTTGAAACAATATTCCCACCAATTCCAAGTGAGATCATCTTTCCTTTAGTAGGATTTGTTGCACAAAGTAAAGGGCTTGGATTAGGAGATGCACTAGGAATGGCTACGATTGGAGCATTGGGTTCGACTGTTGGAGCAATAATGATTTATTTTATTGCTTTAAAGATTGGAAGGCCTGCAATTCTTCGCATTGGAAAATATGTTTTAATTAATGAATCAAAATTACAAAGAGCTGAATTATGGTTTGAGAAACATGGAGCAATAGCTGTATTTGTAGGAAGGCTAGCACCAGGCATTCGTGAAATAATCTCTATTCCTGCTGGCCTTAGTAAGATGAATATGGTAAAGTTCATTTTGTTTACATTTGCTGGTTCTCTAATTTGGAGCATCTGTTTAACATTTGTAGGATATTATTTTGGAGAAACCTGGAGTAAATTTGCTAAAGAATCATCAGGAATTTTTAACATAACTGCTCTAATAATAATTGTAGGAGTTGCAGCAGTAATTGGATTTGGATATTATAAGGAGCACAAGTCATCTATAAAGAATAATCTATAATTATTCCAAGATAATTGGAAAAGCGTTTAATATGTTCCTAACATACGCTCTTATAAATAATGCACTAATCAATGATAACAGCTTACCACACTATCTTAAAACAGGAGTTGGTAAGCTTATCTTTCATATGGCAGTATCAAACTACACATATCATTTTACTATCTAATATTTTGCGTTTATAGATCTAATTTAGATATAATAGATACCATAATGTCCGCAAAAAACTGAGATAGTCTATGATTATTAAAAATAGTTGAATATCAGAATTTTCAATTTTCTAAAAAATTATTTAATTTGTAATTCTTATTTTATTATTATGTATATTTGTATATTTGTACGATTCTTAATGATCTCTTAATGTAATACAATACTTGCAACGGCAGCAATAGCCTATTTGTATAAAGCAACAGAATCCAAAAATATTTCTCCTTTGGCATAGGATGCGTTCAGACGAGAAGTCGTAATAAAACCTAGTGCTTGACTTTAATGTCAATAAGGTATTCTATTAACAGAATAGCCTTTATTTAGAAATTGATATACTAATAATAGACAAAATCTAATTAATTATTCTATTGATATACCATCATATACCTTAATATGATATGCTTAAAATAGATAATAAATTAGGATCGACTGGGATGGCCATAGAATCAAATATAAAAAGAACTGAAACCGCCATAGTAGTTAATCCAAATTCTGCGAGTGGATTGACTGGTAAAAATTGGGACAATCTTCATTTGATGATTAAAAGGCTTTTTGGCGATAACTGTGAAATTGCCTTTACTGAAAAATCGGGTGATGGAACAAATCTTACAAGAAATTTTATAAAAAAAGGATATAAAAAAATTGTTGCAATAGGTGGGGATGGAACTATAAATGAGGTTGCAAACGGCTTCTTTGAAGAAGATATCCGAATTCATGGCGGCGGCAGCAGTGAATACAATAACAAAGACAATGACTCATTTCTTACCCAAGCCGTATTCAAGCCTATAAACTCTGCTGCAGTCATGGCTGTATTTCCATGTGGAACAAGAAATGTACTAGTCAAATCATTAGACTTACCAGCAGACTTTGCAGAATGTTGTCTAAATTTTGAAACATATAAACTGCAGAAAGTGGATGTTATTAGTGTAAAGGCAACAAATATTGAGAATCATTCAAAAACAGCGATGCGCATTTATCTCAATGCAGCTGAGATTGGTATCGGCGCTGAGGTTATTGATAAGGCAAAGAAGGTTAGAAGTGTAGTTAATAATCGCCTTATTTCTACAGTGACTGGGCTTGTTACAACTGTACCTACATATGAAAGTAGCCTATGTGAAATCTCTATTGATGATGGACATGAGAGTATTCTTACAAAGATGACAATGGGTGTTGTTGCCAACGGAAAATTTCTAGGAGGAGGATTTAAAGCGGCACCAGAAGCAAATGTTTTAGATGGATTGCTGGATGTTGTTATTCTAAAGGAATCCAGTAGCCTAGAGATGATAGAAAACTTTCTCAACATAAAAGATGGTAATTATACTAATGAGGGTGACGTATTCTATAGGCAAGCTAAGAAGGTTTCAATAAAGTCAAAGGAGGAGAATAGAGATATAACCGTCACAATTGATGGCGAACCAATAGGAATTCTGCCTGCAACATTCGAGGTTCTTCAAAATGCGCTAACTATCCTAATGTAGATCTATCTTTAAATCTATTTCTATACTAGGATTAAAATAACTATCAGGTATAGGTTAAGATTATTACACTCTCCTTAATAATTAATTTAACAAACAAGACTATATATTTTCCCTACGTATTGTGATTGTTCGATTAGCCGAAAGAGAGGAACGATACATCGTATAGGTCTAGGTTGCAAGTAAAGGCTTGCAACTCCCATGGGAACGATGAGTTGTCGTCTTAGGTTAATAGGTTAACCTACAGCCCTAAAGGTTGTAGGGGAGTCCAAGTCTAAGAGGATAAGGGTAAACCACATGGCTCGCTTTGGAACTTATTGTAGCAGTCTTGCAGGGAAAACCACATGTCTTCGAGTGCTAATCGAACATTCCTCTTTAAACAAAGAGTTGACTATAGGATTTGTTCCTTATTATCGTCCCCAGTTTAAATAATTATTAATGGCATGATAATGATAAAATATAATATATATAAAAAGAGGCAAGTAGGTTAACAGGGAGCAATAGAACTGTATAATTCTTCTTTATATCTGTGAATTATAACCATTACTTGTTCTGCAGTTGCGTAAAATGCAAAAAATTAATTGTTATGCTATTCACTTAATCTCTACTGTTTGAAGCATTTGTTCTATTGTAGGTAAGTTCTTTGAGAATTTTGGTGCTTCTGCATTATAAGATAGAATGTACAGCTTATTACCTATTGAAGTCCAAATCTGCATTACATTGAAGTTAATTTGCTCAGTTGGAGATATAGCTGAGAATATTATTTTGTGTGCTGGATTATTCGCTAATGTAAATGGATTTGATTCATTAACTATAAATTGTTGTGATTGGTTTAATGCAGAGAGACTAAGATTAGTGTACTCATCTAAGGATACGTTTTGTGAATATCTAACCATTGATAAGACAAGTTGTGCAGGTAATGCATCTGAAAGGTTCTGTAATGGTGAATAAAATGCGACAACATCATTATAGTCTCGAAGAGCAGTGTCTGATACTGTCCAATTAGATGGATATTGCATTTTTATTCCTACGAGTGGATTCTCATAAGTCAAAAAATCTGATGTTGTAGTAGTAGTGTTAGATATAGATGACGGAAATTCTTTCTGGCCTATTGTTTGTTGGGGACCATAGAAGACTGTGGCAGTAAAGATCACTATTAAACAAACTATTATGTAGAATATGTTTATCAATTGCTTTCAGACACTAGCAACCACAGGATGGATATAAATCGTTAGCAGCAGCAGCGGCAATAATGAGGGCGGCGACGGTGGTAGTGGTAATAGTACGATAAAGAATCTTGATAAGGGCAGAAGAAGAACAAGAACAAGAACAATAACAGAAGAAGAAGGAGGAGGAGAAGACAATACTAATTTTAAATCTATGGAAATAGAAACTAGTTGGAGACAGAGTGTACTTTATTGAGTATATCGCTGAAGAAGAAAAGACGGAGAGAGATATATTTTCTTTGATAATATATATCTGCACTCTTGATATGACACAAGAAATACACTACACATAAAATAATATTAATAATGCAACGCCTAAGGAAATGGTAATATATTATCAAAAGTAAGTCGAAAGGCACATATCATCATCGGATGAATAATTTATAGTCTATGATGATGTTGTCATTTTCTAATTCTATTCCTCTGATATGTCCATTGCTTTCTTCCTCATCTGCTCCTCTGCAGATCATCTAATCTTTCAACCACGCGACAGCTTCTTTCTGCGATGATTATGGCTGCTGTATGGTTATAAAGAAAATAATGATGACAAAAGAAAGGAGTAATATTAAGGGACGGATGTTGTTCTTTTTTAGTTATTTGTTTGTTCCTGCAGCACCTTGTTCATAATCGCTACCAGTCTCATCCGCACCTGCAGTACCTTTAGTCATACCACTTCTTCTTGCTTTTTCTTTTGCTTCTTCAGGATTTGCTGTATGATGTTAACGGATCATCTTTTCTTCCAGTTTAAGTACCAGGCATACCTTCTTCATATTTACTTGTACCTTCTGAACTACCGCTCATGATTTATCTTCTTCTTTAGCAGCATCTCTTCCTTTTCCTTCTCCAGCTTCTTCGGCAAGTGCTCGAATCTCCTCTGTTGTTGGCTCACTTTCTCTTTCAAACTTTGATCTTACGAAATCACTTGGTACATTAAGATATAAGTAACTACCATCATAGTTGCTAATGCAAACTTTAGGAATATAGCACAGATGCACTTTTGCAACACCTTGTCTAACTACAATAAACTCATTTCCTACTCTTTCAACATCTCCCATATCTACATCATCAGCTGCTCTTACATGTTTATGAATTACTTCTGCCCACTCAATATTGAGTTCTTCGCCTGTAAGATCGCTTCGGTTAGTAACTCCCGATTCTGTTGCCATAAAGGGTACTCCATGTAAAGATTGTGGTTGTTCAGATTCTATTTTGTTCTTTTGCTCTAAATATTGAGTCTGGATCTCTGACTCAGATGGTGGACTATCTCTTTCATACTTACTTTTAATCTCGTCTTTTGTAAGTGAAGTATGCAAATTATCTCCATCAAAGTAATTAATATTATGTTTTGGAATAAAGTAACTCTTCTTTCCTATTAGACCTTCTTTGACTTCAACATAATGAGGAGCTGTATCTTCTACCTTACCCAAATCTTTATTATCTATTGACTTTGCTTTCTTACCTTTGACCTTCTCCCATGGTACATTTACCCTAGTTGTAGAGGGAGTAGCGACAGCTGTAGTAGCACCACCTGCTGATGATGCTCCGGGTATAGGAGTATATCTTGGAATATTATTATCAAACTCTGGATATTGTTTTTTGATGGATTCTCTTCTTTGAATATAATCTGGAGTTTCAAACTCTGATATATCTTTAGGTGGAGTTTCTCTTTCAAATCTTTCTTTTACGTCATCTTTTCTAAGTGATACCCAGATACTATCACCATCATATCCTTGAACATAATATTTTGGAATAAAGTAACTCTTCTTTAATACGGCACCTTCCTTTGTTTGAATATAATCTTTTGTGACATTCTGAACTTTTCCTAAATCTTTATCATCACTTGATTTTACTTTCTTGTCAGCTGATTCATCCCATGATATGACAATACTACTACTACTCATATATTATCAGCAATATATTATACCCAGCATACGATTTATTGATTATGTTTTCTCTACCGCAGGTTTTGTGCGTTTTGTAATACATCTAAATCCCTGAATATCATGCTATATTATGGCTTATATCATATCGAAAGAGCCATCTCATGCTATTTCCAATAACAATCTACATCTATGAAATCCTGCTAGTGAAGCTAATCAAGCTACGTTTCCATTGGTAGTAATTTGTCTGATTCACTAACAATCTATGATGTATATGCAATAGTTTTTAGAAAAAGTATGATGTTCTACTGATGGTGATGCCATGTTCTGAAGATTACAGTGAGGTTAAGTATATCATATATCTCTTCTTGTCATGTCCTCCTCCTCCTATCATCCTTTAATAAATCCAATAGTAAATCCGGCTGCTGAAATACTTCCAGTGAATGGAATACCAAAGATAGTCATTGCTAATGATGAGAATGTTGCAGCAGCATAGCCATCTGCACTACTACCACCGCCACTAATACCTGGAACTGAGCTATTGCATTTGAAATTGTTGTAATAGCACCTTCTGATAATACTTGTTGAAGTTTATTCCAGTTTACACTAACAGTATTGACCTAAAGAAGGTATTGGGCTTATTATCCTCTTGTCATCTTTTCGAGGTATAGATGGCGAGGAACTATCTATTTGATGTAAACGTTTAAAATGACGTGCTTAGTAGGCGAATAGGAATACTATAATGAATAATAAATATCTTATGATATATGCAATAATAATAACAACAGCAGTAATTGCAGGATCCACGGGGGTTATAGTAGCACAAGATCAAGGTACTATGATGATATCGGCTGTTATGTTCAGTATGAACCCGATAGCCATTGGAGAAGAACAGATTATAACAGTTACAGTGATCGATGCTAGAACAAATGAAGTGATTAGCGGAGCTACAGTATCTATAACAGTAAATGGTCCTGGGATGGAGTATACCTATACTGATACTACAAATGGATCTGGAGAGATTTCTTATACTATACCTTTAGAAGAAGATGAGTCCTTACCAGGAGATTATTATACAAGTATACAGACAACAAAAGAAGGATATACCCCACTAGGTGAGTATACGCATTTTATAGTCTTACCATCGTAATACTGCTACTACTACTACTAAAGCAAAATCAGCATTAGATATAAATTTAGAAGCAGCAAATCTTAGGCGCGCTAACAAAAAAATCCGTGTTAAGCAGAATAAGACTAGCGCACATCATCATTTAACAGCTTTCCAAAATATAACTATTCAGAAGAAGAAGAAGATCTGATGTGGAAATACAAAAGGATTTTTGTCTCTTTTGATGCTCCGTGATTAAGAAAGACAATTCATTTTTTCATCCTATAGAGATTTCTGTGTGATACTATGACAAGCTTACTATCGCTTATTCGTTTAATTTGAACATCAATTGATAATATACCGTACCTTTCAGAATTTCCTCCTTTTTTATCTGAGATAGAATATTCTACTTCGAGTTCATCTCCTGCATAAACTTCACCTAAAAACCTAGTATGCCTATTATCCCATTTTGGATCTCCATCCATTCCATATAGCAGCATAATGTTATTGGAAAATATATCTAGGCGTGTCATCTCACCTTCGGCACGCGCTATTATAGCCCGGCCTGGCAAAAGAGTGCCTTTAATCCCTTCTTTTGCGGCCAATTCAGGTTTTTCATGTAAAATATTTCTTGTCTTTGCAAATGATATGTATTTTTCAAATTCATCCTTATCTATACAGATACGCGATTTGAATGTCTGTCCTACTTTAAACTCTTCAAATTTCAAATCTTATCTATTTTGAAAACTTAGCATCCAACTCAATATATTTCAACTACCATATG
Source organism: uncultured Nitrososphaeraceae archaeon (assembly GCA_963733025.1). GTDB lineage: Archaea > Thermoproteota > Nitrososphaeria > Nitrososphaerales > Nitrososphaeraceae > JAJNBK01. Next base: position 421,274 of record CAVTCE010000019.1, on the reverse strand, counting down.
ATGCTTTTGGAACTAAACACTCACGGAGAAGGAGGCGAAATAGACGATATTCTTCTTTTCAGGATTAAGCGAGAGATTTTGAGGGTGTTATACGACGTTCCTAAACCATACATAGTTAATGTCAGTGATTATTGATCCACCACCTGCTAATCTGACCGCACTTAAGTAGATTTATGGATAATAATTAATACATTGAGCTATGACAGAAAGTGATAATAAAAGTGAACGGGACACTAACTCCATATGTCCTCTCCATCTGATCGGATATCAATACTCTCCGGACATCAGTATATCAACCTTGAAACATACAGAAGAAACGGACAGGCAGTGGCAACGCCCGTATGGTTTACAATTGACGGCAATAAGATTTTTGTCGTGACTAGGAGTATGACCGGCAAGGTCAAGCGCCTCCGAAATAACTCAAAAGTACGCATCGTGCCATCCGGCATAAGAGGAGAGCCTAAAGGCGAATGGCTCAATGGAAAAGCAACATTTGCGACTCCAGAAGAGCTAGAGCGTGCATTGAAACAAAGAAATAAGAAATATGGATTCAAGGCAAGACTATCCGGCTTGTTTTCTCGCACTAAAGGTGAATTGATTGGAATCATAATCTCTCTTGACTGAAGGCACAATAACGATTGAAAAACTCTATTATTCTTATATTGAGACACTTGTCTAGGTGTGTAATATATTAATTAATATTATCTCTGAACAAGGGTTCTCAATATAACGTCCACTTTTGACTATTCATATGATGACTAAATGGGGGGGCACATTGTTATGTCTTGTAGTTGTATGTGGCGATGGCAATTCACGCAGGTCACAGAAAAAGATTCATAGAAAGATCTAGCAAGAAGAGACATGTTGAATTAAATATGTCAGCGATTAGAACTGTTAGTTTATGAAAATGTCGATTCCCTTACAATTCTGAACTAACCTCTGGGAGCTTCCAAGCCTCCAGACGTAATTTTAGAATCATCAAGTATAAAGGATCAAAATGGTGTAGAACAAGAGGTTCGAATGACAGAATAGGATTGCCATCAAGTATGCCTTATTAATCAGAATTTACAAATAGAGTTTTATGGTAGCGGCAGCTGTAGCTATTAGAGTATCATCGTTACCATCAACAGGTAATAATAATAACAAGCAGAAACTACTCCATAATAATAATACATATGATCAAAGAGAAGAACTCAGATATAATAATAGTCAATTAGGAATTTATAACAATGACAAAGAGTAAACAAATGAACGATGATAAACACATATTGTCACAAAGCTATCGATAGAAGATTTTAATTTATTTCTTATACTAACCAAGCTTGAATATCAAGCAGGATTGATTAAAGAAGAAAGTACATCAGAATTATTAAGATTTACAATACGTCATCTATTAAGCCAACTTAGTAATGATCAAATATATCATTATCTGGAACAGCAACAAATACTACTACTTATGACTACCAATACAACTATTACCACTTCTCATCAACGCCAAGTTCTTAATATATATCTCTCAGAAGCACTCTAGTTGGTCAGAAAATGACACCATGGAAATCATCATTATTACTATCAACGCAAAAGAATCACCAGCATACACTACCCATTATGATATAGACTCTGGCAGTTATTCAAATAATTCTATGCTCATACTGGTAGGAAACAATATGTTATTAAAATTCTAATACTAGAAGAATACCAATTTTCGTGGAAGCTTCTAAAATACAATAATAATAATATCTTCTCCTATACTCCCATATATGTCCACATATTCAGTAATTGTCTGGGCTAATCTGTCGTTTTCTTTTTACGTTCTGCTCCTATACATTGCCACTGTTAATATGGTCATGGTGTAAATGATACTTGGTTAGAGGTTAGAATTAAGGTTATGGCAGTAGATTTGTTCTTTCATTATATGTAATTAATTAGTTAGTTAGTCAAATCAGTATATCTTCTTAGAGATCTGCATATGTTTCTGATGGTAACCTCTGTTACTCCTGCAGCCTCAGCCAATTCTATTTGTGTCATATTATCATCTTCTTTTGTAATAATATTGGCCAGATAAACTACTGATGCGGCAAATCCCATAGGATTTTTTCCAGCAGGCAATATTATTTCCTCTTTAGCGATGTTGTTCATCATTCTGACTGCTTGGCGTTTAGTTTTATCGCTTAACTTCACTCTGTCTGCAATTCTTATAATGCAGTTCATTGGATCAACTATTGGAATCACAATTTCAAGCTCAATTACCAGCATTCTGTAATTTCTTGCAATATCTTTACGTTTTATATTACTAATTGTAGATATTTCTTTCAGTGTCCTAGGTATTCCCATATCTCTACAGGCAATATACATGGCTGCAGTCAATACTCCAGCAATCGTCTTACCGCGAGGCAACTGCCTTTCACAGGCTTTTCTATATATGTAAGCTGTTTTCTCAACTATCGCATCTGATAATCCGAGCTTATCCTTTAGTACATCAAGTTGCTGAAAAGCCTGCCTAAGATTCCTGTCTTCAGAATTATGAACCTGTATTCTAGTGTCCCAAGTTCTTAATCTTTTTATTGTAGAGAGCATAGCTGCATTCAATATTTGTCCACTAGCATCCCTGTTGGTTCTTCCTATAACGGTAGAAAGTCCCATATCATGAACAGCTAAAGAAGTAGGAGCTCCGGTTCTTGTTTTACTATTCTTTTCTTCAACTGTAAATGCACGCCATTCTGGGCTACTAATATCTTGAGCCCTGTCAGTGATTACTATACCACAATTGCCACAAATTACTTCGCCAGATTCAACGTCTGTGATGACGTCCTGATCTTTTAGGCAAGACCAACATGTTATAGGAGGATCAGTGGGTTGCATTAACGCATAAAACTTCCTATTGTAGAGTAGTATTATGTCTTTATAAAAAGTATGTGTAAATTGCCTTAATCAGAAAAGATTTATGAATATTCTTCTTACTCTATAGAATTTGTCATAGGCCATCTATTGTAAAGTTCAACTATAGAAATCGCATAGTGCTAGATGTTGATAATTATGAAAATCCCAAAATATTCAGATGCAAACATACCGAACACTTCCCATCGCGCTTTGTACTTCTCCTAAAAATATTGTAATCTCTAATCGCATCTAGGAGGAAATCGTTGATTATGAATTAACCACAATCATTACAATAGTGAACTAACCTCCGATGCCTCCAAAAGCCTCCAGTTAGTACTATAATGAAAATGCCGCAGTTTCTGGAGGTTTGGAACTTGCGGAGATAACTTCCTGTATGTAGTGGTCTAACAGATTTAAAATAAGAAATTTTGAATAGCAAAAGATAAAGCTTCATTTAGCATAATATCTGAATAATAACATTACAACGATCTGCTAACCAGTTACTCGAAAGATATTCTCAAAAGAAATTCAGTATGATCTTTAGTACATATATCACAGCATTATTACAGATACTCTGAGTTCAAATACCGTGCAGTGGTAACAGTTGGAAACAGATGATAGCAACGGTAACAAAATTAGTATCAAATGATAACAATAACAGCTTTAAGCTTCCAGTATACTATATATTTGTTGAAGATACAAAATATATGACGATATTAACTAGACAGAAAAGACAAAGACTTGTTTTAGAACTTTACAATCAGGGTAAAACCATACGTGAGATAGCAAAAGAGGCTAGAATGTCATTTAGAGATATAGGGGTTATTTTGAATAAGGCTGTTGAAGAGAAGAGCGAAGGAATAAAACAACAAGATGATAATAATGATGCTGGGGAGAACAAAGAAGAACAGGAATAGCAACATCTATCTCTATCCGCCAAAGCATACAAACTCTTTTCTGAACGTAAGATCCCATTGGAAGTAACTATTGCATTAAACCTGAGAGAGTTAGAGGCAACTATATCTACAAAGAATATTGGAAGCTAAAACAACTACATAATCTGAATATAGTTTATGAAGTGAAGAGACTAAAGGTGATATTGCACCATTTCTAAAATTATATAGATTATCTAAGGTTAAACGTATGGGTGTCAAGCAAGTTATTGACATTCTTGCAGTTGCTAACAAACGATTTACCAGCATTTGAAAAACGATTTAAAAGGCTAAGAAATGAAATAAGTGCACTGCAATTTCAAAAGCATATAGACTAGAGAAAGTTATACCAATTGAATAATCAAATAGCATCAACAACTAATTCCTTTTTTCTCTTCGTATATCTTGTGAAAGAGAAAGAAGAGAGAGATAGAAAATTTCTGTAATGAAAAGGTAAGACTTGAGTCACTTGTAATAGGATTTGAGAGCAATAATGAAGAATATCTTAAAATAAGACAAGTTAACAACAGAATTGACAAATTGGAGTATAGCAGCAACTGCTGTAGCTATTAGAACATCATCGTTACCGTTACCATCAGCTAATAACAGCAGAAGGTGACTCATAAGAATGATGAAATAGAAGAATCCAGATATAATAATCAACCAAAAATTTATAACAATGACAAAGAGTAAACAAATGAACGATGATAAACACATATTGTCACAAAGCTATCGATAGAAGATTTTAATTTATTTCTTATACTAACCAAGCTTGAATATCAAGCAGGATTGATTAAAGAAGAAAGTACATCAGAATTATTAAGATTTACAATAAGACATATACTAAGCCAAATTCGTAACAATCGAATATATCATCTACTCAAACAACACCAACAACAACAAAATACTCAAAATAATCAGCAACAACATCTTCATAATCAATTTTATGTATTGTTTACTATTACTTCTCATCACCAGGCTCCCAAGTTCTATCAAATACCAAATTTACAGACTCTGAAAACAACATCATCATTGGCATCAATATCACTACCGCCAAATAAAACAAATGCTGCATAGGATATAGGTAATCTATTGAATGACTCAGAAACTAAGGCATTAGGGGCAGATTATAGACAACAACACAACAAAGAATAAAAGTACAATATACTATTATCAGCTCTACTACAAGTAGATGATCATTATTATGAAGAAGATATTTTGATCTGCTCAATGACGATAATAACAAAGACGAAAATTTGTTTCCTTAACAATCACAAAGAATATTTACTATCTAAACTGTCATTTATGAAACCGTTCATTCATTCATTCTCACTTCCTACATCATTTGTTATAGAGATTTAATCTTTATATGAAATAAATTTTATTTCTCATCTTCAATCTATTAACACCTGTCATGGGTTAAAGGTAAACAAAATAAGTGTGGCTAAGTGAGCAACAACAAGAGATAGTATCTACAGAGGCTAAATCTTACTTCCCAAGTAGGCTATTTCTTCTAGAATCGATAATTCTCTCAGTACTAGAAGCATTTTATTGATAACCTATTCAATATATCTAGACACATATGCTCAAAATCATATAAACTTGTTTCAATCATCATTTTAGCGATATAGATGCAAAGGATGGTGTGATAAGCATTGGATTTACTTGTAATGCGGCAGTAGTTCATGATCCCTCAGGTTGCAGCAGTTAAAATCAAAATCCAAAGACTTATCTAATTGCTGTTAATAATAGGTCATGCCAAATATGAAACAAATGGATATTATTATTCCGAATGCCTTCTGGGACTTTCAGTTTACCATCATCATCCGACTTTACAATGTTTTCTGTTGACTTTAGAAGAAAGATTAAAAGATCTTCATAAAAGAAATCATCAGATTCTCGATAGGTCCTTAGTATGAGAGACGTTTGCATCGTATATTGTTTAGCTACCGTTATGCTTGTAATCTCAATTCCACAAACATAAAATTTTAAACCGCGGAGTTGTAAGATTCTTTCTGCAGAGATGACCAGTATCCTTTTGCTGTCTCTCCTGCAGCATATTCATTTCTTTCCAGCTGTAAATCAAAATCCACCATGTTAATACATCTCCCTATAAATATAGTAAAACTTGAAATTTTACGTTTTACTCCGCATCATAACGCTGATCCAAATGTGCCTTCGCAGCTGCAAGCGTCTTTTACCTTTTGGATCATAGAGAAGAATCACAGCTCCTACAGCAAAACATCTAATGACATACGCTCATAAAAGAGTAAGCTTTGTTCCCTAAACAATAGTATTTTCAACAATTACAATAACAACGAGTTTTCTTAAGTTTATGCGAAGATACAGACACAACCATTACAAGTCGATAGGTTTTATCTATAGACTATGCCAAAGCGTACAAAACGAAGAAAAGGTGGATATGGGGTTGTCGTATCAATTTTAGAGACGGGATCAGTTACGACCAAGTAGCTATCCATTTCATTATCATCATATTATCTTGATGTCTTCAACTCCTTTCACACATATATGAATGATCTAATAATTCTGGATACAGTGTTATCAATGCGGTACTTGCAAAACACGATAACACACTTAATCCTTCAATAGTTACTCCATGTCCATCTGGTGTAACTAACATTCCACATGGCTCAATAATATAGTAGTATTTGTCATAATAATTACATATCTGCATCCAGTTAATGCTACTTCGTTGTGATGGCTGCTGTGCTTCATTATTATTACTATTACTATTACTGCCTTGACTTCCAGGAAACCTTAGAGAAATATGTTCAGGCTCTTCTGGCAGGCCATTTAATCCACCATTACAGCGTTCTACTCCTGTATTCAAATTGGTGACACATGCTATATATGATTCACCAATTTTAACTATCCCTGAGCTAAAGTTTCTTGGACCCCATTGAATAGGGCTATCATGTCCCGATAGATTAATCCTATCACAGCCTAGATCCTCCTTATAAGAATAAACACACAATTCAGCGAAATCTCTTCCATTATGATATAGATTTACAAATACCTTTAATCCTGAACTATCTCCATCATCATCATCATCATCATCATCACCCCACTCATCAGCAAAATCAAAACAAATAGATGAAAATTATTGCTGTTGTTCTCTTTGTGGATTAAATCATGAAGCAAGGGACTTTATACGAGCTATGCTCCTTTATCTATTTGACCAGTTAGAAGAAAATAGTAAATTTATCAAGCTCTTAAAGAATAATCAATTTCTAACACAAGAGGCTTATCAGCGTCTTGCAGAAAAGATAGAAGCAAGAAATCATGTTCTGGTAGAAGAAGAAATAAAGAAGAAGGGCTGCAATCATATTATCGATGTAATTGGTAACAATGATCGCCATATTTCACCTAGAACAGCAGGTTGTGAAGAGTGTGAAATAGAGAAAACTCAATGGGTTGGCTTGCGTCTGTGTTTAACATGTGGTCATGTAGGATGTTGTGATTCTTCAATAGGGTTGCATGCAACAAAACACTTTGTAAATACAGGACATCCTGTTATGGTTGCACTACCTAACAAACCTTGGAAATGGTGTTATATTCACAAGGTATATGGATAGATAATATATAGATAGATATATCTCGCTTTCTTTCCATACATTTCCTATTTCCTACGATTATAAACTGAACTATTATTAGATAGAGATACGATGCAAAGAGATATTCATTAGACTCAATACTAGCTTTAATAAAGAACAAATAATATCCTGGTAGTAAAGAAGCTCTTCAACAAACACCTAAACATTATACATACCCACCAAGATCGCAAAACGATTTCTTAATATCTTAACAAAATTTCCTAGACCAGGAAGTATATGCTTCTATGGTGTACCGTTGCCTCTGTTTATGTGTCCCATGAACAAACAGATGTTATACATAATGACCCTACAGCAGTAGAGATGTCTCCTAATCTGATTAATTTAGAAGAGTGTTTGTGTGGGGGGAGAGTGAGAGAGAGTAATATAAAATGATACTATAATATGGTGTGTTAGGTGAGTAACCAAAATTGAATTACTAGTAGTCTTGGACGGTGTGATGTCATTATCGGGTTCTTTGCGTATGCCAGATAGGTGGTGATGTACAGAGAACAATAGATACTATCGTGAAAGGCAAATTACAAGGTTCCCTATCTGAGAGTCCTCTTGGAATAATAATAACCCACTTGATAAAGCATTAATGATAAGCTGATCAGATCTAACCTAGCTTCATCAGATGTAGAAGAAGAAATGTATACGAATAAGACACGACTGTTTATTCTTATGAAGATCATGGGGGAATGATTTTACTGTGATAAGAATATACCAATTTTGGAGATGTGCTCTTATAGCTGATTTATATGGATAGGGATATATGTATCTGTACCAGGGCGTATCGTCTAGTCTCCTCTAGGACAAGGTTGGCGCGCGCACTAACGTGGGTGGAAATCCCACTACGCCCATTCCATCTATCTATGTCCTTCAGGATTGTCTACCAGTTAGAGCCTATATACTATTATACTCATCAAAATAAAGGAAGCAGAATACATTTAGTTCTAATACAATAATCAATGCTACTGAATTTGGAATAGATGTTGAAGATTCAGATTCAGTTAATAATACATTTGAAAATAATAATCTAATTAATTCTAAAGTTGCCGGACAAGAAGAAGGAGAGGAAGAGAAAGAGGATGATTAATCATTAATTGCCTTTAACATAATTAACCATCGATACTTGTTAGTACTTTATTCTCGTTTCCAACCATAATTACAGATACACAACAGCATTAGTAATATTCGCTGTAGTAGGAGCACTAGGATTATTCACAATATGGCAGTAGACATTCTCACGACTATACAAGAAGCTGAAGTACAATCACCCGCAGGGCGTGTGCCCGATTTGTTACGAATGCCTCAGCACGGTTTTGCCATAGGTGATGATTAGTATTATATTCATTAGATAAACTATAGCTTGGTTTCTCTAATGTCTCTTTATTTCTTTCTCAGAACATGATGTGTATATACAATTTAAAGTGAATAATAATATTCAGACAATCAATTGTATTCCCGAGTTGTTAACCATTGAATGCTTGTCTATGACTATGTACCGTTTGGGTATCTAGACAATATGAGTGCATACACCAATATTCGATGGTATTTATATCTCTGCTGTAGTCGAATATATTTATTAATATACAAATCATATTTATTTTCCTTGGAAATAATTCAGATAATCTAAATCATCTATTAACATTCTTTTGCTAAATAGTTAAAGCTTCTAAACAGAAATTTACAGTTGGCGAACTAGATAATAAGTTGATTGACAGAGAAAGAGGAGGAAAAAAGAAGAAAAGAAGTAGGCTTAATAAAGCATATAGCATAGAAATGAATGAGGTATTGATAAAGATATTGTATATCGTAGAAACGGTAGTTAAGATGAATTGTAATTACACTCATAAGACGTAACAATAGTATTAAAGAAAACAAAACTAAGAGGAAGAATAGTGATGATAATGTCAAGACAAAACAATATACACCTGCAAGAAATAATAATAATTACAATAATACTATTTTAGGTAGTAATAATGAAAAGACAGAGGTATTTTATGGCACTCAAAAGTCAACAAAAGCACTTGTAGAATTTGTATCTAGAGCAAAACAGAAAATAGATTCTGTTATAGATTCTAAAGCACCGTCTGTTATCATTGAAGTTGATTCAATAAGAAAAGAAAGATTTGCTGCTGCTAAAGATAGAAGTGTTAAGTTTAGATATGTTACTGAAATCACAAAAGATAATATCACTTATTGTAAAGAGATGTTAAAATTTGCTGAGATTCGCCATTTAGATGGAGTTAAAGGCAATTTTGAAGTTAGTGATATAAAAGAATATGTGGCTGCTACAACTCTACAAAGCGCTAATAAACAACAACCAATGCCTCAACTGATATACAGTAATGTTAAGGAAGTTGTAGAGCAGCAGCAGTATGTATTTGATACCCTTTGGAGTAGAGCAATACCTTCTGAACAAAAGATAAGAGAAATAGAGTATGGTATTATACCAGAAATTACAGAGGTTATTCAAAGCCCTGAAGAGGCAGAAAGAAGAGAGTGGGATCTTTTAAGAAAAGCTAGAAAAGAAGTCCGCATAATATACTCTACAGCCAATGCATTTTATATTCAAGAGCGTTCAGGGACAATACAATTTCTAAATCAATTAGCAGAAGAAGGAGATGTCAGCATCAAACTTCTCACTCCTACTGATGATCATATCAGAGAATCAATACAAAACTTAAAGCATCATAATAATAATCATCACCTGCAGCAGCACAATAAGATAATAGAATTTCGTAGTATTGCATCTACATTAGGAATTAAAATCAAATCATTGGTAGTTGATAGAAAGTATTCTTTGATCTTGGAATTAAAAGATGATTCAAAAGAAGATATCACTACATCAGCAGCTATAGGATGGTCAACATATTCAAATAGTCAGACAACTGTTCTCTCTTATCTTTCAATATTTGAAACTCTCTGGAGGCAGACTGAGATATATGAACAACTAGAGCAATCTGATCGTATAAAGAGTGAGTTTATAGATATAGCAGCTCATGAACTTCGAACTCCTATTCAGCCTATCATAGGATTTGCAGAACTGCTAGAAGAACAAGAAGAATTGGAATATGATAAGAAAAGAGAAGCCACTGCGGCTATTCTTCGTAATGCGAAAAGATTACAGAGACTTGCAGAGGCCATACTAGATGTTACAAGAATAGAAAGTAATACTTTGGAGATAGACAAAGAAAGACTTAATCTAAATGATCTGATTGTAAATGCATTAGACGATATAGTAATAAACAATAAAGAAGAAGAGAAATTGAAAGGTGATGGTTATAATAACAGAAGGAAAATATTATACAAAGCCACTAAAGAAGAAGAAATCATAATAGAAGCAGATAGAATCAGACTGAGCCAAGTTATCTCTAATCTGTTAGATAATGCTATTAAATTTACAAAAGAAGAAGGAACTATATCTGTTGTAGTAGAAAAGAAGAAAGATAATAATAACAATAAAGAAGTCGTCATTGTTAGCATCAAAGATACTGGTTTTGGAATAGACTCTAACATAGTACCAAGACTATTTGAAAAGTTTGTTTCAAAATCCTCTAAAGGTACAGGGCTAGGTTTGTTTATCTCAAAGAGCATTATTGAAACTCATGGTGGAAAGATATGGGCTGAAAATAACTCAGATGGAAAAGGTGCAACCTTTGCGTTCAGCCTACCTATCAATTAATACATATTCAGATATTATCTTAATGTAAATACTGAATTAGATAATCTGCAGATATTCTTTGATGAACTATCGACGTTTCTAATTGAAATTATTGATAAACCTGGTGTGAAGAAGTAAATTTTCCACAAACTTCAATATATTAGCAACATACTAAATCCGATTAATGGTTAGGAGAATTCTACTCAATAAACCAGATACCTAGATGAGGCATGTGTGTGAATATATAACTGATAACTATGAGTGAAGAAAGCGAGAGAGAAGAAATTAAAGACGAAACTCATCATATAGAAGATGAAGAACAAGAAGAATTGGATGAGGTAGAGGAAGAAGAATAGGAAGAAGTTAGAGGAGCTGAATGAGAAGAAGGCTACAGTAATAATAGAACAAATATTTCACTTAATTTATCTTTAAAGAAATACATCGTTTATGCTTGCTTGCGTCTTCTATTATCATCCTTTAATAAATCCAATAGTAAATCCGGCTGCGGAAATACTTCCAGTGAATGAAATACCAAAGATTGTCATGGTTAATGAAGCTGCTCTTTGCTGCTCCAGATAAGGAAGGAGAAAGAAGGATCAAAAGAAGTGAGTATCAACACCAAAGATGAATATCAAATATTTTCTTCTAGCATGTGTATTTTCATCGTATCCCAAGTTAGTCAATATAGGAGTAATGTAAAATCATTATGTGTAAATATTTGATTTTACATCAAATACATTCACATTAGTATTGCCAAGTGCTCAATATTTAAGATTTATTGTCTTCTGTGCTGCTATTGTTATCATGTATTTTTTTATTCTTATTGTCATTACCGCCGCCGTATAGTAATTCTTTTGATGTGTCGTCGCCATGTGTAAGTTGTTCTTTACTTAGTTCTGGTGCGGAATCTAGACCAACTTTTATAGTTTTTTCTAAATCTTCCATTGTATCTTTTATGCCACTCTCCTTGTAATCTTTTGGATCATCTATTTTCCTTGTATTTTTGCTCATTATAGCTACTCTTGATACTATTAGTGCAATATTTAAAATATTTCTATAGGTGCATCATAAAGAACAAAAATTTCCAATCCAAAAAAGCCATAGCCAGCGGTAGGTATGGTGAAAATAACTACAGATAATCTATTTTCATCCATTCAATCTTCTCGGTCATCGTAAATTTTCAGTTGATTATATCTTTTGGTTCTTTTCTATATGTACTACGAGATGATCCAGGTAGTCTTTCTATATCACATATTAATAGTTGTATTGGTAGCTATAAGTAGTAGTAGTTGTCGATGATCACATATGTTGGACTAGAAGAGTTGTTGTATTTGTCAGGGTTTGTTCTTAATGCTTCAATTACTTATGCAAGAGTGAATTGTAATATCTTTGTTATCAGTTAAACACTAATCATCTTTTCTTCAACTATCTTTTTGATTGAGATATTCTTTATCATTGTTTTAAACTAGTTAACAAAAGCCCCTAGCCTTAATATTTCATTATTAAAATGTTCTTACTCTTGTTTTTGCGTTCGCAACAGATAGTATTGAAGTTCATAGTAAACCTTTAGAGCTTGCTATTTCATCCTCCAAGTTATGCAAATTCTTCTCCATTTTCTGTTTTTTGGATTCCAATGTATTTACGTCATTTTTGAGGTTTTCAAATGCTGGTAAATCATTATCAGCAATTGCAAGGAAGCTAACAACTTTATTTACAGTCATATCTTCTTTCTTGGCTAATTTGCATAATTTTAGAAAATATTTGATATCATCTCCATAATGTCTTAATTGGATAAATTGAGCTTATGTAATCGCTTTAGATTTCACTACTCTCTATGTAGAATTTAGTTACCTCTGACTCTCTTAGGTTTAATACAATAGCTATGTCTATTGGAGTCTTACAGTGGAAAAGAGTTTGTAAGATTACTAGATATAGATGCTTGTAAGTTTGGTAGTTGTCTGCACCACTTTTAATCACAAATGGGCATTCTAGTTACAAAAGGTTATGTAACAACCCAAGAGTGTGACGCCGGGGGTGGGACTCGAACCCACGAGTCCCGAAGGACATCAGCTAGCATGTCGTTATTTGATCTCGAGGCTGACCCCTTTTAGGGTCTATAACTTACCTAGCTTGGGTACCCCGGCACTTTTCTTAACAAAGCATTGCAATTTAATGGTTTTTTTCATATATAATTAGTAACATAATAATATATCCAATGCTTAATCAAAAGGCAGAGCTATTATTGGTAAAATAATTTGAGCATCCGCGACTATTATACATCCCATCAACTTTATAACATTATATCTACTGGGAAAGAAATATAATTATACACTCATAATAAAGAGTACAAGTTATATTGTGATGATTGTTACAGAAATGCATGTTAGCAGCATCTGCAAAACCGCCAACAACCGAAGAAATTAAGAAACTATCTATAACTGATATTGCTATAATGAGCGGACTAGCCGATTCGCTTAGAGATAATCTCAAAAAGCATATTGAAATTGACCCCTATACCATGCGTGATCCATTTGGTGAAAAAGATGATTATGACTATTTTGTCGTACTTGATAGGGTGCAACCAAGCAGAATCGTTTCAATGATTGTTGCAAAGAAAGATCCATCTCCTCAGCCACTGTGGGACAAAATATTGAATGAACGTCAGATTAAACTACCAATAACTAAAGAAGATGCTGTAGCATTGAAGAATGAGTTAATGCCAAAAGAGACAAATAATTTTTATCCATATAGAGTTTCTGGTAAGGTTGTTGGTTATATCATGTTTGCATTCCAGATCTGTGGACAGCACTAATAATTTGATAGAAAAAGCACGGTATTCAGAAATTAAAATTGAATTAAAAATAAGTCACATCAATGGCTCTTCTTTTACATTCAAGCTACCATTTGGCATAATCTCTACTCCCATAATATCAAGAATTGCTTTTGCTTGGCCTTTTCCTTCTCTTTCAATAATGTTTTTGGCTATTTTCAATCTGTAAGCAGATGCCCAATGCTGACCTATCTTATATTTGCCGCGCATTTCTTTTGGAACTATTTTAATCACAGTGACTTCATGGACAGATGACATGTATGGATGAAGTGTTTGGTATCTTCCTTCCTTCTGATACTTTTTCATTAAGGCATTTAGTGCGCTGGCTTTCTCTTCGTTCTCTTCAACAATCGAAGCGTTCCCCTTAATGACTATGCTTATATAAAGAGTATCTGCTTGTGATGCATCACTAGGATGGAAATAGTACGATGGTAAAAAGCATATATGCTGATCAACTTCGAACCCTACTTTTTCATTTCGTTTAATGTTGTCAAGTTTTTCACCAAAAGGATGGGAATGCATATAAACTGCATCGGATTTTATTATAGATTGTGAATTAGTGTGTGGATCATCTGCTTGCACAAAAACGAAATTCATAGGTATAACCTGTGGGTATCCATTGATATCTATTGATGCTATCCTACCAACAGGTTGGCTATGAAGAAATTCAATGATTTTCTTCTTAGACTGTATCTCAAGCTTCTTGATAAGCTGCATTTACTGACCTTTTTATAAAAATAACATAATTTAACTTGTTAGTATACAAGAGTATAGGATAAACCATCAACAAGTACAAGAACTTACTGCTCAAAAGGATTGGGTACAAAAGTTGATTGCAAATACTTTGAATGATGATGAAGGACATTCAAAGCTATTGCACATCATCAAAAAATGTTAAAGTCATGTTATCGGACAACAAAATACTCTTATCAGCATCTTTTGCGGCACTACCTTAGACTTTAAAACCTGATTTTGAAATAGTTAATGCAATTCTTAACATACCAATCACACACGATGGTGAACAACACAAAGATAATAACAATAGCATTACTCAATACATTGAATCCAATAATGATAAGATATTACATTTAGCTGAAAAGAATTACGAAGACCTGGTTGAAGTATTGATAAATAATCCCATAAATGCTGCAGCTTCTTCATCCAATCCTACATTATCATTGTCTTCATCATCGACATTTTGAAGTCCGTATAATCAAAGTGATACCTGCATAATAGAAGAGCCAGAAATTTATGATAATAGTAAAGGCATTATTAGTGATGATATAAAATAATACAACAAAGTTTCTTTTGCAATATCCAACATTATATATTATTAGATGTATTAAACAAAATTGCTCCAAATACTTTTAGTCAATCTATCTTGGTTATTTTTCATAGTCTGCGAACCTGATTCCAGAAATAATTGAAATAAATCTTGATTTTTAAATGACATAATTGTCTAATATCGTATAATGTATAACACAGTCAGGAGCTTTGGACAGATTTAGAGTGTAATGACATATCTTGACAAATATTGAAATACCGTTATGAGAGACTTTTTTATTCTAAATATTATATAAAATTTTCTTTTAGTTCATGAAAAGAAAATTCCTTTCAGCAGTAAGAATTGCTGATACTTTTATGTTCTGCCAAATATTATGGTGGTTTGGGCTTGGTAGTACAGGACACAAATCCGCTACATCTATTCACTTGATTTTGTTCGAAAATTAAAGCATGAACTGCGGCCGCTGCAGCTAGGCGCTTCAGCTTTCTGTATAGTAGTAATTACTACAGTAGTCCTGCTGACAGCATTACTACTGCTACTAAGGTTCCTACCATTAGTAAAGTGGGTTTGTTAATATTATTATCTATTATGAGACTGTCTGTACTAATAGTATATAGTATTGTTGCTTCACCTCTTCTTCTTTGTCATATATACAGAAACCTATATTGCTTAAGTATTTTGCTTCGTATCAATGACGTTAATGTAAAGGTATCTATAAGATTTTCAAACTAGAGATTATTTGAAGAAAAGTTATTGAAATTATGCATATCCATATGTGTATATATAGATATATATATTATCGATGTTCATTTAAAGTGTATAATAGTATAATAATATAACCAACAACATCTACAAATTTCAATATTAGCTCATTCAATATGTAACAGATTCTCAGTGGCAAAATAGAGTCAATCTGTCTTACATTCTACCGAATGTAACAACAGCTGCTGATTATGAAGTTTTATTTGTATGAGAGAAAAAAGACTTGCAGAAGTAAGACTAAGAACTAGATTAAACTATTGAAAATACATTAAACACTGAAAATATACTGTAAAAGAAATCAAAAAAAGAAGTTAGTTTTTTACTGCTTGGCGAACTGTTGTTGTTGTTGAGCTGCAGTAGAGGAGAAGACTGTACAAGTCTTTGCGATATTAGTGCCAAATATCTGTTACTGCGTCAACTGTTCGATTATAGATTTTCAGATTCTCTCTTGCAAGGTCTAATGCATTGATTGCTAGCTGATTGTTAATGCCCACTGCTCTTAGTGTGTTGTTGGTAATTTCATTTGATTGTCTTGTAAATTGCTCTGCGTATGGTGTGGAAACTGGGTTGTTCCAGCTTCCTATGAATTGCTTTTGAGATGAAATTGTGTTCTGAATAATATTCTTTGTTGTTTGGATGAAATCTAGCTGAAGATTAGAGAATGCTTGTGAATATTGCGGTTGAACTTTTGCCATCTCATCTACTGCTCTGACAAAATTTTCCTTTACCGTGTCAAATACATGAGCTGCATTACTTGATTCTACAGCACTGCTTTCATTTTTTGATTTGTTATCTACCAATTTTTATACACTTAATAGTAGTAAATATGAATATATAAATTCTGGTAACCAATGGTAATGATTACCATATAAAACCCCTTAAATATCATAATCTATTTTTAATTATGTATATCGCCATGATAATCTATAAAGCAGATGATGATTGTCATATAAACAGAAGCAATAATAATGACTCATCATTTAAATGACAAATTTGTTTTCTACTTAAATATTGCATTAGCAGCTGAAAATTCAGCATTAGAAAGATTACAGTCAAGAATACAACAAACAATTTTGGAAGATGCAAAGCAGCAACTACAACATCATTTAGAAGAGACAATAGAGCAGCAAGATAGACTACGACAGCTAATTACTAAATTAGATGGAGCGCCAACACAAGAAAAGGCTAAACTACCAATAGCGTCTCCACCTGAATCAATTGCAAAAACAATGGAAAATACAATGATGACTTCTGCTGCAGAACGTGAACTAAAGGAATCGATACAAGATACAATAATAGAAAATGCAGAAGTAACAGGATACACTATGCTTATACAAATGGCAGTAAAAATGAACGTGGCTGATGCAATACCTTCTCTAAGACAGAACCTTAATGAAGAAGAGGAAATGTTTGGATGGCTTAGAGCTAATGCACCTGCCATATTTGCAAAACTATGGCCACAGATTGAAGGTGAATCTTCGTCCCTCAACTTAGAACCGTCGTCTTCATCACCATCGTCACCAACAACAACAACACAAGAACAACAACAACTAGAAGAAGAAGACGAAGACGAAAAGTTCAAAGGCGGAAGTACAGCAAGACATGGAGGACATTTAACAGTCACAACTGAAGCTGTATCAGATAGAGCCAATATCACAGCAGACACTGTAGCAGAGGGGAAAAGGGATCCAAAAAGACATAAGACCACCAGAAAAAAGGGGAAAGGCCAATAATTTTTTGAGTCTTCAAGTAGAACTATTTTATTACTAATAGTTAAAATTCCACTTTAATATCCATATCGTCACTGATTTCACTGCGTACGTCAACTTCTAATGTTAATTAGACCAATTCTTGGCTTTAACTATGGCATAGATCATAGATACTCAAACACTGTTCACAATAATATTTTTTCCCTTAAGGTACGGATAATTTTGGCATGCTTGTTTGTTCTCCAGCAGCTGTTACATCTGATACAAAATCATTATTGGCTGGATCCATTCCTCCATACATCTATAATATTATCTCCTCTGGGATATTAACAAAAAATGCAATATTCAATCAATTACATCCTACAATAATCTGAGTTGCAAATTAGAGTCACATTTGTCTTGCATTCCACCTAACCCGCTAACTATACGGGTTCTTATACTGCAGAATATAGACTAATTATCGCGGGTATACTGAGAGAAGTGATTAAGACGGCACCAATATTCACCAAATCTTATCTAATAGAACTTTATAGTTTGTGTGCACCTGTTGCTTGGTTATGGGTGGTATTATAATGACGATTATTACACCAATTATGGATTTATTAATATCGCAATAACAATGCCAATTGTATTGGTTAAATAAAATAACTAACCAAGATCATAACCACACCAGATGTTCATCATTATCATTGTCACGTTGTTGCAAAATACTGTGTGGATATAATAATGAGCCACTATCTTCGCGGTTCTTCTGTCTTTGTATGTCATATTCCATTTTTTTATAATTTTTTAATAACTAAAGTGGTTGTCACAATATGGCAAGATGTGTGTATTAATGACACCTATTTGCTAATTGTTATTAATGTAAATTTGGAATTAATAAGTAGTAGAAATTCGACATTAGTATAGAGAGAGAGAGAGAGAATGATAAAATATAAAAATATCCAGTATTATCCTATTCGTCATATACCCTTCTTAACAAACCTTAGAACATATCTTCAAAAAGTCCTTCTATAATTCATCTCTTCCCAACATAGCGGTTTTATCGGTTGATATTACCGCATTTCTAAGAACTTCAAGGGAACCAAGATCTATTATCATATCTCTGAAACGAACTAATATCTGGTCATAATTAGGTGCATAATTTTTGTTTAATTTGTTAGTTTCTTTTAAATCTTTAATCAATTTATCTATTTCAGATTTATAGACTTTTAATACAACAAATTCTGTATCAGAGTTTTCTTTATTATTATCTACCATTTCCCATCTTCGATAAAAAATTAAGTTAACTAATTAATCTCTTTCGTATTTCCCAATATCAATTAAGTGTTAGAAGCTCACTTTCGAAATGGTCAGAAGATTTTATAAATACTATGTCTATCTTTCTCATAATTAATAACATGGGTTCGAGCGGACTTCCTAGAGTAGCTGCTCTTACAAATATCCTATATATTCATTAATAAAATTTATGATAACAGGTTTGAATTTGCCGATAGGTTGTATTACAGCATATTTACTATTTAAACCGTTATTAACATAAAGAAAACAAAGAGCATGTATCTAAATCCAATTCGAAATAACAATAGTTGCAAAGTATTGAGAGTATGAATCAAAAAATAGTATTGATTGTAATTTAGTACAAATATATAATCTAGACATTTTCTAAAGCGTTACTGTCGCTTTTTTCTGTAACTAAAGATTCTTCAGTCTATTATATATGCATACTTCGAATACTACTTTTCTATATTACCATACGATACTTAAAATCTAATATATCTATTACTTGTGTTTTTACTTTGGTTGATATCATATAGAATACATGGATATTTGTCTCGTTTTCTTTGCATGGACACTTGATATCTCAGATCTACATACTCGTGTGGCTTCAGAGATGCTATCTTAGAATTCATGTATTTTTTTTAGAAATATTATTTTATCAACCATATATCCTAAATTCTGATAAAGGCAAGACAAGATTCGAATGGGACCAACACAATCTAATCTGTTTATAGACTTTTAAAACGAAAGTGATATGAGAAGACAACACAAAAATAGCTGTGATATCATTTATGCTCAATTATTTTGGTGGTGGAAATTGTTCCGTATTCTTACCATAGTATTCAGAAATACGGTTTTCTTTTCTCGCCACCCCTATCCAAATTGAGGATATTGCTTAGGCTTACCCATTATCATCCTCTTTTGAGATAGGTCTAGATAAGTATCAGTACTATATTATATAATAATTTCGGTTAACAAACTACTATATATGGAAAATATACCATTTTATCCCCTTAGGCTAGCGTAACATTATAGTCAATTTGAATATGTAGCAAATGATGATAAATGTTGCCAATAATCATGAGAACTGCTGACTTTGAAGACATTGTAATTATAACATCACAACAGTTTTTTTATTTAATTAGATTCTTTTCCAAGTTACTAAATCATCCTATAGCCAAAGAATCTAGGATATAACACATAGTATGACAAATAAACTATCATTTTTTTGATGTATATTACAATTTAGAAAAAGATCTGTCAAATCCCTTACAAAAACAATCTCGCTTATGAAGTCAAAAACTGCTGTAGTTTTAGGACGTATAATCTCTTGCCAATATAGAATATTCATAACAAACAAAAGAGAAAGACTGTAAAGATTAACTTATTTACCTCACACTTGCTGACAGAATAGATCGCTGTTACCTAGTGACAGTTATGGGGAAAATTGAAATACATATCAAAGAGATTAACATAACTGAAGAATTGAAAAGGTTGTAGGATTATACAATCAAGATCAATTCATTTTAATGGAATTACCAGCTTTAGGCTCGTATATCTCTGAGTATCTTTTTCGTATATATTTCAGGTAATAGTTTGAATACTTCGATGGAAGAGAATGTAAACTGGAGTGATTAAATATTTGAAAAGCTGAATAACTTGCTTGAAAAGTGACAATAACATAACTCCGTATACAAAATATATGCGACACCAAAAAACACATAATTTTAACAACAAAAGGATTTTTATATTTTCATCTTCAAATTACTTTTGTAAGAATATATCTATGTGTTTGACTCAATGCCAGTTATTATTGATAATGCATTCTTGTTTGCGATTTTATTTACTATTTTGAAAGAACTTCTGATCATACTGCTGATATGACTTAGCAACAATTTATTAGGAGAAAGAAAATAGTTAATCATTTGCCTAATCCACGAATGGTAAGTGCTAGGTCATTCTTTTCTAGAATGAATCAATATAGAAATGAAAATTGGCTGACTGATGCTCAGTTACTAAAAGGAAGTGAAGAATTCTTCAGATCAAATAACTATTATAATATTGAATATAATAGAGTCTTTGATCAAGGAAGACAGATTTTTACTTCACCAATAGTTGCATCTAAAATGAAAGGAAGAGAAGACATAGAAACAATTGTAGCTGTTTTTAGATCTAAGATAATCCATTATAATCTTAGTTTTTTTGGAATTCTAGAATCACTGCTATATGATATAGTGGACAATTATGAAAATACAAACTTGATGCTTGTCACAGACTCACTATCCTACATATCAATTATCAAGACTGAGGAATTAAGCGTCATAATTGAAAATATGATGAAAGACGGATTGTATGTTTTATTTCTTAACCATAGATTTGCTTATGCGTTATTTGACCACTTTGAAAATTTAACTAAACCTATCCCAGTTCAAGATTAGATAACGCTCGTATGATAAATCCAAATCATATTACAGAATAATATAGAGTAGGTAAGCCATCACTAACTTACATATATCCACCCCATTATTTAGTAATACTGATTGTTTGGAATAGAAAATAAGAAGATAAAATGGAAAATGGAATATGAAGATACAATATACAAAATTTATGACTGGGACAAAAATTTAGCAGGATACTTTTTCCCAAAATATGATTTAGTAGAACCGTCTAAAGATAGCAGCAGTGAAGAAGACATTATCGAAAGATTGAATAAGTCACATAAAAAAGTTTTAGGCGGAGATCTCATGATTCCCATGATTAAACTGAATCTATTTGATAAAGAGGAAGAGGAAGAAGTAATAGATTTGGATTATACCATTAGAGCACTGGATGAAAATCTCCAACGAACACGAGTATGGAAGCAATGGTTGCAGCAAAATTACAAGGAATATGAGATAATTGGCAATTCAGTATATACTGCAAGGGAGGATAGGAACATGCTTTCCATTGTTCTTAGGATAAAATCAACTATTACATTGGGAGAAAAAGAAATGTCTATTGCATTAACTCCATTATTAGATAATCTACATGAAGATGGCCTTTTATAGTATGATGTAAATGCCGGTCTTTAAAGTATCCCTATAATTGACTTTTTGGTTATGAAGATTAGTTGAATCATTAATCATTATCAGAACTCCTTTTAAGACTGTAAAATGATATGCTGAGAGAGGCTTTTTATACCACGTTGACGAATATAAGATTGTACTGACTCTTTATAACAGTATTAAATATGAACGGGAGGACTGCCCAGCATATTGTCTTGGCACTTCTAAAATACAAGTGTGTCCAACATGCAAGAGCACGGGTTTTATCCTTGCACCAGATGACACAGACAAAACAGATAAGCTGTTCATTGAGGAATGTCCAGAATGTAATTCTTGATTTAGTAAATTATAATGAATATAACCATCAGTATATGGGATAATGGCTTTCATAGATTAATCTATATCTTTATCACATAGTTGAAATATATATCTATATTTCATAGTAATATTGAGTTCTATACATCTGCTGATATATATCTGTCTGAGTCAGAATTATCTTTTAGTTATTATCATTGGGCGGTTTATCTTAGAATATGCCTACAAAAGTACATTTTATGTCACTCCACTAACAAATTTCTCATACCCTACGCACCTTTTGTGTTCTTGACTTAAACAACTTCTTTATAAGAATGAGTTATGTATTTATATAGTATAAATTCTTCTAAAGAAAAGAGTCTGTATCAAAATTAAAGACAATATATCATCGTTCAACAGAAGAGATTCTTAAAGAATACAAAACGGTATTAAAAAAAGAAGTTGGCTATGCATAAGGAAGATCTTCTGATATTTGTTGTAATGTTGATGTGATTTCACTCATTTCCATTCCATTGGCAGTCCATACAAGCAACGTTTGTTGATCTCCATTTTCTTCTTCTTCTTCAGTACGCAAATCTTGGAAATTATTCATACTATTTATTCCAAATCCAGCACTTCTTAAACTTGCAACTATACTTTGTCTATCTTCTAGTGGGACCATTAAGGCACCGATGGTATCAAATCCTGCACTAGTAGTAGTAGCAACATTGATCACTTGATCGACTATCGTTATATTCCCTGTCATTATGAATCCTTCTTCATATTCTACTGTATCAGCATATTGATAGTTTCCTGTATTGTTCAAACTAACACTTCTTGATGTTTCTAATTCTGGGAATGCACCTGTTCGAAAGATTTGGTTATTGCTGTTAGCATCTCTTACTACAATATTGTGTTCATGGCCTACATCACCATTATACCATATGATCTGAGTCCCAGGACTTGCGACAACATTTTGCGGTACAAAAGGCTCGGCAATAAACCTTGCTTCATCTTCTTCGCCTGGCCCATGATGACCTTCATTTGGAATTAAAATGACAAGTTGTTTTATATTTGGAGGAATAACCAACGATTTGTTCTGAAATATGCTTTCTGCTGTTGTTGTGTTAATTTGTGCAAATACATCCCCTGAAGAAGCATTTATCAAGGCAACCACAATGCTAAATATACTAATCACACTCAAAATTAACTTGAAATGCAGTTTTATTCTCGTCATAGAATATACTGTTATGGACATAATGTAATAAAAATGTGATATAAATATAGAATATAGTTAAAGCTTACTTGAGAATGAAGAATCATTATTAAAATAGCATGGACTCATTAAGATTCTTATAATCTCAAGAATTATATCGAGTTCTTTGATTTTCAGAAAATGTAGATTTCAGGAAAATTACATTCGATCTATGATGTTAGATTTCGGTTTTTATCATGATTTCAATAATACTAACCATCCATAGTAATTTTTGGTCATTGTTTTCTCCAC
Source organism: uncultured Nitrososphaeraceae archaeon (assembly GCA_963733025.1). GTDB lineage: Archaea > Thermoproteota > Nitrososphaeria > Nitrososphaerales > Nitrososphaeraceae > JAJNBK01. The sequence continues at coordinate 397,472 of CAVTCE010000019.1, read as the reverse complement.
TCCCGCCGCTACCTTCACTACAATATTATAGCAGAGGCAATTGCTTTTATGAATGATGGATTTACTTCAAGACTAAATGAACTATATAGATTACAGAATCAGTTCTGGTACCTTCGATATCAGGTAACCGTTATTGGAAAGTCTACTAATTCCCCAGTATTGTTGATGTTTGAAACCCTTACCATGACAGAGCCGACATTCTCATCTGTAAAAGTGAAAGATTGCTGTGCAGAACCATTTTGAGCTATCTTAGATGCTCTATGTGTTATCATTGTCTCAAGGTCTTCTGCTGGCATAATCATAAAATCATACTGTACATTGTCTGCTATCTTTTGATTTGATTTTGGATCAAGAAATTCTATATTAAATGTTGTAGGATTCATAGGTTGTATAGTAGCTGGATTCCAAGATATCTTTACTTTGTACGTGCCACCATCTGTTAATTTTTCCATGGGTTCAGACGTTGTTGTTGTTGTTGAAGTAGCATTAGGAGGACTACTTACTTCTTGTGTTTGATTATTGCCTGAAGTAGTAGCACTAGCAGTACTAATAGTACCTAGCAGCAGCAGCAGCCGGCTCTCCTCCTCCTATTCCACTACCACCACCAGGCTGTAAAGTAAACTTCATTGGTTCATCAGATACTGCCTGCTCACTTTTGTTATTTACTTGGTCAGCAATTTGAATAAGTTGAGTTTTTGGTATCATAAAGTGAATTATATCTTTTTGTGGATCAGTATCATCTAGCACTACATTTTTAGTTACATCAATATCATTTACTGTTCCTGCATAGGATCTTTTTGCAGCAAATTCAGATGATTTTGGAACCGTGACTTCTTCATGTACTAGTACTTTATTCTTTTCTAATCTAGTCGTATTCCAATCAAAAGGCATAGTAAACTCCATCTGCATCTTGCTTTCATTGAACTTGAAGTCATTTATTTTATCATAATAAGAAAGTATTTGAATTGGGATTTGTTTACCATCTACTGTTATCTGTTGCTCTTCTGTCAGGCCAACACTTAACCAAGCGTCATATACTGGTTGCTTATCGTCTGGAATAATAGTCCTATCAAAATCAATTGTTATTATCCTCACTATGAAATGGTATAAACCGCCTTCTAGAAATACTGGTCCTTCAGCAATTACAGGACTATTTTCTGTTCCTTGATATGCTTGCAAGATTGGATCTGGTTCGCCATAGACTGTTACTAGATCTGTGTTTTTCGGTCGTATCTGTACTCTCAAATCTCCATTATGATCATGAAACATATCTGAAAGTAGTTTTTTACCATCTTTTTCTATTGTTATAAAATATGTTACATGTTTTATTCCTTCCCTTGTATTTGAGTCAAAGAGCTTAAATTGAATAACTGCCTTTTGGTCCTGTGTCTGCAATGTCTCTGTTGTAACTACAGGAGGTGTCATTTTGATAAGTAAATCTGCTTTTCTATTTCCAAAAGAGGCTGATAGTTCTTCCATGAACAAGCCATCACCAAAAGCAGTCTTTATTGGAATAATTGATGATGATGAAAAAGATGATATGAAAGTAATAATAACAGTAACAACTAAACCAGATATCAAAAACATTGATTTTCGTGATATCATATACATTAATATTTTCAATATTAGAATTTAAGTATATCTGGCGAATATAAGTAATGGATTTCCGAAGGATTAAATTTTTGTTATTAAAATTAAAGTCGATGCATTTTAATTTACTATCTATATCTGTTTTGACATTTGTGTTTTTTGGCTTTGTGATTACTTTTAGTTTTATCAACCAATATTTTGATGAAATCAATTTAGATGATAGTAAAATTGCAGATATTATTGATAGGGATAATAATAATGCATTTGCAGATTCTTTGAATAAAAATATGTCATTCTCACCTAATACATTGTGGTCATCTTCTCTTATAATAGAAAAAGTAGACGAACAAAATAATCCTATTGGTGGGGCAACTTTTCTAATAACTCCAAATCCATTCACTAACGGAAGCAACTTGGCTATTACTGATGATAATGCCGAAGATGCAAATAGAACTTCGGGTATAGTTTTGCTTCCTAACGTAATACCTAGACAATATACAATCTCTGAAATTGTCGCTCCAGATGGATACATAAAAGATGATTCCATAAAAACTGTTAATATTAACACGCAATCTACATCATCCCCAACAACAGTTACATTTGAAGCATATCCACTTACATCAGGTTCAAATAGACTTGAATATACGGCAAGATTCATTTGCGGTACAATAACTGGAGAAGAAGGACCTTTGCGACCTGGGCGCTATAATTCAGACATTAACATATTCAATAGACAAAGTTTTCCAATTTCTTTTTTTTGGAAGGCAGTAGGCAGCAAGTCAAGAAGAAGAACAAAGTGATAGTAATTTTAGAATTCGTAGCCTAGAGCCAGGAGGATTTATTAGTCTTAGCTGCAAAGACATTCAGGCATCTATCCCAGCATATGCAAATGACACCGGAGAAAAATTCTTCGAAGGTATAATGACAATAAATGTTGATCTGGATTCCTCTGTAATTGGATCTATATCATCTAGCAGAGAAGGAATTTTAGGCACAATATCCGAAGAAGAATCTCTAAACGTACTTAGTGTAGATGCTATCTATACTGTAAATGCACTAAAGGTTGCAAGCAGAGAAATAGTATTACAACTTATTGAATATAGCATAAATAAAGAACATGAAAGCGGAAAGATCCCTAAAGATATAATATCTAAGATACTTAGTGTTACAGTGCCAATAAGGACAAATGAAACAATAAATCCTGATCAACAGGTAAGAAATGTTCTGATGAAGGAATTTTCTTTAAACTTAGAAGAGAGTAAAAGACTCGACATAACAATAAGAAACCTTAGTTTGGGCGTTGGGGCATTAGATGATAATCACGCCCTTTCTCTACAACGGATAAATGCTTACCAGCCTCCTACACCTTGATTTTATAATGAATACATCTTTTGAACATAAAGAGATAAATGAGAAAATGTATCTCAAGCTCTAGTCATATTGTTAAGTAATAAAGCCAACAATTATAATAATAGTTCACAGATGATGACGGTCCGCCGTTTCAACTAGTTTTCAGTAAATTCATCGTAGAGGAAACATATTGATAAAGCACCCAAAGAATCTATCCATAAATCTATGACAATATCCCACGGGTCGGATTGAATAAATCCACTTGGCCCACTATATGCTATGTATATCAATTCAAACACTTCCCAGAGAATAAATGCAATCCATGACGCGCCTATGCTGATGATATAATAGAGTTCTCTCTTTTTTGTCAAGTATAGATTAAGAATAATTGCAGTCACTGCCATCCCAGAAAGCCCATGTGTAAAGCGATCAACAGGAGTTACGTCATATACATGAAATGTGTTTTCTGCCAGATAGTGAGTCCCAAGTGCCGCTAATCCTACAAAAGATGTGAATAATAACCACCCTTTGTTTGTATCTATGATTTTGTGTCCAAATAGTTCTCTTTCTACATTGTAGTGGTTACTATGTTGATGTTTGCGATGGTGCTTCTCGGTAGTCAGAGATTTATAAAGCAGATAAAATGCAACGCAAATTAGTATCATTGAAATTGTAGGATTTTCGAGCCATAATGGACCATGCATTACTATACGTGCATATTCGCTGGTTAAAGAGGTAATTTAATCTATTAATGAGCAAAATTATTTGATGTTTACTCATCAAAAAATGTTCTTATCAGATGTATCTATATTCCCGTAATTATATAAGAAGAATTTTAATTGTGTATTATAACTTAAATTGTGATTAGCCATATTATTGATAAATTCAAATAATCTCTATAAGACAAAAACCGGTTATTATTATAATGCATTCTGCTCCTTCATCTTTCTACTACATCCAAATAGTGTCATGATGCGTCATCTCTATAGAATCACATGGCAATATTGAGGAGTCGAAATCATATCCATCCAAAAGCTGCCAATAAGATGATTCCAAGAGCAGTTCCTACGTTAGCCCAGAACTTCTCAGACAGAATCTCTATACATATTATAGATATCTACTTTTCTGATTTACTCTTTCAAAAGCTGCCTTTAATACGTGATTACTTTCTATGATTCAACGGTTATGTTCTGTTATGCAAGAACACGCATTATCAAGTACTCGGCCATCAATATTTTCAAAGACTTTCAGTATAATTATCTTTTAGCAAGAAAGGGAGCAAAAGAAGGACCTAAAATGAGCCAACAGCAGTACAGCAATATAAAAATTAAGTTATTTCGATACATTAATCTTATTAAAAATCCAAAATGCAATTCCAGAAGCCAAGATAGCTAAGCCTACTCCAGAAATCAAAAAACCGTTGACAGTCCATTCGGGATTGCTATACATAAAGGAAGATTGCGGACCTACAATCGATTTACTTTGTGCGGCAAATACTAATCCTGCTATAATTAGTATAGACCCAACAACAATTAATATTCTACTAAGAAGATAGCTCTTATTCATATATCTGTTATCTCGGCTATTATATGGTAGAGTATTTGTAGAATAATAACTTAGACATATAGGTAATGGAAGTATACAAAATATCTGCAATAACATTATTAATCAAAAACATGGAGAGGTCTTGCAGATTTTATTCTAAAATACCAGGTTTTAGGTTAGTATACGGTGGTCTATCTGCTGATTCCTTTACCACATATGAGGTGGGTGAATTTACAAAGATGTATCTCAACCTAGAATTACATATTAACAACAAGAATAATCAACAGGATAAAATCAACACAAGACATTTTGGCAGAATAATCTTTCATACTGAAGATATAGATAGACTATATTCGTATATGAAGAATAACGAAAGTATCTCAAAGATGATATGTTTTGAAAATAAACCTACAGATGCTCCATGGAGTGAAAGATACTTCCATATAAGGGAACCAGATGGTTATCAGCTATCATTTGCAATGCCAATAAAAGAAAAAGTATCAAGGCATGAACAATAACTCTTTGGAGTAACACTTCCATTAACCCTGACTATTTTAGCATATCCTTATTCTTCTTTTTTTGATATTTAGCTATAACATCTCAACAATAAACAATACACAGTATATATCTTCTTGCCGTAAATTATATTCAGAACCTTTCCAAGATTTTATTTTCAGCTACACCATTTTCATTTGGAGATTTTCACAAATATTTACAAATCATAGCTAGAATAGGAGAAAGTAAAGAGCATTAGTTATATCTTATATATTTGTATACATATAATGTAAAAGTATATGGGTTTCTTATTGTATCATAAGAAAAACCATTGTGAAGTATGTCATCAAGCATTCGATAGTCATGAAGAGTTAATTAAACATGTCAAGGTAGAACATCACAAGCCTATTATGAAATGTCATAATTGTGGAATGCAGTTCTTACATGAAAAAGATAGACTTCATCATATACAAGAAGAAAAGAAAAAGAAAATAGATCGACGTAGACACAGATAGAACTAAATTTCTCTTACAAGTGCTAAAGATTATACCTTTAAATAGTCAAGATATTATAATCAATATGCAATTAAGAACTTTAATTTTCTATATATTATATGAACCAGTCATAGTATCCAATTGATTCTTACACACACATATCCTTGCCCTATCTCAACCTTGTTGTTATATTAGGGACTACATCATCACATCGATGCCGTTTTAAGCGCAATATGTTAGGAAAGTGCCGGATCTGTCTATTGGAAACCAAAGTTTATTTTATTTTTATTTCGTTAAGGTAAATTAGTCCAAATGTAAAGGTCTTAGTTTTGACTTCCACTATTTATCTATTTTTAAGAGTGAAACAAGACCTAGTTTAATGTATATGAATTATTATAAATATTGTTTTCAGTTTCAATGCCTCTAACTTTTGTCCTTTCTTCTATATAGTATCAAATTATTCGATTTATGAGTTGAAAGAATCTGTTTCTGGTTATTCCTGTTAAATTAGATGGCAAGTCATTGTATGCGCCACTAAATATTATATTCTAACCATTTTTCTTTTGGTATACCATCTGTATATGAAGTAACCAGCAGCAATTATTGCAATTGCTATAACAAGTGGTTGTAAGAAATAGATCAATAAAGCAGCTATTATGATCAGTACAGCAATGATTATTATGTCAAATACGCCTAAACTTCGTGCCAACTGACATCAATGTTCATTATAACCTATGAATACTTGCTATGATCATTCTATTCGATAATATTATAGTTCTAGACTGAAAAGAGAAAAAAGTGGCTGATAACTAGCTAGACATTCAATCCATTTCATACTATGATAAAAGACTATTCAGAAGGAGAGATGGCTAATTTCACATTATATTTTCAGCAAAAATTTGTTGTTAAGTGATATAAAATTACTTAAAACAGAGTTATCAATTAACTCCTCTGATGCATTTTTGGTAATATTTACAATATACTGTTTAGCCTTCCCAGATACATTTTCTAAGACTGGGGTGCTACTAATTATTTTCTCTGCACCTTTGAAAACTCCTGAAATAAATACTTGCCATCCTAATCCTATATTAGCTAATATTAATACAGATATTATTATTAATATTAACAGTAGCCCCATATCTATATAATTTATTTTCCTTTCTTTTTAATAGTATGGAACCTTATTCTTTGTTCTGTATATGATGTTATAAATTATATGGATGTTGCATGAGTTAATTCATTTTAAAATCAAGGAGCATTTCCTATCATCTCTTGTATCTAGTTCATCGTAGACATAATTATTCTAAACAACTAATTCGACGAATGTGACGACCAGTTTGACGACGAATATGACAATATTTTGACGATTGTTCTAGCAAATACTTATATAATAGAAGAAAGTATTATAAGAATATAGTAGATGAAAGAGAAAGTACCTTATCATATAAAAGAAGAGGTCATCAGGAAGTGGTTAAGTGGTGAACAAAGGGATAAAATCGCTAGCGATATGTCAATGGGTGCTGGTACAGTTACTAAAATAATCTCTGAATGGAAAGAAGAAATTGGCATTCCTACTGCTAATACTCTCAGAGAGCTAGCAATAGAATTAAAAAGATTGAATATCAATGCTTTGCAATGCGCTAAAGGATATAGGCTCTTGAATATACTAAGTACACTTGGGGTAAAAGAAGAAGCAAACATAGAGTCCTTTCTTACCCAAATCTATAATCTATGTGTATCTAAGAATATTGCGCCAGAAGTTATTGTTAAGATCTCTGCACAGATACTTGAACTTGATGATGATGAGACAATTCCGTTTATACAATTACCTGAATACATACAGCAGAAAGTCAAGGAAAAACAGCGTTTTGAGCAAGAGATAAAAACGCTTAGAGAAAGAAAGATGAGTGCACAGAGCGAATGTGACGAAGCACTAAGGAGCAGTAAAATTACTATTGACGCTCTGCATGAGTATATGCGTCTAAGAGAATGCCTACTAGAGGAATATGGCTTATCTATTGAGGATGACGATAATAATAATAGTCATGAAGACAATCTACCAAAAATTGTTAATGTAATTTACAACTTGAAACATTCCGGATATGATGCTAAAACAATTATAAAAGATCTGTCTAATATTAATAGTCTGCAAACTAGAGAACAAGAGCTGCAAAAGCAGGTCAATGCGATAGAAGTCAGACTTAAGAGAGCTGAACAAGACTATTCTCTTACAGAGGAGAAGCTAACATTCAGCAAACAGGCACTTGCAGTCTACGATGAACTTCGGAATATGGGTTTTGGTGGTCTAAAGGAATTAAAGTTGTTAAAAAGTATTGTTACAGAAATTTCAAAAAGCAACAACATTGATCCATACAAAGCATTCGAGAAATTTTTTGACGATATAAAAGAACAATACGACAATAAACTAGGCTTTGAGCGAAAAATTATAGAGATGAATAACTCTTTATTTCAAGCCACACGACAACATCATTATATATCACTAAAATATTCGCAAATGAAAGATACTAACGATAAGTTAGCTGAACTACTTGCATACGGTGTCACACAAGAAGAAATAATTTATTGGACAAGCATTTTGAGAGACCATAACGTAGAAAAATCGTCTCTTCATCAGGACTTGGTAAAGTATGGAACAATCAGTGGTGCGTACAATAACATAGCCGCAAAAGTGGATGCATTAACTTCTGAATCTAATGCTTTGACAAAGAAGGTAGAGGGTTTAAGAGAGGAACAAAGAAGAATATCAGATGTTATAGAATTTCAACTTGGAAAGTGTACAAAAGCCATTGAAACATTTTTGAATAATATAGATAGTCACATCAACGAAGTATCAAAAACCTCAATTCAGACAATCAAAAATACTAAGGAACAATCACTTGTCATTGGTGAGCAAAGCAAAATAGGCTTACAATTTGTTAACGCTGAGGTTAATAAACAACTTGAAATATTTCAAATGATAGGAGCTTCTGCAGAGTTTTCTCCACTTATCAAAGCTGCAAGAGGTGAGATCGTTGATATAAATGAATTAAGAACATCTGTGATTAGGGCGTTAGGCATAATGACTTCAAGATTGGACAACATTATGTATAGAGCAGCAAAAGACATAATTGATAAAGCCATAAATATTCTGCAGTCAGGATGGTTATTTAGCTGAAACTTACTTGTAGGGAAAGAATTATTATTTTTTTAAAAGAAGAACAAGAACGAAAATCACTACCTACATGCGCGACTACAAATGCTTATGATTCTGCATCAGAGCGGTAATTGTAAGCTTAATCTTGTTACTTACAACATAAACTATCAGTGCTCTCTTCTCCTCTGTTTGTTCCTTACAACTATCTCTCTGTATATATATACATACATACATACTTCTATAGCAATAAAATCATACTATGGCTTATATCCCATCAAGAGTGCCATCTCTAGCCATTTCCAATAGCAATCTACATCTACAAATCCTATTTCGCGAAGCCAGCCTAACTGAGTCTCCATTGATAATAACTTGTCTGATTTACTCTCAGTTTCTGGAGTAAAACCAATGGCATGTAGAAAACGTATGTGGTGTTCCATTGAAGGTGATGCAATATTATCAAGGTTACAGAAGACACCACCTGGTTTAAGCATATTGTATACCTCTCTATAAAGCGAGCGCTTGCGTTCATGTGGTAAATGATGGATAGCCAAGCTTGAGACCACTGCATCAAAATATCCTAATGACTTTGGTAAAGGGAAATTCAGGTCATGTTCTATCACTTTAACAGAAGGGTCATTATCAAACTGTTTTCTTGCAGCTCTGAGCATTACAGGAGAAGTATCCAATGCCACAGCTTCCATTTTGGGTCTATCAATCTTAAGTAACCTAATCAAACGTCCGTCTCCTGTGCCAAAATCTAATATCCTCTCTGCACCTTTTGGAACATAGTCAAGTAAAACAGCCTCACCTTCTGTTCGATGTGGAATATTATCAGCTTTGTTAAGATATGTCAGAGCATGTTCTACATTGGACCATTCTTCTTCACTATTGTTACCAAAACGGTTCATTGTTTTTTCTTCTCTTGATATACTCTCTTTGCTATAAATAATCCATATTCTGTGTTAGTTCACGGTGATTTGAATCTATAAGAATGGTCGTCAATTCTTTTAATTTGGTATTCATCTTTGGTATCGGGGGACCAATTTGCCTGCAGTGGTTAACTATTTACGATTATCTTATTTGTTTATACATATGAGAAATATTATTAAAAAAGAAAACTAAGATTGTATGCTTGCTTGCGTTTTTGAAGCTTAGGTTAGATAGCTTTGAAGAAGAAGAAAGTAATTAGGTATGTCTTTAATAATAGTAATATTGTATTTTTACAAAAGATGTCTATATGCAATATTTTAAATTAGGACAGGAAAGGCAAGATTATGAATCTAAATGAGTGCTAAAACATCCTATGATAAAGTCATACAACTAATGAAAGAACATCATAAATGGTTTAATAAATCAATTCCTCTAATTGCAAGTGAAAACATACCAAGCACGGCGGTAAGGGAAGCAATAATATCAGACTTTGGTAATAGATACGCTGAAGGATGGCCCGGCGAGAGAGTTTACGCTGGCTGTACTTATATAGATCAGGTTGAGATCATTTGTAATGATTTAGCGAAAAAGGTTTTTAGAGCTGAATTTGCCGACTGTAGGGCAACGTCAGGCGTAGTTGCAAATCTAGCAATTTACGCTGCATTCTCAAATCCAGGCGACTATATGATGGCTGCTTCTATTCCAAGCGGAGGACACATTTCCCATGGAAAAAAAGAGCATTTTGGTACTGCAGGTCTTGTCCATGGATTATATATTGAACACTATCCCTTTTCAAAAGAAGAAATGACAATAGATGTGGATGCAACAAAAAAGAAGATCCAGGATATGACATATGACGGAAAATCACCAAAGATAGGAATGTTTGGAGGCAGTTTATTTCTTTTTCCTCATCCTGTAAAAGAACTGGCAGATTTTATGCATGATCACAACATTTATGTTAATTATGACGGAGCACATGTCGCAGGCCTGATTGCAGGAGGAGAATTTCAAGATCCATTAAAAGAAGGAGCAGACTCCATGACCATGAGCTCACATAAAACTCTCTGGGGACCACAGGGAGGAATTATTGTATCATTGGAAAAATATTCAGAAGCAATCAAGAAAGCAATCTTTCCTGGTAACACCAGCAGTCATCATCTACATCATGTTGCAGGCAAGGCTATTGCATTAGCAGAATCGTTAGAATTTGGAAAGGAATATGCGAAACAAGTGATCAGAAATGCAAAGGCACTCGCTGAAGCCTTGGTTGAATTTGGATTTGGGGTGCTAGGTGAAAAAAGAGGATACACTGCATCACATCAGATTGCAGTTGATGTTTCAATGTTCGATGACGGTGGTACCGTCGAGAAGGATCTGGAAAAGGCGAATATAATTTTAAACAGGCAATTGCTACCAGGAGACATCAAGGCAGGCAGGCACTACATGCATCCGAGCGGAATTAGGATAGGTGTTCCTGAAACAACTAGACTTGGTATGAAAGAAAGCGAGATGAAAGAGATTGCAAATTTCATAAAACGTGTGATTGTAGAGAAACAGGATCCTGCTATTGTAAGAAATGATGTTGCTGACTTTAGGAAACAATTCCAAAAAGTACACTATGCGTTCGACAACGCTGTTGGCGCATATGAATACATAAGCCTTATTGGTGATGATAAAAAAAGGGTACAGTAAAACAAAGGCGAAAGTGGCATTATTGATTTAGAAGTCCTGCTTAACTCTGCTTTTTCATGATTGTATATGTTGCAGCGCACACATGAACATTCGATCAGCAATTGTTGTTGTTATTATTATCCTTAGACTCAATTTAAAATATCGATAAATAATTTTTGATACAAATTCTCTACTAGGTCAATAATGCTCAAGTATAAAAGACATTTGATGACATAGTAAACTCCACTAGTCTATCATATATTGCTCTACTGCTAGAGCCCCTTAATAATATCAATCTATAAAAGAAACATCTATTACACTATCTTCATTTTTATTTATTTATTTATTCATTCATTTCTAATTTTCTTTTCTTTCTTTTCTTTTAGTTCCATTATTTTTTGTTTTGATTCCTCTAAGAGTTTAACTGAATCATCAATAAATATATTAATATCATTTTCACTCAGACCATTCTTGCGATAATCCCTAACTACTGCCTCTACTGACCCGAAATATACTCCAATAAGAGCAATAATGACAGCATGTTCGTCTGGTTTGTTCTTTTCCAGATAATCAATAATATATTTTGATATTTGTATTGTTACATCGATTTGTTCTTTGCTCATTGTTATTTTCCCTGCTAACAGGATGTGTAATGGATAATTAAACTAACGTATTCGGTTCTCTGCCAGCAATAACAACAAACCTACAGATCTGTAAATAGTAATAGCAGCAAATCACACATAAAAGCAGACATATTCAACTTCGTGATTATTTTCCGCTCAGTCAAATGTCTATTGAGACAGACATAATTGTGTAGAAACCTAAAAAATAAAATAAGAGAATTTTTTATTTGATCGTATCCTTACTCTGCCTCAAAAGTCTATCTTTTCCCAAGTAATACATCCTTCGCCATATTATATTCCTGTTCTTGCAATAATTCTGCATGTCCATGTTCTGTGCGACCCAGACTTTGGAAGTAACCTTCTGATTCAACACTCTCTACAGGTACTAAACCATCGTCATGTCCTGGAATAGCTGGGTTTCCTTGTACTGCAGGTAACCAGTCACCAGTAATGGTATAGTATTTGATATTTGGGTTCATTTCTGCTCTAGTTGCATTTGCTCCAGGTCTTAAATCAAATATAGCTGGTGCACAGGCATCATTTGTCTCTGCTGCTGGAGAACCGGCGTTAGGAGTTCCAATCATTATAAGATTTGCAACATCCGTTGTATCAGTAATATCTAAGAATACTCTAGCATCGAGTCCACCTTTACTATGGCCTACAATGTTTATCTTTTGAGCGCCTGATTGCTGCTTTATATCTTGTACTCTTTTCTCTAATTCTTTGGCGTGTTGTTCTGCTGATCCACATTTATCGTCAGAATCTTTGAAGGTTATTGTAAAGAATTGGATACCATCCTTTTTGAGCAATTCTTCCCATTTTTTCCATATTGCGGCATCCTCAACATAACCATGTATTAATAGTACTGGAAGCGGCTTTTCAGATTGACTATTTGCTATGGAAACAAATGAGCCACTTACTATTATTGCTATGGATATAACAGCTATGATGATTGTGTATATATTATTTTTTTTATCCATCCTATATATAATGGTTAGAAAGATTTATCAAAGTTAATTTTTTAAATACAGCATTCTAAAGAGAGTATATCTTCACTACTGTATAGTTTGCAGTCGTTAACACCTTAGGATGAACAAATGAACAACATTGCTTAATAAAATATGAAATAAAAACCACAACATGATAAATAATAAACTGATGGTTTCTATATTATTAGCTTTAGTCATAATAATTTTAGACTCTGTCTCTTTGATGACAGATGCAGAAAGTCAAGCTCCTAATACTACCAGTATAACTATTGAAGATAGAATTGGAATGATAATGGGCAACAGAATTACTAAGATGATGGATGACACAATAAATATGATAAAGAATGTCAATAGCACGGTTATTGTTAATCAATCTGAAAACGGAATCACTCCAGTAACAAACCTTACAGATGTTAATAAAACTGACATAAGAAGTACAAACGAATTAGAAAAATTGGCAGGAAACAATATTGCTTTAACTCTAGACGATAGTAGTACAGATATTCCTAATGCTTCCATGTTAGAAAAATTGGAAAAATCTCGGACTGAAAATGCCACTATCAATGAACAAGATACAACAGTCTTTGAAGGTCAGAATAATTCTTCAACGGTTAATACAACTAAAAATACATCAAATATCGTCGATCAGAAGATTATTAATGATAATACAGGAACAAACACAACATTATATGCAGACAATAAAACCTTGGCTACAACAACCGATAAACCAACAAGTAACAACAATATAGGAAATTTCTTTACTCAAATCGGCGAATCAGTCAAGAAATTCTTTGGTGGTAATTGATGAATATCATTGGAAAGAATTTCAAATCTTAACCCATGAATTCGCTCAAAGTAGACTGTTCCTTCTTTTGTTCCTTAAAGATTAATTTCAATTCCATCGTTAAAGTTTCGATTCTGCTACGTAAGTAATCGCTGATTTTAAATTGGTCGCACATATTGGTTGCAATGCCAACATATTTTTCAACCGACCCTCGCGTGACTGTTTGTAACAATTCATTTCCACATCCAATACATCTTCCTATTAAAGGCATTCTGCGATACTTTTCTCCACAGTTGCTACATCTAAAGCCCTGAGAAGAATATGACCGCATATTACCCATAATATCGGGTAAAATATGTGTCGTAAGGACCATAGATACAACTTCGTCAGGATCGACAGCATTGATTAACTTCGCAGTAGCAATCTGCATCTCTAATTTTTCATTCATAGTATTGAGTCTAGAGTATGCACTGTGTTGAATATTGGTTGTTAACAAACCTGTAAAATGTGTAAAGGCATAGTCGAAAAATTGGCTTTCATTTCCAATCCTATTTTTGACTAATTCTATCTTGTCAGACAAGTCTCCTGCTTTGGCCTGTTTCCATGTCGCTTCATAAAATTCGAGTGGATAAACTGAAGCGATATCGATATTATGAGCCTGTCTCTGAACTTCATATGGCAATACTATTGGTTGAATCAGTAGTGGTGCATCCATAAGTCCACCAATTTTATCTGGTAAAAAATCGTACGAAAAGTTAAGGAATGAATCCATTAGTAACATTAATGAATCTGCATCACCATCGCAATCTCTGCGTTTTGCAGAATGCCAAACAGGAGAAGCCAAACAGACTTGGGAATTTGTAAAGCCGATGATTCTTCCCATAATGCCTACAGAAGTATGTGGTGCCAGTCCTACTGTCAAATGTCCTACAAGATCTTCTACAGAGGAAGCATTGTAAAAAGGTTCAAGTCCGTATAATTTTACAAGTTCTTCATCAACAAATTTTGCTACATTGAGCAAATGTTTAGCAGAATCCAAAGGTATTATTACGTCTTGCATTAATAATTCGATTAACTGGTCAGAGGACGTAAGATCCTTGCCCCTATAATCTCTAGTATAACCTAATTCCCTTAATTTTTCTATACTAGTCTGTATCCAGTTTGGTTTGAAGTGGGTCAAAGGCTCATTAGTGGCATCAAACCTAATAGTCCCATCTTTAAAAGTATAGAGGCTGTACTTTTGTCGCAATATCCCTTTTTCTAATGGCTCAGTCGCTTTGTCTCTGCTCATAAGAGTCTTGACACCCTTAAATGGCTCAGTCGCTTTGATGCCAAGTTTTTGCTCCGCTACTTCAATTGTTGTTTTCAACGGATATTTAACTGGAGAGTAAGTTTTGCCCTCTCTACCACAGATATGGCACAAGCTGTTGTCAGCATCATCTGAAATCTGCTCCTTGCAAAGAATACACAGATTGCGAAGAGGAGTAGGCGCTCTACAATTACGGCAGTGTATTCCAACTGAAGGAAGTCTGCAATTATTACAAAATCTATTTGAAATTTCAGTATAAAAAGATTCATTATTTGCTGCTTTCAAAATATCGCGTGTTGCACCACCTTTGGAGCCTACAGGAAATAGCACATGAACGGGCGGTTTCATTTTACGCTCTGCAGCTTTTTCAGGACGCCCTACCCTTACCGCTACTGATGAAGCAAATTTTGGCCTAACTTCTACGCCTGATATTATGGATATATATTCACTTACATCTTTTTTTTCCATATTATTAGCAGCATATGATGAGGATAAGGACATTCCTTTGGTAATGTCTGTATTCTCTATAGCTACTGATTGAGAAGATAATAATAATAATCTAGTCAAAGAATAAGACTGATCTCGGATATTAATCTCGATAGTATTATCTCCATTTTTGACTGAATGAATTACGCCGAGTCGTTCCAAGATATCTTTTATCTTTGCATCGTTATCAAGTGAAAGCAAATAAGTATCAGAAGAGATTTTATTATTATTACTGCTACTACTTACACTAGTATTTTGCTGCTTTTGTATACAAAATTTTTCCTTCAACAATAAAACTTCCTCTATATTGATAGAATCCCAATAAAATGAATATTTTGGATGAAGAGGAATGTCAAACTTTTTGCTGATTTCAAATGCCTCTTCAACTGTTGGAAAGATTGTAAACGGCTCCTTTGATAGTTGAATCAGCCTCTCGTTATTTATTTCTCCCATTGGGAAGTAAGAAGAAGGTAATGTAAGCAATTTGGAATGCAATTGCAAAGCCCAAATTTCTTCAACGTAACTGGCAGAAAGCAGTTGAGCATTATTTTCAAGGAAATCGCCATAACTTATTAGAATATCACCAAGATAAAGTATTTTATCAACTCTTGATCGAATCTTCGTAGCCTGATCTACAGTTGATACCTGCACTACACTCCCATCATTAAGTCTAACGAGTGGAGGCTCAATTGTATCTACGAGTGCTATAGTTGATGCCTTTCCTGGTACATCCATTTTTATTTGTGTTCCTACAACAATGGCATGGTTTAACAAAATAGGCACGACAGGATGAATTCCAATAGTTGCAAAACCAGTATTGCAACATCGACCGTATCTTAATCTGAAGCCACCGATTTTCTTAGTCATCGAAAGTACTGGTCTACCAGTAATCACTTCAGACATTCTATGATGAGCTGCATCGTCATCTCCTGTCTGAATTGCTCCTTTGAGATCATTGAGCCAATTCCATCCATCTAGTTTAAGTATTTCAACAAGTTTAAGTAATTTTCTGCTTCGACCTATTAGACCGTCATTCATTACTCTGAGAGCACCGCCACGTACTCTATCCGTAGAAATTCTATTCATCCCCCTGTGTCCTACTACTTCTACTGGATCAGTATCGACACCATTAAGCTCTACCGGTAAATTGGTTATGCATTTAACTACATCTTCATCCAATATTTTAAACTGAAAATTGCCAACTTCACGTTCATAAATTCTCAATTCTTCGACAAATCTTCCTGTTTCATCATCATCATATGAATTTGCAATGTATTTATCTACACCAGCAACTTTTCTTATATGGTCTGCTATTAACATAGTAAGAGCAGCCTCAGTCCCTCCCGCAGATCTTATAGGACCAGCAAAAGATACTGAGAGATACTGACTACCGTTTGCATTACTTTTTAGCTGCACATCAGCAATTCCTTGCAATGGGGCAACTGTCACACCTTCTGTCATTACAGCTAGACTAACACGAACGGCATTATCCAGCCTAGTTCTGAGGTCGCCTATGCCATATTCTCCTAGAGCAATCTCCTCAGCAATTTTAAGTGTTGCCTTCTCTTTAGTGGTATGTGATAGTAAGGCGCGTAATCTGTCGGCAATGTCTATATTATGCATTTTTGCGACTCTGTCTGCGAGATCATAAGCAATCTTTGGCTCAACTCTGTCAGAAACATCTAATCCCATCCTTCGTGCTTTTGTAGCTAATTCAAAGTTTCTTTGTACATTTTTTAAAATTTCGTGTTGATAATTGAGGTAATACTCAGGCATACTAACCTCCTTTAGAAGGATTTCTGCATCGCTTATGATTGTCATGACGTAGTTATTATCACCTCTTTATTGCATTTATAATTGAGGAGAGTCTATCTTCCCAATTTCCCTCTTTTTCAATCATTGTCCCAATTACAATAGCATCAGCCCCGGCATCAGCTATTTCCTTTGCCGTTTCTGGGGTACGTATTCCACCACCTACGATAAGTATGCCTTCATAATGTTTTCTTACTGCTGATACCATCTGGGGTGGGACATTCTGTACGGCACCAGAACCGGCCTCGAGATATAAAAACCTCATGCCCAAATATTGAGCAGCAAGAGAATACATAATAGCTATTCCTGATTTATTGAAAGGAATGGCACGAGCCCGTCCGACAAACCATGCAGTAGTGCCCTCGCCAATAATCAGGTAACCGGTTGGCAATGGTTCAATTCCATATTTTTTTACAGCAAGGGCTCCCAATGCCTGTGCTTCTGTAATAAAGTAAGGATTCTCTGAATTGAGTAGGGAACTGAAGAGAATAGCATCAGCTTTTGGCGATATTCCCGTGACATTTCCAGGAAATAATATCACTGGAATTTGGATTTGTGATTTAATACTTGAAACTATCTCAGCCAATTCAAGTTGATCGACTGCTGAGGATCCACCAACCAAGATGCCAGAGGCGCCCATTAATTCAGCCTTTTTGGCGATAGAAGATGCATTTAAAAAGTTTTCCGAGTCTATAAGAGGAAAGCATAATGTGCCATGCTTTCTAAGTTCGTTTACAATATAATCTTCAACAGTTCGTCTGAAGTTATTTCTCGATTGTTTATAGTTATATATCATCGCTATCGATTTACGTTTACATCACAATAAGGTCCTATAAATTACTGATGAATAATTCGGACATAACGGATACTTATAGGAATAGTAAAGAAGAGCTACAACAACAAACAAAAGTTAGTCAATGAAAATATAATACTGATTGAATGAAAATTAGTGAGTTAATTAAATTTTTAGGGATATTATCTATGATTTTGTGTTTTAATTGATGATATTTTTCTCTATTTCTGTCTTAACCCACTATTTATGATGTTATTTGCTCTGTAGTTCCATCAGGATATTCTAACATTACCTTTTCCTTTTTAATGTCTATCTGGATTTTCTTATTGTCAGTAACACTTCTCTTCTTTATTACTATTTCTCCTATTTTTACTGTCCTTCTACTAACCACTATCTCCTCACCCAAGATAGGAATTACCTTTTCAGTTATTTGATTATTGTCGTTATCATCGAACAATGGAATCAATTCTCCTCTTGGTTCATTTTGTTGTTGTGATATTGTCTGCTGCTGCTTATTCTTATCTCTATCAATACTGTCTAGGATTTTACCTTTTAGTTTTGATAGTATATTGTCATCATCTTTCTCATCAAATAATTTTACTACTTTATCATTGACAAATACTTCTTCATATGGTACAGGTATCTCAACTTTTCTAGTCGCACTGATCCATCTTTTTTCTATTTTTACATCTTCACTAACGGTATTTTTTGAAATTGAGAACCGCTCTTCATTAACAGGAATAGCGAGCTGTGTTTTGTCCGCCGATACCTTCCCTATCTGGCTGTTTATAAGAATGTTCAGTTTTATTTACCTTCTTGTCTTTTTCTACATCATTATTGCGAAGCTTTGCTTTTTCACTTGCTGCAGAAACCGTCTGTTTGAGTGATTTACTTGTCTCTTTAGCCTTATCTGAGATTGAGTCATAATCTCCTTCCTTTTTTTCATGGGAAGATGGTCGCACTACCACAACTTTAGAAGATTTGATCGGTGGCGGTGTAATTACCATAATTTCGCCATTGATACCTGTGGTTTCTGGCTTTATTACTGATGTTAGTTCTTCTTTTGTATCCTCAGTTGTAGGAGTTACTGAGTTAGTAGAGGTAATTTCTTTTTCATCCTTAATATCCTTTTCACTGCTCACAATAGAATATTCCTTCTAATACTTATAATATTATTCTATCCGATCAGCTGTTGATTTTACTTGACGATGAAAGTTGATTGAAGTACTCCTAGTTCATTGAAGAACGATGCAAGCTTTAAGAATTTTATAACAGTTTACTTTAGAAGAATCATATAGAAATATGACACAATGCATAACAGATAACAGGTAGAAGCCTAAGTTTCCCGATAATGCAAAAAAATTAGTAGAAAATATTTTTTAATATTATTGTAATTTTCTAATAACAATATACATATATTATTTATAATTTGAACAATATATATATTGTTTCATTCTGTAACTTACAGTATTATGGTATATATTTTTGTATATGTTGTATTTATCTTGATTTATACGTATCACACTTCAAAATGTTTTTAAAAGTTATTTAGCTATACAAACTTGTATAGCTTTTATGAAAGAAGATCAATCTAATTCTTATGATGTTTATTCACATATTATTGTAAATTCTTTATTTACTAAGAAACAAATAGATATTATTTCTAAAAGATTAAACAATGCTCAGCGGCCAAAGAATATGACTTCTGGTGCGTACTATAGACAAATAAAACAATGTAGGGAGAAAGTCAGGAAGCTACTATATAGCCTGCTATTACTTAGATCGCTAACTGTAATAGACAACCAAACACTTGTTGCAATTGAACGTATTAGCGAACAACTTATCGTGATGTTTGGTAACAAAAGTAGTGATATTTCTCAGATATTTCGAAGTCGTAGCGTGATATTTACTATTGATGAGTTAATTAAAAGAATGAATACTTTGTAAATTATTATTACTCTATAAAGTTATATCACTGTCAACAACCAGATAACGTGATATGAGTGATATTTCTAGTACTAACTTGGATGTTATTATATCTATTATGTCATATGTTGTAGGTATCATAAGTGTGATATCATATATGAAGTTAAAAGAAATATTTCAACCTCCATTTAATAGAGAGGAAAAGACTATTCAATCAATAGTCTCAGAATATACTCGTCGATTAAATCATTACGATAAAGCAATTTCTGAATTACGTGTCAGAATAGACACAATTGAACTGCGAGTGATGCAACGCGATATCTTCCATAGTTCCTCTCAGAATGACAACAGTAACACGAAATCCTATAAACAAAACCTAATATCACACCAGGACTCACGGTTAGAACAACAGCATAATCACACGTCCACTGTGAGTAATCTGACTAGTATCACACAAGCACCAGTGACTGTCTCAAGACATCCAGATTCGTATAATGGCACTATGGATTTCATATTGAAAATGTTGATGGAGAAACCGAGAACTTCGAGAGAAATCCAACACTCTGTTGGAAGAACACGGGAGCACACATCACGTCTTATGAAGAAACTTTACGATTCCAAATTGGTGATTAGGGACAGCAACAGTAAACCCTTCAAATATAGTATTACTGATGCAGGTCGTATACAGTTGATGGGACATCATGGGAAAGATGGCGGGATTGTATATGATGGATCTGAGACTCATGCTGATTCGACTGACTCTCAATTACCTGCGATGGCCTAGTGATTTTATATATCCATTCTTTTCCTTTTCGACTTCTACCCAGTTTACCTCTGTCAGAATATCTTGACAAATAAGTAGAGATTATACTGAGCTGAATGGGCTCGTTATATTCATCTTCATATATTTCAAGAATATCAGACGACGTAAAAGTACTATACGGAAATTTATGTTCAATTATACCCCATATCTTTGAGCCAACTGATGCCAAGTTCTTGTTTTGGATTTCTGTCTCATTATATCCATTGTTACTCTTTCCATCTACATTTATGAGATCCATTAATTCAAACACTTTCATTATCTTTTCTTTTGACACATTACCCTCTAGCGAAAGATTATACTTGCCTCCTTCTGCATCTTCAAGTTGTATCTTTATCTTCTTTTTACTAGCGCTCAATCCAGAGCATCATTACCTGTTGACAAGTTAACACGTTAACAACTTAACAACGGTAGTAATAACTCTGATAACAATTAGCTTAGTTTTTGTTAACTCTACATGAGACAGTCCTAAAGTTATTAACAGAAGAAATTTGTTAATTAATCAATTTATAACAGCAAGAAATCTTAAAGTTCCAGTGGAAATAATGGGGTCTAATTGTTCATATTAACACTGTTAACAGCAACTATAACACTCCAGTGGAAATAAGGGGGTCATAATCAACCGTTTTTATGTTTTATCAAACCCTGTGTTAACAAGTCAGTCAATGTAATAACTTTCATGGCAAGTCACACCCTATCATTTCTTGTCCAAGTCTTTCCTCATAGCTCGATAAAATTAAGATAAATTATTTTATTATTTAATCAATAAAATTAAATTTTATGCTTTAAAAGCAATTTGTTAACATATTGTTAACATAATATTAACAAAGGTTTCTTTTTATGCTGGAAGAGAAAGATAGGGGTGTGTGTGTGTAGATAAGTATGAGCGAAGACTTTCTTGATAATATTTTTGAAAAGGCTGCTACAGGAGAAACCTTGATAAAAAATCGTCGAACATTAACAATAGATTATGTTCCTGAAAATCTTCCATTTAGAGATGAAGAAACTAAAACAGTCGCACAGGCGCTATCTGTAGTTCTCAAAGGCGCCAGACCATCAAATCTGTTACTCTTTGGTAAACCGGGTACTGGTAAAACTGCAGTAGTTAAAAAAGTAATAGAACATCTACACAAAAAAGCCAAGGAACTGGAATTAGAAGTTATAGTACCAATTATAAATACAAAATCTGCAAATACCGCATACAAAGTACTTTATGAAATAGCTGAGGAGATGGGAATTAACCAAGAGGAAAAGAAATTACAAGTGCATTTCACAGGACTATCGATGGGTGAAGCGACTGATAGAATTCTTGATTTTATTAGAAAGAAAAAACTAAATGTTGTTCTTGTGTTCGATGAAATTGATTCACTCGTAGATAAAAATGGTGATGATATTTTGTATAATTTTACAAGGGCAAATGAAAGAATCTCCAAAGGGGGATTTATTAGTTTAATTGGAATATCTAACAGCCTTACATTCAAAGATAAACTGGATCCTCGTGTCAGAAGCAGTTTGAGCGAGGAGGAAATGGTATTTAATCCATATAAAGTAGAACAATTACAAAAGATTCTGATAGATAGAGCTAGAGTTGCATTCAACGATGATGCTATTGATGGTGCAGCAATAAATCTGTGTGCAGCAATGGCTGGAAAGGAAAATGGTGATGCAAGAAAAGCAATTGATCTCTTAAGGGTTGCCGCCGAAATTGCCGAAAGAGAAAAGGCAGATAAGGTAGAAGAAAAACATATTAGATTAGCTCAAGAAAAAATAGAGAAAGATACTAATTTTGAGATATTAAAAAATTCTACTACTCATACTAAGATAATAATAATGGCAATAATGAAATCAAAAATTGGCAATACTGGTGAAGTATATGAAATCTATTCGTCATTATGTAGACATACTGAGCAAGAACCACTTACACAACGCCGTATAACTCAAATAATAAGTGAGCTTGATCAACTTGGTCTTGTAATAAGTAATATAATGAGCCAAGGACGATATGGTAGATCACAGAGAATCAAAATTACTGTTCCAGTTTTAACTATTAAAGAAGCATTGAAAGACGATCCAATTCTCTCGGCATTATTGATGATTAATGATTGAAGTCCATCTGAAATGGCTGTAAGGTAGCCAGATTAATGAGAATTGCAAATCCCGGAGTTGGCACAATACCCATTGTCTGTTGAAATTTTGTTTGCGCCTGCCAGGCGCCTGAATTGACGATCAGGGTTCCCCGATAATTTCCAACATCTATAACATGGACATGTCCTGAATGAAATACATCAGGAACTTCTGCAATCACCATCATGTCTTCTTGTTCAGGTGCTATAGGAGTACGTTGTCCGTATATCGGTGATAAATGACGAGCCTTGAGTAATACTTTCATTGCTTCTGCCGGCTTTGAATAACTTAGACCAGGTGTTGTTGCAATAATGTCATCTAGACTCTGTCCATGATACATCAATACCTTTACACCATTTAATTCGAGAAAGGCAGGATTTCCAAGCATTGTAAAATTCTCAAAGGAGTACAATTTATCAGCGTCTTTTCTCGGCAATGAAGGCTGCGGTAGAGACCTTCGACCTGGGTCATGGTTGCCAGGAATTATAAAAACCTTGATATGTTTTGGGATTTTAGCAAGCAAATCTATAGCGTGTACCATTTGCTTGCTAGTATTGAGTTCAAGCAATTCTTTATCCTGATTAGGAAATATCCCAATACCATCAATTAAATCTCCACCAATACATAAGAATCTGATTTTGCGTACAAGTTCATCCTCACTTGATGAAAGCCAGGTCAAAAATCTCATAAATTCTGTTTCCATAAAATATTTACTACCCACATGTAAATCGGAAATTAAAACTGCATAATATTCTGCTTTAGATCTATTAGGAAGATGATCAGGAATATCGGGAGAAGCTAGATTCTTTATAGTGAAACCCTGGGTAGATTTATTACTATTATTATCAATTTCTAGCATGACCATCTGGTCAAGCGTAAGTGTCATCGCAAGTTTCTTTAGTTCTTCAGTAACCGCAAGTGCGCTCATTGTTCCACTGTAGTCATCAATTACCAATTCTATTCCGTTCTTTTTTGAACGCTTTGACATCAGTAAACCAGCTACAACAGAAGAAGGATTCCTGACGAAATTCCCTTCCGTCCTGCTGTTGTATGACTTTCCTGCCTTTGCATTATTTGTATTATGTTTCACAGATGCAATTTGTATAATTCTTTTACTTTCTGGTCGTAATGCCAAGATGCGATGCGATTTTTCAAAGCGACTACGAAAGAGTGCAGCATAACCTTCGACTCCTTCTCCAGTGTTAATATTAGGAGTGGGGTCTAAGATTATTTTATGGGAATTCTGATCAAAAGAAGAAGAAGAATATTCTACAACCGCAGCAGCAGCAGATAGTCTATTGATCTTAGTATCATCAATTTTACCAATATCCCCAAAATCAATGACAGCTACTTTATTTTCTTCTAGATTAATATGATTCTTGATATCCTCTACCTTGATAAGAAAATTTTCATTTTGTTTGATTTTCATTTTGATGATGTCTTGTACTATCTTTACAACATCATTATCAAGACCTTTAAGCATCGCAAAAGCATCAGGATGCATCTGATAGCCTTTGCTAGTGGCATATGATATTGCGTTAGAAATTTCTCTTTGTAAGGCCAAGGCGCTGAGCTGATTTTACTTTGGATATCATATTTAATTATATTTCTATATAATTGACAAAACTAATTATAGAATAAAATGTCATATCTGCACGTTGCGTTTTAACTTTAAACGGCGCTTTATATATTTGGCATTTGGCGCAATTGCTTTTTTGCTTGCTTATTCTGGTGGAGCTGCAGTTGATATAAACAAGGAGGAAGCAGAGGATGTAAAAGGGGAATTTATAAAAAAAATCGAAGGTATTGATCAAAATGGAATTTTCATCAATAACGTCATGATTGCACTTGTTATGTTTATTCCCATAGTTGGGATAGGATTAGGAATATTTTCTGGTTTTTCTACAGGATTAGTATTCAGTGCACTGGCAGAAACCTCTTCTTATCTTCAGAATGTTCCTCCACTAGCAATTTTATTCACACCTTTTGGAATTATGGAAATTTTTGCTTATGGCTTGGCGATATCTAGAAGTGGTATGCTTACATACAATCTCGTGAAGAAAAAACCATGGAGAGAATATGCTATGCATACTATTATTGAGATCGGAATTATTGTAGTTCTTCTGATAACCGGCGCTGTAATTGAATGGCAAATGATAATGCAACTCGATGGATCTGCTACACTACCTGATATATAATTTTTAATTAATTGTCTATTAAAGCATCATATCTTATCTTTTTCATTGTTATAGTATAATAATTATAATACTATAAAGTAATAGTTTAATAATTCGAAAATCTATATATTATTAGTTATGTCTGAAATGTTGAAGGATGATTCTCTTGGACTGATCTTGCGGGGATATGACTTGGTGCCAAATGCCTCACTTGCAACCAAGATTGCTGTCTATACTGCTGAGGTTGTAGAGACAATTTTGACTGAACATCCTGAAATAATTGATCAATGGTTGCAAAAATTGCATAGAGAATATATAAACAATAAAAAAATCTGCGATTTTGAAAACGATCCTACTGCATGCTTTAATCTAGGAATATACGAAGAGTTTGAAAGAAATCTTAAAAGTTGGAAAGAAGGAGGATTCATAAAAATAATGCTACCTGTAAAGAAAACAATCCGGGTAAGCAAGAGTCCAATATTCTCACTTGCAAAGTAGCGTGTTTCTGATGATACTGATGCTCGTTAGCACGTTCCCTCAACCATTTCAAATTTGATTATATAGATTTAATCTGTGCCTGTACAGCAAGAAGCCCCCACATGTGTATACTACTGGGTGAAATTGATAAACCAAATATGATTCAGCCAAAAACAGCAGAGGCAGTTTTACAAGTATTGATAAGCATTTAGGAATTTCATCTATGAATATGTTAGAACTTGAGGAAGAGGAAAAGCATAAAGATTCATGGAACATCAAATGAGTTATTTAGAGAACGTGATAGAAAATGGCGAGCCTCCTGATCGCCTGAATATATATATGCATTTTGTATGCGTCTTTGACTACTGGATATCGATTCTATAGGTAATTGCTATTATAATGAAATAATGTCAGTCCTCAATCAAAATGCAAATATGTCTGACGCTTTACTTGATCAATTACCATAACAGAAAGATCACTAAATTCTCTTCCTTCCAAATCGATGACTTTGCCTTTGAAGGCAGTTTCTTTATCGTCTTTAGTGAGATATTCAAAAACCCAGACTGTAAGATTTGAAATTTCAATTCCATTTTTCTTCAAAAATAAGGCAATATCTGATTGCATAAATTTCTTTGAGGGATTAGCAGGCCAAGGTCGCGGTAATAATATTACACTTTTTCCATCAATTATAGCTTTGACTAATTCAGATTTTTTTTGTTCAATATCGCCGGTTACATGAAAAGTAACAATGTATGCCTTATCAAGGGGTACTCGGGATTTTGCTGAGGCCATCTGAATTGAGCTAATGCCAGGAATAATTTCGACGTTATCATCACCAAAAATTTCAAATAATCTATCGACTACTTCTGATTCTGAAAAATTGACATCGCCTGTAAATGGTATCGTGCAATAATCACCTTCCTTCATTCTATCGTGTACCTGCTGATAGACATTTTCTTGATTCTTCATGCTAACCATATAAACCTCTTGTCTATTTCTATCGATTATGCTTTCTATAGTAGTCAGAGTATACTTATATCCTATAATATAGCGTGATTGACGAATGGCATCTTTAGCTATATCTGTCAAATATTTTGGAGAGCCTGGACCAACACCAATAACAAATAGCTTCTTTGGCATTATATTATAGATATAAGCAATGAAGCAGACTTTAAAACCTTAGAGATAATTAGTTGTTTGTGAAATGTTTCGCAAATATATATTCACAGTTGCTTTTTTTACTCTGACATAATAATAATAACCATTAAGACCCTAGACGACTACTTTTTTTGTCATGCAGTATATATATATACATACGTCTATGGTGATCCATTACAGAGTGGAATTTTTTCCACAAAGTAAAGAATAATTACAGATTCAATTTTGCCATATATATTTTATTTTCTTCAAATAAACGCGTAGCTCAAATAAATATTACAACATTAACTCTATAGAAAAGAAAAGTTGTTGTTCCTGTTGTACTCTTATCACTAACATTCTATCGAGCAAAATCGTCTTACCAATTTACACAATAATTTTGACAATGTTGCCATTATATCTATCTTCTAAAGGGTTTACATGAGCGAACTAAAGCTCGAATTTGTCGGCAAACAAGTCAAGGATATGTATGGTACTTTTATAGGAAAAGTAATCGGTATAGTAACAGATATTGATGGTTCAATTGAATCTGTCGGTGTAGATTGCGGTTCTGCTGGTTTAAAACATTTGGCATATGAACAACTGCTAGTTCAAGGAGATTATGTAATCTACATTCCAAGATGGCGATTGGATGCACAAAAACTACTGCGACAGAAAAATCTTACTCTAATGAGGATAAAGGCACTTAAGGATATAGTCGCAGAAAACGATTCGATGAAAGATGAGGCTGAATTAATTTACATAAAATATGAAAAACGACTGAATGATCTTGAAAAGGATGAAAAATATATTCATGAGAAATTGCACGAAAGGTTAAACGAATTGGACAAAGAAAGCAAAGATATCAAAGCAGTATTATTTGACGCAAAGCTACAGCATAGAAGCAATGAAATAACAGAGGATGCGTATCAACAAATCAGCATAAATACAAATGAATTGATGGAACACATTAACCTTGAAAAGTCTGAGATCAATAATGTCAAGACAAGACTTACACAGCAAACCCTAGAAAATAATACGATATCGACCGTATCAGATGTTGAATCAGCTGTCAGAGAAATGCCTGCAACTGAATCTGCTTTGCAACAACAACAAGAACAACAACAACATGAAGGTTCTGTCTCTAGACAAAGTATTGCTCCGCAGCAGATCGTCGGCAAGAATGCTACAAGTAGTGCTGAAGAAAAGCCAGTTGAAACACACGCCGACGATGTTGATAAAGAAACGAGTTGGTTAAACCAAGTAATTCCTAATAATTCCTAAATTAGTAGTAAAGAAAAGTTAAATGTAAGAATGTTAAATTGTAGAGAAGAAAAGAGAAAATATAAGAAAAATGATTTAGATCATTTTTCCTGTCTTGGTGATGTCTGTAGAAGCTCGCCAATTTCGTTGTGCATTTTTAGAAAGTTCAATCCTTTTTCTGTGGTCTTGTAGGTCTGAGAACCTTCCAAGTACTCTAATAAACTGTTTTCAATGAGCACAGAAAGATATTCCCTTAACTGTGCATAGCTCAGAAATGCTTTGTACATAATTTTTGTCTTTGTTGCTCCACCATTCGCTGCTTCTAAGATCATTGCTACTATTTCTGTTCTGCTTCTGTATTTCACAACAAAATACACTGAATTTCTTTATTTTAATATATTGACACATTATAATAGAACAATGTTATAGATTTATAATACATTTCGGCCTTTTGATTACTAGGGCTTATGCTAAGTAAGAGGATCTATATAGATGTATCTAATAAGATTCGATACTATAATTCATAGTAAAGCAACATTTAATATGAAAAATTTTCACTTCACACTACTAAAATAATGATTATTATCGAACCTAAATGCTTTTAAAATCATATTACTCATTATGTAGATATGTCCGATTCTGAATTTGACAAGTTATCAAAAATATATGAAGATAGCGAAAAAATTAAAGTGAATTTGGAAGGAAAAAGGCTTTCTAAAATAAGAAAGCAGGCATTGGAGAATTCAGAAGAATTTTGGGAAGAACAGGCAAAATATCTAAAATGGTTCAAAGAATGGGATAAAGTACTTGATTGGAATCCTCCATTTGCAAAATGGTTTGTTGGTGGAAAACTAAATGCATCTGTCAACTGTCTCGATAGACACATCGATTCTGATACAAAAAACAAGGTAGCCATAATCTGGGAAGGTGAAAATGGCGAAACCAACTCATTTACCTATTATCAATTATATCGCTCGGTTAACAAATTAGCTAGTGCTCTAAAAAATCTCGGGGTTAAAAAAGGCGATCGGATCGCAATTTATCTACCTATGATTCCTCAACTTGCAATCGCAATGCTAGCAAGTTCAAGAATCGGCGCAATTCACACCGTTGTTTTCTCTGGATTTAGCGCTCAGGCATTAGCTGATAGGGCAAATGATTCGAAAGCAAAAATTATAATAACTGCTGATGGTGGCTACAGAAGAGGAAAGCTTATCCAACTGAAAAAACTTGTTGATGATGCTATTTCTTCTATACCTTCAGTAGAACATGTTATAGTAGTGAAAAGAGCATCAAATGATATTCAGATGGGGCCAAAAGATTCATGGTGGCATGATTTAATTGAAAATTCGCCATCATACTGTGAGCCAGAAGTTCTAGACAGTACTCATCCTTTGTATATTCTATATACTTCTGGAACAACAGGAAAGCCAAAAGGGGTGCTACATAGTACTGGTGGCTATCTTACATATCTGTATGCAACAGCTAAATGGGTTTTTGATTTTAGAAAGGAAGACATTTTCTTCTGTACTGCAGATATTGGATGGGTAACCGGACACAGTTACATTGTTTACGCACCATTAATGCATGGCGTTACCGAAATAATGTATGAAGGGACTCCTGATTATCCAAAACCTGACAGATATTGGGACATAGTGGAAAAACAGGGTGCAACAATTCTATACACCACTCCTACTGCTCTTAGAATGTATATGAAATTTGGAGATACTATCCCTAATTCGTTTGATCTATCTTCTCTTCGTCTATTGGGAACAGTAGGTGAACCAATTAATCCGGAGGTTTGGATGTGGTATTTTAAGACTATTGGAAAAGAGAATTGTCCCATTGTTGATACATGGTGGCAGACTGAAACAGGCGCCACTATGATAAGTACATGTACTGGCATCGATTCTGTTCCCATGAAACCTGGTTCAGGCACTTTTCCCCTACCTGGAATAGATGCAGCTATCGTTGATGAAAACGGAAGACCAGTAGATTCAGACAGAAAAGGATATCTAGTGATTAGAAAGCCGTGGCCTGGGATGTTAATGACACTATGGGAAGATGACGAAAGATATCGCAATACTTACTGGAAAAAATTTGAAAATGTATACTATGCTGGCGATTATGCACTTTCTGATGCTGACGGCTATCTTTGGCTTCTAGGCAGAGCAGATGACGTACTTAAAGTAGCTGGACATAGGCTCGGTACAATGGAGTTAGAAAGTGCGTTTGTATCATACAAAGCGATTGCGGAAGCTGCAGTAACGAGTAGGCCAGACCAAAAAAAAGGAGAATCAATAATTGCATTTTTGGTGTTGCGGACAGGATTTTTACCATCCGATCAGCTACATGTTGAGCTTATTGATCACATTCGAAATGCAGTGGGACCAATTGCAACACCTGAAGAGATTTATTTTGTGAACAAACTTCCTAAAACTCGAAGTGGCAAAATAATGCGGAGGTTGCTTAAATCCATAGCCAGTGGAACTGCAATTGGTGATGCTACCACACTTGAAGATGAGGCATCAATAGAAGAAATAAGGCAAGCCTATAATGATTTACATAA
This sequence comes from uncultured Nitrososphaeraceae archaeon, assembly GCA_963733025.1. Classification (GTDB taxonomy): domain Archaea; phylum Thermoproteota; class Nitrososphaeria; order Nitrososphaerales; family Nitrososphaeraceae; genus JAJNBK01. The sequence continues at coordinate 366,954 of CAVTCE010000019.1, read as the reverse complement.
AGTAGTTGGCCACTAACTAACTAACTAATAGTGCTCAAACTTGCGATAAGAGGACTAATTTGAATCACTGTAAGATAATGCATGCATGTAAATTCTGATTACTTTTTGATTAGAAAGTTAGTAATAACTCCTTCTCCTCTGTTTATATCTTGTATGAATATTATTTCTCTTTTATTTCATGCATGGTTTAATTAATTTTTGTTAAATTCTTCCTTATATGTGTGTATTATATTGATAAAATAATTATTATTATTAATAATAATAATTAGATCGAAATTATTTTCATTATTGATTTTTCAGTAATGTCATGCTCCTCTATGAATCCCGATGCTGCAGCAATAATGTATTTAGCAGGTTTTGTATTTTTATAGGTACAGCTCGCTGCATCCAATGCATTTTTACAAGGATCTGCATCTTTTACCATGTACACTATATTGCCATTTTCATTAATCCAGATCAGATCAAGATTGTATTCAATGTTTAAAAGCCATAGAGCGTATAAATCTAACTTTTCATAAATTAGGATCATTGCAGAATTCAATGGGAGTTTTTCTTCTCTAAACATTAACCATCTCTGTTTATCTGCACGAGACTCTGCAATTTCCACTTTAATTACATCATCATCTATTCTTATCGTTCCTTCTGCAAAGTCTATCTGCTTATTTTTAATTTCCTGTGGAATAAATACAAGACCAAGTGATCCTATAGTGACAGCTGCAACAAACACTGGTATTATAACAGCTATCTTTCTAACCAAATTAAGTCATTAATACAGCTTGCAAAAAGAATTTGAATTTTACTTCTATGATATAGATGATTTCTTTTTTGTAATAAATCATATAAAAGTATCAACCAAAGATTATGCTAAGAAGAAGGAGACATCTTCATTGTTTGCATTGTGTTCATTTTAATTATCTGCGTTTGTTGTCACTGATGCTTAGTTGTTGATATCTATGTTCCTGTTACATTAATACTATCCCACTTTACTAAATCAGCAGTAGGAGGATTACTAATACAAGTTAATTTCGAGGTTAGTTCATTTACTCCTTCTTCAATAAGCTGATAATCTTCTGTGTATGTAAACTGCCATGTTGAATAATCATTAACTCCTCCTGGACCTGTTGCTATAGCATTTTGCAAAGGCTCTATGTCATTTACATCTACGGAAACTTGGCAATCAGTTGTTGGATTATCTGTGGATGTTCCTGATATTGTAAGTTCACCAACTGGAACTTGTTGGCCTTGCTGATGTGAGATGATCTTCAAATCTATTTCATCCACGGTCTCTTGTCCTCCTTCTATATTATTAGTCGACGACGATATTAAATTAGGGGAAACTGCATTTTTGAGTAGTTCATAGTATTGCGTAGTTTGTATGTTTCCATTTTTGAGAGTGATGAGATTGAAGTTTGGTGCTCCATGACGTTTAAAGTTCCAATTCCAATAAGCCGATCCGAATACTGGTATTTCATTGAATATTTGAATAATACGATTTGTCTCATCTTGGGTTATATCGCTACCTCCTTTATTTATTTGCCAAACTTCTTCTCCTTCGCTGTTAAAGGTTTTCTCTCGCTTCACATTATTCCATTCTCCTACATATATTGGAACTCCAGCAAGTTGTGCTGATTTAATTAAAACGTCAAACTTAAACTCTTGATAATTATCACGTTCAGGTAAACCATATACTGTGATCTTGAATACAACATTGGTTCTATCAGCTGGTGCCATTTTTGCCAAATTCTCAGGATTTACACCTCTTGGTGTGTCAAGTTCTATTGGTATATTCATACTGTATGCTATTGTCTTTTGAGTTAATGTTCTCAATTCATTTGTAATGAATGTATTGAAATCTCCTACCTTTTCCCATTGATCTACATTATGTACTTGAGGTTCACTTAGTATTTCATAGCCTATTGTACTTGGATAAGCATCTACAGTAGTTACTATTGTTTTCAAAAAGTCAGCCAATAATGTCCAACCATCGCTTCCACTAGCATCCTTTACTGATCCATTCCACCAGTCTGTCCACCATATCTGTGCAGTTTGGTATTTAGGGCTTCCTCCACTATTGTAAGGATATGTAGAATTATTATGCTCAAAAAAGAAGAATGGAAAACCATTACCTCTTTGATTATTTAACCAAGATGATGTATGAAATTGATGGTTATCATAGAGCACTTTTATTCCATATTTGTCGGCAGTCTGAGCAACAGTAATTAGCTCATTTATAAATTTATTTGGATGTTTTATATAGGCTTCCCAAAAGAATAGATAACGTACATGGTTCATACCTGCTTCAGAAATTAATCTGAAACTATCTTCATAGTAATTCTTTGGAAGAGAACCTCTAAAGTCTCTTTCCTCTGACATGGTTGTATAGTATCCGCGTAAATTAACCCCTATTAAAGGGGTATTACTTTCACTCTCTTGAGCAGAGATAGTAGAAATAAATGGATTCTTGATTGTAAACATGCTTAGTATGATTATTGATGAGAGAAGAATTGATGTAATAATCTTTTTTTTTAGCCTCCGATGATTATTATTATTAACAACACGTGCGATTATCGGAGTAAGGATGCTTTTTTTTATTATATATATATTCCTTCATAATATATATTCTTATTTTTTAGTTGTTTTATATGTAAATCTTATAAGAGTATTTAATTGATAAATAGTCTTCTATAGGATTAAAATTCTTAATATGACACGTAGATATACACTATGAATTGAATTGAACTATATGAGCTTTTTATAATTACAATTACTATCAGTATGTTTTAGAATATTTTAAAATAGAATAGTAAATAGCAAGGTATATTTATCTACAAAAATATTTGCCTTTAGCTTAATTTAGAGAGTATATATGTATGTATAAAAATTATTGAGCTTGAATTTCTCTCACGCTAAGGTTCTTAAAGTCTACGTCTTTTGCATTATCCCAGCGGAAGGTAGCAATTGGACCACCCCAAGATATTATTTGGTCTGGTGCTCCTCTACATTTTTTGCCTTTATCTCCCCATCTGCCATCATCGACATTTTCATCTACCTTTATCCAGTTTCCATCATTGTTCTTATCAAGCCAATTTTCCATCTTTACAACTGTTTTACCATTTTGCTCAAAGTTGTATACTACATATTTGTATCCTATCCACCTACCTTTAATTGAATCAATTTCAATATCCTTGTGATCTGTAAATACATAGCCATCTCCATCACGGTTATGCCATTGCTCTTTAGCAAAAAGGACCTCACCTGAGTAGAAGAGATTGCCTTTATATCCAGTTCCTTCACAGGGTTCTGGATCTATATGACGTCCACCACGGTTGTACCACTGAAATTTGTCATCTGAAGAACTATAAGCATTTAACTTTATGTATCCCGTCATTTCAACGTTCTTCCAATCGTTAGGTGATTGCATATAACCTTTGGATGCTAACTGCTTTTCATCATATGTAGCAATTTTACCTTTATCATATCCTGTTGAAGTAAAAATATACATCCTTACTTTGTCTGATTTCATTTTCCATGAACCATCAGAGTTCTTTGTAATTGTATTCTGTGGGTCGAACCTCTTGTCATCATTTGGATTTGCCATATCCATATACCATTCTTCGTAACTACCTGGTTTAGTAGAATAGAGCATTTTCACTCCGAATTTGTCAACAAGTTCAGCATTTGCCTTTGGAACAGTATGCACTTGATTTACAAGTGTAATGGATGATAAGAAAAGCACCATCATTATAGCGGCAATGGTCATGAATTGTGCTAATTTGAAATTTCTGGACACAATATAAAATATCGATGTATATACCATATATAAAATGAGAGAGAGAAATATGATTTGATTTAACCTACATACTGTGTAATAGTGTTTTATGTTATGGATATACATTTGATTTACGTAAAATTATTGCATAGGTGCAGGCGGCCTTCTATTTTTATAGAAAATTTTCAAATAGGCTTTTTTTAATTCATGATAAAATTCAAGGAATATTAAAAAGACAAAGCAAAGAGAAGATTGTATTGCATATATCAGCTAATAACTTTATTACAGTAACTTGTAATTCTACAAGTCTTACTATATAGATAATCAACTAAATGATAATACCATTTTAGATAAAGAACAACAACAACACAGCCTAATAATGGAGTATGGTTATTAATACAGGTGTTGTAATAGCTAACAGAAATATATTATATATTAATTCCAAAGATACAACATGGCTAAAGATTAATGCTGATGGGGATATTGCTAATAGAATAGATGTACATGGTAGTCTTAAGATTTATTCACAAATAAAGAAGGCAAAATATATTCAGAAGAAAGGGGGGGTTTTCATATTTCCTGCTTAATAGGGCGTCTTATCTCTTTAGAGAGGAGAATGAGAATTTGTAGATCACTGATAATTAGAGACACCAAACAACAATTTAGAAATGTGATAATCTCTATTTTCCTTACTCTCTATCTTTTTAGATATAGATAATTGCTATTTTCATCATATCCAATGTCTGCCATTGTCAAGACCTTAAAGCCATTATCATGTAAATATTTAATCTCTTTTTCAAATAAGTCTATACTAGTAGCATACTGCTCTGGATCGCCTACTCCACTATTATCTATTCTATGCCATATAATTATGGGAATTGCATTTATTGTACCATCTGTATTATAGGTAGACTGGCTATTGACAACTTCAATGAACCTGTCTAACATTTCAGAATCACTATATGAATTTTCTCTCCTCTCAGCATCATGACTCCAACCCATAATAGAGTACCTATTTGCAAAGGTAAGTTCACCATCATCAGAAAATGTTCTACAATCAGTCTGACTTGATTCTTCTTTAAACCCATCACAATGCAAATACATTAGTGGATCATTAGCAGTTCTAGCTATGTCATAATATTTAGCAACTGTATTGACTACTGCTACATTCTGAGCTCCAGTATTAGTAGGATAGGAAAAGCTTGTAGGATTAATGCCCTGGTCAAAAAGACATTCTTTTGATCCACCTACTTCATATTCTATACCCCTTTCTGACAGGCTATCAAGATCATCATGGCTCATAGTATGAGATCCTATATCGTGTCCTTCATTGTAAAGTGCTATTATATCTTCCCAAGTCATTTTAACATTAGGATGAACCTGTCCTTCTCCACCACCTACATTATTGCAGACAATATAGAAAGTAGCCTTATATCCGTATTTGTCTAGAATTGGCTTGGCATTAGTGTATTGGCTCTTGTATCCATCGTCAAAAGTTAAGATTACTGCTTTATTATTATTATTGGCATTATTAATACTGTCACTAGTCGGAACTGAAGGAACAGAAGGAAAAGACTGGCTATAGGCTATATTTGGTACTGAAAGATCAGCACCAACACCCATTAGAATTGTTATTAATACAATAGCAATAGTAAGGCTGGCTCCAAAAATTATACTTTTTAATATCATAACTTCAAAATTATAAGGATATATGACTGTATAAATCTTTAACTCAATGTAGACTACGGCTGAGAATATGAGTATAATGAGGATTTTTACTCTTCACAAAGTCTAGTGGAAAGGGTAACTATTTGAAAATGATAAAAGAGATGGATAAAAAGATGAGATTTCACAAAAAGATATAGAGATAATAATAAATTTATCTATATGAGCGTATTTATCAAAAAACAAATTAAATAAAGAATATTATATACTGATCTATTATTCTTAGAGTCTTTGTTAACTTCTATTGTAAGATTAGCTTATGTCAGAGTGTGTATGTGCAGTATGTGCAAGTCATGACTGAGAAGTTGAATCTATACTATCTTGACAATATTTGCCTTATGAAAGGGCAAAATCTTTTGAAGATCATTTAAAGGGATTAATCTTTTGGAGTGTATCCATAATTGGATTAGGGTTACCTGAATTTTCTTCTGCCTGGTTATTAGCTTGTGAAGCTGTATTTGCTGTTGTAGTAGTATTATCGGTTTGATTAAATGATCTGCCTGTAGCATTTGTTACATTAAATGGTGCTGCACCCTCGTCGTTAGGGTCTCTTACCTCAAGACCAGATATTGGAGCTTCTGGTGTTGATTCAGCACCTTCCTCAGGTATTCCTTCAGTCTGAACTCCTGTTTCTTCAAATCCACTATATTCTCCTCCATCTCTTGTCTCTGTAGGTTCTTGATTTTGTATTTCATTTATTTCATCATTAGAAGCATTTTCAGTCTGTTCTTCCAATGGGGTGCTCTGAGCAAATACATAATCTCCTTGAGGATATGAGAATAAAAGAATTAGTGATGTGATAATGAGAGCATACGAATATCTTTTGTTCATCTTGTTATGTCGAAGGTATTATTCAACAAATGATTTAACAACTAGATGTTATTTCTCTATTAGATTATTCAATAATACATAATCAACTTAGTTAGTATTAACAGAGAGCATTAGTTAAGCAAAGTTAATAATAATAATAATTTGTAACTGCTATCATGACAAAAGTTTAACATATTAAATAGTGAAAGCTAATGAAAATGAGCATAGACTTTACCTCTTGAAGTCTATACTGCTATATTACTGTGTTATAAAAATGGCATAGGGTTTAAATAGTTTCAACATGGATCGAAGGTAAGTGAATTAGATGCCAGTAGCAATACTTCCGGATATTAGTGAACAACACTGTATTGGCTGTGCTCTCTGTGTAGAGATTTGTACAGGCTCTTGGTCCAGATGTGCTGAGAGTAAAGCCAGTAGAAGGGTGGAAGAGAGGTAAAGCATTTGTCTTTTACCCAGAGAGATGCATCTCCGATGGAGCATGCATTGGTGTTTGCCCAACAAAGGCAATCTTCTGGATGAGACCAATGGACTATACACCAGGACAACCAATTCCATTAAAGAAGAATGCTGTTTTCGTAAAGGGTTGGGAAGAAGGTTAACCTGTCCTCAATCGAGTCCTAAAAACTCTTTTTTTAAATTTTTAAATTGTTATATTCCTTCTTGAACCATTAATTTAATTTATTTTTGTTTTTAAACTAAAATTTTTTGAAGCTCGTTTAATAATATTAACTTTTATACTATCAGTAGCAGTGATGTCGTATATTGTAGTTAATCCAGAAATTATTTGTCCTTCTTTATAGTAATTATTGATTTGTATAGATGAGTGTATGGAAATGTTCTTTAATTTTAAGAAAGAAAGTTTGGGTTTGCAAATACTATATGTTGCGCTATTATTGATACTGTTTAATAGAAATACAATTCTAGCATATAAAAAGCAAAATACATTATACCTCATTCTTATCCTTCTCCAGTTCTTTGGGAAACAAGAAGTTTTTAATTAGCAAAATATTGTGTGAGGCATATTGGTAGACTGGAATGAACAAATCAAAGCTCATCTGGTTTGGATATGGGGTGAAGAAGAGGGTTTTTTGAAACGGGGTAAAGAAGGTATGCTTGTTATCACTGATAGACGCATAGCTTTTATCTCAAAAACAAATATGACTTATCGAATACATGATGTACATGCTATGAGGCAACTTAAACGATTCAAGGAACGTGAAAATGTATTTCGTCCATTAGAAGGATACAAAGTAAAAGATTTAGAAGACGATCTTAATAAAAGTGGTGAAAATCTTGAGATACCCTTTAGACAGATTTTAGATATCACTCAGCAGGAGAAGCGATGGGGAACGCTGTTAAAAGTTGATGCTAACCTTATAGACAAATCAAAGATATACAAGTTTTCAATTGTTAAAGGCTGGGTAAAATACCCACTTAAAGATCCAATTGAATTTCAGCGCATGGATTGGACAGATCTTATTGATCTTTTTAAAACCTCATCATACAGATGATTTTTTTATGTCCGCTTTTATTTTGGTTTCATTTTCTTTTTCGTAGTAGTTAAATTAGAACAAAGAGACGTGATATTTGTAAGGCATTTCATTAATGTTTATGTCCAAAAGATAATTCAATTTAATAATAATTATGCTTCATTGCATCAAACAAGACACTATAATTGATAGATAATAATAATAAACAGTTTATAGTGATATAAATATAATAATCAAAGACAAATTAATGAGTCAAAATAGCAAGAAAGTAATTGCAGTATCTAGTTATGAAAGTTGAATGGTATTCTATACACATTTTTTGCTTTATTAGCTTTAATTTGCGTATTGCACTTCTCAATTTTATTATAAATATAATAAAAAAGGGGGGAGAGAAAGAGAGTTAGTAATACGTATTTAATTAGTATGTATCCCTCCGTTTTATTAGCCAGCTATATCTAGCTGGATTTGTTCTTTTATCATTTGACTAAATGTTCTTTGAATAACTTCATATAGGTGAATTTTCACATTTATTTTGTGCATATGATTTTTTGACATCTATTAGTATGTAAGTAGTTACATATAATGTCAAATCGCTTGTAGTTATGTTGCTTTTATCCATTCATCATTGTAGTATTGCACGACAGATGAAGAAGAAGAAGAAAAAATAATTTTTTAAACAATGAAAGAGATTATGAATGTAATATCTTATGAAAATAAAAATGATATACTAATAGTATCTTCTTTTAATATTGTAATCCAATAGATTGATAAATACGATGCCACTCTTTGAGGGTTGCATTTACTTTGTTTATAGGTGACAATGTTTTCACATCAAATGGAAAGAATATTGGCAAGATAAGTAAAATAGATAATGAGCATTTCACAGTATATAATCGAGGCCTTATCCAAGATGAGGAATTTCAAATTCCAATTTCTGCCATTTCACATTTTGACATAAAGACAAATGGAGGAGATTCAGCTGTCATACTAAATGTAAATGAAGAGCAGATTAAACATGGATATGAAATTGTAAGTAAAAAGCCTAATTCAGAACTTGTAAATGGCAAATACAATTCCCAATATAAAATATCACTCGAAAAGGAAGTGATTCATTATGAAACAATACAGCATTTTGAGGAAAATGTTGCTTCTCCTACTGATAAACTCCCTTCCATTGAAGAGTATATTTGTGATATGTGTATGGAAAAGTTTAACAATCCTGACAACTTGCAACAACACCGAGCAGAGAAGCATTCTGCTCCAACTGGAATTTGAGGAAAATCTACGTTATTGAGGTCCTCAATGGTTGTAGTTAAATTCTTTCATTTATATTTTGTTTAAAAGTATAATTCCTATCTGCTTTATGCATAGTATTTCACTATCTTCACTATCTTCTCTCATAAGCGTTTTGTAGCTATATAGTCATCGACTTCTTCTTCTTCTACTCCTACTCCTACTCTTGCTCTTATTGTTGGACAAATAGATGCTGCTATCTGAGATTATTTTAAGCCAAATTAGAGGAGATATATTGGTTTATCTTTGGAAAGTTGCGTTTGCATCATGACTACAATTTTCTACACATTCTAGTTATGACACACAACGAAAGATTATCATAAAAAAAATTATATTATATGTTGATTATTTCTTTTATAAACAAGCTACTATCCAATTTAGAAAATCTTCCCAGTTCTATTTTTGCACCAGATTTCATAATCTCTCGCAAATGCTTTCCTGCGTTCTCATTTATCCACCATTTTTCGCCAAATTTATTTTGCAGATAAATGTCTAGTTCTTTAGCACGGACGGCTGCAAGTAAGTAACTCGGAACATACATTATTGCATCTGGAAGAATATGATGAAGCATCCAATATTCACCTGGCATTTCAAATCCCGTGTATTCTTTAATCAATTTAGAATAAAGTACATTTGCATCTTCTATTGAAAGATTTTTGCGCCAGTATTCTGCTTTCATCAATGAATTTGCAGTATAGAACGTAACAAAGAAAAGTTCCATAAAGTTGTTACGACTCGCTAATTCATTGCGGACACTTTCATCCTTGATCTCAAGGACGGATTCTAAATAATTACTATTTTTTGTCAATCTCTCTAATAGGATTGAAAATATCTCTGCAATACCCATTGAAAAACTGTATCTGTTCCAGTATTCTAGTGATGGATCAATTGAGGTTGCATGTATAGCATGACCTGTTTCATGGAAACATCCTTGAAGATCAAAATATGGACTTTCAGTTTTATATAAAATACGAATATCATTTGGCACTTGGACGAAGAAACAGATAGGGGATGGGTATTTGTTCTTTCTGTTATCTACATCAAAATTAATTTTAGATAAATCAAATTGAATTAACTCGAGTGTCTTTTTTACCTCTTGAAGAGGATCAATTCCTGAAAAATTCTTTTCCATGTCAAAATAAACCTTATTACGGAAAAAGTAAAAGTCGTCATAATATTCCGCTTCTCTTCCCAGAACCTTTTCAGAAATATTAGCAAGTGCCTCTCTAAAAGGCTTCTTTGCTTGCTGACCCATAGATTTTACAAATTGGATTAATTGTGAATATGATAATTTTTCATTTTCTAAATATCCATCAAGAGGACTCATACTTGTTTTGCTGATTTTACTAGGTTGGTTACCATAACTATCTCCTCTGCTGCTCCTTGTATCGCTATTATTATTATGATGATGATCATCATGATCTTTTTCTCTTTTGCTGACAGTCTTTCCTCCATATTGGGAATATACCTCCTTTATTGCAGAAAATCGCCTTTCTATGGTTGGTGCAATATATTTTGTCTTTGCAATAAATTCATCGAATACGTGTTTACGTTTCACTGAATCTTTCTCAATGCTATTGAATTGTCGCCATGTACTCCAATTAACAGGGGCTTTGTTAAACCTGTATTTCGAAGAAATAATTTTTTTATTTTTTAAATTGTGTAACTTGAGTTCAAGTTTTTTCGTCTTTGAATCTGCAATGCTTTCTATTGCATTAAGATAAATTTCTCTAGGTTCTAAAAATGAACTCAAAAAGATCTGAGCATTACGCAATTTGATATCAGCGAGTTGTTCTATTACTGCTTCGCTATACCCAAAACCAGCATATTGTTTATAACGTTCGTCGGCGTCTGCAATATATATACGCTCATCAATTTCACACCATTGCTTTAAATCCATTTAGTAGAAACGAATGGTTATCATCAGTTAGCCAATTTTAAGCTTAACACACATCCGCATGCTACCAGTAAATCTTGTACATCTAGTCTTAGTCAATGTTCAAAGTGGCGTTGTCTAAAATAATTGTTTCTTCAATATCTCTCCTTTATTTTCTTTCTATTTGATCTAAACAGGTCTATCGAAGTTATGAAGGCAGAGAGAAGAGCAAAGCTATCATGATGAATTCTATATCTTATTTAGTGAAGTCATGTAATACCAGCAGATGTAAATACGTAAAATATTCAAGAATTTTTCCTGCTATGCTAGCAATTATTTGAGTGAAATTTTTTATAATCATTCATATTTTGACAGCATGGTAGTTAACTGATTAGTATATTCCTCTTGAAATATCAAAATTGTAAAAATATTGAGCTTAAAAAAGAAGAAAACAGTAACGTCTGTAACTATAACAGAATGAGTAGCAACATCTATAAGATTATGATATATAGTCATGCTATGTTACATAGATCAAAACTGAAAATAGTATTATCTATAATATTTGTATTTACAGCAATGAATGCATTATTAACATCCCAATATCCTGTTATGGCACAACAACAACAACAACAACAAAAACTCCACAGTCGTAGATTTGGTATCGGCAAATGATTCTCTTTCTCTTAATAGCATATTCAAAGAGGTAGAGAACTCTGTAGTTCAGATAACAAGGAAAGTTCCACCTAGTAGCATATTATCATCACCAAGTCCAGAATCAGAAAATGCTAGTGCATTAGGATCTGGATTTGTTTATGATAATAAAGGACGCATAATTACTAACAACCATGTAGTAGGTGATGCTAAAATAGTTGATATAACATTAGTAGATGGAAATAGATATACTGCAAATGTAACAGGAACTGATATTTTTAGTGATATAGCAGTTATTGAGATTGTTGAGAATCTTACTGAACTATCTTCTCTTCCTCCTCCTCTTAAACCTCTTATAATTGGAAACTCTTCTGAACTTGAAGTTGGAGAACAGGTAATAGCTATTGGCAATCCATTTGGTCTAGCAGGCACAATGACTACTGGTATAATAAGTAATGCTGAACGCTTGCTGCCAATTGGAGGACTTGGTTTTTCCATACCAAATGCAATTCAGACCGATGCTCTAATCAATCCTGGAAATTCTGGTGGACCCTTGCTAAATATGAATGGACAAGTTATTGGAATGAATACTGCCACTTTTACTTCAGATACAAGTGGCTTCTCAGGGATAGGACTTGCTATTCCATCTAATGCTATAACACGGATAGTTCCTGCATTAATTGAAAAGGGAAATTATACTCATCCATGGCTTGGACTTACTGCAGCCACTTTAACTTCGGATTTAGCAGAGAGTGTTGAAGGTTTAGAAAGAAATTTCAAAGGAGTATTAGTAGATTCAATTGTAAAGGATGGCCCTGCTGATAAAGCAGGAGTAAATGGAAGCATTACAGATCAATATGGTGAAAGACATGGTGGAGATATAATAACAGCTGTTGATGAGCATAATGTTATACAAATGGAAGATTTTATCTCCTATCTTGAGGAGCAGAAGAAAGTTGGTGATAAAATAACCTTGACTATATATAGGAATGGACAGTTCCTTGATTTAGAGATGACCCTTCAAGAACGTCCTTCTCCACTTCTGTATTTGACAGAGGCACCTTCTCCAGTTCCTCCATAATTTCTTTTTAATTTTTGATATATATTATAGATAAAAATCAAAATGAAAATGCTTGATTTGTTTTTAATCATAAAAATATTATTTAATTAATTAAATAATGCCTTAGCTGCTAAACAAAATATATGTGTAGATATTTTTATTATAATTAGCAATCAAATACCATTAAATACAATGAACAAAATTTTACATATTATATCATCCCATGTCATTAGATGAAATAGTATCATAACTTTCTTTGACAAATTAATATAAAAAATATAGAAATGATTTATAGCTTTGAGAACCTAGAAATCCATATTTGATAGCACAAAGTCTCGGTAATTAAAATATGATTAATAGCATTAAATGGGCTGTCAATGGCAAAAGACATAATTACAATAGATTCGCACATAAACCAGGCAGTGATATCTAGAGACATGGTAGGAGACGATCATCTTCATATCGATGAGGACGACCAAATAACAAATACGCTGGTTAAATCTATGAGAGCTGCGACAGAGGGTGTAATCAAGATAGACATTAAAGATAAGTCTGCAGTACAGATAAATCTTAACAATAATTCGATAGTGGTAGATCTCTTGCAACCAGAAGTTTTCAGAGTTTCTGAGGAATTAGGGCTTTTTGATAAACTAAAAACAGCAAAAGAATTTAGTCAGAAACTCACAGATAATGGATTGACTATGTCCTTTCTTAGGAAAGGGAAAGAGGCAATAAGTTTAGGGAAGGATGCCAAGCCAACGCTATCTAGATTACTTACAAGAAGCGATGACATACAAATAGATAGTATAAAAGAACTTGCTAACCTCAGACGTGATCTTACAGAGGAATAAATTGGTATCTCTGGCATCTAAAATGAACAAACTCTAAATGCAAAAATATCAAGCTCTGTTCTATTCTAGTCTCTATTTATAAAAAATTTTTATTAATAGAGTTCTTGTATTTTATACCTCATTTAAACAGTTAAAGAAAATTACTACTTAGTATTTTATAGTATAGAACTGATAATGAATTTATATATATATGTTGAAAATCAACAACTATATTAATAATAATAAATGTGCAACTTATATATAGAATAAAATCAAGGACTTTGACTATTCTACGTTTAGAAAATATTACTACTTTGTTATGCAATTATGACATTGTAATTTAACGTCATTTTATCAACCTAGTTTGTAATGACGACGGGCTTTAGCAGCAATTGGATCAATAAAAATAGAATATCTACAGCCGAAAGGATAAAAGAAAGTGTAAGGACACAGACGCCTTTGAAATCAAAGATTGAATTTGCAAAGAATAGGCTTCAAGCACAGAATCAGAAAATGGATACTATGTTGGAGAAATTAAGAGGAAGAGAAAAAACTTACTTTAACCAAGTTATAGCATCTGTTCAAAAACATGATGTACAGCAAGGTAAGATGTTATCAAATGAATTAGCGCAGATTCGAAAAACAGCTAAGACTATTTCACAATTAAAGATCACACTTGAACAGATACAAATGAGACTAGAATCAACTCTTGATATTGGAGACGTAATGGTGTCAATCGGACCAGCAATGGGAGCATTGACAAGGGTGAAATCCGGATTGTCATCTGTAATGCCAGAGGTAGATACTGAATTAGGCGAAATCAATGGAGTATTTAGAGACATTATGACAAATGCAGGAAGCATGAGCAATAATTCTTTTACATTTGATGCCAGCGGTGAAGATGTTGATAGAATTTTGGCTGAAGCAGGGGCAGTTGCAGAATCTAGGGTGAATGCGAGCTTTCCTGACATACCAACGGGATCCTTTAGTAGTAGTAATAGTAATAGTAATAGTAGTAGTTCTAGAACTTCAATAGATGAACGCTCCTAATAAAATCAAATACTAACCGCAGAATTGGTTAGTCCCATATTAATCCCACAAATAACAACATAATACAGAGACTCTATAACCTCCTTTTGTTATTTAAGGACTTTTCAAACATGGAGTTTGCTAGAGGGCCTACTCAATTAATTATTAGTGTATGTTAATAGAGTTGCTGTAATTTCCTTATAGCAAAGTTTGAGGATAAAAAGTATATGTATGTGCTCTCTAATAAGTGGTTAAAAAAGTAATTGTATTTTCTCATTCATTCACTGATCATAGTGGCTAAAGTTTTTTAGACGAACAAAAATGCAAGCTTCGACCTTGGAACATTTTATATAGAATATATTTATCATATCAAATTTTTCATTTGACTATAAAATAGTCAAATCCATTAACTCTCCATTATGACCACTTTATTATGCGAGTCATGTAATTTTTGTCTTTGATGTTTCGCTTACGTCTTCAAGTCCACCTTATTATAGAAGCACATATAATTTCAAACTCATCATCTATATCTTGATGGGGGGCTATGATAGATTTTTAAGAATCTTCTTATCAATAATGTAAGTTAGAAAAATATAGTAGCAGTATTGACATTTTGTTATATCATGGAATCAATTGATATTTTACCACCTGAAAAAATCGCATTTATCGCATACAACATTGGAGTTTTTGAATCAGTCCAAAAGTTTGGCCACTTAATTACAAGCGGAAAGATCGTCAATGGCATGGATGTATCAAAAGTAGCAGAACTGCTTTCAGAATCACATGCATTTTATGATGCAGAGATGATATCCCAACTTATTAATTCAATGCTACAATATACACAAAATTCACTTATCGGAAATGTTACAGCTGCACAGGTAAATTATGTAATGAAACAGCTAAAAGCTACTGGCGTTCCTCTTCCATAACGGTTACTATTGCTACTACTACAACAACAACTTTCTATAATTCTTTTTTTCTTCTTCTTCTAACTACTACTATTACACCACAGACAAACATAATAGATATTATCTTTCAACCTATGTATTAAAGTATAATATTTTTAAATTGAATCGTAAATTCAATGAAAAAGCAATATCAAAAATCATTATTTATTTTTAGGAGGGATTTGCGCCTTGAAGATAATACCGCATTAATTAACGCTTTAAAATCATCAGAATGCATTATTCCCTGTTTCATCTTAGATCCGAGGCAAGTAGAAAGCAAGAACAATCAATACAAAAGTAATAATGCATTACAGTTTATGATAGAATCTCTAAGGGATTTAGATAGGCAACTGTCATTGTTAAAACATAACGATCAAAGTAGATTGTATCTCTTTTATGGAGAACAAGAAAATGTTGTCAAGAAGTTAATATCATGCGAGAAAATTGATGCCGTATATGTCAATAAGGATTACACACCATTTAGTAAAAAAAGGGATAATTGTATTAACCAAATTTGTTATCAAAGTAATGTAGCATTTTATCAATATGCAGATTCTCTAATCAATGAACCAGAATTTGTCACAGACGATAATGGAAAACCTTTCAAGATCTTCACTTATTTTCTAAAAAAATCAATCATCTTCCCCATAAATTCTCCCTCTAAATTATGTATACAATGAAAATAACTTTTACATGCGAATCTATAGAATCTGAAGTAGAAAAAGAAGACATCTATAAGATAGTCATAGAAAAACCAAATGAGCACATTTATGCTCATGGAGGAAGAAAGAATTGTCTAAAAATTCTTATGAATTTGAACAGATTTAAAGGCTATCCGTTAGAAAGAGACTATCCTGCAAAACAACAAACTACAGGATTATCAGCACATATAAAGTTTGGAACTTGCTCTATAAGAGAAGTATATCATTCCATAAAAAATCAGTTAGGAAGTGATCATCTTTTAATAAAACAGCTATACTGGCGAGATTTCTTTACTTATATAGCATATCATTTCCCTTATGTTTTTGGAAAGGCCTTTAATCAAAAGTACGATAAAATAAAATGGGATGATAGTAATAAAACAGCCTTTAAGATATGGTGCGATGGCATAACTGGATTCCCAATTGTTGATGCTGGCATGCGTCAATTGAACAAAACCGGTTTTATGCCTAATAGATTAAGGATGATCGTTGCATCTTTTTTAACAAAAGATTTGCATATTGATTGGCGCTGGGGAGAAAAATATTTTGCTCAGAAACTTGTCGACTACGATCCTTGTGTTAACAATGGTTCATGGCAATGGGCCGCTTCTACTGGATGTAATGTTCAACATTATCTAAGAACATTTAATCCATGGATACAACAGAAAAAAATTGATCCGGAATGTGAATATATAAAAAAATGGGTAACTGAGTTGAAGGATGTTCCAGTTAGATTAATTCATAATTTGGACAAACAAAGACCCTTACAACTTATAGATTATCCAATTCCAATATTAGACCACTATAAAGAAATCATTCAGTCAAAAAATATGTTTGTAAGCGTAAGATAAGTAATTTTGGAATTAGTTAGATATAGTCAAGAATTAATATATATAAAAAGAGTGGCTATAATAGCTAAAAAATCTAGCATACTTTAATAGCAATACTACCGTTATCAAATAGTCTAGTCTATATATATTATCACATCAAATTAACTTATTCAAACAATGATTAGACAAAAAAAGAGACAGTATGGTGTGTTAATTATATCAACTTACCCAGATGAAGAATCTGTTGTCAGAGTGGCTAAAATGCTGATTGCTAACAAAAAACTTTGTGCATGCGTAAATTTTGCAAAGGTAAGATCTTTATACTCTTGGAAAAATAAACTTGAAGATCAAGAGGAATTTATTGCGCTATTCAAAACAACAAATTTAACTGCAAATAAACTAAAGTCGAAATTAATAATACCCATCCATATGAAGTACCAGAAATAGTAGAATTAAAAATGAATGATATTTCAAAGGCATATCTATCATGGATGATAGGATCAACATAACAGAAACAAAAACAACAACAAGATTCACAGAATGAAAATATCTCCTTTGCTAAGCTTTAACTATTTCCAAGTCAGTGTTATATAATGAACAAATAACGACATAAATTCTGCCACTTCACTTATCATCAATATATAATATCAAAATGGGATTTTCATCTTAGACAATTTTTAACTATAAATCAAAACTGATAAGTGTGGATCACCCAAGTTAAGACATTAAAGGTGATGTTTAGAAATGAAGTTTGACTTTTTATACGAACGTAATGTGCATCCTTTCGGTAAATCATGGGAGAAATGGGCTGCTCTATGGTGTAAATGGATACTCTCAATACCAAAGAAAAAGAATCCATCGCTAGATGAAACTGGCAAATATTGTTCAATCAATCAGAATGACAAAAATGTATGGTTTTTGACTGGGACATTTGGAAATATTGTTCCAGTCAAACGCAAATGTACAATACCTGCAGGAAAAGCTATTTTCTTTCCAATACTTGAAAAAGAAGATTCCTTAAAAGAAGATTCCGATCTCAAAACAGAGTTAGAATTGATCAAGCGATCCAGGGATGCGACAAATAAGGTGGTTCATATGGAAGCGACTATTGATGGAGAAAAGATAGATCAGTTAGACAATTATCGTGTTCAATCTGAGGTTTTCAACTTAACATTTCCTGAAGACAATGTATATGATGTTAGACCTGGATTAACACGATCTGTATGCGATGGTTATTGGCTCTTTATAAAACCTCTGCAAATCGGTAAGCACCATATCTATTTTAAAGGAGAGACTTCACTAGAGGAGACCTATACATTAACTCAGTTAAAAAATAATAAAGTTCATAGTCCAATTTGGGAACATATTAACGAAAATTTAACGTTCAAACTAGAAGTCTCATACGAATTAACAATCATCAAGCAATGAAGATAGAGTTTAATGATTATTCTATATTTTCAATAGTATACTACGTTAGGTATTTACAAAAAGGATATCAACATAAAGTAACGATTTAATCCTTTTCTCTAGGCGAAGATAAGCAAAAGTCAATATCTATAAACACTTCTCTAGTTTGTCATTTATCACTATGAAATACTATAACTATTTTCACATCTAATGGAATTACAAAATAGAAGTTAAAGTAGCCATCATAGCCAAAGACCAAATCATGATCAAGTTGACATAAATATGAATGAAGTAAATAATAGATTAATCAATGTCAAAAATTATTGATTGGATACAGAGAATTCACGCTTAGGTGAATGGAACATTTAGAATTGCTTGTAGTAAAAATATGTTAAAATTAAATGTTCAAAATCTTGTGATGGTAAAGATTTCTTATGCCCAAAATACAATGTAGATGGAAATTAAGTTGCTCAAAACATAATCAATACATATATGCCTCATATATACAGATCTAACTCAAAAAAAGGAGGCTCTTTCTTGGCTGGATTCATCGTACAAAGTAATTATCTGTAATAAAGAATATTTAATTCCAAAATCTGCAGAATAATTGTTTAAGGTCTGAACCATGTTTTTGGATAGTAGAAGGAGAACATATTAAAACATAGACTCATAGTGTGTATCCTTGTAATTTTATATCCTATACCCAATTTACAACGCTGTCTTATTGGAATTCCTGATTTTGATTTTCCGAACAAATACAAAAGTTGTTATTATTATTGTTACAATAAGTTTATACATCAAAAGTATTTAAAATTTGTAATACCGAAAATTCTTTTTCAGAAAACATGGATACTACGTCAATTGATGTTCTTTTAGAGAAACAAAAAAGAGTATTATCATCATCCTGACAAAGATAAATTTTAATAATTCGCAATTTTATCATAGGGTTGTTTTCTAAGCCACCACCTTCACCGGATTGCTCCTTAAGAGTAGAAAAAAGTATACTACATCTAGTAGTGGTGCATTAACGAGAGTGAGATCTATTCAGGATACACTGACTGAAATTATACCACTCTGTATAAAAATTGGTGTAACGAGAATTTCAGATATAACATTTATGGACAGATTGTATATCCCCAACTATTCTGCAATACTACCTGGAACAGAAGACTTATTTTGGGTCTATAGTGGAAAGGGCACAACAAAATCACATGCCAAAGCAAGTGCTTTAATGGAAGCAATAGAAAGATATTCTTCTTTACCTAGCACTTATCCTAGAACTTTTATTCAAGGAAGTTATTTACAGTTATCAAAGTCACACAATAAAGTATTGCATCCTGCTGAAGTAGTAGAACCTGTTAACCAAGAGTATAATGACAAAGATGCTATAATGGATTTCTTGCCAGGATTTGATTTATTAACTAATGAAAAGGTTTTGGTTCCAGCAGAGATTGCATTATACAAATATTCTCCAAAACAGCCAGCTATCTGTGCATTTTCACATTCCCATACAAATGGACTTGCATCGGGCAATGTATTGGAGGAAGCGATATGTCATGCTTTATGTGAAGTTATTGAAAGAGATGCAGTCAGTATAGCTGATTTGTGTGTATCTTCTATTCCATATAATATTTTAGAAAAAATAATAGATTCATTAAAAAAAGAAGAGAATGGTGGATATCCCGTTGCTCAAATTCCTGCAGAAGATAAATTTGTAGATGACTCAAGTATTTTTCCAGATGTCGATATTTCTGAAATTGCAGAAGAGTTTGAGCCGATTAAACGTTTAGTTAAAAAATTTACTAATGCTGGCATTCCTTTGTTGATAAAGGATATAACACAAAAAGATATTGGCATTCCAACATTTGTTGCAAGCAGTATTGAATGGATAACTAGTGATTATGGATATTTTGCTAAAGGTTTTGGAACACATCCTGATGCTAGAATTGCCTTGATACGTGCAATAACAGAAGCTTCACAAACAAGAGCTGCTAATATTCAAGGTGCGAGAGACGATTTGAAAAAAATACAATATAAAGAAAATGATGAGATATACAAAAGAAAATGGCAATTCATGCCTGCAACGTCATCATCATCATTGTCATTGACTAGGCAAAAGAACAACAATAAAAATATCATCAAATTCTCTGAAATCAAAACATATATGAACAAAGATATCTTAGATGACATTAATCTTATTCTATATAGTTTGAAGAAGGCTGGATTAAAAAGGACAATAATTGTTGATTTAACAAATCCTAATATTGGGATACCAGTTGTAAGGGCAATAGTCCCAGGACTTGAAACCTTTGAGGTCACAAAATCAATTATGGGTAGAAGAGCAAAAGAATATTTTAAGAGACTCTACCTTTCTTAACTAACATAAGAGCCTATCTGTTGAGAGTATATGCTTAACTTTAGAATCTTCTTAAACATCTATGACTCAAAGAAATCAGCAAATAATACATATTATGGAAGCAACAGAAAGAATTATAGTTATACTAATAAAAGAAAGTATAATATTTAGAAAAATTAGCAAAATAATTAATTAGTTTTACATAAGTCAATTCTATTCATGTAAAACTAGTTAGTGTTGAGTTAGATCTACTTCTTCACCCATGTCGCCTGGTGTTCTTTTTATGGGAGTTTTATCAATGTTCACTATTGATGTGAACATTCAGTACAGTCGCCTGGTGTTCTTTTTATGGGAGTTTTATCAATGTTCACTATTGATGCATCGCCGGCAATGAGTGCTTTGAAGATTGTTAGTTCCTTACGCATTAAATTTGTTAAAGAATTCCTAATTAATAAATGATATCCTATCTGATATTTGCAATAGCATATAACGATGATGTGCTATATCTTCAAGAATTTACATGCTTGGGGGTGGGCCTCTTCCTCTCCATGATTTGAGTTCTCTACGTGTGGTAGTCTTTCAGAATTTATTATCTCTGGATAACACGGTCGACCTTTCAGTCCAGCTTTGACATGAAATTCATCTCTTTCAACTATTTTTATAGCACTGCTTCAAATAGATGTTGTTGATGTTGATAGGAATGATAATTTTTCCAAAACAGATCTGATAAATTTGTAAACCTGTAATATTATGATACACTTACTTCTAGTGAAGTTTCAACTATAGAACAGCCGGGCCATAGTATAAAGAATAACAATACAATACTAAAAACCATATCCTTAATGGTGTATGTGAATAGTGAAATGTTGTTGTCCCTGTTTTATCGTTGAACCACTTTTTGCATTGTTTACAAAAGTATTTCTTTTACAATGAATAATAATACCATCTTTCTTCACTTGTTAGGAATTACAATGTATGCAAACTACGAACCTATTATTCTATCTGACATTTCAAGATTACTTTAGCACACTATCCTTCATCGAGGAGAGAATTAGAGAGTGTGAATACATGTTTTATAAATGCTAGTTAGCGATAAGCCCGGCTGAAATATTTAGTCAATATGAGCGATCCTCGAATTAGCAGAGATCTTTAATATGAAGAGGTCAGTTATTATTTTATTGCTTAATGACGGGCCATATGGAGTGTGACCTAAGATTATGCTCTCTATAGTTAGTGCATTAAGTGGTAGCAAGCAGACACTTGTACTGATTTTACTTATGGTTGTTGTTACCATAGTGGACTCCCAGTTCATTAACATTTTCTATGGAACTGAGTTAGGAACTCCTGGCAATTTGCATTTGTTATTGTTTGTATCATTTGTTATTGCTGCTTCAATAATTAATACCATATTGCTGCTATTCGCCAAAAGAAATGATATCCATTCGACAACTATTCGACCATTATTGTTTAGGATTGCTTATATTGGTACATCCATAGTTCAATACACTATATCGGTCCTATTGTTTATCATGATCTCAGAAATGCTTATTTTCCATGAATATAACAAGACATTCTCATTATTAGTAGTGTATCTTAGTCATTTTTGGTCAGCTATTATACTTGGAATCCTATCTTTAACATTCATACAATGGTTTAGATTTGCTAGATCATTTTCAATCCTAATTTATGGAGTTGTTTTCAGTGTGATTCTATTTCTAATTTTAATCACGGTTCCGTTGCTTACAGAACAGTTTACGAATCAGTCCCAGTTGATATACCCCAGAGATTATATATCTCTAATTCTGGCCGTAATTGTTCCGTCTCGTGATATTGCATTCATCTATGGACTGGGAGGCTATGTTTTGCCTCTGATGATAATATCTTCATGGATCCTCACAGTTTTATTACTTAAACCCTATGCAAACAGAATTGGGAAGAAGAGATTCTGGCTAATAGTTGGCATTCCATTACTCTACCAACTTTTCTCGTTTATTGTAAGAGATTCAAACTTAGTAACTGATCCTACCCTAGTTCAAATTATATACTCGCAGCAATTCCAGTTCATCTTTGGAATTAGCTATCAAATATCTGGATTATTTTTTGCTATTGCCTTCTTGATTATTGGAAGAAAAATGAAACGAAAAAGCATGAAAAACTATTTGATAATTTCTTCCATAGGTATCGTCTTATTATTTTGTTCAATGCAACCAGGAATGCCATTCTATGCGGCTTATCCTCCATTTGGACTTGTCACGCTTTTGTTCTTAGGACTATCATCATATCTGCTTCTTGTTGGAATGCTCGGATGTGCAGCATATGTTTCTAGAGATAGTGAATTACGACGAGAGATCTATAAAGGCTTAGAAGTTGATGCTGATGTCTTGAAGAAGATAGGAATGGCAGAAACGCAACGAGAAATAGAAAAGAGGGTCCTACCACTTGCCGACAAAATCAAATTGTCGGATGAGATGAGAAGGCATATGGATACAGATCCTGACGAAGAAGATGTAAAAACTAATGATAGAGGAGGTATTGAATGAGATACAAAAGGGATCACACATTAAACCAGGCGAGCAGATAATGCTGAACTTGGTAAAATATTCTAACTAACTTTAGGGATAAAACGCCAACCTATGAGTTAATATTTTCAATAGCTGTGAACATATGAAATTCTGTTCAATCAGTTCTTATATGATTGTCGCTACAATCAATCTGCTAAGAATGAAATTATCTCCAACCTTCAATGCTGGCAAATTATCGCAATAAATTAACAAACAATTATGTCATATTATTTCGTCCTAGAGTCGATATCACAAAAGGTTATATTAATTAGTTTCCAAACATCAATAGTGTTAAACTGATGCATCCATCATCTCTTTATAATAGCATAAGATTAGACATTCGAAAGATGATATTCTTAACTCTATTAATGACAACCATCCTTATTATTACTAGTAGTAGTCCTTTAAAGAACTTATATGCTAGTCCATCTGGTATTGATTTTTATTCTCCTAATTCTCCGCCAGCTGGAGTTAAATCGCTTGAACCTCTAATAGCAAAGTGGTGGAATTGGGAGGTTACTCATCCCTAGTACTACTAATGACAAATTGGCCTGAATGTCTTAAAGGAGATGGTGGAGTCATAGGTAATAACCAATCCGTAGTCTTTCTTGGGAAATCCCGCCTTTGCGATAGAAAAAAACGTGAATGCAAGAAACCAAAAATGTGAAATATCATCTAGTCAACTACTCTACTTGACTGTATACTCCAGGTGAATGTTCTACAGGATCAAAACCCAATGAAGGTGAGTATCCGAATACGAAGTCCCCTGCTGCTCTTTTAAATTGCGCACAAGATGCAAACAAAGAGATTAAATTGATGCAAGTCAAGGTTGATGGCCAGGATGTTTCATCTAATATTGTCCGTCAAACTACTTCTAAACCATTCAATTTTATTGTACCTCCAGATAATCCTTATGGAGTGGAAAGCACCTATTGTTGGTGGAAATAATACATCAATGGCTGAAAATTATTATCTGTTCTTCAAACCATTGCCAGTTGGAGATCATACGATAGAACTGCATGTAATACGAAAACCCCTTCAAGCTAACCAACCTGTCGAAAATGACGTTGCTAAGTGGAATATTAAGGTAGTCCCTTAAGTGAATCTCTTAATATAAGACATTGGATCTTGTTCAGTTCTGGCACTCTCTGATAGTTGCATCTACTACTACTGATACACCAAAAAACAAATAGCTAAGCATAGACTATTATAAGATATCATTCGATTTAGAGGAATGATGCTTATTATATTTGGGTTAAGGGTACAAAAAAATGCCTGAGAAAAAATTCAAGTTAATTTTTGCTCACAGTTATAATTTCTTGAGTGTCTGGTGACACTTGCTGCTGCAAGTGCTCTATACTTCCAAAACTTTTAACAAATCTCCAACCAGATCGATTTATTAATTCCTTCAATTCATGCAAAGAATATAATCTTTGACTATAATGTAAATCCAACTTAAGTTGTAGACTAGAACTTCTATTTTTTTTCCTATAAAATCTCCAAATTCCTTCCGAAGTCGAATCGACAAGGTTAAATTTCCAATATTCGAGGACTTGATGTTTGCCAAAGTCAGAAATTATATATGGTTCAAAATTTTTTAGCCTCCAGTCTCTGTTTTCAGTTTGAGTAATCAAGATGCACCCATTTTTCGATGAAAGAGTCAACAAGTTTTGTAAGATAATTAAATCCTCATCTACGCCAGCATATCCTAGTGAGTTAAACATGATTATAATTGCTTTAAACCCTATTTCGTTGCTTCTAGACAAAATTTGTGAAACGCGGTATGTGGTTCTCCTCGATAAAATCTAATCCGGCTTTTGAGTGCACTAGCATGTGTACGTTTCTCTGGCCTTTTTCAAGAAGAATGCTGAAGGATCGTACCCAACTACCTCGTACCCTTTGTTAGCAAGTCTTACAGAATGTCTGCCTATACCGCATGAGAAATCCAGTATTTTACTTCTTCTTCCTATTTTGAACTCATCTAATATCTCGCATATGCCATTAACTTCGGCTTCAGCCAGATCTTCCATTTTCAATAGTTCAGGAAGATAAAGATGAGGATATTTTACAAATAATATGTAGGGTCATCCTTCTTTTTTTTTAATATTGCATTTATCATTATTCATTTCTAGTAAAGGGTATTTATTGTCTTGGAGTCTGGTTTTTATCTCTTCAGTTTCAAAAATCATAGACAATCAATATTGTTGTAGTATGCATTGTATAAATCCAACCCATTGATTCTAAGTTGTTCTCTGCTTTGCGTTGTGCATTTTTTATAATCATGAACTCTTTATGAAGCAATAGGTAGAAAATACTTTTGCTAATCCTACTTTTTTCGTCATCTCGAAAATCTGACGCAAGAAATAATTCATTGAATTATAGATTACAATTTAATAGTTTCTCATTATATCATAAGTAATAATTGAAATATGCACACTCTGTTAATATAATATGGAATGAGTCACGAAAAAAAGATACGAATTTATGCTATTCATTGCGCAATATAAAACCGCTCTAATTCTTTTAAATTTAATGATAATGGCGTTAGAGATATAATTTATTAAGTCAGCGGTAATAGTATATTCCATTTAGTGGTAGACAAAATGACCTTTGGCGAAATATCTTTCTTCACTGCGGACTCTGCACCGTATGGTGAGACGTATGGTAATTGGACTGTAAAATGGTGGAAGTGGTTTCTACTAACGCCAAAATCAATAAACCCTGGAACTGGAGAATATGCCTACGTAAATCAGCAGTCTAAGGATATCTTGTTCTTGGCTGGAAAGTTAGCTGATGAAGACACAAATCTTCCCAATCGATTTTGTACAATATCAACTGAGACATCAATTCTCTTTCCAGTGATTAATTGTGAAGTAAATCAATTAGAATATCCTGAACTAAAAACACATCAAGATCTTATTGAGCGTGTTAAAAGGGATGAAGATTCCATCATTAAGAAAGAGTGCTCTGTGAATGGTAAAAGAATACCTGCGCAGCGTGTTAAATCAGATCCTACTGTATTTGAATCGAGAATAAATGAAGACAATGCATTTAACGTCAAAGGAGGGGGAACTACTGATGCTTCAGCTGATGGATACTGGGTGTTTTTGAAACCGCTGCCTATAGGTAAGCATATTATTTCTTTCCAGGGTTCCTGTGAGTATGGAAAACTGAATTCAGGCGCAAATTATCATCTTCAGGTAGTAGAATAAAAGGATTTTATGTCTAGACTATAGACCACCCTGAAATCCATGAAGGCAATTCAATATATGTAATAAGGATGGTTATGATATATAGATGATTCACTGCGCTAAAGTAATAGGAGTAAAGACGTTTGTAGAGAAAGCTGTAATGAATGATTCTTAACAATGTGAAAGATCATATAATATCGGCTTAGCAGGACAATCAGGATCGCCCATTGAAGCTAGAAGTTATTAGATAACTGAATTTAATGGTATACAGGGAAATATATATCGCTAGCGATTTTATGCATGAACCAGGCTTCGTTTGACGATAAATGTAATTAAAGACGCCCTACTTCCTTTAATGATTCTTAGTCCTACTGCCGCCCATTACAACTATAATTATCAGTTTATCACAGAAAAGCTCAAAAGACTGTCTATTAGATTCACCAGAAAAAACCATTTTTCCATCTGGAACTGGATCCAAAATAAAACCAAAGAGAATACTTCAAAAAAGAAGAAAAGTATCATCTGAATTCGTCATTGGTAAAGCACTGATTAAATCCGGCTAATGAACACTTCTGTGGTTATGGATGCTATTATGATGCTAAGAGATAATTCTCGTGTTCGTATTTTCTATAGAGACCATGGTTGTAGCAAAACTCTCAAGCATGTAAATTCTTGAAGATAGAGCACATCATTTACATTCATCTATGAGAAAATATCGTTGAGCATACAATCCACTATGTTAAAGATAGAACCAAATGTTTTGATGACTATTTCCTTGTAGAAAAGAGAGAGATGCAAACTAGAACATGTGATGAAGTAGTTGCTTCTATTTGTAGATATGTACAATAAAGCTATTGAAAAGACGAAGATTATAGATGAACAGGGACCAAATATTCAAAGGAACAAATTGATACAGAAATGCCATAGAACCAGAGGAATATGGAGGAGCTACACATCATTATTATATGGAAATGATGCCTTCAGAATGTGTTTCCGCACTACTCCGATGGCGCACACCATACTGCCCATCTGTAAATGCCTTGTTTAGCAATTTATCATTCAATAACTGAATTCTTGGACTCAGCCGCTAGATTACTCTGGTCCGTTTACACAAAGATTGAATTTCATGTCTAACTCATAATTCATCGAGTGCCCGTGCAGATGGAGCAAGTGATCGCCAAGAGTTAGCGGCTTTAGCCAAATCCAATACCCACATTGAACCATTCTAATGATGTTATTTTCTTTGCATTAGCGATTTATTATCTATTCCAAACATATTTTTTGGCGCTATGCCCTCTATTTCGGTTTGCTCATCGGTCATATCTACCACCTGTAAATTTAAGCTTGTGCCATCAAGCTTTGCCCACAGATCGTATATTCCAGCAACGTCATCATGCACGAGTTTGCTTAATTGGGCTGTAGTCTTTAAGGATGGATAAATCTCTGTAGAGGCAATGGCAACGTATGGGGTAGCTAAGATGGACCAATTGCCCGCAGGTATATTGAGCCTTACCATACGGTCTCCAGAATAAGGCGAGGCGCAAAGGAACCATACCGATTCGCCATGTTCTTTCAGAGTCCTCTGTTGCATTTCAGTTGGCTGGCCAGCCATGTACCTGTCAGGGCCAGCATGACCAATCACCATGAATGGGCTTTCCTCAATGTTCTTGCCGAGCAGCCATTTCCACCACTCTACAGTCCAATCATTATAATCCTTATCGCCCACCATTTCATGCCGTCCATGTTCCCTGTTCTCCTTGTCATAATTTTCATGTTCTATACCTTGATTATGTCCTTTCAATTTATCAGTGGTCATTTTGTTGCTTGACATAATATCTTCAATTCGAAGGATAATTTATAAGGATTTATTTGATGATCCCAAATTTTAGAGAATTTGTGTCAGTCATTATTTCAATAACATATTTTGGTTTATTGTAACATATTAAAGTGTAATGTGGAGAATATATATACTTACATAATAAAATGATTTCTCGAGTTGTTTTATTGCTGGTTCTCTATCAAACTTATTTATTCTTACATATCTGTCTCTGTTGATAGATGTGTAGTAAGCAATCTCAATCTTTATATTTAATTTTTGCTCTGAATATTGTAAATATAGCGTACTGGGCGAAACTATATCCCTTATAAAGAATTCAATAATGATCTGCTTTCTTTGGCAGCAACAAGATGTGCTTACGGGGGTCGCTTCTACTGTGTATGTAATGTTCAATATTATCTAACAATTATTTAATCCATGGGTACAAATTGATCCGGAATGTGAATATAGAAGGAAACGGATAACTGAATTGAAGGATGTTCCAGCTATTAGACTAATTCACAATTTGGACAAACAAAGACCCTTACAACTTATAGATTATCTAATTCCAATATTCGATCAACTTTAAAGAGAGCATTCAAGTCAAAAAATACATTTGTAAGCATAAGATAAATAATATTTTGGAATTAGAATATAGTCAAGAATTAATACATAAAAATTATCTATAAGAGAGATAAAAATTCAATAACTTAATAATGATAATACTCTGCTACCCTTTATCAAATAGCCTATATATTATCACATCAAATTAACTTTTCAAACAATGATTAGACAAAAAAAGAGACAGTATGGTGTGTTAATTATATCAACTTATCCAGATGAAGAATCTGTTGTCAGAGTGGCTAAAATGATGATTGCTAACAAAAAACTTTGTGCATGCGTAAATTTTGCAAAGGTAAGATCTTTATACTCGTGGAAAAATAAACTTGAAGATCAAGAGGAATTTATTGCGCTATTCAAAACAACAAATTTAACTGCAAATAAACTAAAGTTTGAAATTAATAATAGCCATCCATATGAAGTACCAGAAATAGTAGAATTAAAAATGAATGATGTTTCAAAGGAATATCTATCATGGATGATAGGATCAACAACAAAACAAAAAACAACAACAACAAAAAGCAAAATTAAAAATTAAATATAATAGAATTGTTAGAATTGTATAATTAGAAAACAATGGTGTGTTAATTTCATCGAATTGAATAGCGAAGTAAAGCTACTATGCCACCCAGTGATGAAACTCGCCATCCTATATCCGTAGATGAATCCACTGCAAAACTTTTTGCTCCTTGACTTTCAAGTAAATTTAAAAGTTTTACTACATCATTTTCATCTGTAGTTTTAAAAATAGAATCAGAGAATACAAGATATTCTATAGCTTTAATTGATGCAGCATTGGATACTTCTTGCATTCCCATAGCATACTTTGCATCACCCTTATGTACAAGACGCATTATCTCATCTAATATTGATGAGACGGTTGCTAATTTGCTTGAGCTCATTGCCTCCTTGATGGCAGGAGAACGTAGAAAAACAAAAATCCCATCTTCTCCGGCGACATCTACACCATCTATTAATGACACTTTACCTTTTTCTAATTTATATTTCTCGACAAGTAAATTGTAAAACCTACGTTTGGTTTCACCAGGACCAAATATTATTATTGTACTGTTATTCTCTTCTGCTTCCTGCTGAAAACATACTTTGAATTGTTTTGGCAATATCATCGAAGAAAATTTCTATGTTAGGATTATTTTTTGCAGCATGCTGATAACGCTTACCACTCTGTCCTGAATAGATATTTGGAATTATCTTTAAATGGGTACCGGAGATCTTCGCTACAGCCGCTTCCTGTGCATCGATTGCAACTAAGATGAAATTTGTGCTATTGCCTGATCTCTTCAAAATGTTTGTCTCAACGTCATTCCATTTTCTATTCTTGTCAATTGTGATTGTATCACCTACTTGTACTGTCAGAGAATGATGTATTCCTCTAGGTACAAGCTCATTATCAGTGTTTGTTATTATGCCTGTTATCCGCAGTCTATCTACAATGTCATCAAGGCTAATACTCTCAACTCTGACCGAAACTCGAACTTTAATTCTCTCTCCTTTATCAGGTCTAGCAAATTCTTTCACTTTTTTGATGACTCTTGTAGTATCGGCAAAGACGTAATCTCCATTTTCTATTATCCTTCTTAAAGTAAGAAGGTCATCTGCATCTTCTGGAATAACAAAATAAGCTTTGCCAGAAGATTCTTTTGCTTCTTTAATAATCATTAGATCATACTTTGCTCTTTCTCATCATATTTTACACTGTTTTTTCATTAGTTACAGAAGAAGAAGAAGAAGAAGAAGCTGAAGTTGTAGATGATGTATTACTTCCTTCTTTGGTTTGAGTCGATTTTAGATAATTAGCGACCCATTCCTGTGTTAACACTCCTGATTCTACTAGATTTACTAGTGCATTGGCTGAAGCATCGCCTTGTACCCTACCTGATTTTCTTCTCGTCTGTCTCCATTTAAGTTGAGTATTGCCACTTTTCGATGAATATATTATTCCAAGAATTTCTTTAGCATTTACAAAGGTCATTTCACGTACCTTTTTCAATGTCACTTTATCGGCTGCTTCAATATAGATTGCTCCAGGACCTTCTTCTCGCTCTGGAAATACTTCTAAATCTCGAAGATAACTTTCAGGAATAAATGATCTGCATGTACTAACAATGATAAACTTTCTAAAACTCTCAAGCGATGAGGTAGTTTCTATGTGAACCAATGTGACTATGAAAACCATTTAGCCACTTATCAAGTTTATGACATGTATAGATATGAATTTGAAAAAAGGTGTATGTATGTTATTTCATATAATTAAGATAGTACCATGCTTATATTCTAAATAGAAGCCAAATAAAGAGAGAGACATAATCTTCTAAATAAAATAAGAATAACAAGTAACATTATCGGCTTTGGGATGGTGGACAAACTCCCAACTCAAGATCTACTTCATCTATTGCTCAGTAGGGCTAGTTTCGTCATTGTTCGTCCAATTTAACTAGGAATATGTAACATAAAAATCAAGATCTAGTAACTTTGAGTTGTCAATCTATATTATGAAATTATGTTGCTTATCATTAAATGAATGATAGTAATGATAACAATATTATATATATCTCATCTACACGCGGTTAGGAATTATCTTAACGACTTGCATTCTATTATTTTGTTAGATGTATGTTCTTTTTTTTGATTCTTAAAGAGATCTTGCATCTTTTACTCATCTATTTAGTCGGTTCTTTGGTTAATCTGCATTCAACAATAGGGAGGGATATTTCTCTTTCTACTCTGTGTTTGTGTGTGTCACCTGGTACCAAAAACCTGTTATCCAGCATAGTTGTATATTATGATGTATAATTAGTATAAGCCTTATCTTAAATTAGTAAAAAAGGAATTATTACTCTTCTCATTATCATCATTATGTTTGCCTCTTTAAATTCCGGGGATGATCGCTAGTTTGTTCTTCTTCTTTATTGCTGGCGTCTGCCCACAGATAGTGGAAATAATCTTTTGCAAAGCGGGCAAGACCTGTGTGTTCTGCCCAGATGGCAATTGGCTCCAAATTTGTGTTGTCGCTTCTTCCTTCACCTAATAGGATCATTACCTGCTTGCTGTCGCCAATTACTCCTCCACCAAACATGTTATTTTTCAATCTGACATCTGCAATTCTAGATATGGCACGTACTGTATCTGTATTGGTTTCTTCTGAAGCAAGAACAGTTATTCTTACTCCTCTTTCATGTAACATCCTTAGCATTGGTTGAACCGGCTTTGCTATATTTTCGGCAACTTGGGGCAATGCTATAAGCAACTCGTGTTGACAGGTCTGAATGATCTCGCTTACTTTTGCAGCA
This sequence comes from uncultured Nitrososphaeraceae archaeon, assembly GCA_963733025.1. Classification (GTDB taxonomy): domain Archaea; phylum Thermoproteota; class Nitrososphaeria; order Nitrososphaerales; family Nitrososphaeraceae; genus JAJNBK01. The sequence goes on along the minus strand of CAVTCE010000019.1, from coordinate 334,659 downwards.
ATATTATAAATTCCTCTTACAACCCAAATTTCTGGTTTTTCTCTAATGCCGCTCTTTTCGTAAATTGGCATTAATTCGCTAATGATCAAACTTTCACTGTCCCTGATACCATTTTCAATGCGCATTCGCATAGCTTCTAGTGCAGTCAGAGGGGATTTGGGAAAGAATTTTTGAGGTCTTGAGCTATCAGTTTCAAGCCAACCTTTGTCCTCTAAACTGTTTAGAACTTCATAAATCTTAGAATATGGAACACCTGATTTTTTACTAATATCCGAAGCTCTCATAGAACCAATCTCTAAAAGACAGAGATATACCTTCGTCTCATAGCTTGTCAAGCCAAGGCTCTCCATTGCTTTCCTTGACTTGTCACTTATGCTCATTTAATATATAGAAAATAAAAAAAACTGTTATATAAGTATGCTTTATGTAATTGCTGTAATGTAGCGCAGATACTCAAACTATTGATATGTATCTACCTAATCACCGTAGGATTTGTGCGGTTATCTTTATATATAAAGGGTAGCGGATTAGTAAAAGGTACAGTAAGAAAGGTAATAACTATGGATTTAATACAAATTTCTAACATGACTAGTAGTAAGACTGTTACTGCTAGACGAACAATTAGGTTTACACAAAGTATCTGTCCGGACTGCAATATGATCTTGGATGCAGAAGTTTTTGAGAGAGAAGGCAAAGTATACATGACAAAGACATGTCCATCTCATGGTGAATGCGAAGAGCTATACTTCGGATCTTATGAGATGTACAAAAAATTCAGCACATACTGGATGGATGGAAAGGGTGCTCATGCTCCGAATGTTATGGTAGATAAATGTGCATGTCCAACCAATTGTGGACTGTGTACTAATCATCTTTCACACTCTGGATTGGCTAACATGATCGTTACCAACAGATGTGATTTGACTTGTTGGTATTGCTTCTTTTATGTAAAGAAGGGTCTAGAAGGTGCTTATCTCTACGAACCAAGCTATGAACAAATAAGAGCTATGATGAAGACATTAAAGGCAGAAAAGCCGATAGCTGGCAATTCAATACAGGTTACAGGTGGAGAGCCGATGCTCAGAGACGATATTGTAGATATTATTAAAATAATGAAGGAGGAAGGAGTAGATCACATTCAATTAAACACTAACGGTATCAAACTAGCGCTGTCTCCAGAAACTATGCGCCAGGTAAGAACGGCTGGTGCAAGTAATCTCTACCTTTCATTCGATGGAGTTACTCCAAGAACTAATCCCAAGAATCACTGGGAAGTTCCATATACGCTAGAATCTGCTCGAAAATGTGGTACGACTGTAGTTTTTGTGCCAACAGTAATCAAATCAATTAATGATCATGAATTAGGCGGAATTATCCGATATGCACAAAAGAACATGGATGTTGTTCATGCTGTAAACTTCCAGCCAGTATCATTGACAGGTAGAATGACAAAGAAGGAACGTGAAAAATACCGAATAACAATTCCTGATTGCATCGAAAGAATTGAAGAGCAGACAAATGGTGAAATCACAGCCGACGGATGGTTCCCAGTTCCCTCATGTATGCCTTTAACAAATGTGATAGAAGCATTTAGCAATAAACCAAAATACGAACTCTCGATTCATTTTGCATGTGGTGCCGGAACATATGTTTTCGAAGATACTCAGACAAAGAAATTAACACCACTTACATCATTTGTTGATCTTAAGGGATTGCTTGAATACTTTGAAGAGAAATCTGATGAAATCAAATCTGGTGCCAATAGATACTGGACAATGTTAGATGTAGTACGCAAACTTAATCAGTTTGTTGACAGGAGCAAACAGCCACATGGTTTGAACCTTGCCAAGATGTTCTCAAGCATCTTGTTGAAGCGCAACTTTGATTCAGTTGGATCATGGCACGTGAGATCTCTATTCTTAGGAATGATGCACTTCCAAGATAAATATAACGAAGACTTGGAAAGATTGCAAAGGTGTGATATACATTATTTAACACCGGACCTTAGAATCATACCCTTCTGTGCATTTAATGTCATTCCAGAGTGGTATAGGGACCGAATCCAAAAGAAATACAGCATTCCAGTAGAAGAATGGGAGAAGGCGCATGGTCAAACACTAGAGGCTGGTCTTTACAGAGGTCTCATGAGACGAGGCAAATCAGAGGCTCAGATGGGCTGTGCATTATCAGATATGCATAAGGCAGCCGCTGAAGCAGCAGCAGCCACTGAAGGTGGAGATCACAAGGCTGTTGAACTTCGCAACGGTATGGCCGGAGCCTAGACAACTCCCACAATAACAACACTAAGGTTCCTTCATCTTTTATTATTTTTATTTCTCATGTAAGAAATTAAATTATAATAATATTTTTTTTATTTTATAGTATGGTATATGATAGCTAGTGTGATGATTGGGGATGTACACATACATACATACATAATACACACATACATACACACCATATGACTTGTGTGTATTTGCGTGCGTGCGTGCCCGAGCATTAGTTATGAAATATATACTACATACTATTCCTATTCTGATCCACCTGGATAAGATTTAATTGAAAGATACAATTGCCTTTTCTCTATGTCTACTATGAAATATATCCAAGTCGAGCCGCAAGGAGACATTGCTGTAATCAAGATCAACCGACCAGAGGCATTAAACGCAATGAACACAGATGTCATAGCTGAATTATCGCGTGCAATAGACATTGTTGGTGTTGATGATGGCATAAAAGTTGTAATTATCACTGGTGCTGGCGAAAGATCATTTTGTGCAGGTGCAGATATTGCGTATATGGTTAATATCGATCCTATGAAAGCTGAAAAGTATGCTTCTTCTGCTCAGGCTGTACTTAACAAAATAGAAAAATTAGAAAAACCTGTCATAGCTGCAGTCAACGGTTTTGCTCTAGGTGGTGGTTGTGAGTTGGCAATGGTCTGTGACATCCGAATTGCATCTAGCAATGCCAAAATGGGTCAGCCAGAAGTCACAATTGGTATTCCTCCAGGCTGGGGAGGTACTCAAAGATTATTGAGAATTGTTGGTCCAGCCAAAGCAAAAGAACTAGTCTTTACAGGCAAAATGATAACAGCGGAAGAAGCAGTACAGATTGGTCTTGTTAATAAAGTAGTGAGTTTAGGACCTGAGGATAATTTACCTCCAGAAGCATCAAAAGATGATGCAGTTAAAGAAAAGGAGAGATCTGCAGAAGTAGCAAAGATTCTCAACAAAAAGCTAATAGAAGAATGTCTGTCACTTGCAAAGGAAATAACAAAGAATAGTTTTACCGCTGTAAAAATTAGTAAAATGCTAATCAATAAAGGAATGGATGTAGATATTGATTCTGGGCTGCGATTGGAAATATACGGCTGGGCATTATGTTTTGCCCATGAAGATAGACAAAAGATGATGTCTGCATTTTTGAATAAGGGAAAGAAGTAGTAGTGGATTAGAGTAGTACAAATAGAGAGTAGTATTAAAGAAGAAACAAAAAATATTGTGATGATATAAAATAATACTGTAGCGCTCTCTCTCTGCTATTTTATTATTATTATTATCATTATTATTTTTTAACCGACACTACTTTAGCGCCGGTACTGGGACGACAGATTACAGTCATGCTTTCTATTTTTGCTTGTTTGAAACCTGCAACCATTGCATCTGCGACTTCTTTTCCATTCTTATTACTTTTCAAAAATGAGATGATTGATGGACCAGCACCGCTAATTGTCACTGCTAGCGCTCCTGCTTTGATAGCCTTTCTTTTAACTTCATCATAGCCAGGAATCAAATGCTTTCTTGCAGGCTCTACAATGACGTCATCTATGCCCTTTGCGATCATTTCTATATCTTTTGACATGAACCCAGCAACAATAGTGCTTGCATTTGATACATTATGAACAACACTTTTTAGAGGAACTGCACTAGGCAAAACACTTCTTGCAACCTCTGTCTTTCTCTTGGGAACTTGAATTAGGGGAACTGCAATAACCAAAACTAGATCTTTTGGCGGCTCTATTCTAATAAATTCCAGTTTTGGACTGGTCCTTACAATAACAAATCCGCCAAGTAAAGATCCAGAAACGTTATCATAGTGCTTTATCCCTGCACTTGCAACTTCTCCTTCGGCAGCATATTCAACTAATTTTGTCTTCTCTATTTTAAGATCAAACAAGTTATCAAATGCTACAGCGGCAGCTGCTGCTGATGCAGCACTACTTCCCATTCCAAATCCAGCTGGCACTTTTTTAAGAATATTGATATCAAGATCATACTCTATATGAAAATCTTCAGCCATTCTTTTAACTACTAGACCTGCAGAATTATCTTCTGGATTAGAGGGAATTGTTATTCCTCCTCCTCCTTCTCTTCCTTCAATTCCTTTGCCGCTCCTCTGCTCTTCATCTGACATTTTAATAGTTATCTGTTTTTTCGATCTGTTTGACAGCGTCATTCTCTTCCTAGTAGTCGTTATTTTGACTCTGTCCTCAAATGCATCTAGACCAAGACCAAATACATCATATCCGGGGCCCAAATTAGCAGTAGAAGAAGATGCAGTAGCGGTACATGATGATGAAGAAGATGATGATGACGATGATGATGAAAAAGAAGAAGAAGAATCTGATTTCAAAGTCAATCTCTAATTTCCTCACCTTGACTAAGGATTCTAGATAAGGTTGCAGATAGGTTTACCATACCACTCATAGTAACACTGGAAACGGCAATGATGCTTTGCATAAACCCTCCCTTAGCCATACTTCTCACCAGATCTTTACTCAAAAGAGAATATTCTGTATCTTTTTCATTATTAAGAGCAGACTCCAAACTAGTACTGGAAGATGACCATTCTAATATACCATGAATTTTTTCAATAATTAAATCCCGTTTAGTTAATACATTTACTTGTGCAGTCTTCAGTCTTAATTTAATTGATGACGCAAGCAAGGCTATCGAAATGTAGTTAATAGGACATGATACAAGCATGCCATCAAATAAAAATAGTGTTACCTTGTTGTCAGACTGGAAATTTGAGACAAAATATGGGCCACTGGCTCTGAACGCAAACAGCTCGATTTGCCCAGGGGTATCAATTATAACATAATCCGGATTTAAATTATCTACTTCATTTTGTATATCGTCTAATTTTGTCGCGATCATATCGCTTGCCATCACTAGCGATCCATTTGGTCCTAGATCATATGTCTCCATCAAAGTATTGATATCGATATAATTTCGAACATCTACATCTGGCTCATATGGTAAATTTACAGCGCCAGGGTCTAGGTTGAGACTGATTGGATATGATTGGCTATCCTTATACCATTGAAGTAGTCTTGATGTGAGAAGCGATTTGCCTGATCCAGCAGTACCAGTAATAAATATTGATTCCATTAATGACGTCGAAACAACTAGTCAACGCGTTTGTATATTTACTTTCTATTAATTAGAAATTGCTCAGGCTATAATTTACGCATGCAACTTCTTATCTTTATAGGAGATATTCAATGATAACGATATTCATTTACATGGTTCTGCAACAACGCCAATGGTATTATCAGAAGCGGATGTTGAGGACTTGGAAAATAGGATTGATAAATCTGTAGGAAGTATTGACTTCCATATCTAGAGAATGAAGCAAATGAAATAATAAAGCATTAACACCTATTGAAAATCTTTCTCCTTCTCCTCTCCCTTAATACATGCTAAACTCATACAAAGTCGATATTACATTACTTTCCCAATACGTATAAAGAATATGTTTTAGTAGATATTGTTGGGCAGTGGTATAACATTAGCAGTAGGCATCTTTGTGGCACCATTGATATCACTCAACGAAACAACCCTCATTCTTAAATATTGAAAGCAAGTATAAAGAGACATGAACCTTGAATCTCCTGACCAACCAGCATGGGAAAAGATGTGTAAAATGTATTGGAATTGGTTCTACCCAATTCCACGGACAGCTCACCCTGCTCTAGATAACACTGGTAAACTTGCATCTATAGGTCAGAATAATCCTGATCTATTCTTTCTAACAGGTCCTGTTGATAGGACAGATAATGAGCAGACACTTACAATACAGGCACAAGGTAAGAGAATATTCGTGCCTATTCTTTTTTGTTCGTTTGTAGATTCTGAGAGCTACCGAAAGGAACTGATTTAGTTGAAGCAGCAAACAAAGACATCGATGCTACAAGATCTATAAAATGCAATACAAGTGATGGTATAATAATACAAGATGTTAGACGTGTAAGAGTACCTGAATTATTTGAAGTAGAAGTAGCAAATCCGCCTTTCTTTAAGAACACAACACCTGGAAAACAGATGGCTTCCTCTGATGGATACTGGCTGCTAACAAAACCGCTTGATGCAGGACATCATACTATTAGTACTAACGGCAAAACAAAAGAGGATAACGAGTTCTGTGGTGGAATAACATACCACTTAGAAGTGACATAGGAGATATAATAGTATAGTATTAATGTGATTGTGATGATGCTACTTTATTACAACAAGTAGCTGAAATATTTACTAATGAAGAGCAGTCTGATTCCTTATCTTGTAAATCTTTACAGAAGAATACGAAGAACATTAGAAGCTTGTCAACCCTTCAAGTTTACATGCCACAAAACAAGCGTCTGGGAATTCATGTTCCACTTCTAGTAGAGGTATGCGATTATGGTGAGTCTGATGTCAAATCAGACAAGATTTACGTCGCTGTGCAATGGAAGCTAACGAATATGGTGTAATTGAGGCTACTGTAGATGGCGTAAAATTGAAAAACCTTGAGCAATACAGAACGCAATCTGGATTTTTCAATATAACCATACCAGAAGATAATATTTATGATAATGGCGCTGGAACCTTTTTGGCGTTTCTGATGGATTTGTATTCTAGAGCCCTTGCCTCCTGGTAAACATGAGAACACATAATAGTCAGCGTATTAAACCTACTGAATAACAGATCATAGAAGTGATCCCACCATTCCCGAAGGCGAAGGTAATAAAAATCCGTATATACAAGAGGTTACATATCGCCTTATAGTTAGACCTACACAATAATTTTTACATTATATAGCCTTGATCTAGCCGTTTCTGAACCTCTCAAGAGCCAGAGGTAGTACAATTATACATATTTAGATTAAACAATATATTTTGTATATAATATCAAACTTCTTTCTATTAATTATTATATGCCTTCTTTTATCCGGTCAATGATTATCGTTGAACTGGCGGCTGCTAGCGATACCTGCAAGTATTGTGCCATTCCTAATCATGTTTATCTTCACCCCAGTTTCACCTAACGACGTTTTTGCTGTCGGCCTCGTTCCTTTTATAATTTCAGCAGCCTCAGTCATAGTTAAAATTATGCTGCAAGCATATCGATTCAAGTATTTCATTCATAAATTTATTGGTCCACATGTAAGCTCTACTGGCAAGATAATGTCTGCGAGATTAGCCGGCGAATTTGTGACACAGACAACTCCCTCATTTGTTGGAGGTGAGCTGGTGAGAATTGCATGGTTAACTAAGAAGGGAGTAGCCCCAGGAAAGGCAACATGGGTTACAACAATAGAAATCATTGCCGACGTCTTTGTTGGAACTATGCTCGGATTGATAGCTGGAGCGGTCGCAATTTATAATGGTGGAATCTTTATTGGAGTAATAGTAATTATTGTTGTAATTCCGACGCTTACTTTTTGGCTTTTGCTGGTTATCTATTCAGCAAAACGCAACCTTCGTTTGCCATCTTTCTCATTAAAAATATTACAAAAGTTTGTTGCTAGAGAAAAGGCAGAACGCCTGATCAATGCAACCAATAATGCAATTACCGATGTCTGTAAAATGAGTAGAGAAAATTTCAATTCTAGGGAAGCAGTCAAAACATTCACAGTAGGAATTGCAATAACTCTTGTTGCATTCTTATTTCAAGGACTATCTTTTATGGTTCTTGCAGATTCTGTGGGATCTAATATTGGCTTATTTGATTCATTAATGGCTACATCTGCATCTACTGCGTTGTCAACCATTCCAATTACTATTGGTGGATCGGGATTGGCAGAATTAGGAATTTGGGCTTATGTATCGAACATAAATGCTATACCAGAGTTTGCCGATGTTATTAAAGATTCACAATTAAACGTAATTATAGCGTGGAGAATTGCATCTTATCATATTCCTCTTGTGATTATGTGGATTGCATTGATGAAAATAACAGTAGGTTCTAAAGTCTCTGTTACAAATCCAAAGAATCTCCACTTATCCATTTAGTCATGGTGTAAGACCTAATCTAGCTGATGATAGTAATCCTAGCAACAAAAATAATAAAACACATGATGGGGTTAGTGAGGATAATAAAAGATAGTAGTAAAGAAAAATAGATGTTAACAAGAAGTAGTAATAGTAATGGTTACTCCTACTACTACTAACACTACTATCATCAAAAGAAGAAGAAAAAGAAGATTCGATGGAAAAATAATCTTAATAACGGGGGCATCATCTGGAATTGGACGGCAGGCTGCAATTGATTTTGCCAATAATGGGGCTATGGCAATAATTCTAGTGGGACGGTCTGAATCCAAACTCACAGGTGTTGCAGCCCTTATAAATTCAAAATGCAAGACGATGGTCTACGTATGCGATATTTCAAACAAGATAGAAGTAATTAAGCTAGGAAGAGATGTGATCCATAGGTTTGGCCGGGTTGACGTGCTTGTAAACAATGCTGGTTTTGGCTTCTTTGGAAAAGTACAGGATCAAAGCATTGAACAAATAGAGTCAGTTACAGCAACAAACTACTATGGCATGATATATTGTACAAAAGTATTTCTAGATTCTATGCTTTACAATAAATCTGGACATATAGTAAATGTTGCTTCTGTGGCGGCAAGCTTCGGAGTGCCAGGATTGGCTGCATATTGCGGTTCAAAATACGCAATGCTTGGTTTTTCAGAATCATTATATCATGAACTACATGGGACAGGAGTAGGTATAACAGTTGTAAGTCCAATTGCCGTTAAAACCAACTTCTTTAATAACGAATCTTTTGGAGGCAAAATGCCAAACTATGTCGGATATGCGCTTCCTCCAAAAACTGTGTCAAATGCAATTATGAGAGCGAGCAAATTCTCCTCGTCTTGAAATTATAGTCCCATTATTTATCAGAGTAGGCGTCTGGCTAAAGCAAACCTTGCCTTATATTATCAATCCACTTGTTGGGGCGGCCTTTAGAAGGAAATTACGACGTTAAGTAGTTAGTTATTCTTTTCCATCATCCACTTCCTCGTCTTCACCGTCAGAAGAAGGTGACATAGAAGGAAGATCTGACTCAACATCCATCATCTGTAATTCTTCCAGATCAAATCTGTAAATTGTATCCATTTCAATCGCAAACTTTGTTCTCAATAATTCAACAAGCTTTGAACTCAAAGATCCATGAAACATCTTTATCTTAAATTCGTAAACGACACCCTTCATAAAATCGACTAACTTCGAAGATCTGGGAACATTCAAACCCTCAATAATTGTCCTACCATCTGGCAAAGCCTCGTATAACTGAATATCGATTTTAAAATCATTTTCATAAATATCAAGAATATATCCTGTTCGTGTCAGAATTTCAGGCTCTCCGAATTGAACTGATTTGATCTCATCTTCTGCCCATTTCGGGAGCGCTTCGTCTTCGCTAGATCTACTTGATGCACTCTTCGTTTTTCCCATCTTAGTGTGTATACCCGTGCATTAACTATATTATAAGGCTTTAAAAATTACGTGCAATGGCCATGGGAGCAAACAGACCTATATTGTTTGCCTTTAACAAATTTCATACATTAGTTCATGGCACATATAAGTTTCACAACAAAAGGCAACTAGTACCTATACAAGTTGACTAGAATAGTCATAAAAATTAAATATAACCTGCTTTAAATAAATAATTTTTCGTCATCTTAAACCACATTAATTGCTAAAAAGGCAATGAGATTATTAGAAAGATAAAAAAGAGTAGAGTATGATGCTCAACGTCCTTTAAATAATTTACCTTTATTATTATAGAAGGTTGTAATATTCTACTGTCTTTGTTCTAAGAGATATGTATAGCATTTGGATCCTACGTGAATAATAGGAATTAAAAAAAGTAGCAAAATTAAACGATAAATATCATCATTATATAATTATACTTTTGATCTCAGAAAATATTAAAAAATATGTGATACAAAAAAAATATTAAATAATTTCTATATTCCTAATTTCTTTTATTGTTTCACTAATTTTTCCTGTTTTATTTTTTCTTTCTTTCTATTATCTACTTGTAACTGAAATTGTACCTGAAGACCAGCACAATATTCCAAAACCAATGGTAGGCGATAGAATATCTGTATATGGAGTATGGGTAGAAGAGATAAAACCATTTATTCTTTTTTTAGGCGGCTGGTATGAGATACATCCTGTCAGATATGCCGAGATAAATGGCGTTGGATATGGAATTATGCCGTACAATGGGTCACTATTTAGTGGAGTACATACTCCAGAAAGGTTCAATGTTTTAGACAAGCAAAGTCCTTACAGGATAGCAAATGGTACAGTTATGGATGTATTTACAAACCTTGATGGTGATTACCATGTCCATATACTAGTTGATGAGCAATATCAGAATTTGATAAAGATGAAGTTTATTATGTTTACATATGGTGAAATTTTACGATGGATGTCAATTTTGCCTTTATTTATAATAGTTGCATATATCACAGTTAGCTTTTTAAAACCAAGGCATACACTTTTTGGCAGGTTTATATCAAGAAACGGCAGGAATTTTATAAAAAAATAAAGATAAAACGACAAACAAGGATCAATAATAACTTGTCCTTTTGTTCAAGGAGCTTTGAAGTAAGCAATTAGACGATGAAATTTGTCTATAATGTCGTTTCTTCTTTAAGAATGATATTAATAATAATTCTAACTTGTTAATCGAAATTTAATATTATATTGGGTGTGTACTAGTACTACCAGATCATCAGCCTATTTTGTGCTTTGACCAACTTGACGACTAATTTGACCGCTAGATGACCAACTTGACGCAGGCCAAAAGCCAACTTTTAAAAACAATGAGAATTTAATCTTGGCACAAAAAATGAACTATAAAATATCTGAAGATATACAACGAAAAATAATACGATTATGGCTTGAGGGCAAATCAAGAAAGGATATTGCTCTTATCTGTAATGTAAGCGAAGGTACAGTATCTAACGTAATAGCTGATTGGAAACAGAAACTTGATGAGGGAGATGCAGACGCGTTAAGGGAATTAAGAAGTAATCTTAAGAGAACTGGAATTGATGCTGCTCAGTGCGCTCAAGGGCATAGGATTTCTATGATCTTGAGAAAGATGGGAGTCAATGAAGAAGATTTTGGATTATTTATTTCAAAAATTTGTGAACGCTGTATGAAAGTTAGTGGTTTGACACCAGATAAGATTGGTTCATACTTGGATGATTTGGTTGAATTTTCAGATGAAGATAATAATGGTGGTAATATTCCCAAACTTTCAGAGATCTCATATTACATTGAGCAAAAGAAAAATGAAAACAGAAAGTTAAAAAAAGATATACAAAATTCCCAAAAACAAAAAAAGATATCTGAAGAAGAAGCATCATATGCAAATGAGCTTCGTGATGCAGCTTTAGAGAATGAAAAGACAACTGTTACTGAACTCAGAGAATATTCAAATTTTAAGGCAGAACTAAGAAGATGGGGGCTATCATCATCAATAGTTGATGATGCTCGAAAATTAGTTCAAGTATTTTATGGGATAAAGCAACATGGATATGATGTTGAGAAGGTATTGTCAGAATATTCGGATTTACAAATCAAGCAAATAAAACATGACATACTTAGCAACCAGAATAGGGAATTTGAACATAGAAAAATGGATCTTCAGTCCCAGTGTTCTTTTTTTGAATCTCAGGTAAACCTGCATAGTCAAAGACTTTATGTTTACGATGAACTTAACTCTATGGGATTTGGGCTTACAAAATTAAAAATAATACGAAATGCAATTAAGGAAATTGCAGCTGAAGATAATATCAGTTTCTCTCAGGCAGTTGATAAATTCTTTGAATTTGTTGAGAAACACTATGATATAAAGCTGAGACAAAAGGTTCAGGAGGCACAGGCAGCATCAGCAAACATATACTAAACCTGATAATCTAAACCCAACTTTTCCTTCTCATCATGACTTTAAACCTTCTACTTCATTACCAAATCAATCTTCATTAGTAGAAAAACAACGACAACGACAACAACTGCCCTCAACATCAATATCTTATACATATAATAGAAAGATTACTAATGCCTCTAAGAAAACAGAAGAACAAAATAATCAGTTAAATAATGATCATGATGATGAATGGTATGGATCAGACGATGATCATTCATTATAAAAGTCCCAATTATAAAATAGGTTCAGGCTCTAAACACAAATAACTGATAATATTAACAGACCTGCATCTTGCGACTATGACTACTACTGTTGTTGTTGTTGCTTGTTACATTTATTCTATAACTGTATAATGGTTAGAAAATTATGCATTATTATTATTAACTATTATAATTGGCCATAGTAAGTAAAAAATAACAATTAGATGATATAGTAATTATCAATAAGTTACAAAAGATTTTTTAACAAGTATAGAAATGGAGTTATGTCATTATACGTATGTATATGTCTATTCCGATTTCTCTTTCTAATGGCAAGATTTTAGAGATAAAAATAAAGAAAAGTAAAAGAGTAAAAAATCTCTGGCTAAAAGCAGATGTTTATGGAGTATACGTCGTAGTTCCATTAAACTATAATATCGAAAAGATTCATAATTTTATCGAGAGCAAGAAGAAATGGATTCTCAAGACATCTGAATATTATAAAAAATTACGAGAAGGATATGGCGAAGAAAATCTTGCGATAAACACAATTTCTTTTCTTGGTGCGATATATCGTCTTCAAATAGTCAAGGATACATCGTCATCTACTGTAATTTCAGATAATTTGAAATTAATAACATTTCATGTAACTGATAGACGCAAATATAAATACGATATCAAAGAATGGTATCGAAGACAAACCGCTCAGATAGTAGCCGAGCGTCTTCCTATAATCAGTAGAAAACTTGACTTACATTATAACAGAGTTTCAATCAAAAGTCATACATCTAGGTGGGGTAGTTGTTCCAAAAAGAGAAATTTAAATTTTAATTTACTTTTAGCTGCTGTTCCAATAAAGGTAATAGATTATGTACTTACTCATGAACTAATTCATTTGATAGAACTCAATCACTCAAAGAGGTTCTGGAGTCTCGTAGCCTCAGCATATCCTGAATACGAAAAATATAGGGAATGGTTGAACCGATATGGACCTTTAATAAAGGTAGCAAGATATTATTATTAAAAATCCATCACCATCATCAAAGTCGTCTTTATCTTGTATGGTAAGTAGAGAGAATATTCTTTTCAATTATGTCTATTTTTCTATTTGTGGATTAATCTCTACTCCCTCTCTCTCTTTATTGAGACATCTATGTGATATCTTTTTGAAAAGAAACGAGATCTCTTTATTCAATTGAACATTTTTGTTAACCAAAAGGTTTACTTTGTTGTTCAGGAAATTATTGCAAATCTAAGGATGATTATGAATTAATATGGCTAATGTTTATGAGATACACCGTTATGCTGGTGATGACTTTCAATATGTCGTCGCAAGAACTAACAAATACGCTGAAGAAAAGATTAGAAAAGATGTGGAAAGAATGAACGCAATGCTAAGCGATGAATTAAAAGCTCAGGGAATAAGATACGTATTTGCCATAGGTTCATCACCTACAGAGATGATAAAACACCAAGCAAACAAGCGAGAAAGAAAGCAGTCCAGTGTTTAGAAAAAGCCACTTCAATAAATTATTTTCTTTTCTTTTCTTTTCTTTTCCACATTACATAGGACAAAATAAACGCTACAATCAATGGCAATATATGACTACCATACGATGCTGTTGTTATTATTATTGTTGCTATTGTCCTTCTCTGTAAGAGTTATGTCCTATTTGTAGGATATTCGTTCCTTTGATTTTATTTTTCTTTATTATTATTATTCGTATCATCTTCTTATACATCATAATAAAGTATAAACTGGCTCATTTTTGTTCTCTCTCCTGCTTCGATCATCTCTTCTTCTTTGATAGCCATATAAGTGTCTAAAAGTTCATTATTAAAGCATATTTTAAGATAGTCTGAATCATTTTTCAATGCTTCAAGTGATTCTTCCAAGCTGCCAGGAAGAGACTTTATTCCCAAGCTATTCCTCCTAGAATCGGACATTTTATAAATATTCTCGCTAGTAGGATCACCAGGATCTATTTTCTTCTTGATACCATCAAGTCCTGCAGCTACTATTGCTGAAAATGCCAGATAAGAATTGGCAGAAGGATCAGGAGCTCTAAATTCAATACGTTTTGATTTAGCATTATTCTTTTCGTTAACAGGTACACGTACAACAGCAGACCTATTTCCTCTTGACCAAGCTATGTACACAGGAGCTTCAAAGCCTGGAACCATTCGATGATAAGAATTTACTGTCGGTGCTACAATTGCCGCTAAGGATGATGCATGGTCTAACACCCCTCCTATATAATATCTTCCTGTCTGACTAAGTTCAGCATAATCGTCCTCTTCGTCATATAAAATGTTTTTACTACCTGATGACTTGCTCCATAAACTGACACTAACATGCATGCCTGAACCATTATCGCCACTATTTGGATTCTTTTTATCAAAAATTGGTTTAGGCATAAAGTTCGCTATCTTATTATACTGTTTTGCTACATTTCTTACCACATCTTTGTATGTCTGAACGTTGTCTGCAGTTTTTGTTAGCGTATTATGCATAAAGTTAATTTCTATCTGACCATTGCTTGCTACTTCGTGATTTAAATTTGTGGCAATAATAGAATGATATTTTTTTAATATATCTGCAACCTTAAATCTAAATTCCAGAAGGGAGTCTTGAAACGGAGGTGCGTCGTATCCTCCTTTCACACGGATTGGATACTTGCCAGTTCCATATTGCTCTGTTGATATTATTTCAAGTTCATTGTCTTTGTCAGTATTATTGTTATTAAATACTATGTCATCAAAGACAAAGCATTCAACTTCAGCTCCGACTTGACAGAAGAGATTATTCTCTGCGAGATATTCCTCCATATGTTGAGATATGTATCTAGGGTCTTTGGTCAATCTGCCTTGTCCGAAACCTCGATGAACATCTGCAATCACTGTAACTGTCTTGTAACTCGATATTGGAGTTAACGTTGCAGTTAGTCTATCTGGTAGCAGTAATAAATCAGATTCATCTATACTTGCAAAACCCTTTACAGATGATCCATCAAGCCCAATGCCATTTCTACAAACGTCATAGAAATGTTCATTGTCCTTTAAAAGGTAATACTTGGCAAGAAATTTTCCTGGGACATCAGTGTATCTTACTTGAATGAATTCTATATCTTGCCATTTTGTTTTATCATTATTATTATTGTTATTATTATTTTTTATAGCATGATCAAACTCTAATGTAGGTTTATCTCCAAAAGACATTTATTAAAATATATATAACTTATAACATAAAAAGATTCATATTCGTTTTCTTAATATATGATAAATATATTTAGCCAATGCTTTTAATATGTTAAATAATAAAAGATAGAATGGCTTTGGATGAAACAGATGTTAAGATAATTAAAAAGTTGCTTTTCCATGCCAGGTTATCATATCGAACGATAGCTGAAGAAATAAATATATCTCCTCCTACAGTATTGAGCAGAGTAGAAAAGTTAGAGAAAGACAACATTATCAAGTTTTATTCAGCAATACTAGATCATGAAAAAGTAGGCTACGATCTGACCGCGATCATTGAAGTGACAGCTGTTAAAGGCAGGATAGCAGACGTAGAAAAGCATGTATCTAAATTTCCAAATGTCTGTGCAGTATATGACATTACTGGTTTAACTGATATGTTAATAATTGCAAAATTTAAAAATCGAAATGATCTTAGTAATTTCGTAAAAAAAGATCTATTGTCACCGTCTATTGAAAGAACAAATACTCATATAGTACTGATAACAGTAAAAGAAGATTTTCGTTTTATATAGATAAGGTGAAATACTGAAGATAAAATTTCATTTCATTATACACTTGACTTAAATTATGTGATTACTAAACAACAAAAGAAGAGCAAGATATATTCAAACTATTCTCTTACAGAATGTTAGATGAATTTCTATGAAACTGCTTAAAACTATTCCAGCATATACCTATTAGAAGAAAATTTGGTTACAGCAAGTATTGGAACAATTATAGTTGGAATAATAGCGTTGATTGTGATAATTGCAGTCATAATTTTTCTTATTGAAATATTAGCACCAATTTTTATTGGCCTAATTATCATAGCAATTATCATTGGAGTAGGATTGTGGATATATGGAAAGATGAAGTCCTCCTAATATGGGATCTCAATAATATAATACAATTTGGAAGACAATTTTATTGATTTCTGAAGAAGATTTCTCAGATACGATGATGCTAAACAATGAAGAAAAATTTGGAATTGCCATACAATATAGATATATGCGCATTTGTTTCCAGTCAAAAGGAAAATAATAATGTGTTAGTAATCGAGTCATTCTTATCTGCTATTCAATTCATTCGATTATTGAGAAAATACTATTACTACTACTACCATGTAAACATTCACATAGTATCATATAACAAAATATTAACAATTGAATCTTGTCTTAAATGCTACTGAAGTAAACCGATTACTTGACAAAGACAGAAGGAATTTACTTATAGTAGATACTAGGCCATTTTCAGACTATGCTAAAGGCCACATTCCTGGCGCAGTTAATATCGAACTTATGCAATTTCACTGGATTGATACTTCTAAGACAGGCATTTTAGAATTTAACAGACAGATGAAGATTCTTCTCTCAAATATAGGGATAAAAAAAGACAAGTTTGTACTATTTTATGACGATATTTCCGGTGCATCTGCAGCTAGAGGAGTCTGGCTATTGCTATATTTCTCACATAACAAAGTTGCAATGCTTGATGGGGGATTCGATAGATGGAACAAAGAAGGATATGATATAGAGACTAAGAGTAATGCATTAATCCATACTAATTTTCAAAACAGGCCTAATCGTAAAATACTTGCTGACTTTAAGCAGATAAAATCAGCAATAAAAAAGAAAAAAAGTAGTAGCGCTGTTATAATAGTCGATTCACGTTCAAAATCAGAATATGATGGGTCTATTGTTCGTGCTGCTAAATCTGGACATATACCATCTGCAATTAACATAGATTGGAACTATAATATTGAAAACAATGTATTCAAAGATCCTGCTCAGTTAGAAAAACTATATTCGCATATCCCAAAAGACGCAGAGGTTATTACTTATTGTCAGGGTGGTTACAGGGCCGCTAACAGCTTTGTTGCATTGAAAACGATTGGATACAAAAATGTCAAAATGTACTTGGGTTCTTGGGGAGAATGGGGAAACAGACTAGACCTTCCTGTCGAGTAATAGATATACAAGTAATTATAGAAAATGCCTACAAGAATGAAGGTCTTATACAATGTGTATACATGTAATTGATTGTGAATGGAGCTACCGTTTTAGTGTATCCGCTACAGCCAATTAACACGTGGTAGTAAACAAAATTAAGACTAGATCTCAGTTTACTATGCAGAGTATAAATATAAAATTCAAATATAGATTAGGGAATGCCCATATTTTATTTTATTTTATTTTATTTTTGCCTTTGATAAAATATGAAGAAAATTATCGACTTTTAGATATCTTCATTGTATTTGCAATTAATGACTTTCTAATATAGGAATCAACGTTTTCCATCATTTTTTGGTTGTCCTCAATCATTGATTGTAATTTGGGATGAGTGTATATGGTATCTATATATTCAATATGATCATCTTCTGGATAATACTTGTATTGAAAGGTAGCCTTTGCTTCCTCCTTTCTATTTTTTTCATCTCCAGTTAGTATTCTAAAGCTAAGTGTTATTTGACCAGCTAATGGATTAATCGAAGTCATTGTTGTAGGCATTTATCAATTCAAAATTACGTAATTAACAAATGTTATATGTGTTATACAAGTTTTTTTTATAAATTTTGTAACTATGAACACGTAATCTCATATTATGTTGATATCCACAATTAAAGGTGTATAGTTATCGTTAGGTACCAGAAATAAAAAAAGATACACACACATCTATTAGTAGAAAGAAATCCATTTTATTATTGAAGAAACTAATATTTAATATTAAGACATACTTTCCATAATAATTAATGTGTTCTTCTTTAAAACCAAAAAAATATACGATTCAACTTATCTTTCCCGAAGTTAACGATGCAGTCTTGATTGGTTAATAACATTTAACTCTTAAATCTATAGACGGTAAGAACAACAAAGTATTCTAAAAACAGATGAGGAAGATGATGATAGAAGGATTATGTTATATGCTATTAGATGGGATATCTTAACCAGTCTCTTGGTCTAAGAAAAAGGGTTACAGTTGGAGATAATATAGTTGTGCGCCGGCATCATGATATATATACATATATTCATCATCATTACGATAACCTTTTACGACACATAGTGTAATATTTCATCAATGGAAAAGAGTATCTGTTACCTATGCAATTCGACAACAGTCGTAAAGATTTGTCCTACATGTAGCAGGCCTGCCTGTAAAAACTGTATGAAGAGCTTTCCGTTCTCTGCTAATGTATGCCTGGAATGTGCAGCTGGAGTCAAGACTGGATTAGCAGGTATAAGAAAGGATGAGGAAATATTTTAGCACTTGCCATGATATTCCAATAATAATAACAATACAATAACTACGGAAAAGACTTAGCCATCTATATATTTTTAATTTTTAGCACGACAAATACTACTATAGAGTATGCTTGACTTAAGTGAAGCACTAGACCTTTCTCTTTTGTCATTAACTAATTATTTAATTTTTTATTTTAGGTACATATAATTTAAAAAATAAAGTAATAAGGAAGATAATTTTGCAGTGCAGGTAAAGGCCCTATTAATTCTCTTCTGATATATTCATGACATACTGATGAGTAATATGTGATACCATTATCTGCATCTATTGTTGTATCAATCTAGCTATTTACTGAAATTGTTATGAATAACACCACTTGCTCTTAAGCAGTAGTTTTTACTTCCATAATCCATTCACATTTAATGCCATATTTCTCCTCATGATGCTTTTTAACAGCTTCTTTATTTGGAGCATCAAGCAAACAAAATATTTTGTCCGCTTCGGCATTATAGAGAATATTTTGATGTTTAACACCAAACTCATCTCTAGGCGAATTCTGGGCTTTTTGTAGAGTCTCCTCATCAAAATCTTTCATAGAATGAGCATCGAGAAACAATGGCATATACAGTAATTACAACTATCATTTGAAATTATTAAACTTTTTTCAGCATATTATTTCAATGAGATTAAAACAACGATATATTTTCCCTTGCAGAACTATAAAGTAGCCAATATATCGATAGATAATAGATTTTTACTCTTACACGCTGAAAGTAAATCATCATTACTTGTAGAGATAACTTGATATGATTAAACTAAATGCTAGTTTTATAGTTATGCGCATATTACCAAAAAATATAGAAATGATTCTTCTTATCTGCTGCTATTATTATTACTAGTAAGACACATAAATTCTCGGATTCTTACCCTCTTTCTCTTTTTGTTCAAACAATTGCACGAAATCTTTCAATGATTTTACTCTTGGGCTATAGTCTTCTTCTTCTTCTTTTTTCTTTTGTTCTTGCTGTGGTTGCCGTTCTAGTCTTGTTGTTTTATTTTTATTTTTATTTTTTTTATTATACTCAAGTTTCTCCCGTTGCATTATAATTTTAATAACCTTTGGCAGTCTGGCTTTAAGTACATCAGAACTTACTTTGCAATATCCTCCATCTTTTTTGTCATTGCTGTCGTTGTTGTTATCTTCTGACCATGCTTCAGAGAATAAATACTTCTTTAAATAGGATTGACCATTACATGCCTCTTCTCTTAAATATCCTAGATATCCGAATTTATGTAAACTCTCTAAGGTCTCTTCAACTGGCATCTTAATTATTTCATTGTGCATTTTCTCTAAGTAACTTTTCTCCTCAGCGTGATCGTCCCATTTGAGATAACAGTTAACAATACTTCTTTTATTTTTCTTATTAGTATTCTTCTTCCTAATAGATGAACGTATGTCGTTAAATTGTTTCGATATCATTTTATTCTTTTCATATACAGGATGATTTTCAGTAGTAACTTCCTCTATACTGGTTGATGATAAAATTACCATAGCTGCTATTATTAGCAAGGAAACTGAAGAAAAGATAGAAGAAGACGTATATCTTTTAGACATTCCTTTGAGGCAGCAGTAGTAATAGTAGTAGCAAGCCAATCTTGACGATATTTGCTGTTCTTCTTTATTTTTTTAATTTTACTACAGAAAATAATATGATGATATCTAAAGTGGAGCTTCATGACTATAAACTCATTTTTAATCTGCACAATCTTATGTAGTAGTGGCGATGTAGAGTCTGATAAATCAAGTGCTCTAAAAGAATGATAGGTTTATTTGATTTAAATAAATATTCGATTCTCAATTTAGAGAACCTTAATCCTAAAGGTAAGAGTTGTTTAGTTCAGTAGAATGACAAATAAAAAGGTCATTTAATAGTTAAATTACCAGAAAAGAAGAATCGACGGCTCTTCTACTACCCCATCGTTGTTTCAAGCGTACTGTCTGTTTATCTGTCAGTTTAATAACTATTAAGCATTAGATAGATCATTGTTATCGTCAGAGAGAAATAGAGAAGAAGAAGAGGAGGAGATGACAAATAAAAAGATCTCATACCTTTGCAGCAAGTGTGGAAAGACTTTCGGAGGGAAACAAAGTGCATTGACTCACGCAAAGGATTATCACAAAAGCGAGAATTCGAAAGAATTCGTAGATCAGCTGATGCAAGAAGAATGGTAAGAAGAAAACAGAAGTAGAAGAAGAAGAAAGAATTCCCCGTCCCTCTCAATCGTCAATAACTAACTAATTCGATCACGTAAGAAGAGGACCTTATGGTTGCTTGTTTGATTGCTTGTTTTTCGTATACCTCACCAAATAACTATTTTTGATGTTAGCAGCGATAATGTTATCATGATATACTAGTTGAAGACCAAATAGAAAAAGAAGAGGAGTACCTGTATGTGGCGCAAATTTATCATTCTCTGTAATGAATAAGGCGTACTATATTGATCAAATTCTTATAGAATAGGAAATAGTATATACAGTGAGAATGCAGATTAATAATAATAGCAATAGAAAGAATACGAATAACAATCATATACCAAATTTGGAAGAACAAAGAGATATTGAGCTGGAAAATATCATAGGTAATCTCATGATTGCACAATATCAAGTAGATAAGTTGAGATCAAGATTAGGTGAGAGGGTTGGGGGTTATGGCTCTGCAAGCAATAAGAAAGCCTCTACAAATATTTTCAAACACAATGACAAATGGTATAAAATTAGCATGAGAGTAGATGAGATGAACGTCGACGACCATCCTGATATTTCAAGCCATCTAAAAGAATGAAGAAGGAATAAAGTTGTGTGCGCGTTTTTACTCTTCAACACGCACATCGATTTCTTTCACTATCTATCTATATATATATTTCTTTTAAAGGTACAATAGAGGAATTGAATCAAAAGCGTTTATTATATTATCAAGAATATTGTTTTTTATTTTTCCTGTATTTTACATAAAATAGAATATTGAATTGCTAAATATATACTGCATATCATATTTTGCACTTGTTGTACTCTCAATGGTTATGCTCATTTTCAAAGTCGATAGGTGATGTGACTTTTGTAACATTAACAATGCATCTTCTACTTGGTCATCTAATTAAAGTAGATTGTTTTTGAAAAGCCAGCAATTCTCTGGTACGATACATTTTCTAATTGATAAAAAAAGGGAGTGGTTTAACGCGATATGCTTCTGATGACTATCAATCATTAACTTGGGGGACATCTACCAGATCTAAGAGAATAACAGATAATAGACACATCCGAGTTCATAGTTATGAATGATTACATATAGAGTTCCCAGATTCTGATTTTGGTAAAACTCTTGTCTTGGTTACTGCTGCCTGCAGTGCCACTAGTATACATAATTTACCATACATATTTACCATACACGTCTATGTTAAGCATTTGTATGGGGTCATTTTCTGTAATAATCAACGTATATTAGATAGACATACTATCGATATACTAATTTCTTAATTGTATATTCTTCATAGGACGATTAATCATGAATATAAGTGTCGATATTGAATAGATACAGATATTGTTCAAAAAGGCTAAAACCTTTGCAATAGTCAGTGGTAGTCTTATAGTAGCAGGTGTATTTGCAATCATCAATTTTACTATTTTAAAATTACAATTGAAGTTTAAAGATCGAGAGTCAGCCGGGAATATACTGGCTGAGATATTGAAGAGTAAGCTCAATAAAAACACTATTGAGAGAGATGTGGACGATAAAAAGGAAAGACAAAATGACATAATTGTGTTAGGAATTGCGCGTGGTGGAGTAATAATAGCTGACGTAATAGCAAGAAAATTGTCTGCTGATTTTGATATTGTTATTGCAAGAAGAGTCAGAGATCCTGAAAACAGAGAACAGGCTATAGGTGCAGTTATGGGAGATGGTACTACTACATACATCAATCCAAAATGTGTTAATGAATTGCAGATATCCAACGAATATATAGAAAAGGAAACATCAGAAGAGATAAAAGAAGCTGAACGTAGAACAGAGATATATCGTAAAACAGGAAGTAAATACAAGATTAAATCTAGAATAGTAATTTTAGTAGATGATGGTGCTGCAACAGGTGCCACTATTATCGCTGCAGCAAGATGGGTAAGAAAACAAGAACCAAAACGTTTGATAATTGCTCTTCCTGTAGCTCCGCGACAAACTGTAAACTTATTAAAAAAGGAAGCTGATGATATTGAGGTTATTACAAGTCCTTCTTTATCTCATTTTAGATTTGTGGAACAATTTTATCAAAATTTTGATCCTGTTACAGATGAGCAAGTTATTGAGATTCTGCAGAAGAGAAATTAAACCTACATGTACCGTATCTGCAGGAAAGGCAATTTTTACTTTCTGTCGCTAGTTGTGAGTGAAACCGTGACCCTCTTTTTTTTGCTCTAACTGTATATTATTATATTTTATCTTTATTGTATAATTAACACGATTTAATTAACCCGTAATTTCTAACCAGAAATCATTTCCATAAACGCTTTCGAATTTTTTGAACATCACTGCACAGTCTTCTGTATCAAAGTCATAATGAATGCCGTTAATAACTTCCTCTTGTACTACAATCCTCCCATCAGATACTTCTAGGTCCTTTCCACACAACGCACATTTACTTTGCAATATTTTAGTTGGCACGTTCTATTTTGCCATCCTATAAACTATACATAATAATTTATATTTATTATCGTTCTTATGCTTTTCTACTAGATGATATAACACTTGTATGTTACTTGTAAGGCGGGGGAATTGAGTAAGATAACCTGCTAGTTACTCAAGTTATGATAATATTCGAAAACATTGTTGTCTTTGCTTGTCTCTATATAGTAAGACTCGGGATTTTCTGCTCCTATATCTATCATACTTTTTTTGTATAATATAAGGGAAATTCTATATTATATATAGTAACAATCAGAATCTTTAAAAGACTAAAACGGTATTTGTAGATAAGAGAATGCCAAATTGTATAGCTTTTCATTCTTATAAAGGCGGTACCGGAAAGACAACTATAGGCGCCAATTTTGCTGCCTTGTTAGCAAAAAAAGGATACCGCGTTTTTTTATTAGACCTAGATGTATATGCACCTAGCCTCCAGACATATTTTAATGAGAAAAAACCAAAAAAATGGATTAACGATTTTCTTTTTGGTAATGCTGAGGTTGATGACATTTTAATAGACCTGACACCAACACTTGACAACTATGGAAATAGTAATTTTTCTTCCTCTTCCTCTTCTAAAGATAAACCAAATGGGAAATTAATGGCTTGTTTTTCCAATTCGAAAAGAGAGGAGATATACAAACTTGAGAGTGGCGGAAAACAGGAAAATTCAAAGATGCAACTACTTAGGAAATTTATCCTTTTACGGGAGCAACTGCTGTCAGGTCATGATGCTGATTATATTATAATTGATACGAGTCCAGGTATAAGGTATTGGTCAATAAATGCACTTGCCGTTGCCGACATACTCTTTCTAACCTTGAAAATGGATGAACTAGATATTGAGGGTACAAAAACTATAGCCCAAGAGATCTATAGTTCTTTTACAAGGCATGGCACCAAGTCATATCTTCTGCTAAATAGAGTGGCTGGCTATTGTACCCCACATGGTATGAGCCTAAATCAGTCTATGGAAGAATCAGCAAGCAGAAATTCTGTGACAAATATCCAGAATGTAGGTTCGTCGACCATACAAATGCCAAAAGAACAAGATCAATCAGATATTATCAATATGCTTTCTAAAGAGATAAAAATGGATGTTATTTCTTCTATTCCTTGTTATTGTGATATTCAATTCAATAAAAGGGAATATCTAACTGTTCTTGAGTATCCGCATCATCCTTTTGCTCATAAGATCAATAGCCTCATTGAAAATCTAAAAGCAGCAAAAAGCTAGAGCATTTGACAAATAAAATAAAATAAAATAATATATACAATGACATTATCAATCTAAATCTCCCAAAATGCAGATTCCAGGACAATCTAATTTAATAACTAAGGAAACTGAGATACCTGACAGTCTGCTACTTCTTTGTGGTCCTGCTGGAGCAGGAAAAAGTATGTATTGCAAACAGTTTTTTGTAGACTGTCTGATGAATGGAGACTATTGTATCTATATAAGCTCAAGTTTAACTGATAGACAGTATAGAAGTTTATTTGCTGATGTTGATGAATCGAAGCTACTTCAAGGTTCACATTTTTTAAATCCATATCTTCAAAAAACATTGGCTGGCCATTCTGCTTCTTCTTCATTATCTACTTCTGTTTCTGAGAATAAATTATCACTTACCTTGGAAATAATACATGATCTTATAAAGAAAGTAAGAAATGGTGAGAATGATAACGACTACGAAAAAAAACAAAATAAGGTTAATGAACATTCATTGGATAATACTAAAAAGATATGTATTGTTCTTGATTCCTTGACACATTTATTGGCCATCTTCAATCAAGAAGATGTATTACAATTCGTTAATGCTTTGTCTTTCCTTTTAAAGGAGGTTGAAGCGACAGCAATTTTTGTATTGACAACTTCATCATCGCCATCGACATCATCATCAACAACAACAACAATAACAACAACAACAAATGATAACTTCACTAATCGTTTGGGTTCTATCTTTGATGGCATTCTAGAAATGAAATTCGAGGACGATAAAAGCGGTTCTCTTATTCGAAGTATTAGATTGCTCTCGATAAGGGGGATACATCATATTCCTGCCTGGATTATCTTCAAAATAGACCACAATGGCAAAATTACATTTGGTAGTGACCAATTATCAGAATCCACCTGTGTTCTGTGTAAAGCTCCAATCTTAGATACACCTGTAATTTATTCAGAATTGACTTTTCATAGTCACCACGTTGATTTGTACAAGAAACTTTTAGGAGTCTATGGTTCCAATATATCAGAGTTTGGACTGCCAGAAGGAGTCATAAGTGCTAACTTTTTCTTTATAGATATAGTGGGGCTGTCAGATCCTTCACTGTCTGTTCGTAAACAGATGGAAAAGATCGAGCGACTCAACAACCTGATTAATTCTTGCGATGCTTTCAAGAAAATCACAGAGAAAAAAATTATTTTACCAACAGGTGACGGAATGGCTATAGGATTCATGTTAAATCCTGAATTACCACTACAACTTAGTATACAACTACATAAAGAACTCGACAAATATAATCATAGCAAGAAGACAAGCGAGGAAGATATACTTGGAGTACGAATAGGACTAGCTACAGGTCCAGTTTTTATAGTAAGTGATATAAACAATAACCAAAACATATGGGGACCAGGTATTATACTTGCTCGCCGAGTTATGGATCTAGGAGACAGCGGGCATATATTAATTGCAGATATTCTCGCTGAACAATTGATTGCTCTTAAGGAAGAATATAGAGAAATGATAAATCCTGTTGGTAATTATCAAATTAAACATGGGCAGACCGTTAAAATGTACTCTGCATATTCGCAGGAATTTGGGAATCCTGATCCACCTGCAAAATTTCAAGTCGAATCTCTTAGTTGAATAGACAAATAGCTGATTTAAATATATATATATATTCATATATATGTATATAGATATACATACTTTCTCTTTAAATCAAGCCTAAAATAATGGAGATGTATAAAATGATAAACAATGGTTGATAAAAAGAAAAGCAGTAACAGAAGAAGTGGTGATGACGTCAGCTACTTTGCAAGCGAGCCGTCGTAAGAAAAAAAAATATATGATGATCATAGTTCCAATTGTAGCCGCAGTTATAGCAATAGCCGTAATTTCGGCTGTTATGTATTCAACACAGCAGTCTGGCAACAACAACAATTATGGTCCAGTTGGTTCGGCTCATGAACATGCAGCTTTTGCAATAAAAATCAATGGAAAACAGATTGATTTTAGTCAACCAAAATACCAAGTACAATCTAGGTTGATACATGTCGAGGGAGGTGATGGAACTACATTACACAGGCATGCAACAGGTGTTCCATTTGCCGAGTTTATAAAAAGTGTCAATATGAATATTGAGAATGGATGCATTACATTAGATGATGGAAATCAGTATTGCAATAATGAAGTCAATAAACTTAGAACCTTCATAAATGGAAATGAGACAGAGTCAATCAACAATTATGTAATTAACCCTAACGATAGAATATTGGTTATCTATGGTAATGAAAATGCTGATCAGATAAACCAAGAACTTGCTGCGTTGCGAGAGACTGAGATTATAGAAACTTAGGAGGCAGTTTTTTTATCGCTTCCTTGTATGTATCTTCAATTCATTTTTTTAGCTTAAAATATATGATGATTTAACAAATACAATGGAATTATAGATAATACAAACAGAAATACTGATCGAACATTTACATATATTCAAACACAATGAAAGCTTTTGATTTTATTAGAGAATATAGCGTCAGAAATGTTATCTGCTCTGACATTATGCCTATGCTATGATGTGTATGCTATGATGTGTATGCTATGATGTGTATGCTATATGATGTAGTAATCAATTATTCTTTTGGGCACATTAACAAATCAGGTAGAACTCTCTATACAAAATAGTGAGCTTGAAGTTTTCTGGCACCCTAGACTTCCAATTGGGACCTGAAAAGATAGACAATAACAATCAATAAATTCTTCTAAAAGGTCAAGTCAAGTCAATTCAAGCATTATTCCTGCATAGTCCATCACAGACGATAGTATATACAATAACTATGCGTGTCTTTCTATAAACAAGTCAAAAAGTAATTTGGATGTAATACGGATGTAATACGGACGTAATATGGACATAAGTATTAATACAAAAATTGCAAAAATTATTCGTGGTAGAAATAAACGTTGTAGTTTCTGCATTAGCAGGGGCAGGTTCTTTCTTCTCTCCTTGTATCCTTCCAATACTTCCAGCATTTATATCGTATTTGTCAGGAACGACTCTTCATGAAGTTCAGAACAGCAATAATAATAGTAATACAAATACTACTACTATCAGCGGAGGATCGGCAGACAGCAGCAACGGCAGCAAAACAATCGCTAACCGTCAAGAGGTCAACCAGACTTAACATTTTCTTAAATACTGTTTACTTTGTTCTTGGTTTTTCACTTGTATTTGCAGTATTAGGAGTTATTCTAAATAGCGTTCTTGTCACCGTTGGAATTGGCTTCCAAAGTGCGCTCCAATCAATTGGAGGAGTGGTAATAATATTATTTGGCACATATCTAATTTTATCTACAAAATTAAGGAGACTAAACTTTGAGAAAAAGATGACAAAGTTACCCAGATTTAAAACAAGCTATATTACATCATTTGTTTTTGGAGCTGCATTTGCAGCTGGCTGGACTCCCTGTGTAGGTCCAATTCTAGGTAGCACATTTACATTAGCAGCTACTGCGCCTGGAGCTGCATACAATTCGCTATTAGCTTACTCTTTAGGCTTGGGCATACCATTCCTAATTACTGGTGCTTTCTTCTCACAAGCCACAGGTTTAATCAGAAGAATGGTAAAATACCTAAAATATTTCAATCCTATAATGGGTGCGGTGCTGATAATATTGGGCATACTAGTATTCACTAATCAACTGGCTTTACTGGGCAATTTTCCTCTGGCTAATCAAGTTATTAATTTAGAGAGAGGATTTTGATATATAATGAATAAAGATAATATCAGTGCGTTAATTATGGCGATTGCAGTTGTCTCCCTTATTACTGGCTTTGCAATATACTTTAACAGCCCATATCTTAATAAAGCCACATCATCTGGACAACAGGAATCAAATTTTATTCCAGCATCAATAGAAAGCAAAAATGGGACTACTATATCTCAGGTTGACAAATCCCAATTCAAAAAGGCACCTGATTTTGCCAAAATTACAGGTTACATAAATACAGAAGAAGGACGATCAATAAACCTTAAAGATCTAAAGGGAAAAGTTGTACTAGTTGACTTTTGGACATACAGCTGCATTAACTGCATACGGACTCTTCCATATCTAGTAGATTGGAATGAAAAATATGCTGACAAGGGGTTGGTAATAGTTGGTGTTCATTCACCTGAATTTGAATTTGAGAAAAACGTTGACAATGTAAAGGCAGCTGTACAAAAATATGGAATAAAGTATCCAGTCGTACAAGATAATGACAAAGGAACTTGGGATGCCTATGAGAATAGATACTGGCCAAGAAAATATCTAATTGATAATGAAGGATATATAAGATATGATCATATAGGTGAAGGTGGTTACGCTGAAACTGAAAAGGTAATTCGATCATTACTTGCTGAACGTGCTGCTCAAACAGGTATATCTGCAATAAATCTAAACACAGATACAAACACAACTACTACGCCTGAAAATGTTCAGACTGTAGATTTCACAAAAGTAAAGACGCCTGAACTATTCTTTGGATACGAGTTTGCTAGAGCGCCCATTGGAAATTCTGAAGGCTTCAAACCAAATCAAACTGTAACATACTCCGTTCCCCAACGATCTGATCTTAAACCAAACACCATATACCTTATTGGTGACTGGAAAAATAACGCTGATAATATGGAATTGCAAAGTGATACTGGTAGTATTGCATTAGCCTACTCTGCAAAGTCTGTAAACATAGTAGCAGGAGGAGGAAGAGGAGAAGAAGTATCAATCTCTGAAGATGGAGTAGCGCTAACAAATAAATCCGGAAGAGGAACAGACGTATCAGAACAAGGTAAACTAGTAGTAGACGGACAGAGGTTATACAACTTAGTTATGCATGAAGGATATGACTGGCACTCACTTATAATAGACGTGAAGGGCAAAGGGTTCCAGATATATACATTTACCTTTGGTTAGTTGTCATCTGCCATGAGTATCTTGATGGATATTAGTGCAATAATAAGTCTGGCAAATGTATCTGTCTTGCTAGCTTTATTGACGGTATATGCAAAAATCTACAAGAGTACTAGAGCAATATTCACTGTCGGCCTCATATTCTTTGCAAGTATGCTAATGTTACATAATTTAATTGCAGTCTATGCTTATTTTGCGATGGCTCCATCATACGCAGAAGGATTACTACCATATTTTTTAGGAGTGCATATAGCAGAACTTGCAGGAATAGGAGCTTTGCTGAAAGTTACTCTTTAAGTTGTTTATATTATTTTAGATATAATTAGATCTTTTTGTTTTTTGTTGTTGTTATAAGACTCAGAAGAACCAACAAATACCAGTAGAAGTGAGAGATAGAGACCAATGAATAATTATATGAATATCAGATATTGTTTTATCATATCATAACAAATATCTATATATATACATAGAGATGTTAGTGAAATAGATTATCTGGTTTATCTAACTAACCATACAAACCAAAAACTTCCTGTAATTATTCTGATGGGCAGAGGGAGCTGAATGACAATATAAAAATATGGCAAATATGCTTGCAAAGGAAGACTATGTTATAGTAGCTAATTTGATTTATTTTAGTAATTAATAATTGATAAAGAAATACTGCCTAAGATCAGTTGGATCATATTTATTGAGAGAAACTAATCTTTAATAATTATTGATTGCAAATGACTTGTTGCAAATTGGGAGTGTATTGAGCAACTCAACATTTTGCTATAACTGAATTTGTAAACCAATCATTTTATATTCCATAGATGGATAAATATATTTATGATTAAACTGCAAACTTATTTCTTGTCTAATAACATGATATCTTATGAGTAAGAATAAGAAAGAGGTAATTCTTTTTGGCATTGTTATTTCAGGCATACTTATAGCGTCATCGTTATTATCGATTAGTGGTCAATTGATACAGGAAGTACGAGCACAAAACATGACTAATCAAATAACAACTAATGCAACATCTACTCGGACTGATATGGGCAATGCAACAACAACACCCATCGCCATGCTGCCCTTCTAATGGACATATTGCTAATGCTGGTTCAGACCAAACAGTGTTAGAAGGAACAATAATTACATTGAACGGCAGTGATAACAATGATAGCAGCAATATTGGAAATATGGCCAATTATTTATGGAGACAAACAGCCGGTCCTTCTATCATATTAAATGGTAATAATACAGCCCATCCAAACTTTGTTGCTCCAAATTATCCTACTGATACAAAATATACATTTGCATTGGAAGTATTTCAAGATCAAGTTATTAATAACAATCCAACAGGAGCGGCTATAGACACAGTAGATATAATAGTGAAGGACGCAAATATAGAAGCTAAAAATCCTGGATCATTTCAAGGAGAAGATGGTAATACCGAAGAGCAATCCAATCAGAATGAACTACAAGATGAGGAAGAAGAAGAATCTGATGATGCTAATGATAATGATAGATGAAGAAGATGATGATGAAGAAGAGGGTGATGAAGATGAGTAGTAGAAAAGAAGACGAAGATGCTAATACCAAGACTCTTCTAACATTGCCAAATATCCGGTATCTTGTAGAAGGATTAGATGCTTTACTATATACTAATCTTGATGGAGATAAACGAGCAAAGGTTATCCATCTAAGAGACGAATTAATTTCTTATATCGATAGTATATTCACTGACTACTCTTAGTATGTGTTTGACTAACAAGATATTCTCAAAGATTTGGCAGCGCAAATTCTTTTAGTTTCTTTGTCCTCTTTAGTCAAAGTTTTCGATTCTATGCCTGTTATATGCGCACTCCTGTATCATACTTTCTATAGTTGTCGCAGCAAAAACAAACAATAGATGCTCTGTCTTCGTCGTCTAATTTGCAATAGTAGTAGCAGTATTAAATCAAGTAAAGAGAATATTTTTTCTTACCTTATATTGAATCAAAATAATCTAACAACGTTTTTTGTGTCAGCGGTTTCTTCTTTTCTATTCGAACTAAATTTGATACTTTTATTCCAACCTTTCTAACAGTTGGTAACGTTCTTGTTATTGTTGTAGTTGTCGTTGTCGTTGAATCAACAAAAGAAAATCTATCCAATAAACCTTCAATAACAGAGGCAATACTTTCTCGCTTATTCTGAAAATTAGAAAATGATGTTTCCCTCGTTTCAATTGAAAAATCAAATCTAACAAGCTTCACGCCTACTGTTTTAAACTCATATCCTTGCCGTCTTATTCTTTCATAAATTTCATCAACTAATTGATTCAAGTATTTGAGTATCGTTTCTTTATTTCTTGTAAAGGAATCAAGTGTTTGTTCAGTACTTAAGGATATATGATCCTCTCTGGGCATAACAGGCTCATCGTCACGACCATTAGCAACACGCCACATCCAAATTCCATTCTTTTTGCCAAATTTTTCTATTAATTTCTGAACATCATGCTTTGCAAGCTGGCCTATAGTTTCAGTTCCCATTTCCTTTAGAATTTGTTGGGTTTTAGGACCTATTCCTGATATTCTTTCAACTCCTAGATGCTCAAAGAACTTTTGTAATTGATCAGGATAGATAATAGTCAGTCCATCAGGTTTTTGAAAATCAGATGCAATTTTTGCAGCAGATTTTGTAGATGCTACTCCTACAGAGGTTAAAAGTCCAATGCGTTCTTTAATTGCGTTTTTAATTGTCGATGCATATTGTTCGATAGTAGTAGCAGTAGTAGCAGTAGTAGCAGTAGTAGTTTCAGTTATCATTATTCTCCTCATCATCTTGTTTGTACAATCTAAATATGCCTCGTCTATACTAGATTGTTCTAAAACGTCTGCATATTCTTCTAATATGTTCATAACTTTTTCTGATACCTGACGATAATATGATATATCTACTGGTCTTAAGACAAGATTGGGACATAATTCTTTTGCCTTTGAAAGGGACATAGCCGATCTGACACCGAAATTTCTGGCTTCATATGAACAAGAGGCTACTGCACCTTTAGTTATATCCTCTTTCTGCTCCGTCATAATTACAGCATGTGGTTTTCCTACTATCGTTGGATCTCGTAGCTCTTCACAAGATGGAAAAAATGCATTCAAGTCAACACACATTATCACCTTACCAGTCCATTGATTATAGCCATATTTTCTCACAGGCAAATTTAGTACATTTAATACAGTATTTG
This sequence comes from uncultured Nitrososphaeraceae archaeon, assembly GCA_963733025.1. GTDB lineage: Archaea > Thermoproteota > Nitrososphaeria > Nitrososphaerales > Nitrososphaeraceae > JAJNBK01. The sequence goes on along the minus strand of CAVTCE010000019.1, from coordinate 301,641 downwards.
CTTTTGTAGGTGCATTTACAACAACAATCACAGAGTCAAGATCATCTGCTTCTTCTCTTTCTTTTTCCTTTATTTTTTCAATCCATTTCTTTTCATTCCCAGTAATTCTCAGATATAGATAATCAGCAGTAACGACAGGATGATAAGGATATCGATTATCTGACCATATTAGAGCAGCATTATGCTTCTTTAAGATGTGATATGTCAGATCCTGAAACCAGGAAAAATGATTAAATTCTAAAGCAGCTGAATAGCCATGATAATTACAAATATCCAAAATCTCTTCAAGCCATTCTCGGCCATCTTTTAGAGTCAATTCTCTTGGCTGCTCTATTACCACGGCAAGAATCTTCTCTTCAAGTGGCGCAAGTTCTTCTAAAAAATTTCCAAGGCCAATCCCATTATTATTAATAATAATTTCTTCTGGTAATTTTAAAGTAAAACGAAAATTATCATGACTATTTTTTGCCCATTTTTTAAAAGTGAATTTATTGAGGAATCCGCTATAGACACTACTACTGCTTAAATCAACTTCTGCAAAATCATAAATATTCGAGTAGTATTCAAGGTAATTTTCAGGTTCTAGGGTAGCAGGATAAAAATCTTTAGCCCATGTTTGATGCTTCCAGCCAGAGCAACCAACATAATATTTCAATCTATTATCTAATCCTCCATGATTTAACAAATATGTTGTTAGTAAGGTGAAAATGTGATAGCTAAAAAATATTGTCATCTTACATATATATAGCGAAGACAAAACCCTTCTGAAAAAGAAGACAGAAACACACACACATTTTCTACCATGCCTTTTCACGACTCATTTGTTAAAAAAACAAATTTCTATAACTTGATATATGATCGGATAGGGAAAAAAGGATTATGCAAAATACACGGCTAATGATGAGATATTAGTGACTAATTATAGACGAAGAATTTGACAGTGATAGGGAAAGAAAAAGAAAAAGAAAAAGAGAAAAAGTAAAGGAAAAAGAAAGAGAAGAAGACGAACAACAACAACAACAAATTGAACACAATGGAGATATGAAGAAAGTCCACTAATTTCAAACGCTACTCCAGATGGCATATATATATAACCAATCTTTACAATACCAAAAATATTCTAAACTTATGATGTGATGTTGCTATCAAAGGAAATTTAGAACTGCATTATGATTGCCCACCCTGGCTATAAATAAATAGCACATACATACACACACTTTCTAATCTAAATTTGCCGAATAATCTCAATTATAGTCATGTAAGCAAACCGTTCATAATCACGGCAGTGATCCTTGCTTTCATAGGATCGTCTATTGGTTCTCTATGGATGATGTCATTTTTTGGCATATCTTTACCTCAACTGTTTCATAATTCATTTCAGCTTCACAAAACATTACAAATCGATGGTTTTCTGATGTTGCTTATAATGGGTATAGGATATATGATTATACCAAGATTTAGAAATATTCCACTTGCATCTACAAATCTAGCATATCTTTCATTCGTATTAGTGTTGTGTTCTATAATAATATATGCCATTCACCAGATATTGCCAATAACAGAGAATAATAATAATCTGCTAAAGTGGAGCAATCTATTAAGACTTACAGGCATAACCATCTTTGCAATAATTGTATTCTTGGCATTGAGAGTCAGGCCAAAGCTCTTGAGGCTGTCAGATTACTTCATAGCTCTCTCTATAATTACATTAATAATAATTAATATAGTTCAATCAATTGGATATGAGTATAATACTAATTCGCTAACTCATATTCAGCTATGGCTACTTTTTCCAATACTCATGATTTATGGAATAGAGTATAAGACTCTACCGTCTTTCCTTGGATTCATTAGACCTAGAAGAATATTGGGGTTTGCTTCATTTGGACTTGTTTTAGTATCTATAGTTTCAGGTCTGATATCTATCCTGTTGTACAAAGAAAATAACTTATTTCCAATAATTTTTAATATTGCATTTTTATCTTCAGCATTGACATTTGGTGGTGCAGTTTATATCACTGGCGGCTTTGATAATAGTGATGAAATACGTCGTCTCATTCAGGGAGAAAAGAAAGCACGCTATAACTTTACAGCTATCCACATAAAATTATCTTTTTTATTTCTTTATATTGGTATTACGATGGCTTTGTTGTTCAATTTATTTCATGAAACCTTTGCTTTTTATGATCTTGCCATTCATATTATCGCTGTAGGATTTATTGGAACTACAATCACATTATATTTGCCTCTTATGCTTCCACCAGTGATTGGAAGGACGATTGATTTTACTAATTTCAATAAAATTCCTTTAATTTTGATCATCTTATCTTTGAGTATACGTGCAATAGGAGATTTTGTTTTTATACAATCATCTCCTTATTTGGCTCCTACTTCTTCTCACCTTTATCAGCCAATAATAATACTACTACAACAACACTTCTTTGGACTATCAAGTTGGTTTATAGTAGGCAGCGATGTTTATCTTTGTTATAATGATTCATAGATCTCTGGGAGAATCCAATGTATCTAAGGTCTCTTATAGGTAAAGATGATGATGCTGATGCTGATGCTGTTATGCTTATGAGTAAAAGAAACAAAAATTGTCTGATAAGGAATTTGAAAAAGTAACAAGAGTTATCATGCAATAATAGATAACCCTTTCCTGAATTTACCAAGTAGTACTACATGGTCTTTAAGCAGGATTTTACAATGCCTCTTCATAGAGCATCAAAAAGCATCGATAGGATATTTTTGTAAATTTGCAGTAGTATTATTATTTAATAATTCTAGGCAATTACTCTTTCTTCACCTATTTTACGATTTCAATGAACCTAGATTTCTTACTAATGCTATAGTAGTAGAAGATGCTACTATTTTGTTTAAATTAGATATAATGGAAGTTGATTTTCTTTATGCACCAGTGTCCTTTCATAAATCCTAGTATTGTTATACTATATCAGTTAATGGAATATCAAAGTTTGTCATTATTGTATCTGTCTGTTATTACAAAGAAGTATATACAAGTCAGTCTATTAACTTTTAGATTTCTTGTGTTTCCATTCATACGTGATTTTAACTTCATCTTCTCTGTTCCCTGGCTTAACTAATCCTTCGCTTATAAGAGTTTGAACGATTTGGTCAATTACTTCGTTTGAGTAACCTTTCATTCCCATTGCTTCAACAATGTCAATTTTTTTAATACTTTTATTCTCATCATAGTTTGCCATTTCTTTGAGTTTACCTAGAAATGTGTGCTCTTGCTCGTTTAATTCTTTCATAACTGTGTGAATTGTTGAAGTTAAAAATAAATTTTTGTTATTGATTATTAAATATTAAAGTACTCGGTAAATAATATACAATTAGTAAATTTCAAAAAAAAATTATACTACAGCGTAAATGTCAAGAAGGGAGTAAGCATGCAACTCAAGACCTGGGTTAATGCTACTAGCAATAGAAGAAAGATGATGATGATGCCAATGTTAAGCCATAGTATGTAAAACATCATGATGATATTTTTTAATAATATGTTTGAGGTTATAGAATGCTTGGATATGGTGTTAGTTAATCAACCCTAAAGTCTTCTTAGTATCAAGAAGGTCAAAAGATATACACAAATTGTGATAAGTTTATTGCCAATGAAGGGTATAAGTCTCCTTGTTTTAATACCGTAGGGAATTAATTAATATGTCAAAAGAAGTTTTAATGTTAGCAATAATTATTATTATAGGAACTACGACAATTACTGCGCTATTATTAACTAGTACAATATCACCAGTTGGCCAAATATTGCCACTACCATCTATAACAACCGTTTGGGCACTTAATGTAACAGGAACACAAGATTCTGATACACTAACTGGTACTATTAAGAGTGATAACATACGAGGTCATGGAGAAGACGATATGATATCTGGTCTTGAGGGCAATGACCGAATCCAAGGTGATATGGGAGATGATACTATTCATGGTGACAGGGGCCATGATGGAATTCGAGCTGGTGAAGGAGATGATTTGATATTTGGTGATAGCGGTAACGATAATTTATTTGGAGGCCCTGACGATGACTCACTGACAGGAGGACCTGGCAAAGATAGTTACAACTGTGGGGAGGGAACTGATACAGTTATAGATTTTGATCCATCTAAAAATGAGACTATATCGACTAACTGCGAAAATACAAGCTCTTCTCCTCCTCCTCTTACAACAACAGGTGGTGATATTGCTATAAATGCTCCGGAACCTCCTGCAGAGGATTTTGCGATAAATTCTTTCAATACTCCATTAGAGGAAGATGAAGACGGCGATGGAGAGGAGGAGGAGGTGGTGGAGGATGGTGATGTTAATGGTGGTGAGTGAGTGAGTGAGAAATAAGACCAGAGTAATTATATATTATGGCCACAGAACATAAAACAACAACAACAATATAAAAAACAAGTTACTTTATATTCTATTAAAGATTTTTTTAATGAGGATTACCAAGTATTATATTATTAGTTGGTAAAGAGGAACTCTTCCAATTTAGCTATAATTGCTTTATTATAGACACATTTTCATCTTTCATTTTCAAATTTGATTGTCATTTGGGAAATGGACTATTGCACGGTATAATCTATCGTAGAGTCTACCTATTACTTTTTGCAAGAATATAACCGTAATTATTGATGCCAGTATCGTCGCTAACCACATAGAATTTGCTGCAAATTCTCCAGATATTTCTGAAGCAAGGAACATCATTATCAAGAGAATGGAGCTAGCCACTGTAAACAGAAAGAATAATGAGATTATCCCCATTAACAAGATATGTAAAAGTAATAATTGACCGGTATCAGCAGCCATATTCAATATATATTGAAAATATACTAACGTTAATAACCTTATAGCTATGCATTAAATAAAACAACGAAATGGAGCCTAAAATAAAAGACAAGTCTTGGAATCCCGTGGTGGAGCAGATTATCCTAAAAAAATGGGAAGAGACTGATATTTACAAATTTTCAATAAAAAAAGAAAAGGAGGCTTTTGTAATAGATACTCCGCCACCATATCCGTCTGGAAAGCCATGGCATATAGGGGCTGCAGCACACTATGCGCAAATAGACATGATTGCTAGGACTGCTAGAATGGCGGGCTATAATGTCATGTTCCCTATTGGTATTGACAGAAACGGTTTACCAGTTGAAATCTATACTGAGAAGAAGTATAAAATAAGAATGCGTCAGATGGATAGGGAAAAGTTTCTTGACCTTTGCAGGATTGCTCTTGACGATCTGGAGGCTGAAATGATTCAGATAATGAAAAATATGGGTTTAAGTGGCAATTTTAAAGAATATTACCGTACCGATTCTGATGAATTCAGGGCTTTAACTCAGAGTACTTTTATTGAGCTTTGGAAACGTGAACTTGTTTATCTGGCAAATAGACCAAATAATTATTGTCCTGATTGCGGAACTACTATTGCTGATGCTGAGATTATCTATGAAGATATTCCAACTAAACTTATTTATATGAATTTCAAAGTCAAAGAAACTAACGAAAATATTATAATTGCTTCTACTAGGCCAGAATTACTTTTTGCGTGCCAGTCTATTATTGTAAATCCAGAAGATGAGCGTTATTTAGGATTTCAGGGTAAACATGCAATACTGCCTCTATTTGATAGAGAAGTTGAAATTCTTCCACACCATTCAGCAAAACCTGAATTTGGTTCTGGTGTTGTAATGGTATGTAGTTATGGTGATCAGAATGATGTGCAAATATTCAGAGAGTTAGGATTGAAAGAAATAGTAGCCTTAAATTCAAATGGAGTGACTACTAGTGCTGCTGGACCATACAGTAACCTTCGAGTAAACCAGGCAAGAATAAGAATTATTGAAGATTTAAAAAATGCAGGACTTTTATCAAAAGAAGAAAACATAATACATAGGACACCACTGTGCGAGAGAAGCAAAACACCAATTGAAATAATACCATTACAAGATTATTTTGTAAAGCAGCTAAATTTCATTCCAAAGTTAAAAGAACTTGCAATGAAAATTAAGTTCCATCCTGAGACGCATAAACAAATCCTGCTCAATTGGATAGATTCAGTAGCAATTGATTGGCCTGTTTCAAGGAGACGGTTCTACGGCACAGAAATTCCAATATGGTATTGCAACAGTTGCAAAACTCCGAATCTTCCAAAACCTGGTAAATATTATCGGCCATGGAAAGAAAAGCCGCCATTTGAAAAATGTATCAAGTGCGACAATACTGAATTTATTGGCGAAGATAGAACGTTTGATACTTGGATGGATTCTAGCATTACTCCATTATTTATTACAAAATATAAAAGAGATCAAGAATTATACAAACACAGCTATCCAACAGAAATAAGACCTCAAGCAAAAGATATTGTAAGAACATGGCTTTATTACACGATGCTGCGCTGTTACCAGTTGACGGGTCAACTTGCATGGTCTGATGCTTGGATTATGGGATACGGAGTTGATGAAAAAGGCGAAAAGATGAGCAAGAGTAAAGGAAATGTAATTGATCCTTTTCCTATCGTTCATCGCTATGGTGCAGATACTTTCAGATTTTGGTCTGCAATTGAAGCTAATTTGGGTCATGATTTTCGATGTTCAGAACAGAGAATCTTAAGCTCACAAAAGTTTCTTTCTAAATTGTGGAACTTAGGTAGATTTCTCTCATCATTTGATTTTATTTCAGAAGCTCCACATGAGCTTTCTGCCTCAGATAAATGGATTCTTGCAGAATTGTCAAATTTGGTTGAAGAATGCGAAAAAGGTTATGAGGACTTTAACTTCTTTATTCCAGCCAATGCGATTAGAGAATTTACCTGGAGTCTATTTGCTTCCCATTATGTAGAAATGGTAAAAGGTCGCGTATATGATATAAATGATTCAGTAGGTCAGAAATCTGCTATATTTACCTTGCACAAATGTCTATCAACAATTTTAAAATTACTCGCACCTCTGTGTCCATTTATCACAGAAGAGCTCTGGACAAAGATGTATAGTACGCAAAGCATTCATCTGCAATGTCTGCCCCAAGCGCAAAAATACCACTTGGAGATGAGAAAGTATACCCAAGATATTATCGAGTTTAATTCGCAGGTATGGAATAAGAAAAAACAAACCATTTCAAAGAAAACTGGAAAGCCACTTTCATTAAAAGACTCAATTGATATTACCGTTCCTATCGAGTTAGATGCATTTAAAAAAGATCTTTGTATTATGCATAATTTGAGAACATAAAATCTACTATTGGAAGCAGTATCTTTTTATAAATACGCTTCATCTGACGTTTTAAAGCATAAGGAAAAGTACCTAATCTGACTTTGAATGATAAAAACCGATGTTTTTATTGCATAGAATATTAATATGATGAGTATAGTAGAACAAAATAGTTTATAGATTGATTTCAATTTCCTATCTGCATATCTGACAGTCATTTCAAGTATTAGCAGCGACCGTCAACAGTCGCAATCAATGACAAATCAAGCTGATATCGTTATGGATAATCAAACTCAGTTTAACTCAATAGAGTTAAGAAAATAGGCCGAATAAAATAACAAACAACTTTTTTTTGCAAAAGATTCTTACATAAGCTCTATGATATTGTTTTGAATATTGTTATTTATAGTAACAACATATATACCTACACAATTTCCCAATGATTTCTTTTACCGTAATTATTATAATATATATATATATCATACATACATACATACATACACAATTATCAGTATATATATTAATAATGACTTATAATTTGTCTCTACCTATCAAGTTTATTTGTTTTAATTAAACTAATAATACATATAAAAAAGCGAATATTTTTAAAAGCAATCATTATTTAATATTGTTGTATTATGTGTGCAAATCATGAAAAAGAGCAAGGCTTGCGTGACAATCATAATCTTGTTAGTGTAGGCTGGGCTATCTTGGTTATGGGGCTATCTCTAACCGCAGTTATAATTATATGGATGTGGTTTGGTCATATAGGGCCAACTTTTTCAGAAGACGTGTTAGCAGAACAGCAAAGGATGCTGAGAGAAAGGTATGATCTTCCAGCTCAAAGAATCGTAGAAGATCCAACTGAGCTACAAACTCCTCCTTCTTTAAGGAATTTAAAAGATAATATTACAGATATCAATAGCGCGAATAGGACGACATAGTCTTGTATGTTTAACTTATTGATAAATCAAAGCATGAGATTATGACAATTTTAGAACATAGTTAAGGATATTGGTATCGGTAACATAACTTTGAGTATTTTAACTTTGTAATAATTATGTAGTCAAGAAAAATTTGCAAAAACGAAATTATATCTCCTACATATTGTTTTATGTTGTCGTGAATCATTAATTGAAATGTAGATTATAGTTACATATCATTTAGATCTATGAATATTGACTATATGTGTCTTCATATTGTCAAAAATAAGGGCAAGCTTCTAATGGTAGAAATGTCTATCGAAGAATGTATCAAAATGGAAGAAGCTGCTATCCAAGATCATGTAGAAAAAATAAACAATAATGGGAATTTGTGGATAGACATCGAAAAACCTACTCGCAATAAAATAGAGATGCTTGCGCAAAAATTTTCTTTTAACGAGCTAAATCTTGAAGATTGTCTTTCCAAAATCCAGATTACAAAGATAGACAGATATGAAGACCATATATTTATTATACTACATTTTCCAACTTCACAGAAAGAAAAAGGGATACCCAGATTTAGCCAATTATCAATATTTGCAGGAATGAATTATTTGGTTACTGTGCATCAAGGAGATCTTAGGCCACTAATAGAGATGTTTCAAATCTGCAAGAAAAGTCATGAGCAGAGGCAAATCCTAATGGGAAGGTCATCAGGATATCTGCTTCATAGCATAATCGATGTATTGGTGGATGATCTTCTACATATATTGATGAAAGTAGTAGGCAATCTGGATGATATAGAGGATGCTGTATTTGATGATAAAATAGCAGTTGCAAAGGAGATTTCTCTTTTAAGAAGAGAAATAACAACACTCAGACGCGTTGTCATTCCACTAAAAAGAATTGTATTTGAGATGGCCAAGGACATACAGAAGTTCTCGGAGGAAGATCTTACACTTTACTTTGATGACGTAAAGGATCATATAGATAAGGTGTTAGAAGCTTTAGAAGAATCTAAAGAAACTATAGAAATTTATAAAGATACAGATTATATGCTTAGTACCGAAAAGACTAACAAAATTCTTGCAGTTCTTACAATTCTCTTTACTTTATCCATTCCTGCTACAGTAATAGGCGCTTTTTATGGAATGAATGTCAATTTACCAGGGGGGAGTGAAACAGACTCTTGGAACTTCTTTGGTCCATATACAACTTTGATTGTTGTATTGATAATCTCAACATTCTCTGCATTATTGATGATTTGGTATTTCCGTCGGCTAGGATGGATTGGAATGACTCCTTCATTTTAGCCAACCTTTTATTTCTTTATTTTAAAATCATGGCTTCTTATAATGGAATAAAATGAAAAGTATGCAGGATATTCAAAATTAAATCAAGAAAAATCAAAATCCTATAATACAATAGCAGCTTTTATGACAAACTAAAAGAAATTAAATTTTTATGGATAATGATGATGATTAAAGCATAAATAGATAAATTTTGTATTGTCTGTTTAACATCATATTATATAAATAAAGTTAATATACAGATAATCATTTTGTTTCTCTAGATTAGATATTATTTGGTGATATGTGGAGGAACCAAACTATAAACTACTATTATGATAAAGTTAGTAACAAGAGAATTTTGTCCCAAGTTATATGTACATTTTTTATCAAATAAGAATGTGTATATATACTTCTAGGGCTGCATTTGTATGTGACGGACAGGGAGAGACAGATGAAAAAGGATTTCATCATGGGATGTGATAAAGATGGCTGAAAATAACACTAACAACAATCATGACTCACGTGTTAACGTCACAGTAAGCCTAGGTGATATAAAGGTACAGTTCAACGGCTCTGCTGAATCAGTTCTTAATTCTGTCATTACTTTTCTAACAAAACAAATTCCAGCAATAGATTTGGCAAAGAAAATTTCATTAAATTATGCAGTAACTGATCTCATAGATACATATTCAAATTTAATCAAAATTACTCCAGAAGGCCCCAGAGTAATCCCGGAGACAGTAGAATATAGTACGAAAAAGTTATCTGATAAAGAGATGGTTGGATTACAGTTGGTAGCCTCAAAAATTGCAAAGGACCTGGGCAAATTGTCAGATGATGGAATGCAGGTATCCGAAATTCAATCTGTAACATCACTCAATCCAAAATCTGTTAGCTCACGGCTATCTGAATTGGTAAAAGCAGGACACGTAGTAAGAGAGAACACAAGGAATGGAAGCGAATCTGTCATTTATAGAATCACTACCTCCGGTATTCACTGGTTGGCATCTACAATCGCCAAAAAGACAAAACCCACTCTACCCTCATCATAACATAATCAGAATAACGATTCAGAAGGCGGCCTCTTCTGAATATATTGATAATTTCTCATTGTTCCAAGTCTAGTTAAAATACTTTCCCTTACCATATCTGTAAGTGAATGTGACACGGCAGTTCTGTCATAATTGTATCCACGTCTTGAGAGTTCTTCATGAACTTCGCCTAAATGTTTTTCCGTTCCAAAATATCCTTCATACAGTAGTATTTCAAGTAATCCTCTACATGTTGTTCCTCCCTTTGGTATAGCCTTGCGTTGTAACTCTGTAGTATTTATTGCCTGTATTTGATTAATATTTCCTGAACTGATTTGCAATTTTAGAGAGTCAATCTCTTTTCTTACCTCTGTAAGCTGATTATTCAAAGTAGGATCAATATTAGTATACGAATTATCGATACCAGAAAGAACATTCTCTACTACCTGTTTGACTTTATTTTCAAGACAAGTTATTTCAACCTCCCAATCCCGGTGTTTTAATCTTATTTTGACTTCTTCGGAGGAAGATTGAGGTTGTTTACTCATGCAATCATCTATCGGTGGCATTTTGATCACATAAACTTGTTGCTGCTCATATTGTTCATGTTGCGCAACATTAATAAAGATGGAAGTTATTTTATTGTTGAGCAACATGGCCACACAATTGAATATTCCAACAGGCATAAATTTTACTGAGTTCGGCTCTATGTTTTATCCAACGCTAGGACATTGTCTACCAAGTGAGCTTCACAAAGCACTTAAAGGAAAAAAAATTATTTTCAGTGTTGACGAGAAAAATCTTGTTCCGATAGAAGGCTGGGGTAAAAGACCTAATCCTTATTGTGCAGAAACAATAACAACTATTCAACCAATTAAAGGAAATACAATGGTTGCTGCACTTGACTCTAGCAGCATCCAAATTGCAGAAACTGAGGATGGTGTTCTTTATGCTGTAAAAAGTGGAATAGCGATATCAGTCAGTGAACATGCGTTAATGCATTTTAAAATTGGACCGATATTGTTTTATTTGAGTGAGGAAACTATCAAGCAATCAGAGCTTGATCATAGATTAACAAAGCTTGTCTTATTTGACAGTGATTCTGCAAAACGATTAATTAGAATACGAGTTGAGAGAGCAATCCAGATGGAACTTTCAAGTCATTTTACAAAATCTATAATCCTTATAGATGGCTCGTTAAAATCATCTTTGTTTGAGAACAAGAGTCAAAGTATTACCAAAGTAGCAGAGAATTGCTTACTCAATAAGAATTCGATAGTAGGAATCAGCAAAAATACCAAAATTAGAATTCTGGATAGCATTTCTAGTCCTCTCACAAAGATCCGCGGTCCAGCATATATGGATATAGAGATGATTATCAAAAGCTTAATTCGAAATACTGTAGGTAACAACCTTCTTGTAAAGTTTGGAAATAACAATAGTCATGTACTACGTGCAGATGTTGTTACAAATAATGGTAACATAGAAGAAACCCTTGGGAGGTTACTTGGAAATGATTCAATTGCAGGAGGATACCCTGAAACATTGCGACTTGCTCATCACATTTCGACCTTTACTAGCACCGAGATATCATGTCTTAGAAGCCATGTATTGAATAACTATGATGTGGTAGAACTTGCATCAGAAGATATCCGTAGGACTCTGCTTGGATCAATACCAATATGAAAATTCTATCAAAAAGTGGTAACGAACTGATTATGATAGCGATGCAAACAGATACAGCTAGCAAGGGTGATTATTTGCTGATTGAAGATGAAAACGCAAAGAGAAAGATGATTGTCCAGATCTATGAGGAAGAATATCTTTCCTCGCAATCTCTGATAGAAGATATTGTTAAGGATGAGGTAGTAACTGCTTCTAGTATGGAAAATTTGCACGATCCTCTTAATATTGGAAGTCTATCAAAAATGATTAGAGATGCAAGACTGTTTCACACTAAAATAAGAGCTACCATAGATTCATCAAGTAAATTATCAAGTGATGTTACATGGCTTCCCTCAAGGGTATATTCTAAAATAAGACGGTTAAAAATTTCTGAACTATGCTCATTTCTTGGAAGGACAGGAATATTTCCTATTTCAATTGGCGACGCTGGGGCAGAAAATGAAGAATTTGAGATCTATGCAGAGGACCTAGATGGCAGATTAAATATTATTACTGGGAAAAAAGAATCAGGCAAATCACATCTTTCCAAGATGCTAGTTAAAACACTAGTCCAACATGGAGCATTTGTAATTGTATTTGATCTTAACAATGAATATGGTGGTCTAGCCTGGAACCATGATGGAACTCCTTCCTCAATTAAGGATCAAATAATGATACTGGAACCTGGAAATGGGCTCAAATTCTCGCTTGATTACTGTGGCAAGACAGCTATGTCTAGTATGTTAAGAAATGCACTTGATACTCCAGCTGCATCCTTACGTGAATTTTTTAGAATATGGGATTCGCTTGAAAATAAACAGACATTAAGAATTGAAGCTTTGGGCAATGCAATAAATACTTGGAATATTAACGAACTGATAAGAGATGCCCTTATTTCAAGATATCATGTAATTCATAGCTCCCGATTATTTTCTAATAATAGCGATGGCGATGATCTGAGATTTGAAAACGTGATTGAAAGAAACCGTAAAGGTGCAGCAATGATAGTTAACATGGGAAAAGCAGCACCTGTTGTAAGAAGAATGATTGTAGAACTAATATTGACTAAACTGGTTGAATTACTGGAGAAGATGGCAGTTCCTCCTATCTTTCTATTTGCCGAAGAAGCTCATCTCTATGTCAGAGACACGTACTGGGAAGATATTGTCACCAGGATGAGACACTTTGGAATCTATACAACATTTATCACAAATCAACCAGACGCTATTGGCGATGGAATTTATCGACAAGTAGATAACATATTTCTGTTCAATTTTACAAATGATGCAGACTTGGAGAAGATATCTAAAGTGTCTTTAGCAGATAATGATACTGTTAGATCGATAGTCAGAACATTGCCCCAACGCCATTGCTTATCTATTGGAAAGGTTGTATGTGATCTACCAATAGTTGTTAAAATTGCAGGCAGCAGAGGTACTAATGCTAGGAGAGACAAAAAAGTTCTTTACAAACTATAATAAAAGATAGATCGTATCTCTTTTATTATTATTTTATTATTATTTTATTTTATTTTGTTAGACAGCAACTTCACCGCGTTTCTTGGTACCTATATCAATCGCTTCGCTGATTGATGAAATGAAAATCTTGCCGTCGCCGGTAGAACCAGTACTTACAGTATCAAGTATTGTGTTAATGACTTTGTCTACTTGTGAGTCATCAACTATTGTAACAATATTAGATCTGACTGAAAATTCTGAGGCAAATTTTCCGGTTCCTCTGCCACTTTCTATCATTGGTTTTTCTCCCTTGCCTCTGCCCTTTGCATCAAGAATAGTGCATCCACTCACTCCAACTTTCTTCAGTGCCTCGTTAACATCCAAAACCTTTTCACTACCGATAATAGCCTCCACACGTTTCATGATTTGCTATAATGTTATCATAATATAAGGTTTTCAAACAGAATTACCAATATAAATAAATATAACTACAAGAATTTCTCTATAGTAAATATCATAATGCAATATTTTTATATCTATTGAATAACTGGACCTTGTCTACGTCTAATTAGAAAATACTATTGTGTAATACTGCGCAAGACAATATTTATTGTAATTTACAAAAGTCAAATCCAATAATCCTTCTTCTTAAGTCCATTATATTCTTGTACTAATAAATCTAGTAGTAATGGTAAGAGCGAGGAGTTTTTTCCTGATTTTGTAATGGTGAGTTAGTCTGTCATTTCTCCACTGCCGCCATCATTGTTGTAGAATGTATCGGGCAAGAATTGTTTCCCTCTATTATTACTAATATTATTATTTCCTATTGTAATATCTGCGTTTAGAAGTCCAAATTTTTCATCTTAGGTAGTTATTAAGATAAAGGAGATTTATTTCCGTTGGGACTATAAGGTTAGCTGCTCCAACACCTACTGTAAGAAATATCTGTCCTTCTGGATTAACATAATTACTTCTATTTTTGTCTGTTATTATTGGATTAATTGGTGTATCGCTATTATATTTGATAGGATAGGTGCGTTGATAGCTGCGATGATGTCCTTGAGTATTAAGTCAATGTTATATTGTTCAAAAAGTGGGTGATGTGCCTCTTTCCATTCATTTGCTCTTGATAATAGTGTTTATGCGCAATAGAAGCATATTGTTGATAAGGATGGGATATTACAATCCAGTCTATATTTGGAGCAGCTGTTGATGCTACTACAACAAGCAACCAAAATATCGGTACATTTTTTGATAGTATCTCATACTCTGAAATTCAGGCTTTATATACCATTTTACGTAACTATTCTCTCTACACCATTGGCACTTGCTTATAGTAAAGATCTGCCTCATGAGAACACAGTCGCATTGACAAAGACAGCCGCATTCTTTACACTGATGCGTATGGCAACCAGTATTAGAGATCTCCATCTTTTTATCTACTACTTCTACTGCCATCCTCAAAACAATTCTGGATCTTCGAGTTTAAAAATATTATTTAACTATTAATATTGAGTATTTAATAGTAATGGATATCTATACTAAAAATCTGTAGTGTCTAAATCTTACGTCACTCCCTCTCTGATTAGTGTTCTAACTATTATAAACAAAGTTTTGTATGTGTAACTGTTCCCATTATGGTTTGTCGTAATATCTGTGAAAGAATTTATTCAAAAACATATGTTGGTGAAAGTAATTATTGTATAGGCAAAAAATATTGTAGAAGATGCGAGATTTACTTATATCATGATGGTATATTTTGCCCATGCTGTGGAATGCAATTGAGGACAACACCTACTAATAAAAAAGATAAGGAAAGGCTTAGAATAGACAAAAAAAGCAATAATAGATTATAACCTATTGTAAATCTTTGAGATAAGTGCTATATTTATACTGTTATAGGAGTTTTATTTATTGCTCTTAATAAAGTTAGCATATTCAAATGGAACAAACAAAGTCGCCTGTAGCAACTAAAATCACAACATTATGCTATTAGATAACGTCATTAGACAGTTTGAAGCAAGAAATATGTGATAGATAAGTAGTTGGAAATTGTTGTTATTACTACAATCATCTTTCTAGCATTATTACTCACTCCACACTACTTCTGCTATCTAGATATGATTGATGTAGCTTTTCTAGTTCGATCGTCTTTTTTAAATAACACCTTTTAAAATTTAATTGCTTACAATTTTATTTGATCGAATAGTTATTATTTGGTATTATTAAATCAAAATTGACTTAATCAATGGAAGAACGCGATTTTCTCCATGAAATATGTTTGACTGTATTATGTGTAAGTAAAGATGTGAAATTTGCAGGCATAGTAGATAGTAACGGAAAATTACTTATGGGACAATACAGAAAAAATGTACAAGGTCCTTTGGTTAAGTCAGATTCTATAAATACGCAAAGAAGTAATTCTTTCTTTTTATCCTATTTGGCTCCTGCAATAAAAGGAAGAAATTTTGATTCAGAGCCAGGCAAGGTTCATTTTAAATTGACAGAGTTTGATAATGTAAAGCTAGCTACTACACCATTAACAAACAGGAATGATAGATATCTTTGTGTTTACCTTGAATCATTGTCAACATCATATCAGGAAATAATATCGAAAGTAATAGAAAGTATTTGATAAGATATATAACAACAAGATTCAGAATCTCTACATTAAGTCTTCTTCCACCTTTAACATTAAATTCCTGATAATTTTATTTTAACAATTTGTATCTTTAGTGACATGTAAATTAGTTAATGTGTTTGCATTAACATTTACCGATTAAATAAATATTCTATATTTTTCCGATTAATATAAGAGTAAGTAGTTAAATATTGCTAATATATATATGGTAAGTAAAATCAAATCAAAGAAAAGGAAAAATGGAAAACAGACTAAGGCCACTAAGAAATCTAAGGCTAATCTAAAAAAGCAGAGAAATGCAAAGAAGACAAGCCAAACAGCACGTCAAAAGAAAGTTTCCAGAGGGACAAAGACAAGAACAAGAACAAGAACAAGAACAACAAGCACCGCCACTAACCCGAATACAGAAGAGAATAATCTTTTGACTGTCCAGAATAATTCATCATTAGTAGAGGATACCGCAAAGACCCATGAAGCTCAAGAAGAATTATAGCCAGAGACTTCTCTTATTGATTAATACATGATGAGGGAATGGACTAATAAATTTTTTCAATGAATAAGATAGAAAACAATAATTTAACGTTGGTAAATGAAAAATAGAGTTGGTCAACTATAAAATAGGTTGGTTGGTAGAGAAGAATCAGCAGGTTAATTAAGAGTATAGTGTAGAATTATGTGACTTCACTATAATCAGGTTCTGAATCTTAAATTTTCGGGCTTGCATATCCTTGAAGTTCGTTTATAATACATAATGATATTGGTCTAGACAATAGATAATTTTCTTGTTGGTGAATTTTCCTTGAGATGTTGAAGATCAAAATTTAGGACCAACAAGGGTTTATCTGCTTTATTGGAACTGCAGACTCTTTCTTAATTTACCATATCCAAGATTCAGTAAATGAATGGTGGCTGTTGAGGTTGTTGTTGTTGTTGTTCGATCTTGTTATTATTGATATAACATAGCGATCTAAGCGCATGCTCTTTTTTGAACCCTAATTGCAAGACTGGTGCTGTTGTAATATGCGATTATATATGAACTTCTTTTTTCTAAAATCAGAGTATTGTTATTGTATGTAAATGCTACCCTTGTGGGAGAAGGATAATTGTTCAACTAATGCCTCTATCTTTCTGCCTTCAGATTAAGTTCATTGATAACTGCTTGTTATGTACCATATAGAATAGTCCTATATATGATGTGATCTAAACCAAAAAACAGCGATCAGAGATAACGATACTTTCAAAAAGTATAAGCTTTTCCCGTAGTTATTTAAGATCTATTCAATGTTAGATACATTAACTAATATTATCTACATTATTACTGATATACACGTTACAATGAAATGGAGTTTTAATGATTTTACAAAGTCAGGATTTGCTAGACTATTAAAACCATTTGAGAATTCAATCGATGATATTATAAAGTTAACAAGAGCATTCGGTATAGCTACAAAGGCACATTTAGGACAATTTAGAAATGGCAACAAGGTAGAACCGTATATTAATCATCCACTTAGGGTTGCTCTCATTTTAATAGAAGAGTTAGGAATACATGATGTAGACCTCATTTGTGCTGCTCTTTTACACGACACCATAGAAAAAAACTGTAATAGCAGTATATCGGCAGATCAATTAAGAAAAGAGTTTGGGGAATATATATATAGTATAGTTCATGCACTCACAAAGCCCAAAATAAGAAATGAAGAGAAGAAAAAAATGTTAAATGAATATTTCCAAAATATCGCAAATAGTTCTGAAGCCATTAGGTACATAAAGCTAGCAGATCGCCTGGATAATATTAGAGGTATGAAGAATTTAATTCATAAGGATAAAGTGCTCCGATACAAACTGGAAACTCAGAAGTATGTTGTTCCAATAGCAGAGAAGACAGACGAAAAACTCGCATTTAAATTATCAATTGCTCTATATGAGCTCAAATAGGAGAAGAATATTATCATATCTATTCATCTTGCATCCCACATCTTCCTTCGATATTCTTATGATGGTTGTTCCAATGAGTGATACAACCTATCAATCTGTGTTCAGTACAACCACAGATAGGACATACCTTTAGTTTTACATTTTTTGTCATGATCAATTACCCTCATAATCAACTTTTTCTAATTGCCTGTGTATAATATATATTACTTACTACATGTTTTTTTATAATCTAATATATAATTAATCTAAAGAAATTTACTCATTAGTAAATTGGCCAAGGCGAACGAACAAAAGGAAAGTCGCTAACACTATGTTCGTTGATTTTTTAGTGATGATTGTATTTCTATTAGATTTTTATCTTGATATTCTCAAATTGACTTATTGTCATTTGGTTATCAAAACTAAATTTCTATAGTCAGCATTACACGCTATGTATTATTATTATTATTATTTCGATCTGTTAGGTTTGTAATCATATTCTCTAATCTTTCTCTCAATGCTGAATTAATTTTCTGACCATCTACTTTGCCTCTAAGAATCGCCATAATTCGACCCATTAACATTCCCATTGATCCAATCCCTTTCTCTCTAATAATTGATCTATTTTGTTCTAAAATTCTATCAATTGCCATGTTCAATTCTTGATCGGTCATAGATGTTATTCCAAGTGCTGTGATTGCTTCATCAACTGTTTTAACCTCTTTTCTTAAGATCTTTTCAAAAATTAAAACTATTGACTCCTTGGCTATGATACCGGCGTCAAGCTTTTTGAAGACATCCATAACAATATCTTCTGTCAATAGAATTGTATCAAATCCTTGTCGTTCAAGATTAACAAGATCTTCTGTAAGTTTTGATGCCACAAAAGTTGGCTGTATTTTTACTGAACCTACAATTTTCTCAAATGTAGTAAAATAATTAGAATCAAAAATCTGCTCTGCAATCTTTTTCTTCATCATATATTTCTCAGCAATAATTTTAATACTATCATCCCAAGATTTCGGTATTTTGTCTGATAATGAGTTGAGTAATGAATTGTTGATCGGAATGGGTGGTATGTCTGTCTCAGGATACATTCTCGCTGCTCCAGGTCTTGGCCTACTGAACGAAGTTTTACCTTCCAATGTTGCTGCGCGTGTTTCTGCAGGTACGCCTATTAATGCCATTTTTAATCTTTTAGTTATAGCTTCCACTGCAAGTTCTACCTTATCTTTTGGACCGCCTACAATTACGAAAGCATCAATGCCTACGACTAGGTCTAATTTCTTTCTAATTGCTTCAACTTCCTCCTTTGTTATACCATAGTTTGGCAACTCGTCAGAATGAAATACTCCTCCTAAACTGTAAAATCTAACTAATTCGCCTAGGTGTTTTCCTATTCTGATATCAGGATATGGCTCAAATCCGATTATGCCATCAAAACCTTTTACTCTGATCGCCTTGAAAATACCATCATTATTATCAGCAAGTGACCTTTTTACTACATCAGAGTGTGACTTAAGTAAAATATCTGTTATATCCTCAATTCTGTCTCCAATTACAATTTCTTCAAGTTTTCTATCCCTTTTTAATTTTTGAGCAATTAAAATCAAACCATGTTGTCTGAGAACTTCATATTCAATTACTTTTACCAGTTGATCAAGACGCTGCACACCTTTTACCTCTACAATGGCGCCGTTATCTACTGAAATATTAATGTCCTGCCTGATGCTACCAAGTCCTCTGGCAACTTTTTTGCTTGCTCGCAATAGCCTGCCCAATGTGAGTGCAATTTCTGCAATTTCTTCAGGTTTCCCGGTTACTGGTTCAAGCGCAATCTCGACTAGTGGCACTCCTAATCTGTCTAATCCATATTCTTTAATTGTTCCATCATCTGAAATGAGCTTGGCTGCGTCTTCTTCGAGACAAATACTTTGTACACCAACCTTTTTATTATTTATATTTAGATATCCTCCACTTGCAACCAACATAGTACGCTGAAAGCCACTGGTATTCGATCCATCGATTACGATTTTACGCATGACATGTACTTCATCTATGATCTTAGAATGGAGTGCAAGTGAAAATATCAATGCAGTTTCAATTGCTTCTTTATTAACCTCATGTGGTGGCTCCTCATCTGCTTCTACAAGGCAGCTAGAACCTGCGGCAGCATGATATTTTATAGTGCGCATTTTCGCGAATTCAAAAAGCGCTGCAGGATCATAAATGCCAAGTTCGCTCTGGGTTGGCCGCAACTTGCGAATAAAGGTAAAACCATATTTTTCAGTCTCTTCGCAGTGGCAATTACAAAATAGCTTGCTTTTAGTGGAGAGTTGCTGGTGGATTTCAAAACCAACTCTTAAATTAATAGCTGCTGAATCGATTGTACGCCACCCATTTAAATTAATATTAGATGTCTTTTAAGCCTTGCTTATGAACAGGAATAACACTAGATATTAATATTAATATTGTCAATGAAGGAATATTTATTCTGTTGTTTAGATATAATGATAATTAATCATCTAATCTAGTCTTGTTCCGGATTTTATCGATCTTTCTATCAGTTAATGTTATAGATAAGATTCCCCAGTTATCTTCAAGCAAAAATTATGCTAGAGAATCAATTGTGAAGAGAATACATACAGAGAGTAGAGCATGTTTTTATGGGACAAAAGTTATTAGTTATTTTGTTACTATCGATTGCAAGAAGATATAGAAATTAGCGAATTTGAATGGTATTTGCGTGATCATTTGTTTCGGCAATCGAATCAAGGCAGACAACAATTCAAAAAAGAGTCACTTACAAAGGAGATGGCTAGTTGTTTTGAGGTATAGAAATCTACCAGAATGAATGAAATGATAAATGCTGTAGTTAAAACTAATTTCGAAAGTTGTTCATTCTTTACATTTCCATGTCTGAGTAGTACTCTAGTTTTACATTTACGTCTAAGGAATGGCTAAGAGTGAGGTGTTCATTTAATGAATTACATGATTTTCCAAAGAAAAACTACAAAGAAGAAATTGATGGATAGTAGCTATTTCAAAGGCAAGTTACACGATGAGCAACATCCTTGACACTAGGGCAAAAATCATGGGAAGAAACAATTCGTATCTCAAGGAATTGATCTCGTGCTATCTTTGCTTAATGTAGTAGGACAATAGCGATTGTCTCCACGAAAGATAATGACCAGATACACCAAAGGTCAAATTAAAATCACGCCTTACTATACATACAAACATAATAACAAATGTAAAAGATATCGCCTAGAATAGAAGAAAGCAATGCTACTCCTACTAGAGGGACATCAACAAAAATCAGACGTCCAGTTATATTCTATTCCATTCTGCGTTCACCCTTTATCATCTACTCTTTAATATCTTATGCCATCTTATATCAGCAATGAAATCTGCTCAAATTAAGAAGTACGGAGGCAGCGAAGTTATCGAGATTAGGATTAACCAAAGCACATCTGAACCAACTGTATCTTCTGGAAAAGTTTTAGTCATCATAAAAGCAGCTGGGGTAAATCCAGTAGATTGGAAAATTCGTGAAGGAGGCATGCAACAATTGATATCACTTCAATTTCCATCAACCTTGGGAATGGATTTTTCTGGTGTTATCAAACAAGTTGGAGAAGGCGTCTCTCCTGCAGATTTTAAGCAAGGAGATGAGGTATATGGACAGGCTGGTGTGATAAGCGGGGGATCGGGAGCATTTGCAGAAATGGCTTTGGCAAATACGGAAAGTATCGCAAATAAACCAAAGAGGTTAAGCCATGCAGAAGCAGCAGCCTTACCGCTTGTAGGCGTTAGTGCTTGGCAGGCACTTGCGGAAGATATTGAATTATCAAAAGGTCAAAAGATTCTAATTCATGGCGGAGCAGGAGGCATAGGATCAATTGCTATTCAGCTTGCCAAGAATTTGGGAGCATACGTAGCGACAACAGTAAGTGCAAATGACAAGCAGTTTGTCCAAGAACTGGGGGCAGATGTAGTAATAGACTACAAGACCCAGACTTTTGAAGACCTGCTGCATGACTATGATGCAGTCTTTGATACTGTAGGTGGCGAGACATACAAAAGATCTTTCAGGGTGTTAAAAAAAGGCGGCATAATTGTTTCTATGCTAGAGCAGTCAAACTCAGAGTTAATGAACCAATATGATATCAAAGCCATATTTCGATTCACACAAGTGAATAGGGAACGGTTGACGAAATTGGCACAATGGGTAGATCAAAATAATATAAGGGTAAATGTGGAGAAGAAGTTTTCACTAGATGAAGCGGGTGATGCACTTGATTACCAAAAGGATGTACATCCAAGAGGCAAAGTAGTCTTGGCTATGTAAGAAGAGAAGAGAAGTGAAGAGAAAAGAACAGTTAGCTGTTAAATTTTGTTAGATAGTTTCAATATCGTTTATTGTTTATAGCAGACAAAGAAGAAAATGTGTTCATAGAATTGAGTCCATTCCAAAAGTGTACAGTGATGGTTTCTATAATATAACTGAATAATATAACATTGATTATTCTATTCTGAATTAAATCTTTCTTTCTTCCCATTGTAAGATCTATGTCCTGTATTTTAAACATACAAAAGCTGTGAACCTTATACTTTATCTAAATTCCAAACCTTGAATTCTGGATTTTTGTTTATAAGATCTTTAATCTTCAATTTATATCAGAGGAATGTCTTATCCATATAACACCATTTCCAATCCTCATCAGGTTCAAAAGATTGAATAAGCGGGTGTTCTGTTGAATGGAAATGTTTTGTTGCATGTTTATTCTTCGACGAGTCACAACATCCTACATGCCCACAAATAAGACAAAGACGTAAATGCACCCATGAATCACCAATTTTAAGACAATCCTCGCAACCATCTGCACTAGGCTTTACGTCTTCCTGAACTAATTTAAGATGCTTACATCCTGAATCTGACATTATTTATTTTACGGGAGTGTCTCTAATAAGCATGTATTTTTTAGAATCAGATAACTTGGCATTACTGTATTAAATATGTCTACTGCATTGAAATAAGAGCTCACTTCCATAGACAGTGATACGAGGTAAATTAGGATCATATTCACGAATAATTTCTATGCCATGTTTTGTTTTGTGATGAAGAATCGTTAAAGTACTTTCCAGACCTTCATGCACATCAACATTCTGAACACGTGCTTTATCCATATAAGAGTAGGTTTTGATAGCACCTACTAGTTCAGAAATGCGAGCCGTACTATGCTCTATTTCATATAGCATTCCACTTGTTTTAATTATAGCCTCTAACCATGAAAGAACTTCCTGTAAAAATTGGTCGGGAATGATACGTCCAAGATTATCAAGCCATTCTATACCATATCCAATATCAATGAAAGTTGGTGCTAATTTCCAACCATCAGATATGTTGTGAGTATCAAGCCAAGCTTCTATTTCTGATTCCCTGTCACTTCTTGCTAGTTGGTCTGTACTTGTTGAAGATAGATGTCCATCATGCTGTTGCGGACTGTTTGCAATCGTCATAGAATTAGCGGAATGCTCCAGTGCATTTTGTATTATCTTGCTAATATACTCTAGTTGGTCATTTGTTAATTTGTTTGCTTGAGAGTACTGAGCAAATTTCATACTTCTCGTAGTCAGTGTTTGTAACAATTCCCTAAGCTGTGTCGAGCTGCTGCTTGCTGCTGAAGCAGGGTTGTTAAGCTCGTGAGCAAGACCTGCAGCTAATCTACCAAGCGCTATAAGCTTTCCTTGTTCTTGAGATATCGACTGAACAAGTTGAACTCGCTGTGCCATGGTTCGTAGGATTTCATTAGTTATAGGTGTACTAGAAGTCAAAATATTCCAAAACTCTTCTCTCCTAAGACGTAATAGACGGCCTGGCTCTAATGTACGAATTGTAACCTCGTAGGGAATGCCAAGTAATATTGGAACCTCACCTAGAAATGTTCCTGCACCATGGGTGGCTACATTTACTTCATTCTTATTGGATAACTTCTTGCTGACTTGAACCCTTCCCGAAAGAAGAACATAAAAATAATCAGCAGGTTTCCCTTCCGTAATAAATTCTTCTCCTGATTGTAGCAATAATTCATCGCTGCTATCTATACATCTTCTTATTTACTCTTCATTTAATTTCGAAAACAGTGGGATTCGATTAAGGTCCTCTTTGTCCAGCACTATTTTATTTATAAATAACCGAAATAAAAAAACTTGTCCTGGTATTCTAATTCTGAATTTATTCAAGCCTTCCTCATAATTCTTAGCTGTGTGGATTTGAATTCTAGTGCAGCATTGTCCATTTGGTCCACAACTTATCTTGTCGATTCTATGTCTGAGTCTCTCTCTCCCAAATATCTTCTTAATTACTTCTGCTATTCACCAAAGAACGTCGTAAGCTGCTCAATGACAAAATCCGACTGCTCTTCTGGAATCCAGTGTGCTGAAAGTGGAACTGTCACGCCCATTACATTTTCTGCTAAAGCTTGTGTAGCATTTAATGTAGTGCTTCCCGGAAGGTCTAGTTTGATTCTGTCTGTTTTCATATGTAAAATACAGAATAAACGTTTTGATCCCATTGGTGGTAACAGATTTTCTATTACAACTTTCTGATCTACGTGGAAAGTGATCATCATCAAAACATTCTGTGTTATTAATCAGCAGTGGTGATGACGTCCAGTGGACAAGAAGCATCGAGAGAACATTATACACTTTGTCATTGTGGTGCTTCTAGAAATAAACCCTTTTGTGATGGTTCTCATAACGAAATCAACATTAAGAATGAAAAAACTGAATGTGGGTTCACATGATAATGCGTTCAATAACTATCCAATGATCATAATGAAATATGATGAGATAACCATTCCTTGGCTGTTAAGATCTCTTCTTGGCCTAATTCATGTCCGCTCTTTTGCCAGTATATTGAGACATTTGTATGTGCTTTCTTAAATATGTCAAGAAGCTTCTCAGTATTTTGTCTTGGTACTATTGGATCCCAATCTCCAGCACAAATTAATATATTTTTACTAATAAGATTTTGGAGTGTGTCTGGTATAAATGGTACCATAGGACGAAAGAGAATAGCAGCAGAAAGGATTTCTGGACGTAGTAATAATAGACTAGATGCTATATTTGCACCATTAGAATAGCCTACTGCTATCATATATTCTAAATCAAAACTATAAAGCTTAGATGCATTCTCTATAAAATCAGCTAGTTCATTAGTTCGAAATTTTAAATCTTCTATATCGAAAACTCCTTCAGCTAATCGACGAAAGAAGCGGGGCATACCAACTTCTAAGACTTTGCCTCGAGGACTAAGTATAGCTGCTTCTGGAGCTATTTCATGTCCCAGAGGAATCATGTCTTCTTCATTTCCTCCAGTACCATGAAGTAAAAGGAGAGTGGCAGGTGGAGTTTTTGCCTTTGCTTCTTTTCTATTTGAAGGAATAAAACGATGAATGAATCCAAGTTGATGGGGTTTCTTGTCCATTTTTGTTTTAGTCCTCCTCTTTATTGAATTGCTTCTTTACCATTTGTTTCTCTTTTTCTTTCTTAGGTAGATCTACTTGAGGCAGGATTTTCTCTAGATCTTTGCGCATAGATTCAAGCCAAGGAGGAAGCACCAGATGTGTACCTAGCTCCTCAGCTTTTTCATCTGTCATAAATCCAGGTGGATTAGTAGCAATTTCAAAAAGTATACCGCCTGGTTCACGGAAATATACAGAATGAAAGTAGAATCTGTCTATTATAGGAGTTGCGTTTAATCTAGCTCTGACTATATTATGGCGCAAGACCTTTTGTTGTTCATCTGTTGGAGTGCGCCATGCGACATGATGGACTGACCCAATCCCTATAACCGCTCGTTGTGTATAGGGTAGACAAAGAACATCAACAATATTAGCTCCTCCTCCTATTTCTTCTCCTTGGTTTATAGTAGGTGATGATGTAGCGGTAGTAGGAATTTCATAACGGAAGCGGCTTCCATCCTGATGCGTGGGAATGAATCCTAATTCATCAGTCAAAACAGAAGCAGTACGTTCGTATCCTTCTTCTGATAGAGTTACAGAATAAAAACCTCTTATAGCATGCTCGCGAGGAATGGGACCTTCTTTCCATACATTAACACTTCTATCTTCTGCAGATTTATGTGCTACAAGTTCTAATTCTAGCCCATCTGGGTCATGTAGAGTTATTACTTGTTCGCTATCATCAAAACGTTTGTACGGACCACGAAACTCCATTTGTTTGCTCTTAAGTCTATCTATCCAATAGTTTATGGAATTCTCAGGAATCAAAAAAGATGTAGCAACCACCTCACTAGTTCCCCGATGTCCTCTTGGTGCATCTGGCCAATGAAAGAAAGTAAGAATCGTACCTGGACGACCTAACTCATCACCATAATAAAGATGGTATGAAGTTGGGTCATCCTGATTTACTGTTAGTTTTACAAACCGAAGTCCCAAATTATTAGCATAAAAATTTATGTTTCTCTGTGGATCGCTTGTTATCGCTGTAACATGATGTATTCCAAAAATACCTTTGTTAACACCTTCTTCTCTTAGGTCATCTTTCTTCTTACTCTTCGCTTCACTGGTCATATCTTTTCTAAAAAGATTCTAATAGTTTTTCATATATATCAATATATGCCGTGTTGATTTAAGTAGTAATAGTAGTAGTAGTGCTGTATAAATTAATTTGTACTCCAGGACTTATTGGAAAATAAGATCAAAAAATAGACCTACATCAACCTAATGTTTCCATAGCGGCGTCTTTAAATCTTTAAACTACGTGATACCGAGATGTAAACATGGCTAATAGAAAAACAGAAAACATAAAACTGACATTACCTGTAAGCAAATCTAGGGATCATATTCAAGGGCCTGTAACTGCACCTATAACTTTGGTAGAATACGGAGATTATGAATGTCCGTATTGCGCCCAGGCCTATATGATCACAAAAGAAATTCAAGAACGTTTAGGAAGTAAATTATGTTTTGTATTCCGTAACTTCCCCCTTACCAAAGTTCGCCCCCACGCATATAAAGCTGCAATAGCAGCAGAAACTGCTGCTGCCCAAGGAAAGTTCTGGGAGATGTATGATTATTTATTCAAACATGCGCAGGCAGCTACTGATGATAATTTGAGACGATCTGCTGCCAACTTAGGATTAAATGTTGCTAGATTCGATCGTGAATTTCTTGATCTCACATATAGTCGCCATGTAGATGAGGACATACAAAGTGGTAAGAGCAGTGGGGTAAAAAGTACTCCAACTTTCTTTATCAATGGAGACAGTTACAATGGCGCTTGGGATCTGGATAGCCTTCTCAGTGCACTTGACGAGGAGGGTGTGTTCAGTTGGAGGCAGACAAATAGTTCAATATAAATTAGATGTCTTGTGTCGGAGAATATAATCTAAAAAATTTACATTCCCGGTAAATCATCCAGTTATAGCGTCAGATATGAATTGATTGACTCCTTTTTTACCGCATGATAAGATGAGTACAGAATTACAAGGAATCTCTTCATTCAGACAGTTAACAGATTATTCTTTATTGATAATAACATACGAGTATAAAGTTGTGTCAACTTAGTGATATTGGTTATTCTACCAATGCTTTCAAGTGAATTATTACCGTGTGCATACTATAGGAACTGTCAAGATTTTTTTATTTCCTATCTCTTCGGCTGCTGCTAACGTCATTAAAAAATTATATCACAAATGATGTTTTCAATTACATTTTAGGGAGTATTAATAATGCTTCTCCCTTTTGACTTTGCTGTCCTTTTGATTATAACAGTAACTAATACAATGGATACCATTGACATCAGAATAGCTGTGAGAAATATTAGATTGTATGATTGTGATGAAGGAAATGAGCCAACAATTCCCTTTATGGTTGTTTGATACATTTGCATAAATATACCTGCTACTACAGGTCCAACAGATGTTCCAATTAAATAGAGAAGAACGGTCATTGCAAGCGATATTCCATTTGACTGCTTTGGAGTAAATACTAAAATGATATTAATACTACCGATCTGTGTTAATGATAATCCTATTACTAGTATGGCAAGGCTGATTGTTATTAAAAATTCTGTTGAATGTAATACAAAGAGCAAAATAAACCCTACAAGAGAGATTATAATTCCTGATAATGTAGGTTTTAGATTACCGAACATTGATACTATAAAACCAGTCCCTACTGCCCTACGATGTGATCCGAACTGAAGTCACCTGATGAGGTCTTGTTGTCTTTCTTGCAGAGCACTTATGAAGCAGCGGCAACGTGTGCCAAGTGGGACCGACGTGCATTGGAGCGTCAGTAAGTGGTATGTCGATATCAACTCGCATACCGCCTCTCAGTTTGAAAGAGTACACATGCATGAAGCTATTTTATGGTAGAGAAAGAGAAATAGGTATTATATAGTAAATATAAGCTTAAAGCTGTTGTTGTTATCATTTGATACCAATTTTGTTACCCTTACTACCACTTCATTACCTCTGTTATCATCTGCTTTCAACTGTTACCACTGTACGGTATTTGAATTGAGAACAGGAGTACCAATAGTATCATATATGTACTGAACATGGATGGTGAATTTCTTGAAATTATCTTTGAGTTAACTGAAATAGAACATTGCAATGTTATCATTATGATATGTCAAACAAAGATTCATCTTTGTTATTCAAAATTTCTTATTTTAAATCTGCTAGATCCACCACATACAGGAAGTTACCCTCCGCTACATCCGATCCTCCGACAATGTACATTCTAATCCTTTCCATATTAACAATTCTATAATCATGACTGAAGGTTCGGAGGCTCCGGAGGTTAAATTTGTGTGTCTTCTACAGCATCAAATAAATCGAAATATTTCACTAACTGCTACTTATTACACGATAATATATGGTCAGAGTACAACGGCTTATACCTATTAACATACCTGAATTAGTACATGGTGGTACCGGAGATATAATTATACAAGAGTAAAAGCATATGATGATATGGGAGCATACGACTATACAGGAGTAGAGCAAAACACTCGAGCATTTTTGGAAAGTCTACAGCAAAATCCAGGGCCGCCGCTTTACACATTATCGCCACAACAAGCTCGTGCTGTATTATCAGGAGGCTGCAGGCTGGCCCTATCAAAAAGCTTTCAGCTGAAATAGAGAATCGCACCATACCAGGTGGACCGACTGGCGAAATATCGATCCAGATAGTTCGACCTCCAAGTAACAGCAATGAAACTCTACCTGTTGTAATGTACTTCCATGGTGGTGGATGGGTCCTTGGCGGTGCAGATACTCATGATAGATTGGTAAGAGAGCTTGCCAACGGTGCACACGCAGCTATTTTTTTGTCAATTATACTCCTTCTCCAGAGGCCAAATATCCCGTTCCTGTAGAACAGGCATATGCTGCCACAAAATGGGTTGCGGAAAATGGCCAAACCATAAATGTAAATTCATCACGTCTAGCAGTGGCTGGTGATAGTGTAGGCGGTAATATGGCTACTGCCGTAACGCTACTTGCCAAAGAGCGTGGTGGACCTAACATTATGTTCCAATCGCTTTTCTATCCAGTTACTGACGCCAATTTTGACACACCCTCTTACAGAGCATATCAGGATGGTTATTTTCTTACTCGTGAGGCTATGAAATGGTTCTGGGAAAACTATACCTCAGATCAGACAAATCGGAAAGAGCCAACTGTCTCTCCACTACAGGCTTCAACTGAACAGCTGAGAGGATTACCTCCAGCACTAATAATCAATGGAGAATTTGATGTACTGCGTGATGAGGGAGAGGCATATGCTCACAAACTAATAGAGGCAGGGGTTCCAGTAACAGGACTTCGATATCACGGTACTATCCACGACTTCGTAATGCTAAACCCAATCGCTAATACCCCTGCTGCACGGGGAGCGATTGAACAAGCTTCTAATATATTGAAAAAGATATTGTAGATTTGATAAGAGCAATAAGTAAGAGATGACAACAGAACATATTTTCTTGTTTTTAGCATTCTCGGACAGTATAAGATTCAGTGGATAATTTGCATAAGTAATCCCAATAGACTATCTAGAGGTTATCATCGATAGTAATACACTAGGAACAAAGATAGGAGTTAATGATGATAATAATATGCTGGAAGTGGCTGGTGGTATTGGAAAGTCCCTTTTGAATTCACGATTCCTCAGTATGCTCTAGAGTCTTATGAAGGTGAATATGCAAAGATAACTTGCAAATAAAGCTAGGGCAATTAAGGCATGGATTGATTTTATCCAATATCTAACACTCTATCTAAGAGATGTATATTCTAGCAACCCTGTATGTGCTATCATCTTCCATTCTCCTGTCTTTAGCTTTGTGTATATTTTGCATGCACGTCCTTTCCAGTGAAAGTCATTTCCAGTAGCAATATTTTGCCATAATGTATCAACATCAACGACTGCATATGCTCCATCTCCATCAAGTGAAACTACTATCTTCTGAATCTTTCGTAAATTATGAACCAAACGGTGGGAATGGAAAAGCTGCCTGCCAACCTTTTCTCCATCTTTCATAGTTGAATCGACCTAGCTCAAAGACCCAATCCATAGGATCATGGGATTGAGGTGTTCTGGGCCATGGCCATACCATATCATGATGGAATATGCTCATTAACTTGTCTACGTCTTGGTTATCCCATGCTTGGGTTTCTCTGTCAACAATCTCCTTGATTTGTTCTTGTAAATCATCTGATGTTAATTTCAGTTCTCTTCAGCTAGTGTGCAACCAACAAGCAAAATATGACCTTTTGTACAACAAGACTTCCTGTCAATAAATATATATTAAATGGACTTGTGATGATGATTTATCTCTTATTCTTCAATACTCCTTATCTCTCTCTCTCTCTCTCTCTGTGTGTGTGATAACATCATTCTAACGTCCTATATTATGGCGAACATTGTCTAGATAAACTGGATTGAAGTTACCGATAGAAAATCTTCTTTCCTTCTTCAGTGTCATTTCTGCTCGCTACCGCGATCCCATTCCTCTATTCTCAAATTAGAAGGATACCAGATCTTTATTCCATAAGCAATATTTTCATATTACTGAAAAGCATTACTATTATCAATTTTTGTTATAATATTGGTTTGCTGTTAAAGTCAATCTTATTGGTAACTACTCAATATTAAAATTTATATTCGTTTATCTGTAATAGGAATAACACTAGATATCTCATTAGCAATATTCTCTTGCATCATTTTCTTGGCAGATTCTATTTCTTTGCTGTTCGCGAGCACCCACATTGCTTTTACTGTAGCAGTTTCTGATATCATATCAGATAAAGGAATCACACCGATATTAAGTAAATCTCTCCCTGTATCATAAACAGTCATTCTGATTCTTCCCCAGATACATTGGGAAGTCATACAAATCATTACTCCAGATTGGACTGCATTTTGTATTTGAGGAAAACATTCTCTACTTATATGGCCAAGTCCTGTCCCTTCAACTATAATTGCTTTGTATCCAGACATTGTGGCATAGGTTATCAAATAAGGATCAAATCCGGGATGGTATTTTAACAAAATAGCTTTACTATTAAAATCTGGCTTGACTAAAAAACTACTATACTATCATTTCGCTTATGTAGTTTTATTTCAGACTGTTCTTTCTGTATTTCTACTCTGTCACCCTTTATCATGGCGACAGGTGTAATATCTATTGATTCAAATGCATCGCGTCTACTTGTATGATTCTTTCTTACACGAGTGCCTACATGGCACGCAATTGTATCATCTGAAGAGCTACCATGCATAGTAACAAAAACTCCAGATAGCTCAGACTTTGTCACAAATATTGTAGCACTAATAAGATTGAGAGCAGCATCAGATGAAGGCCTATCAGAAGATCGTTGTGCTCCAACTATTACAACAGGTATAGGAAGATTTTGTAGCGCAAAACTGAGTGCTGCTGCTGTATAGTGCATTGTATCAGTTCCATGTGAAACAATTATTCCACAATACATATTTGACTTTACCTTTTCGGCTATTTTGTTTGCAATCATAGTCCAGTGTTCTGGTTTTAAATTTTCACTATATTCATTTAATAGTACTTCGGGATCGATTGAAGCATATTTTCCAAGTTCAGGAACAGAAGCATACAACTCAGATGCTGAAAGTGCTGCACTTACTCCTCCTGTTCTGTAATCTACTTTACTTGCAATTGTCCCACCAGTACTTATAAGAGCAATTTTTGGAAGTATTTCAACGTCTTTCAGCTTTTCTTTTAGGTACTCTTTTTTTATTGTCTCAACAGAAATATTTTGATCTGATTCTTGTATTATTTTAGTTATCGATTGAATACTGGCTGTTTTGATCCCAATGTTATATCCACTTTTCAATTTGATAACCACATGATTTTTGTCAGCCAACTCATATTGCGGCATTAAAATACCTGTAAACTGACCATCATTTGTCTGTACATTGATAGTATCTCCTACGGAAACCTCTCCTTCAGAGAGCAATTCCAAGCTCCTTCCTTTGTATCCATCTATACCCATTTTTTTTCCTTCTGCTGACAATCGGATACTCCTCCTAACTTGATTACGTATGTATAATATTAAGAAATCTGATACAATAAACATTGGATAATACAAAAAACTAAAACTACTGAAGCATTCACATATGATGTTGTTAGAAGGCATCTACAAACATGAGTCTAATTTCTTACTTTAATAACAAATTTCAAATCCTTCCAAGCTCCACTACGATATGTGCTATATCAATGGTCGAGCAAACCTTACATGTAGCAAAGGAATTAGAACTTGAAATATTATAATGATCTGTTCCTTTATTAAAACCCACACTTATGCAGGAAGTAATAATAATGGAAATATAACACCCTATTTTAGCACAAAGCATTAATGAATAAATAAAAGAATAAAAATGACCTACAGCATTACATTCTCTACTATACTATTACTACTAGGCCATAACTACTTTTATTAATTTTTACTTTTACTCTACTTATTTGTTTGTTCCTGCGGCACCTTGTTCATGTTCGCTACCAGTCTAATCCGCACCTGCAGTACCTTTAGTCATACCACTTCTTCTTGCCTTTTCCCTTGCTTCCTCAGGACTTGTGCCTCCTTGCTGTCCTGGTTCAACTATTTTTTGATCACTTGGATCTCTTTTTACAGCAGTTGGTTCATGTTCTTTTATTTTGGCAGGTGTCATTGCTTCTTTTTCTCTATACTCTGTCAGCGGGTCCTCTTTTCTTCCAGCTTCAGTACCAGCTCCACCTTCTTTAAATTGTTTTCCTTGTCCACTAGAAGATGTGCTTGATTCAGAAGATGTGTTTTCATCACTAGAACCCATTACTTTATCTTTAGCGCCAGTTACCTTTTCTTTAACTTTATCTTTAATACCGCTCATTGTTATTGCATGCATTCTATAACATATTAATAGCATATATAATATCTATGGAATCACTCTTTAGAAGATTTATTCATTATTTAGTATTATTAAATATTATAACAATGATATTTTTATGATTTATTTTATAGTAAATATTCTCTTATATATATAAAAATTATATCATAAATATATATAGATATAATCTTTTTCATATTAATATATATGCAATTAAAATAAGAACACGATTTGATAATTATCTTTCAAGTTAGATTTTTTATGTCATGTAGGAAGTGTCATATGTATGATGAAACTTGATACATAGATATAAGATTGTTTTACGTCTTTACCGGTGGCGATATGTTAATCGCCCAATTAGATATGCTGTATCGGAAATAGTAGTACAATGTAGACAGTTAGAATTCGGTACTAGTCTATTGTGATATTACTAACGATATACTAGAAGGGGAGATAAAAAGATAATTAATAAATCTAAACTTCTCTAATAAAATAATTTGTATTTTGGCAAATCTGTATTCATAACCTACTGCTATATGGTGTTAGTATATTCTCTCAGTAGTATTTTGAATGTACTTCTCTATATCTTTTTTTACCTTTTTTTGGGAATCTCAATTTCAAAACGAATATCCTACTTTCTTAGTTGAATTCGTCTTCTCATTTTGTCCTCGATCTATTTGCCTAGATCTCTTTTACTCAATATTCTAATCTAAGCTCAACATCACTTTATTCTAGCCATAGTAACAAAATATATATGCAATATCTGATGCTCGAGTCAGCAATATTCCCATGTCTCTTTGTTTGATTGTCACTTAAGCAATCTTAACTCTACGTGGTCTCGTCCCAATAGCTCTAACGCTATCTTTTCAAATTCTTCTCTACTATATGTCGAAGGTTGATAATCATCAATCTTGACAGCAAGGCTCAGAAAGAATCTCTATCTTGTTTGAATTATTAGAATAATATTAGCAACAATATCTTCTAAAACTAATGCAGTTTCTTTATCGAGGAAAGAATTAGAATGTATGATATATTCCTACATTATTTACAATTAGAAAAGTCTTTCATAATATATGTATAGATATTTTTAAATGAATCATTACTGATTAGATTTTCAGTGATTGTAGATTAAGGAGGAACAATCGTCATGACATTACGTCGATTTGTTATTTCTAACCAAGTTCTGGTAAGGTATACGTTAATACCATCAATTCCACTATTAATTATAGCGATTCTATCAGTCAATCCCAACACTTGGAGAACATCTGATGTTCATCACTTTTACTTTGAGATGTTTGCAGTAATACTTGCCGCAGTATTAGCTTTCTATTATATATTGCGTGCTTATACGTTAAATGATAAATTCAGTCTATTTGTTGGGATAGGATTTCTTACTAATGCTTTAATTGATTTGATGCATGCGTTAGTCTCTTTCAGTTTAGTGAATGAACCACTATTTTTGAAATACTTTATACCACAGACATGGTTTGCTGGAAGAATATTTCTTAGTGCTATGTTTGTTGTGGCAATTGTAATGTACTCAACATTATCAAAAGATTCAAAATCGCTTGCTAGTAGTAGTGCTGCATCATCATCTATAACAGCATCATCAAGACAAAAAGAAACATCTTCACTAAAAGAAGAAATCCGATATGACAAATTAAGAAATAGACTCATACTTTCTTTAATAATGCTTGCGATTATGGCAGCAAGCATTGCCATAAGTTCTCTATTCTCAGTCTATCCTGGTATAGTAATTGATGATTTTCCTTTACATAGACCCTATGAAATCCCTGCACTTGCTTTATTTTTAGTAGCTTTGTTTTATTTTTATAAAAATCAACTTTATAAAATAAATGATGTATTCTATAAAGGAATCTTAGCTTCGTTACTAATCGATTCTTTTGCCCAAATTATAATGTCTTACTCTGCTACATCATTTGATACAGCACATAATGTAGCTCATATTCTTAAAAATGCAGGTTATTTTGTTAATATTATTGCACTTGCATTATCAAGTATTCAGTACAATACAATGTTGAGACAAAGTATTGAGAGGTTGAAAGAGAGTAATATCAGGTTGAAAGAAGGAGAGGAAGTAATACGTGTTCAATATGAAAAGCTAAAAGAAACAGATAAAATGAAAGATGAATTCATTAACATAGCAGCCCATGAGTTACGAACTCCAATTCAACCTATACTTGGATTAACTCAATTTCTTCTGTCTAAAACAAAAAATATTAAAGATCATGAATTACTTGTTGTTGTTGTCAGAAATGCAAAAAGACTACTGAGACTTACAGATGAGATCCTAGATGTCACAAAAATAGAGAGCCATTCGTTAAAACTGAGCAAAGAACAGTTCAATTTGAATGATGTAATAAAAAATGCTATAAACGATATAGCTACAAATAAAGAGGAAAGTAATAATCTAAAGCTATTATTCCAATCTGAGAAAGATATATTTATAGAAGCAGATAGAAATAGGTTAATTCAAGTTATATCTAATCTATTAAGTAATGCTTTAAAATTTACTAAAGAAGAAGGAGGTACAATAACCATTACCGCAGAAAAGAAAGATACTGAAGTTATTGTTAAAGTAAAGGATACAGGTACTGGTATAGATCCTGAAATATTGCCAAAACTATTCTCAAAGTTTGCTTCAAAGTCTTTTGAAGGTACTGGATTGGGATTGTTTATTGCTAGAAATATTGTAGAAGCCCATGATGGCAAGATATGGGCTGAGAATAATGCTGATGGAAAGGGAGCTACATTTAGTTTTAGTCTTCAATTAAGTGAAGAACAGCAGCAGCAGCAGGCAGCAGGAGGCAGCAGCTCAAGAACATATAACAGATGAATCACTAATATTAGTAAAATAGTAGTTACCAAAGAACCATTGACTTCAAATGATGGCGTAAAGGCTCTAATAACTTATTTAGAAATTTAATTACTTGCAATAAATTACTACATCATTGTCTAGTAAGAGTAAACTAATAATTTAGCTGCTATAACGACAATAATAACTGTTTTAATGTTATCAGTTGCTCTTACTACTACTATCATCATATATCAACAACAAAAGCATTAGTGCAAACAAACAATAATATTTTCAAAGACATGAAAATCCTAGTTATGGAATATAGATTCAGTATCCTTCTAATTGTAGAATAGATGAAAGTTTGCGTAAAGTAACACCTTTTAATTAGGAGATGGGCCATACTTTTTATGATAAAAGCAAAATTGAGAGCCTACATCATATTGAAATTAATAATTTCACAGGAAAAGGTTGCTTAACTAATGGTAGAGAGGAGATATCTATGAGTTTTACTAACCTGCCTTTAATGGAACAGATTCATGCTAGGGTAAATAAAACCTTGAGCAATGGTATCCAACTTAACATGTCAACAGATGAATCCAAAAAATTACTTAGAAGACATGTAAACAGCAAAACAAATCTCGTGATTTTGTTTATAGATATCAATAACTCAACACAAATGAGCCTCTCTTTACCAGAGAATAAATTTGCATTAATGATACAAACCTTTGCTCAAGAAATAAGTATTGCCGCATCAGGTTATGGTGGATATGTCTTCAAATATGAAGGTGACGCTGTTATTGTGTTGTTTCCTGCAGGATATGATCAGGCAAAAGCATGTAAAAATGCATTGAGTTGTTCAAGAGCGATATTAGAAATTATAAAAGAAGTTATTAATCCTGCATTTAAGGCAAATGAATTACCTGAAATTAAAGTAAGAATAGGATTAGCTTATGGCGATGCTTTAGTGGTGCTTTATGGAAAAAGTTTAGAAAAAGCCCACATAGATATAATTGGTTCTAGTATAAGTATGGCTGTAAAGATTGCATCTGTTGCAAAGCCTAATCAAGTATTGGTAGGCGAATTTATTTATAATATTCTTCTGTCATCATCGAGCCATAAAGATTTTTTAAACAATAGCAAGTTTATAGAGGTAACACTCGATCCATTAAAATGGAATTACCATTCTCACTTTAATCCCGGAAAGATATATCGTGTATATGAATATTTAGAGAATAATCAATTAGCATAGCCCTTGATTTAACATAAAGTTGTTAAAATAAAAAATACTCTCCACATTTCTTATAGGAAAGCTTATTCGGGATTTTTTTATTTTAGCAATAGGTATATTATTAAAATTAAACAGAACCGACATTCAGGGTTGTAATACAACAGAATCCTTCTGTCACGCACTTAGAAAACCTTTAAAACTTTTAGCTCACCTATTTACATTAACTCAATTTAATAAAGTTATATCATTGCGGAAACCACTTGTCTACCGGACTTGCTTAAATCCCTAAAAATAAAGAGAGAAATGCCGCGACAAAACAAAGTATGATGTAAAGTAGCAGTATTGTTAACAGATAGTAATTTTTATTATATTGTTTATTAGGTAATTTATAGTAACAATACTGCATTGTTGCATAACTGACTCTTCTGTAAGTATGATTTGACCTAGCTGAATTTAGCTTAGACATTATAATTCTAACTAGTGGTTAACTGGCATAACTATAATGAATCATTAGTCAGACGTGGAGAGATAATTCTGGATTTTGACGTTATTGATAGCTGGGATAATGAATTGGACAATATGAATGATGGTAAGGAAGGTGCATGCTACAGATATCCAAATTCATTTGTTCAATTGCTTGGTTATATGAGAGCATATTTTCATTTACCATATAGACAGACTGAAGGTGTTGTTAGAGTATATACTGGTAGTAAAGTACGGTCTATTCCAGATTACAGTACAATAAACAGAAGAGTAAACAAACTAGATATTAGAATTAACAAAAGAATAGGAAATGATATTGTCATAGTATTAGATAGTACTGGGATAAAGGTAACTAATAGAGGAGAATGGTTACCTCACAAATGGAATATAAGAAAAGGATACCTCAAAATACATGTCGCAGTAGATGTTAAGAAAAAGAAAATTGTATCATTAGAAGTTACAACCGAAGAAGTATATGATGGAATGATGTTAAAGAAGTGATAGAAAATGCTCTGCTCGCTGAGAATAACAATGTAAAAAGAGTGATTGCAGACGGAGCATATGATAGTAAAGAAAATTTCAGATACTTGTTTGATAATGACATTGAAGCCGCAATCAAGGTAAGGAAGAATTCGTCTGCCAACAAAATAACTGATTCTCATCCAAGAAAAATTGTTCGTACAACAACAGTTGAAAAATTTTGAAAAATGGAAGGATAGTGTTAGTTACGGGTACAGATGGATAGCAGAGACAGTATTCTCTTCCATTAAAAGGATGTTTGGAGAATATGTATCGTCTAGAAAGTATTCAAACATGGTTAAGGAAATGATGCTAAAAGCATCATTATACAACACATTTATTACAAGAAAATAGCTTCAAAAAGCAATGCCGCATAGAGATTAATGAGTTATGCAACAATGCATAACAATACTGTACCATGGCCGTTAGATATCTAAACATAGATTATTGTATGTGAATGGTAATTTTTCATAGAATTGACCTAAACTATATAATATAACCCTTTTAATTGTTGACTGTCTAATGTCTAGACAGAACTGTGTATATCACAGTAATAATATATTATCAAACGTTCCTCCTCCTATTAATGAAACTGCAAAGCTACTACTATCATAATCGTCATCGCTTGCTTTGAAGCTCTTTCGTTTTGCAATTTTATGATGGATTTCTAAATTACATTTATTGCCAATTCTACCACATCTTTGATAGATATAATTATCACGCTGTATCAGTAATCCAATAGGGACAAACGATGTGTTTATTTAGTAAATAAGGTTAAATCACTGATATAGGTTTTGAATCCTTCAGGAAGATCCAATGCAAACAAAATTAGCGAGAAAGATGAACAACCCGAAACCAAACCATCAAATGAAACAATAAAAACCCAGTATGAGAAACTTGCTGAGGATTGGAGACACTTCAACTCAATTATTTGGGGAATTCCTTCAGTTGCGGTAGCAATTATGACTGGTATCATTGTTACTGCATACCAATCAGAGTTAGAGGGATGGCCAAGGTTCACTTCTCTTGCTGTAGGCGCCCTTTTCCTTTTTGCGTTAGCAGTCGAGCTTTCAAGAAAAATACAACATATGTATGCAATATCATTCTTGTTAATGTACTTACAAGAAGAACTTAAATTGACCGAAGAATACAAATTTCCTGTAGGAATTTCAGAAGACGTTCAGCATTATGCAAATAATAAGTATAATAAGACAATAGAAGCAGATATAGACAAAAAGCCTGACTATTACGATGGACTATTCAAATTCTTAACACGCTACGGTGCAAGGAAATACCTAATATATGTAATCTTTATTGCGTTCCTAGGTGTTGCTAGTCTTGCGTTGATGAATTTAGTTGATATAATCATTAAATATTACAACATGTGAGTTTGCATCATTTGACTTTGAGTTTAACTTATCCATCCTGTTGAGGACTATCAAATGTATTAACTTCAAACTCTTCATCTTCTAATGCAAGCTTTATGGTCAAATTAACATCAGCTTCATCATCTACAACCAGAATTCGCTGTTTCGTAAAGGACATAATGATGTCTATATATATATATATATAATTCATAACTTAGCGTCGCTACTACTGCGGTAGAAGGAAGAAGGTTCTTTTCTCCTCCTCC
This sequence comes from uncultured Nitrososphaeraceae archaeon, assembly GCA_963733025.1. GTDB lineage: Archaea > Thermoproteota > Nitrososphaeria > Nitrososphaerales > Nitrososphaeraceae > JAJNBK01. The sequence continues at coordinate 261,368 of CAVTCE010000019.1, read as the reverse complement.
TTCCCTTCTTATACTCGTATCCATTCCACATAGACTGAACAACATAACTTAGAGAGCGAGTCTGTCTGGGTTTAAACTTTATTAATTCCTCATCAATTCAGTAATTAATGGATTATCAAAAACTGCAGGTAGATATTATGAATATTGACCCAAAGATTCGACTAGTCACTATATGTGATATCAATGGCAAAGTAATGTTCTCTGATCACCGCCAAGGTGTAAAGAATTTGCTCAGTACAGAGGAAAGCAAAGAATCGCTTGAACTTGCTGCTAATTCATGGAAAATACGCAGCAAACTTGCACCAAAGATTGGAAAGGGAAAATACGTATTGGCTGAATATGAAAAGATTAAACGTATCACTATGCCACTAGGCGACGATCATATTCTCTATATAACCACAGAACCAGAAGCTGATCATTCAAATATAATCAATAGGGTTTATAGCTTAGAGGCTGAGTCAAGGTAAAAGTATTTATGACAATCAGAGATTTTCTAAAGTAGTAATAAAATAAAATAAAAGTTATTGAATCATAAATTTTTTTCTTTCTTCTACACTGTTGGTGTTGGTAGTGATATGCAATTTCTTTTAGTGAAGTTAGCTTTATGCATTTTCACGTGAAAATAATTAAGGTTAATTACAACATCATCACCAAAACTACTGTTACCAAAGTTCAAAACAGCTTATGCCGATATTGAAATTATTGTTGTATTGGTTTTTCATTCTTGTTCTACTTCTTCTTTCTAGGTCTAAATTCTAATTCTACTCCACGTTTATCATTGTAATTAAAGGTAAAAGCTTCATTGGGTAAAATAGGAAAGCTTGACATTTTCCTGTTCAAACAAATAGGACATTTTTCTGTAGGTAATCTAGATTTATCAAAATATGTAGCACACCAATAACATGTTTCACAAAGAATGAATATGTCTTCTAACAGAACCATACTTTTTTATCTTATAATCAGTAGCCAATTTGGAATGTATTTGGTATAAGTTATTACAAGCAATTATCCTTGTTTGGTTGGATTGTTTGGATTTGCTGCTTCGATGAATCTTGACTTATTTCAAGTGAAAATACAAAGACAACTCATCCAATAGCTAGATAGGAGAGTAGAGGGAGATAGAACTACATGTTAAGCTTGGAGATGAGAATCTCTTCTACAACAATATGAAAAAATGCAACTTTTAATGTATATGTAGTGTGTCGATTAATTTTCTATTATGCCGGACAAATATGACGATAACAATGATCTCTATGTAATGCTTTATAGCCATTAAACGGACAGATAAGCAGACAGTACACCCTTGAAATAATGATGGAGTGATAGATAATAGCTGCTGATAGATAAAAGAAGTCTGACTATAAGTAGTAAAAGCAGTATTAGTACCTTTTATCTTATAATGAAGAATACTCACTAATAATGATGATTGTTAAATTTCGACGATTAAATAAAAAAGAAGAGGTTGGTAGGGTTTTTTACCTTAATAGATCATTAATGTATATCACTATAGGTTGTGAGAAGGTAAATAGTAAGAACGAAAAAAGAAGAGAGAACAGAAGAATCGTCTATGGATAATTCATCCTATACCTATAATCCACAATTTGGTAAGTATGATACTCTAATCAAATACACACTTGTGCCATCAATTCCTCTTTCGATAATAGCTATTCTATCTTTTAATCCTAACACATGGGTGTCATCTGAAATACATCATTTTTATGTTGAGTTGTTTGCAGTAATACTTGTGCAATCTTATCATTTTACTACATAGCACGTGCTTATACATTAAATGATAAGTTCAGTTTGTTTATAGGTATAGGATTTCTTGCTAATGCCTTAATTGATTTGTTGCATGTCATAATATCTTATACTAAAAAATTATCTTTCTTAACTCTTTTATGGATGAATTTCTATTTCATGGAATGCATTTGATTATTTCTAAAGTACTTTATACCACAGACATGGTTTGCAGGAAGAATATTTCTTAGTGCCATGTTTGCAATAGCAATTGCAGGATATCCTGCATTAACTTCTGAGATGCTGAAAGTATTTATGAAATCATCATCAATATCATACATATGCTTAGATTTAGAATATTGAGAATTTCAATTATTATTCTTTCATTTATAACATCTATAATCAATGCCATAGGACTTGTAAGCAATAATTATACAATAGGAATTCAATTATTTACAGCTATTGTAACTGCATTGATACTGACATTAACTTCACTTCTTCAACTGACTAAATCGCAAGAAGATTGGATATTATTTAGGGCAACAGCAGAGCGGCTGAAGAGTGAATACCAATCATTTGTATTTGGAGCTCGTCGTTATCATCTTCAAGGAGAAGAAGAAACAAGAAAGATCTAGTAGCAAAAAAGAATAAATTATTTGTAGAAAGAATAGAAAATATTTATCTTACTGAAGGCTCAGAGTTTACATCACGACATAAGCAATCAGTAAATGAAAAATCTGATTAATTGCTTTGTTAATACGATAACAAAAAGTATTCTTTAATAATCAGCATTCTTCAATAGTAGATATAATTTTCTAATTCTTCAATAACTCTTCCTTCAATCTGTGTTGTTGGTTCATTTCGTTTCTTCCTTGCTTCTATTATCATAGTTAATAGTTCTTAAAGTGGATTCAACTTGCCATTTATCTGGTGAAAGTGCTAATGCATCAGCCATATTTTTTGTAATTATCGATTCATCTTTGTCTAATACTGCTAATTCAAGTAATGTTGCATAATCCCAATAATCTGGCTTCTTGGTTGCCATTCGTCTTTCAGTTGCATACCTTACAATTGGAAGAATTTGCTTTCTTCTTCTTTTGTCGTCAGGATATGTTTCTTATCTCCATTAAAGTTACCGCATTTATACCAGGATAAGCATCGCGCCAATCACTTTCAAATCCTTTTAGGTAAGAATCTATTGCTTTGTTAAGAAAGCCTGCTGCTTTTAATTTATTTTTATTATCATTATCTTTTAATGCTTTTTCCCATCTGTCCTTGTAGACTCTTCCTAAAATTCCAAAAGTCTCACTGGATCCTCCTCCTCTTTTCTCTATCAATTCTACTAGAATTTTTTCTGCCTTTGTACTTTGTCCAGTTCCTATTTAATGCTAATGCTAGCCTGTTCTTGAACCATTACCATTTCTGCAAGAGGTTTTGACATCTTTTCTACCAATTCAATCATTTCATTCCATGCCTGTACAGAGCGGTGAGCAAGAAAAAGACTAATGACAACATCATATTCAGTATTTCTTATATCAAGCCTTTTCTCTACCTCTCTAAGAGCGACAATTCCTCCTTTTTCTTTTGCATCTTCAATTTCATTCTTTAACCTATTAGAAGATTGAACTCTTTCAAGAAAAAGGTCAGTCTTTAAATGCTTTATTTCTGGAGGTAGATAATTTTCCTTTACTAATAAGGCCCTATGATAATCCCTGCACTTGTCCTTATTTCTATGAGATTTTTTAGTCATTTTTGTTTTTTCCATATCATCTGGACTTCCATCTTCTTCTTTTATTGGATAATACAATACTCTCAACGTTAATCTTTATTTTATTTTTATAAAAATCAACTTTATAAGAAAAGTGATGTTTTCTATAAAGGAATACTACTTGCATTAGTTATCGATGTTTTTGGACAAATTATAATGTCATATTCTGCGACCTCTTTTGATACAGCACATAACGTATCTCATGTTCTAAAGGATGTAGGCTACTTTGTTAATATTATCGGACTAGCATTATCAAGTATTCAATATAATGCAAAATTAAAAGAAGCTAATAGGAACTTGATAGAAAGAGAAGAAACAATTCGCTCTCAGTATGAGAAGTTAAAAGAATCAGTTAAATCAATAAGATGAAAAAAGAGTTTATCAATATAGTAGCACATGAACTGCGAACACCTATACTACCAATACTTGTATTTATAAGATGAAAAAAGAGTTTATCAATATAGCAGCACATGAACTGCGAACACCTATACTACCAATACTTGCTATATCTCAGATTCTACGTCCAAAGATATCTGATGATAAAGAGCGTGAATACATAGATATTATTATAAGAAATACAAAAAGACTGCAACAACTTGCAGAAAACATACTAGATGTTACAAAAATAGAAAGCCAGTCATTAAAACTAAACAAGGAAAGATTCAATATAAATGATGTAATAACAAACAATATAGATGATATAATACTAAACATAGAATTCAAGAATAAAAAGAATAGTGATGATCGTGGTGGTAATAATAATATAAAATTAATTCCTCCACCTCCACCACCAGATTGTGAGGAAGATCCAACTGCAGAAGGCTGTGAAGATTTAGATCCCTGTATTGAAGACCCAGATGTAGAAGGATGTGAACCTACACCACCTCCACCTATAGATCCATGTGAGGAAGATCCAACTGCAGAGAGATGTACACCACCTCCAGAACAAGAGGAGGAGGTAGAGGAAGATGAGGATGTAGAAGCCTGAAGATGAGGAAGAAGTTGAAGCTGATGAAGAAGAAGCTGAAGAAGAGGATGAGGAGGAAGAATCAGAGCCAGAAGAAGAAACTACGAGTATAGACCCAAAAATATTTTTGTAGAAGCAGACAAAGAGTCAGGATAAACAAAGTTAATTTCTATATCTACTAAACAACGCTATGCAAATTTACAAAAAGAAAGAGAAGGAGGATTTATCTCTATAATTAACATAAAAGAAACGGTGCAGACAATCACATTCTTGTTAGTGTTCAAAGAGACAATACAGATATCTAACAACAACAATGAGATTACTTTAACATCTCAATTAGAATCAAAGCAATGATTTTAGACTTCAACTAAGAATGAATCTCTTTTGAGACTTTTATCAAAAGAAGAAGAGTAGCGTGAACCGGGTTGTTGTTATAAAGGGATTGCTGGATACCGTGCAAAGAAGAATCCAAAAGTTTGGACTTACCTTGCTGGAGATGGGGGTCATTCCACACAGATCCCTGGAACTGCAACTTTCCTGAATAGGTGACGAGACATCACGTACTGGTCGAAGGTCTGGTAGCTCGACCCTGAAATATTAGCCGCAACTATTCTCAAAATTTGTTACAAAATCTTTTCAAACTGCTTGGGTTGTACAGAGGTATCATACAAGCATCCATGGTGCGCAAGATATGGTATCCGGCTTCCTTCATGATTTCTGTCGTAGCGGCGAATACCTTTAGGAACTGATCAACCTCCTCTGGATTCACATTGAATTTGTTGAGTAGGATAACCGGGCCAACACCTTCATCCATTTGTTGTGCAAGTGTTACTTTCTCATCGAATTCTACGAGTTTAACCATATCTATCTTTCCAGAAGCTCAACAAAAACCTTTTTTTAGCTTTTTCTTTCTAATTGATGTAAGTAGCTGAGAATAATAATAAAAATAATAATATTATCACTTATGGAATTTGATAATTGATGTATTCTATAGGTACTCTGCTGACATACTCTAAATCTAGTGTGCAAGTCTCATAACAAAGTGTATAATGAGAACCATGGAGACTTGTAGCAATAGTCATATACTGCGATTTTCCTACAACCAAAAAAATTAAGATAAATGTTCAACCTCGATATTAATCAAGACAATCAAAAAAGAGGATAAAAAAGCAGTTCATGTGGATGAGAAGAAAGAAGAAATGAAAGAAGAAGAAAGGAAGAAACTCTTTTCTGTTGGTATGTCGTGGAAGTGTATTATGAAAATCGTTCAAGCCACTTCCGAGATTCCTAGTATGACCAGGGAAGAGGTCGACCGAATCCTTGAAAGTAAATTGTATTTGCGGTTGGCTACCATAGACGAACAAGGTTGGCCCAATATCCACACTGTCTGGTTTTACTATGATAAAAATAAAGAAAAACTCTTGCTAACCACATCTAAACTGGCCAAGAAAACTCAAAATATTCGGAATAAACCATCTGTCTATTTTTCCATAGATGATGACAATTCTACTCCTAAAGGAGTTAAAGGTAGAGGTACTGTAACGATAATAGAGGATCCGAATAAAGCCGCTTCAGAAGGAGATAAAATAAGTATAAAGTACCTTGGCACACTTGATCACCCGGTAGCAAAGATGATAACAGATAGTGCGAAGAAGGGAGAAGTCGTACTAATTGAAATTAGTCCAAAGTTCTTTTCTACATGGGATTATAGTAAAGTGCAATATGAATAAGTTTGTTCTCCTATCGCTCGGGCTTCAGATATGTTATTTAATTATACAAATACATTTGAATTGAAAAATATTACAACAACTTATGGTAAATAAAATTGAGTATTAAATAAAAGAGAACATTATTATGTACATGATTTGATTTAACATAGCCAATTGAAATAGTGAGATTTTAGAAGAAGGGTCAGCATTACCTTTTAAGAGAATAATATATGATAGTGAATATGACTACTATCTAATATCCTTACAGACATGTCATGTCTAATATAAAAGATAACTGACAGTTCTACCAATTCAAATTTTAATAAAGTATCAAAATATCCTATAAGCGGTAGATTTACGTAATTAAAGTAATAGGTTTGTTCACTAAGTGAACAAACGCTGAGAATTTACTTCTCAAACTAGTTTGGTCATTTAATGACCAGTTTGCTAATGCTGCTGCTGTAAACTTAGTTTACAAATCAAATTCAGATATTGCGTGTCCAAAAATAGACAAAACAGAGACAACTGTAGTAGCAATTAGTTTCATTGGTGTGTATGGCTAAATGGAACATGATAGCATTGATAGAAATCAATGTTTTAATTGTTCTATAACATTCATGCGACAATCTGATGAATCTGATGTACCTGAGGCCACTTTTCTGCACTGGCACATAAATATGATAATTAACAATGATAATCTTGAAAAGATATTTCATAATTATTCGCAAATGTATGCCTTGCGTAGGAGCAAGAATCTGCTCTATTGGTTAAAAGAGTCGTTTTCTTGGCGCTACGTGACATCTATTGTCATGCAGAAGATATAAAATTTTATAAAAAATCATTAACTGTGAGAGCGCAAAGTCCTCCATTGACTGTGGTAGGCATATTTGTCCACTCCCTCTATCAGCATCAGAGTAGACCTTGATTGTCCCAGGTTACGTTTATGCACGTTTTGTCGAAGTTGTTAAACCTATATTGAATAACACCAGTTGCACCAGGCTGCTGCAGCCACGCCTTGTGTATGAATCATTTGTGTATAACAGCTTCACACGTTTGCCCTTCAACCTGTAGTCAAATTGTGGTGGTGGTACACAATTAATACCTGCTTGACCATCAGGAACGCGATATGGAGAACAACCGCTACTAGCAAGACATATTGGTGGACTATCATCTACACATTTACCTGCTGCAGAATTATAATGTTGACTTAAGATAAGATTTGAAGCACTGACAAGAGATGTAATACTTGCACGCGGTAATTGATTCGTTATTTGTGATCAATCTTTTTTCTTGAAATTCTCTGGAATAGTTTTTTTGATTATATAGATTTTAGTGTACTTTATCTCTGGAAAACCGATAGGAATGAAAAGGAGCAATTAGGTGCTTCAAGATTATATTTTTTATAAGCCGCATAGTAAAGAAACTATTCCAAGATATCAGAATATTCCACAGGTTTACTAAATATTGGAAACAATTGGGCACCTTTTCTAATTACTATATTTCTACCGTGCGGCCTTTACTCTTCATACATGTGATAAACCTTGGCAATGATCTGCCAGGTGCCATCGAGCTTGATGAGCGTGTGGAAGTCCGTATAGTCGGCGCCGATCGCGTCATTCTCCATATCGACGCGCACCACCGCCGTCGTCGGCGTTATCGCGAGCACGTCGAGCCGAGTCTTGATGTCAGGCGCGGTGCCGTTCTTCTCGACAAAGTCGTAGAGGTTCTTGATCGGGCCTCCGAGCAGCTCGCCATTGGTGAAGCCATACATAACGGCGTCATTGTGGAAGGCCTGGGCGAGGCTGGCGACGTTGCCGACGCGTAGACCCTCGACATATTTGGCGACAGTCGCAACAACGTCTTCAAAGTCTTGGGTAGGCACAGTCTTAATATTCTTTGACACGGGATTTCTCTTTCAGTGGGGATGAAATAAATATTATAATTAAACTTACCTGTAGAAGAAAGATTAAGAGATTGACAATATCGAACAATACCGAGTTATGATGTTGACGTAAGAATTCCAAGAGCAGGGCTATCATTATCTGTGCTTAAAAAATTACAAGTCTCTTTATATAGAGTGAAGGAGGAGGTGAAATCTCCAATAGGCGAGAAATTACTCCGCGATTAATTTAACAAGGAACTTCGTCAAGTAGCCTTTCTAGATGGCATAAATATAAATAAATTATCAAGACCACTACAAGTCAATAGTATTTAAAAAATTCAAAATCAAGTCAGAGAATATATATCATTAAATATAGTAAAAGAAAATCAAAAACTGATAATTTGGTTTGGTTTGTACGTATATGTCATTATTTTTTTTTATTTTTTATATATTTATTGCAGCTGTTTTTCTCTTCCTTTATGATATTTCTAATCTTATTATTTATCAAGAAAAAAATCTTCCTCTTGCATATGCTCACATATTTACAGATACACCAAATACTATTACAAAGAACATCGACAAATATCAGGTAGTATTTCTACCCTATCCTAATATTCCTTCAGTCAATGATAATTCTACGAAACTAAATTTCAGTCTTATGGAAAATAATACAGATGTATATAATGTATTTGTATCCCTAATTATAAAGGATAGAAACTCGGGAAATGTAGTTGAACAAATTCCATACAAGTTTTATGAATTTGGAGATATCACCCTTCCCTACATATTTCAAAATGTTAGTGATTACATAATTACATTTCAAGCTAAAATAAATGGAGATCCAAAATACGAAGTCAACCCACTAAAAGCTAACTTTGATATTTCAGTAGTAAATCCTAGTGAGATGTCCTTTATTGTATGGACACTATCCCTTATTCCTATCCTAGCTGTTATACCTGGAATACTCATATTCATATTCTTTAGGAAGAAAAAATGGAGAAATGAGAGTACTGATGTCACAACTTAGCAGTAAAGAATGTTTCTTTATTTATCACAATATAATTCAAAGTCCTCGCTGCAGATTAATGATCTCCTGAGATAGAGGAAAGTCTTCTAATGTCTGTTTAATACTCAATTTTATTTAACTTACAGTTGTTAAATAGATCTACAAGTTTTTAGCAATTCATCTAATATATAAATCCAAAATCCAATAAGGATGCGTATAAGTAAATTAATAAACTTTTTAATGTTATATCCGTCTAATCTGGTATTATTATAATAAAATTCTCTTTATGATTCAAGAAAATTTTAATTGTTTGTTGATATTATCTCGATACAATCTATGAATTATGCCAAAGCAGGCTTTCATGTTTCTATTGCTGGCGGAATTTCAAATTCTGTAGATAATGCTTTAAAAATTGGTTGTAATGCATTTCAGATATTCAGCAGAAATCCAAGAGGTTGGACTGCAAAGCCGCTTGAAGAAGAGGAGGCAAAAAAATTCCAAACGAAATTGGCAAACAGTAAAATTCATAGAAATTCAGTGTTTGTTCATATGCCTTATCTTCCTAATCTTTCGTCTCCTGATTCTGTATTGCATAACAAATCAATTGATTCTCTTACAGGAGAGATAAAAAGATGTGGCATGTTAGCTATTCCTTATCTTGTAATACATCTTGGCAGTCACCTTGGAAAAGGACCGGATAACGGAATTAGTCAGGTAGTTAAGGCTTGTAGTTTAGCTCTTGACTACTACAAATCATCAAATCAAAATGGTAACTCAGTTACTATATTATTTGAAAATAGTGCAGGTCAAAAAAACAACATAGGAAGCAAATTTGAAGAAATTCGAGTAATACTTGACAAATTAAACTCCTCCAGAGAACTTGGTGTTTGTCTTGATACATGCCACGCATTTGCCGCTGGTTATGACTTTAGTACAGAAGATAATGTAAATGCAACTATAGATCACTTTAACAACATAATAGGGTTAAAAGAACTGAAAATGGTGCATCTAAATGATTCTAAAGATAAGATAAACTCCAATCGTGATCGACATGAACATATCGGACTTGGCAATATTGGAAAAGAAGGATTTAAAGCGCTATTTAAGCAAAAGGCTATTATGAGATTACCACTGATAATGGAAACTCCTAATGACGATAAATGTGATGATATGAAAGTCATTCTAGATCTTATTGGGCAACAGTAGGATAAATATAAGACTCATAATAATGATAATTTTTACATCTCCTTATTTATATCCCTTTTACCATAAATTTCGTAAAATCTAGAATAATATATTCTGCAGAGCTGTAATACACATCAGACAAGTCAGGATAGTATAAAATAGTTCATGCTAATGCTTAGATATCCGTCTATTTCTAGAGAATCTTTTTGAGACTTCCAGCAATAACTAATTTTGCAATATACTTCTATACTCTTTTCATTAAGTATTCGTATCATTCTTTAGTTCGTCTTCATTCTTATCAATAAGCGGTAGCCTGTGTATTATAACTTAATTTTTTGATTATCACAAAATGTTGCTGCTGTCTACTGTTCTGTATATTGGTAAAAATAGACGTCTACCCAGTGTTTTCAATTCTCATTAAAGTTGTACAGCTCTTAAAGCTTATAAAACGGCAGATAATATTTTAATTAGTTATTAATTTTTATGAGTTTTTTGTTGAGTATATCATAAAAAGATGGTTATCGACAAAGTGAAGAGGTTTTGAATATAGTCACGATCTTAGTTTAAGTGACTGAAATGCAATAATCATAGTATCTGATACCCAATCAGCTTCATTTTATTAAAAATAAAGACCACTTTCGGTTAAGCTCGGTATTCAAAATTGCTATATCGATAAGGACAATTTGGTGGCATAGATAGCTTTTCTTCTGTTACTTTGGCATTTGCAATATCAATACTTTGCAATTATTCATCTTTGATTACTCTACTCTATATAGAAATTGCACAACCTTATGATATTGTTAAAAGTTCAACTGCTATCTTTTCTTGATATTTTAACAAAGACTCTGTTCTTTTCTCTTCTATTGTATTGTCTTCCGATCTAAGTCAAAAAAAATTGAAGTCTTTTTCTGATTCTTATCGCTTTAACAGACGATTTCATACTATGGAGATACGGTGTCCAATTGCCTGTTCCTTCTTACATTGCAAATAATTCAGAACAAGTTTGACTTTTTTGATTCTGACTGCAAAATAAAAAATAACATTAAAACCATTTCTTTTTAGTTTTATATATATTTTATATTCCTTTAAAGGGGAACTAAATGAGAACGTTGCACTTTCTCCACCAAGATTAACTTCAGCCCAGATCTTTCCAGCATGATCTTTAATACTTTAAGACCTAATCGTATTGCCTTTATTGGTATTATAATGAATTCTTAAATAAAAAAGTGGTGTAAGATGTCACTTTTAGTAATGTGAGTTATTATCTAAAGATATATTGATTAAACGTTTTTTTAATCAATACGTGTCATCATGAATTTCTCATTATTGACAGAACTAAATCCAATACTTCAAGCTTTGATTGCAACAATATTTACATGGTTTCTCACTACAATAGGAGCAGCATCAGTATTTCTAACAAAAGACGTAAATAGAAAGGTTCTGGATGGTATGCTTGGATTTGCGGCAGGTGTGATGTTAGCGGCAAGTTTCTTTTCCCTCCTTTTACCTGCACTTGACCTATCTGTACTACAGAATAATACAGCTCCATGGTTACCAGTTGCCATAGGATTTTCATTGGGTGGCATATCTATCAGAATAGCGGATAAGATTATTCCACATTTACATGTAAACTATCCACTTGATTCTGAGGTGGAAGGACCAAAGACAAATTTGCAAAGAAGTATTCTTCTAGTGATTGCAATAACTATACACAATATACCTGAAGGAATGGCTGTAGGTGTTGCTTTTGGAGCAGCATCATTAGGAATTCCAGGAGCCACTTTAGGTGCAGCAATTTCCCTTGCTATAGGGATTGGTTTACAAAACTTTCCAGAAGGAATGGCTGTAGCCATGCCATTGCGTCGTGGAGGACTCTCTAGGCTCAAAAGTTTTTGGTATGGGCAATTATCTGCTGTTGTGGAACCAGTTGCGGGTGTAATGGGTGCTGCTTTTGTATTTGTAGCTCAGCCTTTCTTACCATATGCACTTAGTTTTGCAGCAGGAGCCATGATATTCGTTGTGGTAGAGGAAGTAATACCTGAATCTCAGCGAGGCGGAAACGGAGATTTAGCAACTCTTTGCCTTCTGTTTGGATTTGTAATAATGATGATATTAGATGTAGCACTCACCTAATTAGCAATCGATATGTTTATGATCTTACATTTCCAATCTATAAATATTAATATATGTTAATAATCACAAATTTCGTTTTATTTAGATTTGAAAAATATAAAGTCGGAATCACAACTATCGCAGATGCAATCCTCCATTTTACTTTTCTTCTTCTTTTTCTTATAAGACTCAATTGCTACAAGTGTGAATGTTCTATTAATAATGCTAAAAGTATTGATAAAAGAGAAGACCGCAGTTTCAGCAGTTAAAATACATATTATTTGTAATTGAATTAAGTGGATTCAAAATGAGAATAATTCAGAAAATATAACTAATGAAAAGAACGTCTTAGATATACATCCCTTTGTTACAGGAGACTCAATGGCATGAGTCCTAATAAAGTAGTAAAATTACAGCGGGCCCGAAGGGCTTCGATCCCTTGACCTGCGGTTCCGAAGACCGCCGCGATATCCTGACTACGCTACGGGCCCTCTCTAACTGTTCATTCATCAAGGTTAGCCCTATATCAATGGAACTGATATTGTACAATTCTCCCAACTGATTCTCTATTGCTACTTACATGATATGAGAAACTACATGTATTTTTGTTTAATTAGAAATCTTATTTTTTATCTCCCGTATCTTTTCATTTGTATGATAATATTGTGCTTCTGAAAACTTTGTTAGATCTTATACTAAAGAATGTAATTTCATCTTTTTACTCAAAATAATAAGAGCTAAAAGTATTGTTATTTTTAAGTAATGTGCATATATTCTATAAAAATAGTTTTATATTGATTAATTAAAATGGGTGGGGGTTTAAGAAGTATATGGAAAGGAAGCATATCTTTTGGACTTGTTAACATTCCTGTAAAACTTTATACAGCCACTTATGACAAAGAGTTTTCTTTTAATCAATTAGATAATAAAGGTCATAAAGTCCAATACAAGAAATGGTGTTCTATAGAAGATAAGGAAATACCATATTCTGAAATCAAGAAAGGATATGAAGTCGCAAAAGATAACTATATACTAATAGAAAAAGAAGATCTAGATAAAATAAAACTCAAAACAACAAAAACAATAGATATCAAAGAATTTATTAATTATAATGATTTTGATCCTATACTTGTAGAAAAGAGCTATTATATCGCTCCTGATAGTAAGGCTTCTGCTGAAAAGGCTTATTCCTTATTTGTAAAAGCAATAAAAGAGACTAACAAAATAGCAATAGGAAAAGTAGTGCTAAGAGATAAAGAAAATCTTGTTGCTTTACGTGCCTATCAAAGAGGAATGGTAATGCATCAACTACGTTATATTGATGAAATAAAACCAGTAAATGAAATAGAAGAAATGCCAGATGCCTCACAACCTAAAATTGACAATAAGGAATTGTCACTTGGCAAGACATTGGTTGAGAATCTTTCAAATGAAGAATTCGATCCAAGCCAGTATTCTGATGCTTATTCTAAGCAATTGGAGCAATTAATAGCCTCAAAGGCACAAGGCAAAACTTTTAATTCTAAACCAGATGAAAAGGATGAGGATACAAACAACAATTTGCTCGAAGCACTTAAAGCTAGCGTTCAGAAAAGTAGGTTAAAAAACAAGTAAAAGTTGCTTAGATCGACATCTCTACTACATTTTGAAGTATTTTATTAATGTCTTGTTTATTCTCTAACAATTCCTTCCATGGATTGCCTTTTTTCTTTACAATTTCAGATACATTTAACATAGTAAAATCTGTAGGGAGTATATCACATAATTCTTCCCAATTGATAGGCATGGATACAGTAGCAGAAGTTGTTGGCCTAATAGAGAAAATTGAGGCTATTGTTTTTCCTTTAGCATTTTGATTATGATCAAAGAAGACTCTTCCATTTCTTTTGCTTGTGTCCCAATCCATTGTAATTTTTTGTGGATGTCTTTTTTTCAAAATCTTACCTATTACTTCAGCGAATGATTTTGTTTGTTCAAAAGTATATGAATTAATGATGGGAACAAAAATATGCAAGCCAGTCTTTCCTGAACTCTTTATATATGATCTAATATTTAGAGCATTAAAAAGTTCTTTTAAGTTATAGGCAACATCTACAGTTGCTTTAAATGCTTTGACATTGTATTCTGGCTCCTGTGCTTTCTTCTCTTTGCCTGAATAGATATACGGATCCAAATCAAACACTATGAAATCAGGATAGTTTAACCCGCATTTATCTTCATATAGCATATTAGAATCAGTACATTCATTATAATCATTGATTCTACTATACCATGGATGCGTTTCTATGCAGCCTAAATTAGCAAGCCATAGAAGAGTATCTTTGTTATTGCATACAAGATAGTTAATTATTGCTTCTTTGGATTTAGAATAAACTTGGACGCTTTTTACATATTCTGGTTTTTCATTATCCCAATTTTTATGATAAAACGATCTGCCAGTAATTCCATCAGGATATCTACTCAAGGATAATGGCCTATCTTTCAAGTAAGGCAATAACCAATCAGCAATTTTGTCATAATAATCAATAAGATCGTTTTTAGTAAATTGTGGATGCTCTTGTGTTTTATTCCAAAATACTTTGTCTAGATTAGAGAAGGCAGAACGATTATTACCACTACCACCATAATAATTCTTTTTTGTTAATTGAACAATTTCATTAGAATGTCTTTCCCGTTCTACAATACAATCGTAAGGACCTTTGTCTTCCCTAAATCTAAGGAATATAGGAGATCTCATTATCTTTTCATTTGTCCATTCACTAAATTTTACTTCTACTACAAGATTCGGTGATATCCATACCGGTTCCCGATTTGTATATGGAATATATTCAACAGGACATTTTTCAATCCTTATTTTTTGTAATTCATTGTATATTTCCTTCAGTTGATTTAAATTAAACCCACTTCCAGTATGACCAACAAATCTTAATTTGCCATCAGAAGAATTATCGACAACGGCAAGAAGTAAAGAGCCAAAATATTTTTCTCTATTTCCCTCTCCATTTGTATAGCCTATAACTATGCAATCTTGCGTTTTTATACTTTTTATTTTTAGCCAATCCTTGGATCTTATTCCTTGAAAATATCTACTGGTTTTACGTTTGGCAATAATTCCTTCAAGGTTCATTCGTGTAGATTCTCTAAAAACTTCTATGCCATACTCTTCGATAAAATCAGATATCTGTATCTTAGAGTTTGTATTTACAATATTAGTCAAGATTCTTCGCCTTTCTAAAAGTTCTAAATTCTGCAGATTATTTCCATCAAGGTATAAAATGTCAAAAACGTAGTATGTGGCTGGAAATTGTTTAGATAAAAATTCAATTTCTCTGCTATAATCAACATTCATTCTTTTTTGATGATGTTGAAAGTCTGGGAAGCCTTCTTTATCTAATACTACAATTTCTCCATCAAGTATGACACATTCTTTACATTTTATATTAGACTGAAGGGGAATCAATAATTCTGGATATCTATGCGTAATAGTTTTGCCGTTTCTAGATTGCAGCTTTGATAATCCTTTTGTATGGTGTAAGAAAAATATACAACGTACTCCATCCCACTTTACTTCAAAAATCCAATCTTTATTATTAAATGGCTCGTCAACTTGTGTTGATAACATGGGTTTTATCATGCTTGTTGGAAATTCCTGAATAACACCTTCTGGATGATCTATTTCTATAGATTTCTTTTTTCTTGTTGTGTCTTCTAAAATAGAAGATTTGTTATTATTTCTTGCTTTGGTCGATACTTCTTGTAAATCGTTATTATTTCTTCCACTTAAAACAGAGTCTGGTTTGCTCACATTCAAATCTTCTTTTGATACAAATTCATCATTTACTTTAATCAAAAGCCATTGATTTTCTTTTGATGTTTTAACTAGAGAAAATCTCCCTTTTAGTTTCTGGCCAGATAAAAAGAAGACTATTTTACCTTTTATAAATTGATTATCAATATCTTGATCTTCTATTATATAAGTACCAGTATCCCAAACAATTACAGTTCCTGCTCCATAATTTCCTTTAGGAATGATTCCTTCAAAAAGCAAATAGTCTATAGGATGATCCTCAGTTAAAATTGCTAGTCTCTTTATATTAGGATCTAATGAAATTCCTTTTGGAACGGCCCATGATTTTAATACACCTTCTTTTTTTGATTCTAGTCTAAAGTCATAGTGTAATCTACTAGCATCGTGCTTTTGTACCACAAACCTTAAAGCATCTTTGTTGTTGTCTTTTCTTTGTTCTTCCATATTTCCTGCAGGTTCAGGAGTTTTTGTAAGATCTCTTTTCCTGTAATATTCTTCTAACATATCTTATCTAGTAACAGAACAAATTGTGCAAATACTATTAACCTGATAGTCGATGCATAGAACCATGGACAAGAGATAAAAATCATTTTTTGATATTTTCCAATAGTTTGAATTATCGAAGAAATAATTAAAGATATAGAGAAAAATATATTTAAAATAAAATTAGCTTTTTTTAACTAATCATAAACTCAGTCTAGATCCAATTAGCGCAATAAAAAATCCAGATATTAATCAATTGACATAAAAATACTCGTTGCAAAATTACTATAAGAAAAGCTTTGACTCTTCTCCTCTACACCATATTTATAGCGTTACTCAAATTTCAGTAATGATACTTAGCTTTACAAGGATTGCTACTTTTGTACATAATGCCGTAGTAAGTGAGATAGCCTAGATAAGGAAGCAACGAGTTATGGCGACTGTTCTCCTGATGCTTTGCGCTTGAGCTTGCAACATTATGAGTTCAACAAAAGCGATTGTAAATAAGAAGTACAACACAACATAAGGAAATAAATTTATTATTTAACGATTAGTAGTTCTTACTGAAATTTTAATTTGCATTGCTTTAAGTTTAGAACAATTTAGAAAGGTATTGCTTAAAATTCACAAACAATATACTAATATATACTAAGAAATCAAAGAGCAAGCTGCTATTGAAGCTGCGCATAACTAAAAGTTATATGAAGTGTCCAAATCTGATTGTGTTTGTTGCAATTTGTTGCAATTTCTTGACAATATATAGATAGCAAAGACGTAATAGTAACAATCATTGAAAAACTATAGTATAATATGGCTTCTTCAACTTTTCCTAATTTGGCAAGAGATATAGCAACGACGACGGTGGTGGTGGTGGTGGCGTTCCTGTTATACTCCTAAGATTCATTCTTAGCCAGAGAGTCATGCTAATAATGTACCGTTTGAACGTATATGCGATTACTAGTCCCATTCCATAAGACTATGCGATATTCTATCAATGATTTTAAATTCTCTTAAACGTATAGTCAGGAAGGTTATTATCAATTATACTGCATTGTTTTTCTAGAATTTCTCTAGTTATGCAGGTGTTTCTCAATTACGTTTATCAATTGTTTTGCAGATATAGGCTTTTGGATATAGCCATCCACCTTTATAGGTGTAAGAATCTTTGACAATTCAAGGTCATTAATATCAAATGCTGACATTAACAAAATCTTGATTGCAGGATGTATTGATTTGACCTTCTTTACAAGCTCAAATCCATTCATTCCTGGCATTCTGACATCGGTAAGAACTAATCCATAACTTTTAGAATTTATCTTTAGATGTTCTAAAGCTAATAATGGGTCTGTAAAGGCATAGGTAGTAAAACCATGCCTTTGGAGAAAAAGTTTAATGATATTAACTATATCAAATTCGTCATCAACTACTAATATTGATTTATTAGGTGGCAATTTGATCTAGTATCATTTTCTATATGCACCTGCTATTAAAGTCATTGTTGCATACTCTTATGTAATCGAATAAATGCAAGAATCAATAAGAATGATTGTGTATCTCCCACAAATAAAAGATCTCTTAATCATTTATTCATAATAGAAAACATGTATTCATTTCCATTATGATGGTTGGATGGACGTCTTATTAATTATGATGAGGTTGACAATACACTAGCGTGAGTGTCAATTTGTGTTATATGTAAAGTAAGAGATATGATCGTTGATCCATAGGATGAAGAAGTATAGAATTGCATATAATAGCTCATCCTACAAAGGTCTTATATAACTTCAATAAGACTCTGCTATTACACACTATGGAAGGAATTCTATTATTTACACCAATTAACTAAATGAACTTCTTGACATCTTAAGATTTTATAAAATACTTTAAAAAATGATGAATATTTATCTAACTCAAAAGAGACCCAAAAATTCAAGTAAGTCGTAGAGGCTATATTGATGTCTGTTCCCAATTGTACAGGCTAGCTTTTTTTATTCTCCGTATTCTTTTGAAAAGTGAGACTTTATACTTTTGTGTTGAAAAATATCGATGTATTGATATTAATGCTTATGTTCTCAAAGCTATCAATTACAATATAATAGACTAAAGGTAAAAATGGAGTAATTACAATAATGTTTAATAAAGAATCTTGTAGAGCATGTGGAACATACCTGACACCTATTTCCGTATGTAATTTTTGCAAGGAGTATATTCATGGTTATGTGGCAAATGTGAAAGGATGGAAGATGTTACTCATTCTCATGACTATTGCAGAGTTGCTTACAAGAAAGAGAAGCAAGAAATTAGAAATAGACGAAAATAAATGCCTAACAATTATTAATTATTTACCTTCATTTTTGTATATATCTTCTATTAGTAGGAATCAATCATGGATACGAACGATTGTAAAACTTTGTTTATGATGACAAATTTATTGAAAATGCGCATAACAAAAACTCAAGTTATTAATAATTGCTTTCTAAATGTTGATAATCAGTTATCGTAATATTCCAACTAATTTTAGTGATCATTAAAAAAATTTATTTTACTAATTAATATAATATATTAATCTTCGAATTATTTATGTAATATAATATTATCTTTCAACATGCTTTTATTATTGTTAATTTGCATTTCAATGCATTGGAAAAAGGCAAGATTATAGTAATAGAAGGAACGGACAAAGCTGGCAAAGGAACACAGTCGCGGCTACTTATCGATAGTCTCAAATCTTTTGGAAGAATTTGTGTAATGATGAATTTTCCTGATTATGCTACACCTATAGGAATAGAGATACGGGCTTTTTTAGATGGTAAACGTGATTATCCTAATGAACTAAAACATATTCTTCTTTCTGCCAATAGGTGGGAGAAGAAGAAGGAAATAGAAAATATGATAGACAATGGCACCATCTTGATAATGAATAGATATTACCAATCAAATCTTGTTTATGGTATTGCGAATGGTCTTAATATTAACTGGCTCATCAACTTGGACAAGGGTCTACCAAAAGAAGACATAGCCATAGTCATTGAAGTTAGTCCTCAGACCTCATACCAACGAGCAGTAGAGAACCGTGATGTATTTGAAAAGGATCATAAATTGCTGGTAGAAGTTCATAAAAACTATCGCAAGCTTGCAAAACAATTTAAATGGAAGATAATTAATGGTGAAAAAAGTAAAGATCAAGTTCATGAAGAAATAATAAAAATTGTTAGAAAAAATCTTAAAGTTTAATTTCTGCCATTATATATAATGACCATCCATAATTATGAAGTTTACCGGTGAAATTACTGATCCAGTCCATCAATATATCCGCTTTTCTGACGTCGAGA
The DNA here is from genome assembly GCA_963733025.1 of uncultured Nitrososphaeraceae archaeon. Lineage (GTDB taxonomy): Archaea > Thermoproteota > Nitrososphaeria > Nitrososphaerales > Nitrososphaeraceae > JAJNBK01. Next base: position 241,379 of record CAVTCE010000019.1, on the reverse strand, counting down.
GAGAACTTATAGATACACCAATTTTTCAGCGTTTGAGAAGAATCAGGCAACTTGCCGGAGCACATCTAGTTTATCCTAGTGCACAACATTCTAGATTCGAGCATTCGCTTGGTACTATGCATGTTGCGGGCTATGCAGGAGAAACTCTACTTACTAAAGGATATTTAGATAATGAAGACTTAGTTCAGGAATTACGATTGGCAGCATTGCTTCATGACATAGGTCATGGGCCATTTTCCCATCTATTTGAGGAGGTATTGGAGGCAAGGTGCAAGACAAGCCATGAAGATATGGGCAGGAAGATAATATCTTATAGTGAGGTTAGCGACATTGTAAGAAAATACGGTTACAATTCATCTGATATATGCAAGTTATCATTTGGTGAATCTAATGTTAAATTTTTCAATGAGATAATTGCTGGCGGACTATCTGCGGATAGCATGGATTATTTGTCTAGAGATGGATTCTTCACAGGAGTAGAGTATGGTAAAATTGATTATCATCGGCTGATAAGTTCCTTTGAGATAGTCTCTAACGGACATTTAGCTATTAACAGATCCGCGCTATATTCATTCGAATCTATGCTTATTTCTAGATATGAAATGTTCAAGGCGGTCTATTTTCATAAGACAGTAAGATCTGCAGAAGTCATGTTATTACATTCTATGACACTAGCTGACGAAGAAATGGGTTTAACGGACACATCTTTGAAAAATTATCTTGATCTGACAGATGAAGCAACTCTTGAGCGCATTTGTTCGCTTAAGAGTGGCAACGAAATAGCAGTCAAATTAGCAATAGACTACAAATCAAGGAAATTATTAAAATGTGTTTATGAAAAATTTTTACATAAACGTGATAAATTATATAGAAAAATGGATAGGCACGCACTACACGAGCTGGGAGTACAGATAGCAGATGCTGCACAGGTAAATGAAAGTTCTGTTTTTGTTGACGCTTCAAGAGCGCCATCAATGCCGCTAACTCCTACAAAGAAAGAGATAAGATCAGTATTACTTGTTGATAAAGAACGGGCTTACGAAACTCCTATCTCTGAAATTCCACTTATCGATTCTATAACTGGTTTTCTTGATATGCTAAGAGTATACACTACTGCTGAAAACAGAGATGTAGTAGAACACTCTACTAGAAAGGTGCTTGGTGAAGAATTTTTATCGGAGAAAAGCATATGAACAACAATAATAGAATAATCAGAAAAAAGATAGTTATTAAGTTAAGTGGTAGCATATTTAGTGAAGGAAGAAACGAAGATACTATTAAAAGATATGCTGAAATGCTCACAGACATCAGCATTGATGTACAGCCAATAGTTATTGCCGGCGGAGGTAAGATCGCACGTCATTATATCAATCTTGCACGCGATCTCGGCTCTGATGAAGCGAGCTTAGATATTATGGGAATAGAAGTGTCAAGGTTGAATGCAAAATTGTTGATAACAGCTCTTGGAGAACAGGCGTATCCCCAAGTTCCAAAAAATCTCGATGAAGTAACAATAGCAGCAGCAAGTGGCAAAATAGTGATTGTAGGTGGTTTACATCCAGGTCAAAGTACTAATGCTACCTCGGCATTAATAGCGGAAAAAGTAAGGGCATTTAGATTTCTAAATGCTACTGATGTAGATGGTATTTATGACTTAGATCCAAATACCAGCAGTAATGCAAAATTATTAAATGAAATTACAGTAAATGAATGTATGGAAATTCTTAAGGATGGAAGCTCAATGGCAGGCACATATGATCTTATGGATATTGTGGCATTGAAAGTTATAGAACGTTCAAAAATACCTACGAGAGTCTTACGATCAGATATAACTAATATCAAGAACGCGATTATTGGCACACATCATATTGGTACTGAGATTGTAATGGTCAAGAAACAGTCTTGATGGAGCCCATAAATTCTGAAAATCCATCTTTTATCATCTTTTGATAAATTTCTTCACACTCTTGTATAGTTATAGGTTTTGATTGTGCCTTTGCATATCCATCTTTATCGCAGATAAATAGCATTGCTTCGTCAGCCCTAGTAATTTTACCAACTAGCATTTCTTCACCAACAGGCTCGAATCCTTTTTTATCCTGCTTTATAGTATAAGTTAGCATTGCAAATCCAGTATAGTCAAATAGCTTCAGCTGAGCTTTTCTTGATCTTTCCTGTCCAAGAAAAGCTGCTTTATGATATTGCATTTATGATATTTATTTTATAATTATGTATAAGCCTTACTTTTTGTATACAGAAAATTCCACTTTAAGTAGAGTCCTCTGGATCTAGTAAAAATGCCATACTCTGTAAAGTTAAATGATCACTTTCTATCAGAATTACTTCTTACAAATTTGTATAAAATCTAAAAATAGTTATGATTATCTCAACTATTATGATTCAATATCTAATTGACTTGAAATCTTCTTTCTATGCGTTTTGCATTGATTCTAACAAGATTGAAAGCTCAAAGCCTCATTGTAGATATGTTCATGTAGGTTAAAGAAGAACTATTTTTATTGGGTATCTGCATATGGTCCTATCTACATAATGGTTTTTTATAGTATATGTGTGGTTTAGCAGTCACATAACAAACAAAGACTATTAAGAACAGATTCAAAAGTTTGATATGATAGGTAGGCGCATATGATATATCGGTAGGCTGCTGAAGTGGATATTATATCAGAATATAATAATTCTTGCTAACCACAAGCTTCTGCTCATTGATTGATACAATCAATTATCATAGGGTTAACAAAACGCAATTTCAATTATATCTTCTTAATTTCTATTTATCTAGTAATCAATATTTTCAAGTCATGTTTAGTAAGTTTCTTCATAAAAGTGTATTTTGTCATTGTCCTCCTGATCATGTTCAAACATCTTGTTACTTTCTAAATTATCATCTTCCGATCTACAATTATAGTATCTGTTGCGGCTAAATCAGATTATCTGTATCTGTCAATCAATTGAACAATGGATTAGACAACAGTAACAGTAGTTACTAAAGGAAACAAGAATAGTTAGTACCAACAATAAAGATGTTATCTTAATAACATCTTTCTACACTTAAATATTCATAATTAAGAAAAGATGATTTTTTAAATGACATACCTTCTTTTACTGATTATGTAAGTGACTACTCAGGAACTAACAATACTTGTTACAACATCTCTACTGATCTTTGGCATACATCAATAAAGCTTTCTCCACTATATTTTTAAGTAAATTATCATATTATGCCTCCCGCCAGAGAGCTTTTGTCTTTGCCAGTACTATAAATCCTATTAGATATGCAAGCTGTACTCCAAAACCAAGAGCAATGGACCATTCGTCTGGTGTAGGAAATCCCATAGTATATTGCAACATTAACGATGCATGGGTGGTCGGTACCAGATAAGCGACATATTGTAATTCTAGCGGCAAACGTTCTATCGAGTAAAAGACAGGAGGTAATACTGCGAGGAATACATTAACAAACGAAATTACTTGTGTTGCATTTCGCATATGTAGCATATGTGATGATAAGAAGAATCCAATTGCTGACATGGATCCCCAGATTAATAGTATAGTTGATATCAAGAAAGGAAGATATATAATTGAAGTTCCAAAGTATGCTGCAAGGAAAGTAAGGACAGTTAATGCCGGTAAGCCAAACAAAAGCTGCGACAATGCCAAGCCTGTCATGTAAACAAGAGGAGAAACTGGTGAAGCTACAAAAATATCCTGTATCTTATATTCAGTCTTGTAGTATGAAATATCCTGTCCTAATGCAAGCCCGTAACCAACTAATGCCATCACAAGACTGCCTGCAACTGCAAATTCTATATATTCGCCATTGCTCACCACAAACAAAACAAACAGCAGTGAAAAAGGACTCATTGCAGAAAAAACCATAGAAACAGGATTTCTGCGAAGCCATAGAATTCCAGTGACATAGGCTATCAGAAATATTTGTCTGATGGCTAGTTTTGTTGGTCGTTTGGAAAATAGCGATGTCGGTGATGAGAAGGGCGATGACATAGTACTTCTTCTTAGATAGATTATATATTATAAAGCCTACATCTTTGCAATACAAGATACATTATTGATTTCCAAAAGTAGCTCCACCATCATTAGATGCTCTAAATAATACATCTTTATCTCTACCTGCTGTTTTGTTTGTTCACCACGCTACATACACATTATCACCAGATACAACAGACGGGGCTTTTGTATCTGAAATCTGTGGAAAATGGTGTTTAGAAGCATCTGCATAAAGTAGAGGAGTTGCCGCTATTGTTGTCACAAGAACTGTTGCTATAACAACTAATACTTTAGAATCATCACTCTTATAGAAGAAGGCATAAGAGATCAGTCACTTTTATTGTAGTGAAGCTTATGCAGACGATAAGAAGCGTGTTTAAAATAGAGACACTGAGAAACCAGGAAAGCTAAATCATCTTAGATCAGAGCAGATGATTCCAGAAGCCTTTCTATGATGTCTAATATAATTTTATGATCAGAGAAAATGTGTTTGAAGGAACTAAAATTTGAATTTCTACTGGTCAAAGCTTTATCCGACGAGGATGAAGGAGAAGATAAGAAGTGATAGGACTTTTTTAATGATGTAGTAAGATTACAGCTAGTGAATGAATTACTGCCGATTAGATAAGAAAGAATTAGTCAAGATTCGCCTGGTCGTAGATTTTGGAGCCTACAACCAGTGAATCTAGGAATTCACAAGAGTCACGACCTCTATGAATCACACTACACTATCTGCTGAAGTTAATAAGGACGTATGTGAAACATTTGGATGCTTTACAGAAGATACCGCTAAGACCAAGTATTTCTACAGTCTACTTCTATGTTAGGCCATTTTGAAGACTACACGCTTTCCTGAGTTTAATAGTACAGATAAAGAGACAAAGGAATCGACAGACTTACCCTTACCCTGTTACTATTGCGTTATAATTAAACACATCAAACAAGAATATTAAAGATGATGGCACAGAATATTTACTTTTGATCTATTGTTTAGTAGTCTGGTATTAGATATCCAATTATCTAGTGATTCAGTATTAATAAATCAAATCATCACATCATACCATGTACTTTGTTTAGATCTAATCAAAATCAATTCGCTATATTATTTATACAAACTAATAATGATTCTATTAGATAACTGATAGTCCATAGTTATAATCTATTAACTCATATAATAGAAAGAGTTAGCTAAGTTTCAAGTTAGCTTGTTTGATAATGAGTATATACATCGTCCAATATTTATCGCAAAGAAATGCGCTACAAAATTATACAAATGTTTGCAGTCTTACAATTTGACAGCTCAGAAGCAGGGAACATAGTGAATAAGTAGATCTCGTACTATTACATGGTTTGGATAAAAATGTATGCCTCTTTGTAATTGTGCTTATTATAGTTATTTCAGATGATGATAGGGAGAGCCGATTCCAATGGCATCAGCAAACTTATTGTTGTCAGAAGAGCCGAGCAATATGATGACGTCTTTCTGAATACATGGTGAATTTGTTTCCGAGAATACGTCTTTGTCACTTTTTATCAACACTCTAGCATGGACAGTGTTAGGATATATTGCGCTCTCATTAAGAGGATGGATTCTCTCATACAGATGAATTTGATTCGGCAGGCCACCAAGCTGGCTATTTACACTTACCACAAGGTCATTGTCGTTATCATCATGAACAGCATGGTCCAGATTAAAATATGAGTTATCTGTAATACCTTTGTAATGCGATTGTTGAGATCCATGGCTGTCATTAGCATTTGGCTTCCAACTACCCGCAAGATACTGCTGATGTGCTATAGTTAACATATGGTAGAAGTGTTTCAGTATTCCTTACCATAACATTCAGAATACGGTTTCTGTTCTCACCAATCACCCTATGCAATAATGAGTATATTCCTTAAGGTTTACCTATTGCCATCCTCTTTTGCAGTTAGATACTATAAGATATAACTCCTAAAGGTAAGAATATACTTAGAAGGTCGGTAAGTATAATACAACGTTAGAAATATGTCAAAAGATAATCTTCAGCCATGTCCGAAATGTAGAAAAGGACGGATGCGACCTACTGGTAGAGCAGGAACTAAAGGAGAGAAAGAAGACTCATTTAGAGAGATAAGCTATGCTAGAAACTATATATGCGATAATTGTAGTCATCACATGTCTGACGCTAAGAACACTGAATATGTGGAGGTTAGCGATAGTGTTACTTATTCTGTGGACAAGGCTGGTAAAAACGAGTCATGAGTTAACGGTTTGTAATGGGCTTTTAAGTTAACAGAATCCTTTTATTTTAAATTCCATTTAGATAACTAAGTAATAGCTAAAAGATATTTTATTAAGTGAAGTGTGTGTGCATCGAAATCATCATTACTATCAACACAAACAAATCATCATCATCATGTATTATGGTGGTAATAATGTGTGTAATTGACCTACAAGACTTTATTAAAGGCAGCACAACATTCCTTTGATATTTGCCTAAGGACTTTAAGAGTAATCAAAATTAAGAAATAGAGATAGACAGTTTATTTAAATACAGACTAATTAAAGTCAACAACCTATGGTAACCAATTACTGTTTTATAGTTCCTATACTTCCTGGAGGAGTAGAATTAATGAGAAGATGGAATAAAGAAAATATTGTTAACAATAAAGAACATGATGCAGTCTTTAGAGCAGCAGGAATATCACGTGAGCTGGTGTGGATCCAGCGTTTACCGCAAGGAGATTTTGCAATTGCCAGTTATGAGACTAACGATCCTGAACAATCAATCAGAGCAATAGCCACATCCAGTGAATCATGGGCTGCAAAGTTCCGTGAACATTTGAAGCAAGCACATGGATTAGATATTGCTCTATCATATATGCAACTTAATGAATTAGTAGTCAATTGGAAGGGCTAAATCTAGAGAAATTACCAAAGTCCTTTTATAACCTAAGCCATCGTCAGTCTCGAAGTGTCTTCATCTGGAAAGTAATATCCCATATTTGCTTTAATTACATCAGGATACTGATATACATGTCTCCACTGAGCATAGCCTTTTTCTCTTTGGTACTTCAAATCTTATTTTGCATGTTAAGTAAGAGCACATTATCGAACTCTGAATGAATGAACCATCATCACTACCATCACCAACACAATCAACAACACCATTAAGATCATTACAAGAAATACTGCATAATAGAATCATACATAGAAGAAAGGAGAAATACACAAGTCTCATAATAGGGCTTATAATGACAACCTATGGACAGAGATAGAAACATTGCAATGGATCTTGGATCAAATACTAATGCTGCTGAGACGATCACCAGCCGCGCAAAGAGTCACTTTCTTTGAGCCAGATCAAATGTTCTTTGATACACAGTAAACAGTTATTAGAACTCGTGACGTAAAGATTGAATCATATCCATCGTATCATCATCATTTAGATGATATGTATGTGTTGCTCAATCATGAGAAAAACACACACATTGATGCAACTCTAGTAGTCTTGACTAATGTATTATGTTTCTTTTCTCTTCTTCTTCAAATGGCTAGCAAAATCAAAAGTACTGTATCGCATTGCGATAGCAGACCTTCAGATAAGGCTGTTTGTAACCGGGAACAAGGCACACATGCCACTCTGAAGGAAACACAATGCGATACACAAGATGAATATGTCTATGCTAATATAAACGAAAACACCTCATCATCATTATGTGCTTTTGAGTTACTATGCATATTATTATTAACGGCTTTATGATATATATCGCGCGTATAGACATCTCTTTTAGCTTAATTACAATCATTTAGCATATTTTAAAATAATTCTCTGTCTTCTCTTTTGAGGATAGGTTGACCATGAATCTTGTGTACAATTCAATTTCTTCTTTTTTGTAAGAATATCTTCATTTGGAAATAGACTATTAACTCATATAATCAATCACTTACAAGTTCTTTACTATTATTTTGAGAATTGAAATCTGATGAGACAGAGGGTTGTATAATACCTAAAAGGCCAAACTAGTATTGATGTGAATATATTCAATAACAGGAAGTATTTGTGGGTCTAAGTATCGTTGTTAGTTCTGTTCTGAATCCGACTTGGCATTGTAGTAGCTAGGTGTTATTATTAAAGTCTCTAATCGTATATTAATAATCACTATCCAGCTAATTCATTCTTTACAAAAGGTATTATTTTGTTCAAAATTATGGACTCGTGGACTGCCTCTGTATCAAATGATACCATTAGAATAGGGTAGTCTTTATTGTCTAATGATATTGTTGTCCGTTTTATTTTCTCATACAATGTAAAAGAGTATATCGGTTTGCCAAGCTTTGATTCATAATCTTTTCTATTATTCATCCTCATAACCGATTCAACAGCATATAGTTCTGATTCAGTATCTGTCAACAGTGGAGTTAAACCCTTTCTATACTCAACTACAATTTGTTTTCCAAATTTGTTAGGAATGCCTACAAATCTAATAGCGCTATCTAGCTCTATTATTTGCTTGCACATGTTATGCACATCTATTGTCATCTTTGATTCTGTTCTCTATTTCTCAAATGGATTAATAAAGCAATATAATATAACATGCAACGATTGAAATAGTGTTCTTTTCTTTTAAGGTATAGATAAAATACATGCGACTTTCAATAATAATAATATCTAGGCTCCATTGAAAACAGGTAAGCCCTTAGAAAATTGAGATGATAGAGATATAGGTATAGTATATTCAAGGCATATAACGCGCCACATAAATTAAAACTATTTTAAGAAATGTGACATAATCTTTGATGCTGTATATTGAAGAAGATAGAAGCAATTGTAAGAGCAGAAGTAATGAGCAGTGTGAAAGAGCGTCTTAGAGATATGGGAGTTGGTGGTATGACAGTTACTACAGTAATGGGTTGGAGTAAGCAAAGAGAACTTCATTTACAATGGAGAGGCCGGCCCGTATCATATGATCTTATCCCAAGGGCGAAATTTGAAATTGTTGCGCCAGATTCACAATTAGATGACATCATTCAAGCCATTATAGAAACTGCTAGAACTGGTGAACCTGGAGATGGTATTATTTTAATATCTACCGTAGAACAAGCAATTAATATTTACTATCTTGGGAAGACATAGATCACATTATCAATACTATAGAGGAAATTTCTACTATTAGAGATTTGTACATTCACTGTTACTAATCATCAATGTAATGGATTCTTTTATTGCTTCTGATGTAATCGTTTGTATTTTCTCTACCCACTTCTTCTTGTTTGGATTCCTTAATTACTTTATTATTAAGTGACTTGTGCTTTGAAATTGATTCTGTTAACCCAGTCAATCATTCTTTTCTTCGCTTCAATTACACCTACCCAATCACCTGTTGCTTTTGATGCTTCTTTTACTGTGAGACTTGGATACCTAGTTTTGATATATATTCTAAATGTTTTTAGATATGTTTTGTTAACATCATCATCACTCATTGTTTGTTAACACTCCTTCATGCATTGATTTCTCATTCCTTTAAAGATATCAGATGTCTTTTGATCTCTATATTGAAAGATTACCTTCTTTGATTCATTCCTGCTGCTTCTAGGGGAGTTGTATATTCTCTTTTGAGCGTTAGTATCTTCGCTAAAACCCAATGTAGGGTTTCTATCTCCCTTGATAGGCTGCCCGTATACGCTTCACTATGAGACTCATGAATCTCCGCTTTCATCTGTTTGATTCTATTATGCAGTATGTCCTGGAGTGCTTTTAATGGTGATTCTTCTTCTGATGTTGCAGCTGCAGCTGATTCATTCATTATATTATCAGCTTGGCATATCAATATAGATAAGAATTAGAACACCAAGAAGAGACAGAGGGAGAGGTAAAAGAAGAAGAAGTAATTACTAATACATCGGTTACTAAAGCAGCAACAGTCAGCAGCAATAATAACACAGAGACGAGTTAGCTAGTTAACTATAGCCAGCTCATTGTCTTCAGGTCATGCTTTGATCTTTCTATTTGATTGTTTAACTCATGTATTTCATCCATAAGCCATTTGCGCCTTCTTTCAAGCTGTGATAGTCCAAAAGGATTATCTTCATCGGCTAGTTGGAGAAGCTTAACAACATGCTCTACGCCAATACCTTCTTTCTTTCTCTTCTGTGTAACTCTATAATGTGTCGGAGATCGTTTCCAATCTCTTCATATATCGAATTCACTTTGTATAAATGTTTTAGCTTCCAATACTCTCTGTACAATTTGTTTACCTCTGGCTCTCTTAGGTTTAATGTGATGGCGACTACTAAAGGTGTCTTACATTCAGAAAATAGTTTGTATGCTTGAGAAGATACCTTTTCTTGCTGTTGCTGATCTTTATACTTCTATTGTCTTGATTCTTCCTCCTTCAAGATAGCAGATATATCACGTATTGACATCATTTCTATTTCCGCGATTTCTGCATAAGTCTTGCGCTGATTAAAATATAGATCTATAACACACCTTTTTCTTTCTTCCGTTATTATCAATATAATATCTTATACTATAGATAATCATCCCTTAAAAAGGGAACGTTTTGTCATACCATGTGTTTTCATCAATGAAAGTAAAATATCTCCTTATTACCACCTACTTTCCTCTTTATAGAACCCTTCTTAAAGCACTAAAGTTTGAGCACCTTTAAGATTTTACAATAATAGCATTCAAGCCTAGTAGATAGAGATCAAATAATAGTAACAATAGCAGCATATAATTTAGAGACAATTCAACTATGCCAAGGAGATTAAAGACCATCTGAAGAACAAAGACCAGATCCTAGAGGATATGAATCAAGTTTGACTCAGTATTTAGCCCCAGTCTTCTCTTCTACGGGAGATAACATTAAGTTGACTAACCAACTGACCGATGAACAACCAGAGAACTACTACAAACTTACCATTAAGACAACATAAGTAAAAACAGAGTCAGTCTAGTCTAATCTAAACGAAATAGATGATACTTTCATCAACTAGGGGTTGTTGTCGAAAGAAATGTTTGTAACACTTTATTGAATTGTTCTGGATACTGATACATTAAACCATGTCCGGCTCCTTTAATCTGTACAAGCCAAGCTCCAGGGATTCGTTCTGTAATTAGTAGAGAATTGGCAGGTAGAGTTACGACATCATCAGTTCCAACTATAACTAGTGTGGGTTGAGTTATGTTTTTTAGTTTACTGCAAGTACCTGTCCAATTGAAAATTGCTTCTGTATGCTGGTCTAGTGTTTTATGAGGAATTGTCTCTATAGATTTTGGAATCCTTTCAAGATAATTTGGATTTTCATTGCGCCATTTTTCTGGAAAGAATAAGGGTAGAAATCTTTCTATTCTCTCCATTGCAGTTCCAGATCCATTAGATAGCATGTTTATAACTTGACTTGCTAGTATGGATTCATTACCACCGCAAATTGATGCATAAATAATAAGTTTTCCAACTCTATCAGGATGGGTAAGTGCCAATTCTTGAGCTATAAAACCACCCATAGAATATCCCAGTATATCTGCTTGCTTGATTTCTAATACATCTAACAAACCAGCAGTATCATTTGCAAATTGTGCTATAGAGAAGAATCTATTTTCACCAGAGGTTGTATTTCCTATTCCGCGATTATTAAATATAATTACTGTATGATTTGAAGCAAGTCTTTCTAATAGAGTCGGATCCCAATTATCCATTGATTGGGAGTAACCATTTATCAATAATATAGGATCGCCTTTACCAAATATTTTATAAGCAATATCTATATCTCCAACATGAACTTTTTTTGATGGTATGCTTTGAATGTCTAATGAATTTGTAATATTATTGAAGTTCATTTGGTTCGGCTGCTTGCTGACCATACGCAAAGTTGCTAGTAGTACCAAGATAATTATTGTTACTATTAATCAATATTGCATTACCAGGAATAATAATAAAAGTATAAACACAAAGACAATAAAGAGTGGTACAGGCATAACAAGCCATAACTTACTAACAGATTCTTGACTTGACATATCCTGTTAAGGGAAAACTATTATAAATAAATTCTGCAAATCCGGTAATATTTTAGACTTTTTTGACAGGATAAGTTAACAGGACATGCATCAATCAAATAGTATATAATTACCCAATTACAGTAGTGCTCTTACCTATGTATATATGAGCAAATATAAGATATAGATAGATAAATTTTATAAATTACGTAGTAGCCCCAAAGTCAAGAAGAATAAGAAGAATGACAACTTTTGTATTAGTTCATGATTCTTGTCATGGAGGTTGGTGTTGGAAAAAAGTAACTCCTCTTCTCAGAAAATATGGTCATGATGTATATTTTCCTACTCTTACTGGCTTGGGAGAAAGAGATCATCTTCTATCTAAAGATATTGATTTGTATACTCATATACGTGATATAACTCAAGTATTAGAATATGAAGATCTCAATGAGGTCATTTTAGTTGGTCATAGCTATGGAGGTTTAGTTATTGGTGGTGTAGCAGAGGTAATTCCTGAGAGAATTAAACATCTTGTTTATCTTGATGGATATATACCTGAATATAACAAAAGTGCCTTTGATTTGATACCTGGATTAGAAGTTATTTACAAAGAAAGAGCATTAACAGAGTGTGGTAAGGAATGGTTGGTTCCGTCATACGAACCAGAAGAGTTTGGTGTGACGAATCGTGTTGATATTAACTGGATGAATTCTAGATTATCTCCTATGCCATGGCACACTCATGATCAACCAATAAGAATAACTAATCTGAAAGCCAGAAGACTTCCTAAAAGTTACATCTCTTGTACTGAATTCGGAGATTCTCAATTTAAGGTTCAAAAGTCACCAGCAGCAGATTGGGATTATCATGAATTGAAGACAGGACATGATGCAATGATTACAATACCAAATGAACTGGCACAATTATTGCAAACATTGGTCAAAACATCATAATATTTTTTATATGTGTATCTCTGCTTGGCCGTTTGTTTACAGTAAGTGACAATATCATGCGGTCACAGTTACATGTTGAAAGTATTTTAGCGCCCATTCAAAATTTGTATTCAGCGTTGAGCGTATAACCTATTCCCATTTTTAGAGTTAATTGACTCCTTATCTAATTTGATTAATTTGAATTATTGGATTGGATATATCACACCAGACTCCCTATTTTCTTGATTGGTTCTTTAGTTCTTAAATTAGCCTATCAATAATTGAGGATTAGCAGGAATATATATATATATATATATATCAAAGAAAGAAGAGGAAGAAAACATATTTACCAAGGAAATAGAATCATGGAGCAGTTTTGAATATTCTAAGAATAAATAAACAGCGACTAAAGGTAGCAATATCAATAATTATGAAAAATAAGTGTTGATTATTACTGGAGAGATATATCAACTCACCATTGAAGAAATAAAAATACAGAATAATTGAAGGATTTGTTATTTATGTTACTGACTTCCTGCTTGCGCTAGAGCATTTAATCTAGCAAGTTTTGCTTTGGAAGCTACATATTTGCCGATCTCCTTTTCAATTGTTACAACAGGTTCTCCTTTCTTCGCTATAAACCCCATCACTGTTGGTTCAAAATTATGCCTCCGTAACTCTTCTAGAACTGAATTTGCAACGTCATTTGTTGCTACGATCAGATGACATCCATTTGTCGAGACAGTTGCATTATCAATCAAAAATTCTCTTGTTGCAAACTGGGCAATCTCTTCGTTCTTCATTGGAAGTTCGTTAATTACAATATGGGAATTTGTCAATTCTGCAAGTCTTCCCACAGCAAATATGCCATCTGTTGTAACAGGGTGGACAGCAGTTATGTGGGTATGTTTATCAAACTCTGTTTCATAATCTGGACAGTATTTTGAAATTATTTTACCAAGAGCGAAATGAGGTTCAGTTAGGCGTTTCATTGCCTCATCTTTTGCAGCAGAAAGACCGTCTAACCCAATATCATTCTGCTCAAATTTAGTTATATTGTTATGATCCATTTCAGTCAACATGTAAAGACTTGCCGCTGTCATTGAACCTAATTTATTTGAAATAATGATTTGCATTCCTTCTTCTGATTGGTCATATCGTGTAGGTAATTCTTTAAGCGTATTTGCAATCGCAGTCGCACCGAAGAATAGCTTGCCTACCTTAAGGGAGCTATAGTCTTCCATGGCTAAGTTATAGCGAGAAGTAAATCTATCAAGGTTTTCTCTGATTTTATCCAAAATTTTTTCATTTGGAGCATCATATACAGGAAATAGTTTGAAGCCTGAGGTACATCCTAGAAGATTTAGATATTCCATTGCGGCTGTCAACGCGATGTTACTATGAATTTCAGAATCTGGACTATGAGTCGGATCAGTTATGTGTGTAACAGAATTATTAGCAGATATGTATCCTACCTTGTCACCTCTATGTAATTCTATATAGTCCAGAAGCGCAAATTGAGCTTCTGCATATGCTGTTAAAGAAGTAGTTACCTTTTTTACTAGGACTTTGGAATGAAAACTTTTCATAAATCTCTGAATTGCTTCTGATAACAATGTTGAATTTTCACCAGTATTAACGTGAATCCGAAATATAGAAAGTGCCCGTTTGATTTCAACTTCTTTTTCGATTTCTGGATTATCAAAACTGTATATTCTTCTAGTAAGTTCAATACCCTTGCCTTCTGCATAGGGAAAAGCATCAAACCAATTAGGTGTTATCTTTATATTACTTCTCTTGATATTGTTCAATGAGGCTTGGAAGAGGTAGGTATCTATTTCATTTGAGCAAGTCGGAATCCATCGTAGGGGATCAAAACCTAGCTGCCTATATTCCTCTATAATTTCCCAGAAATCCTCTGACAATCATAACCTCCCCTAACAATCACAATCCTAGTTTAATTAATATTATACATATGAAAACACTATTTAATAAACACAACTTTTTGTCTGATAAGATAATAAATTTTCGAATATACATCTTCTTCTAAATAGTTCTTGTCCACTTATAATGATCTAGAGTCTCTCTCACCTAAATCAAAAGCCGTGACTAGCTAACTATGGAATTATATCCAGTTATATAATGACAATGAATATAACTCCTATTACAGTGAATATTCAATATGTCTGAAACAAATGTTGATATATTAAAGCCAACCGAATTGCAGATCAAAAAAATTGCAGAGGAAATGGAAGACAAATCTGCAACGGAGGTTCTAAAATGGGCTATTAATGCTTATGCACCGAAGATAGCTTTGGCATCAAGTTTTGGTGCTGAAGATGTAATTCTTATAGACATGATGGTAAAAATCAACAAAGAAAAAGCTAAAATTTTCACATTGGATACAGGTCGACTCAATCAGGAAACTTATGATGTTATGGATGCGATCCGAAAAAAATATGACATACAAATTGAAGTATATTTTCCCGAACAGAGAGAAACCGAAGAAATGGTCAAAATAAAAGGTATGAATTTGATGTATGAAAGTGTTGAAAATAGAAAGCTTTGCTGCGAAATTAGAAAAGTACATCCACTTAATAGAGCGTTAAGTAAGCTTGATGGATGGATTACTGGCCTCAGAAGAGAGCAAGCAATAACTAGGGCTAATATCTATAAACTTGAGATTGATTCTTCACACGGCAATATTGCTAAGATTAATCCGTTAGCAGACTGGACTAATGAAATGATCTGGGATTATATTCATAAAAATAACGTTCCATATAATAAGTTACATGATAGTGGTTATCCAAGCATAGGTTGTGAGCCGTGTACGAGAGCTGTTCATCGTGGAGAAGATCCACGAGCTGGTAGATGGTGGTGGGAAGATGCGACACAAAAAGAATGCGGTCTGCATTGGGATCCCACTAAGAAATACCAGAAGTAGGGAATTATTATTGGGTCATATACGTAGCAACAGTATACCAAAACCCCACGGAGGCAAATTAATAAACAGATTTACTACTTCTAAAAAAAATATTGACGGGATGTTTTCAATAAATGTCAGTTATGATCTTCGAAATGACATTGAAAATATTGCCGATGGTGTCTTAAGCCCCCTGGAGGGATTTATAGGTCATGATGATTTCCAAAGCATTATAGAATCTGGTCATTTGAAGAATGGTTTAGCATGGACTATCCCTATAATCTTAGACGTAGACGAGCAAACGGCGATAAAGATGAAGGATGCTAGGGAAGTTTGTTTGAGTAGTAATGAAAATTTTGGAATTCTTCATGTTGAGGATGTTTATTCATTTGATAAACTTGCTGCAGCAAAAGCAATCTATCAGACAGATGATCTAAAACATCCTGGAGTTTCAAATATGATAAGAATGAAAGATCTATCTATTGAAGGTAAGATTGAAGTTATTAAGAGAATCGGAAAATCGCCTTTGAGGAAATATAGAATGAGCCCCTCTGAAACTAGGTCTCAAATTCAGAAGAGCGGCTGGAAAACTGTAGTAGGATTTCAGACAAGAAATATTCCACATATTGCTCATGAAATGTTGCAGAAGGCAGCCTTGAATATTTACGATGGATTATTTCTAAATCCATTAATCGGCAAAAAAAAGGTCGGTGATTTTAAGGATGAAGTAATTCTTGGAGCATATGAGACATTGATAGAAAATTACTACCCCAAGAACAGAGCTATGTTTGTAACTCTTCATACAGAAATGAGATACGCTGGGCCAAAAGAGGCAATTCATCATGCAATTATGAGAAAGAATTTTGGATGTTCACATTTTATAGTTGGAAGAGATCATGCAGGAGTAGGTAACTATTATCATCCTTTTGCAGCCCATGATATCTTTAAAGATTATCAGGATCTTGGAATTGAACCACTATTCTTTCCCGCATTTTACTACTGCAAGAGATGTTTGAGCTATGCAAATGAAAGAACCTGTCCGCATACACCAGAATTTCGAGAAGAACTAAGTGGCACCAAGATGAGACAAATAGTTAGCTCCCATGAGACTCCTGCCGAACACTTGATGAGACCAGAAATTGCAAAATTGATTATGTCATCTATTGATCCATTTGTTAAGTAATATGTTAATATTATAAATCAATCTAGAATCTTGGTTTCTTTTGTTCTTGTTATTTGAATTTATTCTTGTATCTTGTCGATTTTAGAAAAGGTATTATGAAATTAGAATAACTTTCTACAAATAGCATAGACAGGAACAATTATCATTTGATAGTAAGAACAAAAACGTCTTTAGCTTTTCACAAAACAAACTGTTTTCATAATTGCCTGTAAACTACTAATCATATATCATAGATTTCAAAATAATTGTAAGCAATAGTTACAGAATAATAAAATATATACATTATAAATTATAATACTATAATAATTACTGAGCGAGATGAGGTAGGAATAATTAATATTACTATATGACAAATCTCTATGCATATGCTGTATTTCGTTATATCATTTTTGATAGTATCCATGATACTTGTCTCTGACCTACCATTTGTTCTAAGCCAACAACAATTAGTTAATCCTCCTCAAGGTGAATATAAAGTAATCAAGACAGAAAATAGCGAACAATTTGTTTTTCCATATTCTTCATCAAATAATGATAGAAAGAATCCACTTGTTTATGCTTTCGACACGCCTAGAGTTACAAATTGGATTTTGACAATACAAAATAATATGTCATATAGTGATATGCAGAATGCGAAGACTATTGTAAAATTGCAAGAACCAACACCAAGTGACAAGTTCATTGAAATTGCAATGTTTGGAGATGCTTCTAAGAAATTCTGGGTCGCAGTAAATACAAAAGAGTCTGGCTACATAAGAGTCTATGAACACGATAATGATGGATGGTCTAGAAATCAGCCAGTAATTGTAGCACATGCAAACAATCAGGGTCTGACTATTACCAATGGTCAAAGGATTATTATTGACAAATTATCCATAGACGATTTTACCATTGCTTCGATAGCAGTTTACGGGAAGGATGAGCCAACTTCTGCTGTTAACACATATGGAGGAGATATCTCGTTTAACGTGATTTACGGAAATCCTAGCAATTCTCCGCTTTATTATTTTCCACTTGCTATGATAGTTGGTATTGGTGGGCTTGTTGTTGGACTGCTGGTATTTAAGAAAAGGAAGACTTCTTCTGAGGAGCAGACACAGCATCAGTAATATTGCGATAGAATTTACAAACATTCTTTAATTTACACACTTTGCAATTTGGTTTTATCGGAAGGCAGACATTTTGACCATACATTACGAAAGTTGAGTTTACTTTGAGCCAATATTTTTTATCAATAATACGGCTTAGCTCAACTTCAGTGTTTTCTGGCGTTCGAGTATTAACAAGACCTAATCTGTTTGATATTCTGTGAACGTGAATGTCAACTGGAATTGCAGGTTTATTAAAAGCATATACTAAAACACAATTTGCCGTCTTTATGCCTACACCCGGCAGATCCAGAAGTCTTTCTAAATCATCGGGAACTTTTCCGTTAAATCTTTCAATTATTAATTGTGAAACTTCTTTGATCCTCTTAGCTTTGACATTGTAAAAACCACTGCTATGTATTATTGCTTTAATTTCTTGTATATCTGCCTCTGCCAGTTCTTTAGCATTTTTGAACCTAATAAATAAGTTATTGAGAACTCTTTTGGTATTTTCGTCTCTACTGCGAGCTGATAGAATGGTCCCAATAAGTACTTTAAATGCATTACATTCTTCTTCCCTTTGCAATTCTGTGAGGGCAGTAAGTCTTGGTAATTTTCTATGATAAAGCACTTTTTCCATTTTACTAATTATACTGCCAATAGATTTTGCAGTCAATATAGAAACCTCTAAGAATATAATAATTCTGTATTACAAAATTCTATATGTTTACTGTTAATAACAGTCACTTGCTTTTTAAATACAGGAAATATTGTCACCGTTTTCGCTATGTTATTCATCATAACTAATTTAACCTAACAGATTTGATTAAAATGCGCTATGACAGAAATAGATTAAAGATTTTAAATGTAATTGTATAATATAAACAATGGAATAACATTTTCTGTCAATATGAGATAGCCAAAAGGAAATTAAAATGGATTTGATCTTCAAAAAAGAAATAAAAATATGGCATATTATTATTACTACTACTACTTTCGCTCTTTTATTCTACCACGGCCTGTCTTTCTAGGTGCTATAATCCCAACTTTGCGTCCTGGTGGAGTAGTTCTGCCAACTGACGATTGACGGCCGATATGCTGATGTCTTCCACCGCCATGTGGATGATATACTGCAGCTTGTGCAATACCTCTAACTGTAGGATATAGTCTTCCATGAGCTTGCATATACTTTGCTCTATTACCAGCCTTCAGAAATGGTTTATCTTTTCTACCTGCACCTGCAATTATTCCAATCATTGCTCTGCATTTTGGATTAACTAAAAGAAACTTACCAGAAGGGAACTTTAATGTTACACCTTCAGTGCCATGAGCAAAAACAAGAGCAGAAGAACCTGCTGATTTAATTAATTTACCACCATCGCCAGCGTTCTTTTCAATGTTGCAAATTAAAGTGCCATCAGGTATCGATTCTAAAGACAAAATATTTCTTGCAGTTGCAGTTGCTCCGACACCGATTTCAATTCTACTTCCAACAGTTGTACCGTTAGGAGCTGGAACATAGGAATAAGTATTATCATCAAAGTGAATCCTCGCCAGAGGAGCATCTCTTCCACGTTCATGTACAATATCAACAACGGTACCAGAATGATGTTCATTTAATTTAAAATTAGGATATTTGGCGGGAGCGAGCTTTCCAACCGTAATTGCTCTAAATTGTTTGCCCCCTCGACCCCTTCTACGTACTAATGTTCGCTTACCCAAACGTACTCAAAAGAGAGACGCACAAATAGGTGATTTTAAGTTTGTGTTAATTTATTGTTAATTTAATACAGATAACAAACAATAAATGCTGTCTTTAACATTTGATTAGTTTAACACATATTCATAATACACAAGGATCAATAGATTAAAGATATTAACACCAAGATTTGGGCAGAAAGGTAGTAAAGGTATAAAGATGAGTATAGTACTAGGTGTTATCGTGAGCCAGAATACTCTATCTCTAAAGGTACTTGAAGCTTACACTAGAGATGTAGGCCGTGGAGTTGCTCGAATTGACTATGATTCTATGGATTCTTTGAGTGCGTCTACAGGTGATGTTATCGAGATTAGAGGCAAACGTAGAACGGTTGCTAAGTGTTTACCACTTTATCCTTCAGATGAAGGTAAGGGTATAATCAGGATTGACGGGCTTGTTAGAAACAATGCAGGTGTTGCTATTGGTGATACAGTTGTTGTAAGAAAGATTAAGGCAGTTCCCGCTGAAAAGGTTATAGTTGCTCCTTTAGAGGCTATACCGCCTATAGATGAGCGATACCTTGCCGATGCTCTTGAGAGTGTTCCTCTCATAAAGGGCGATAATGTAATGGTACCTTATTTTGGTGGAAGACTTACATTTCAAGTTATAGGTGTGACTCCAGCTGCTGATGCAGTATTGGTTACACAAAAGACAATATTCCATATCGCAGAAAAGGGTGAGACATTAAGGGGAGTGCCCCAGGTTACTTACGAGGATATTGGCGGATTAAAGGAAGAAATCCAAAAAGTTAGAGAAATGATAGAACTTCCATTAAGACATCCAGAAATCTTTGAGAAGTTGGGTATTGAAGCACCAAAAGGTGTACTTCTCTATGGTCCACCAGGTACAGGTAAAACTCTATTGGCAAAAGCAGTAGCCAATGAGAGTAATGCGCATTTTATCAGTATCTCTGGACCTGAAATAATGAGTAAGTTCTATGGAGAATCTGAAGCACGCTTAAGAGAAATCTTTAAGGAGGCAAAAGAAAAAGCACCATCTATAATTTTCATTGATGAAATTGATTCTATTGCTCCAAAGAGAGAAGAAGTAACAGGCGAGGTTGAGCGAAGAGTAGTATCACAGTTACTATCATTGATGGACGGTCTTGAAGCAAGAGGTAAAGTCATTGTAATTGCTGCTACTAACAGACCAAATGCTATAGATCCCGCACTAAGACGTCCTGGTAGATTTGATAGAGAAATTGAGATCAAAGTTCCTGATAAACGTGGTAGATTAGAGATATTACAGATTCATACTAGGAACATGCCATTAGATACAGATGTAGATCAGGATAGAGTCGCAGCAGTCACTCATGGGTTTGTAGGCGCTGATCTTGAATATTTATGCAAAGAGGCTGCCATGAAATGTTTGAGAAGATTACTGCCTGAACTTAACTTGGAAGATGAGAAGCTTGCTCCCGAAGTTTTGAACAAACTTATAGTGACGATGAGTGATTTTGAAAACGCAGTGAAAGAAGTAATGCCATCTGCCATGAGAGAGGTTTATCTCGAATCACCAGATATTCCATGGTCTGCAATAGGCGGACTAGAAGAAGTCAAGCGGGAATTACAGGAGGCAGTAGAATGGCCATTAAGATATCCAGATTTGTATACTAAACTAGGGCACTCAATGCCAAAAGGTTTGTTAATGCATGGACCTTCCGGCACAGGTAAGACACTTCTTGCAAAAGCTGTGGCCACAGAATCAGAAGCTAACTTCATAAGTGTAAGGGGACCTGAATTGCTAAGCAAGTGGGTTGGAGAGTCAGAGAGAGGTATCAGAGAAATATTCAGAAGGGCAAGACAAGCAGCGCCATGTGTAGTATTCTTTGACGAAATAGACTCTATTGCTCCAACAAGGGGTATGGGTGGAGACAGCATGGTTACTGAGCGTGTTGTATCACAATTGCTGACAGAATTAGATGGAATTCAGGCTTTATCTGGAGTAGTAGTATTAGCAGCCACAAACAGAGCTGACATGATAGATCCTGCGTTACTTAGGCCAGGACGATTTGACAAGATTGTATTCGTTCCAATGCCAGATAAAGGAGCAAGACAAAGAATTCTTGAAATTCATTCAAAGGATAAACCAATTGGTCCTGACGTAGAGTTGACAAAAGTTGCTGAGCTTACCGAGGGTTTTAGCGGTGCTGATACTAGTTCTGTTGCCAATACCGCAGTTTCTCTAGTATTACACGAGTACTTGGCAAAATATCCTACTCCAGAGGAAGCAGCAAAACATGCTTCAGAAGCACATGTAATGATGCGCCACTTTGAGGAAGCAGTGAGAAAGATCAAGACACAAAGAGAAGGAAAGCCTGGTGAAAAGGTTACCGTACCCTATTACAGATAAATAAAAAAAACTCTAAACTGCCCAATACTTTCTTTTATTTTATTTTTCAAGTTAAAGAAAAGGACTCGTTTACTCATTAGTTCTTCTTATACTGACTAAATGTATTGAATTTAATATCAAAGAAATGTTATATAGGAATAATGATAGGATAATAGACAAAATTATTTTATCTTAATTTTGTCATTGTTTGGCATTATCAACAATTGAGCATTAATGATTAATTATCATATATACATAAAAAATATGATATAGCCAGATAGACATAATACGTGTCATACTAATCCATAACATTAATTATATCAATAGATTAAGCATAATCGAATTAGTAGCATGCAATGAATTTTCATAATAAAGTTTTTCTGCTTCATTCAATTAGATCAACAAGGCAATATCTAAAAAATATTTTTACAAAATCAGTTAAAATATTTTGACTAATTTTTATTGCAAGCAATAATACTTAGGCAATGTTTTTAAGTTATATGTTTTACAAATAAAAACACATTAAAAAAATTGATGAAAAATTCTCAAATCCAACTGGTGAAAAATCTAAATCTGACGACACCAGCGTTAAACCGTTTTGCAAAACCAAGTGACATCAACACATTAGTCGCACTCTATGGAACACCGCTTTATCTAATCGATGAAGATACGTTGCACGCAAAAGCTAGGGAACTACATAATGCATACTCAAAATTCAATGGACCTGTAAAAGTTGCATACTCGATGAAGGCAAACTTCAGCCCAGCAATTCTACGCACATTCATTAATGATGGAATAACTTTTGATTTGACATCAATTGGGGAACTTCGTTTTTTAAAGGAGTGTAAAGGTGACCCTGAAAACATCATCTATACAAGCGTGACCGAAGAATTACAAGAATATTCAGAAGTACTGCAAACCGGTGTAAGAAGGATTGTCGTTAGTTCATTTAATGGAGTGACAAATTTGGCCAAAGCGGCTAGTAAAATGAATGTCAAACCTCTAACGATGATCCGAGTGAATCCTGAGGTGGGAGTTAAAGCAGAGGTTCGTGCATCGTACAAAAATGGCAAATTTGGCGTTCCATTAAATGGTGGAACAATTGATAGCGCAACCAAAATGGTAAAGCATTTGATGAATAACGACCTACTAAAATTTGAAGGCTTCCATTTTCATCTTGGATCGCAGATTACAGATTTTTCTTGCTATGCACATGCATTTGACAAAATGGATGCATTCATAACGAAGATAAAGAAGGAATATCAGAACTTTCAGATTAATACATTGGATATTGGTGGTGGGACACCGGTTTTCTATAATGATCCTGTTCCTACTCCAGCTCAAATGGCTGAAAATTATTTGGCTAAGCTGAATCAACTTGCAGAACATCATGGAAAATTCACACTTATTATCGAGAGCGGAAGATTTCTAGTAGCCGAATCATCAATGTTAGTTTCTAGGATAGTAAATACAAAAGAATACAATGAACATAAGATTGTCATAGTGGATGCAGGTTATCATCTATTGTTGGATGCTGCTCTTTTGAAACAAGAATACCCACAAGAGGTAGTTCCAGTACTCGATGGTAAAGAGCAAACGACAAATCCAATAACTCCAAAGAATCTTCATCTTGCAGGCCGTCTGTGTGATACATATGATGTATTTCCACTTTCCAACGCATCAAGTCTTAGCGAAGCCACTATTGGAAGATATATATCATTTTATAATGTTGGAGCATACTCCACAGTCTTCAATATGCCGTTTCACTGTCAAACAAAACCACCTATCATAATGAAAACTAGTGATGGAGACTATAAACTTGTAAGAAGAGGAACGTCTTATGAGCAGTTGTTTGTAGAAGAAGGCGGAGATCTCGCCTAACTACCTTACCTTTTTCTTTAGGAGTAGAGTTTTTTATATATTTTAATTAAGCAACTGTTGATTGTATTGCCTACATCATCTCAATTTCCTGCTGATAAAGGATCAAACAATAAGAACGATAAGAAAATTAGAGCACATGTGTTTATTCGAGGTAGAGTGCAGGGAGTTTATTTTAGACAAAATACAAGGATTGTAGCTACGAGACATGGTGTAATGGGTTGGGTGCGCAACTTAAAAGATGGACGAGTGGAGGCAGTATTGGAAGGAAATGAAATGGACGTCAATGAGGTGATAGAGTGGTGTTACGCAGGACCACCTAAGGCTACAGTTGATGATGTTGACATAAACTATGAAAAGTATACTGGCGAGTTTCGTGAATTCAAAGTCAATTATTATTGAATTGTTTTGTATGCAGTTACAATTTCTTTTTTGATATTTTCAAGATCTTGTGGAGTCTTAATAGTTTGCATCATAGATGATTTATTTCTGCCGAGCCGTATGGAAATTATTAGAGATTCATTCATTGGCTGGATATCAAGAAATATTCGAAATGTCAAGCCCTTGGCATAAATTACTCTATGTGGTCTAACTTCTTCTATGACATTATCACCAAGAGATTTCACAAAATTTCTTAAATCGATCATCATAGTTTTGGCTGGTTCTTTTAATTTTTCCAGATGGCTTTCAAACTGTATTGCAGATTTATTATAATCTACGGCAAAATTACTCATA
Source organism: uncultured Nitrososphaeraceae archaeon (assembly GCA_963733025.1). Lineage (GTDB taxonomy): Archaea > Thermoproteota > Nitrososphaeria > Nitrososphaerales > Nitrososphaeraceae > JAJNBK01. The sequence goes on along the minus strand of CAVTCE010000019.1, from coordinate 216,542 downwards.
TTATATTATTGTATCACGGCTACTATTTGAAATTGTCTTTCTTAGACTATTATCATCATGCATTGATAAATATATATATTTTGATCATATTAAATAGTCTGGTTTAAAGAGTATCGATATTGTGTTAGAATTAGCATTATGATTAGAATTATGATAATTAGCCGATCGGAAAATGCTCGTCAATATTTGAACATTAAAGATGATTGCTAAGTAAAAAATGATACTTATAGTTAGCGTTTCTGAAAATGCTTAGTAGTAGTAAAGCAATGAAAGAACTTTCTGAGTACCATTGTCTTAAAGAATCAGCTATCGATGACCACGTATTCGTAAACTATTTCCCATAATAACTTGCTTTATTATAACGTTTTAGAATTTTTGTCATATGATAATAGCGCGAAATTCTGGATCTTGCAAATCAACTCTTTAATTATTTTCTTTTGTCTTGAATAATGATTTTAAGGGACCGTCTAGGATATTAGTTATATGTAACTATAACAGAGGGGACGTGTTGTAGAAGGATTTAATGCAATTAGAGAGAGAAGAATTAAGTAACAGAAAGATAGAAATATTTATACAAAATCAAGAACTGGTTTCCTCATGAGAGTTAATGCCTCCAGACTCCTTTTACATGACCTTCCAAACTAAAGAGTATTACAAATGACTATTGTATATTCAGCTACTATTATTAACAAAATACACTCGACTCATATTAGAAATTGTAGTCTGTATCAATGAAATAGCAAAATAGTGATCGCTATTTTGAATGGGAACTATTGTGTAATACAAAAATAGGTAAGTAAATTCCTCTATAATGTAAAGTGTGCCAATAAATCAGAAATTTAAAATTAAATTTTTATTCTAATTTTCCTTCCGTTAATGGTTTTATTGGGACCTGATCCTTTCGTACTTTGAGCTTTGTGAATATGTCAGCTGACTGTTGAGTTTCTTGTTCATCATTTATATCTATACCTATCTCATTCTTTATTGCATCTCTTCCTTCTCTTGCACCAATTAGCATTATTTGTGAGTTCTGATAATCTATATATTTTAAATTCTTTGATAATGAGACGAAATTTTCAGCTCCCTCAAACTCATTTAATATATGCTCAGGATAGCTTGCAGGTTGATCTGCACTTGGATAACCCGGTGGAGTTGGTTTCTTTGGATTAATAACTGAAATCACGTAACTTGCTTCCTTCTCTATACCTAATTCTTTTTGTGCTTCGCCAGGCTCTTTTGGCATTTCAAGAATATATGCAAGTTCGGTGTGCTTTTGATACTTTACTATTGCATACTTTCCCTCTCCTACAGGTCTTGCTGTATCTCCTTTTCGAAACTCATCTGAGAAAAGCTCTTTTGTAAGCTCTTTGGGATCCTCAAAAATCCCTCCAACTCTTCCCCAGTACCTTTCGGATCCTCTGGCTTCCGTCTTTCTAATTTCTGGAAGTGATTTTTTGCCTATCACAATTAGCCTGTACATTTCTTTTTTCCTTCCCATTTTCTTTTCGCCTGTTTCTTCAGGTGCAGTTACCATGAAAAACCTTCTTATGTCTTCGATACCTTTGACTTCTTCAGAATTTTTTTTTGGCCTATAAAAGAAGTAAATGTCACCATATTCCAGAATTTCTCTATCTGCATGATTATTGTCTTTCTGAATTTGGTTTCCATTCATATATGAATCACATATAGGTATGAAATCAGCTTTATAATGTTTGAACACCTACCAGGGAGGGAGTACACACTCTTCAAAATATGTCTCTGTGATCCTCAAGCTTGGGAAATAAGTATAATGGTGTTTCTGATTTTTAATTATTAGTGTGATAACAGAACGCAACATTCAATTTAGTTGCTTGAATAATCATATATATTCACTAATGTCTTGATTGTATATTTGTTTATCAGTTGTTTATCGAACATATTTCTACTAATGAAATATAGTATCATCTGGATCCTTCATACCTTCTACTGTAAATCCTTCAATACAAATAATTGATTATAGAGAAGAGAACAGATTAAATAAGAATCAGCAAAAAGAGAAGAGTGAGAGAATTACTTCAATTTATCGAAATTCAACCACTTTGGGTTGTTGTTCGTACTGCAACTATAAAAATCAATTAGAGAATGATAATAATATGGATGGGTCGATTGTCAATTTATTGGAAAAATATGATATACCAAAATCGAAGATACAATCTATATTGAGGATTATTTTAATTCATAATCAAAAATAAGAATTGTAAGATAGAAAAAAAGTATATACATTAATCTCTTTTTATTCGAAATAATAGATGAGATGCAATATCATAATTCAGTCAATGCGAAGAGGGCGTTGAAGCAAAAGGAGTAGATGTAACAACTATCTAATGATTAGTGTACTGATAAATAAAATAGAATAAAATAAAAAAAGATATTCTGTAAGTTATGTCTCTATTGTTTATTTAATCTCATAATGGTCCTGGTGCAGTAGGCAATAAAAGGCCAACAATCGTAGCTGCTATCCATACAATGACTGCAACTACCAATGCTTTAAGCCAACCCATGCCATATAATGCCCGCAATGCTAATAACCAAACAATTCCACCAACTATTGCTGCTATCCAACCTGTACCTAGTAGAAAATGTACTATACCATAGACGATTGCCCCAATAATAGCTGTTATGAATGCTTGTTTTATTCCTTCTTTTTCTCCAAATAATTTTGTAACAATGTATATTATAATCGTAGAAATAATCAGACTCACTACAAAACTGATAATTCCAAATATTGGATCTGCCATCTTCTCACTAATTCAGTCATAGTTAATAATTATATAGCATGAATATTGTTGACCTTTTGATAATAAGAATACATAAGAATTCTTATTAGTTATTGTGCTAATCAAAATAAGTTCAAGATAATAGAGGTATATACAGTTTAGGAAGAGCCAGAGTGAAAATGCTTTAACAGCAAAAAAACGATTTGTGATAATATTGCCTAACCATCTCAACATACATCATCTAATTAAGACATATCATAGAGAGAAATTTAATTTATCGTCAAACAGATTTTGTTCTTTTGGTCATTTATCGCAACAACTTAAATGTTATATCCATACTATGTTGATTTTTAAAATTCTTTGATATTGTTTTTTAAATTTTCGTATAAAAACAGCTCTCTAACTCATACTCAAATTATTGTAAATAAAAAATAGAAAGAATAGATTTTCGATTTTAAATTCGAATATTATTCTGTATTTTATCCAGTTGGTTCTTCTTACTTCTTCTTCTTCTTCATCTGCTGCTGTGCCTGCGCCTGCTCCTTCTTCATCTGCTTCTGCTGCCTTCTTCTTCATCTGCTTCTGCTTCTTCTTCATCTGCTTCTGCTTCTTCTTCATCTGCTCCTGCTTCTTCTTCATCTGCTGCTGCTTCTTCTAGTGGAAGACCTGCTGCAGTTCGTAGTTGCATTTCAATGTTATCCAATGCATCCACAGCTTCTGTATCGCCCTCGTCTACTGCACCCCTGACGGTTGTTATGTCATCCATAATCGTAGTCATAGCGGCTTGAGGAATCATTACCATAGCACCTGTTTGATTAGCTGCTCCGCCTGCTGCTGCTGCACCTGTTTCCTCAGGTGCTCCGCCTGCTGCTGCTGCACCTGTTTGATTAGCTGCTCCGCCTGCTCGCTGCTGCACCTGTTTGATTAGCTGCTCCGCCTGCTGCTGCTGCACCTGTTTGATTAGCTGCTCCGCCTGCTGCTGCCACCTGTTTGATTAGCTGCTCCGCCTGCTGCTGCACCTGTTTGATCAGTAAAATTTTGTGCCATTGCATCGGGTATAAATCGGCTACTACCCATAACAAATAATGATGCTACAAGTATAGCTGATATGGCAATGACAGATAGTTTTACTTCGATTCCTTGATTCTTTTTGTTCATCGGTGCCAGAAATCGGCATTACCCAACATATATCTTTTTTGTATATACTATTCTAGATTTAAATTCAGATTTATCTTATATAATATTATATAAAATTAAGTATGCAGAATTTCTCACCTCTAATAGAGGTTTGGAAAACGTAAATGTTGTTACTAGTGATTGTTGTAATTCTTTAAGTTGCATGCTCATTATGCGTGATAATATGTATTGCAAAGTCTAATTATACTAACTGATAGACACTTATTTTGCAAATTTTCATCAATATTATTACCATTGTAGGTATATTGCTTCTGTTTATATCTGTATATTATACAACAACTATTCTGGTAATTGCAGATGTAAAATTAAGTGCAAAGAAGAGCAAAGTCACCAACCTTTGCTTTTTAATTACTATTGAACCAATTTATAATCGCGATATTATGGAAAAAGAGTATGATAGCATACGATGATAATATATGAACAATTAGAAGAACAATCTGCTCAATAAAGGAATTGGCAGAAATAATCAACCATTAAAGTCAGTCAGTATATCGAGGAGCAATTTGAGATTATAAAAGATATTGAATCACGTATAAAGCAAGTGCAAAAAGAGAGAATAAGACTATAATAAGTAGAAACATCGACCCAAAAATGAATAAGATAAGGAAAAATTAATCCTGAAGCCTAAGATATAAGATCTATTAATTTTACATATTACTTTGCTGCTTGTTGTTTAGCAGATTATGTATTGCTTAAGGACGCTAATGAAAGATGAATAAGAATATTATAAGAATGCCATATATAGAGCAGCAGTATAAATAAATGAATTAAAACTTAAAAAGGTTATTATATTAACAATATTATATTGTTTATATTAATATTGAACTGCTAAGGTTCAAAATTTTGTAAAATTGAACTAATTAGAGAGATATTTCAAGCAGTAATTATCCTGATGACGTTTCTCACATATGTATTCACTACTATAATATAATGACACCAGGATTTTCTCTAATATTAGAAATACTAACATTCTGATATCTGATTCTGATAGTAAGTTAATATGTCATCGTCATCATTATTTTTATTTTCAAGTAATGAAAAAGAGTACTTACAAAGCCATTTTTTAAAGGCTTGACGTTTGCTCACATTTTATCAGTGACAAAAGTATTATCAAATTCTTTATTTTATGGACAAGAATAATAAAAAAAGTTGAGTATCTCTTGTTTATCTATATCCGTCTATTCTCTCTCTTTATGAGGCTGGCTCTCTCACTTTTCTTTCTCTATGGCCTTTGAGTCGTACCATAATAAGATAAAGTGACGACGATACAATAATGCTGGGAATTGTGGCGCCTATTTCAGGCAGCTCTGCCATATGAATTGGTGAAAGGGGTGATAAAAGATAGTATGCTACTACACCTATAGACCAAGAGATAATAGCCGTAAATCCAATCTTTAAGGCAGTTTTTCCATATAGCATATCTTCTGTGTATTTACGATTCCTTACAATATAATAGTCAGACAGAACTACTCCAAATAAAGGCACGAAAACAGCGCCTATCAAAAGAATAAAGGTCTCGTACTGTGCGATGGGGATCATCATAGCAAGAATAGTGCTAACAGATGTAAATCCAACTATCAAATATCGCTGATTTATTTTGTGATAGATATTTTGGGTAGATACTGCTGCAGAATAAACATCTGCAAAGGTATTATCAGTCTCACTCACTATGAGTATCAGTATAAGAAATCCAAAAAAAATTGATTGAATAGCACCAATTATCAGAACAACATCAGTCACACCTAGCAATATCCCTCCAAAATAAAATAAAATATTTGTTATTGCAAAACCTATAATTGTCGCTCTTAATGCACTATTACTATTTTTTGCAAATCTGTTATAATCTGCTGCAATAGGCATCCAAGATATTGGCATGGCTATTACAATATCAAGGGCTGAGAAGAAGGACATTCCACTACCCGGCGATGATAAGAGTTTTGGAAGATTTTCTGACATTATCAAACTAATAATCATTATTATAGATGATGCATAAACCACCCATATAGCAAATTTTCCAAGCCATTGTTTTATTACTGTAAGTGGCCCGAGGATACCAAGTAGAGTAACAAATATTCCAAATATTATCGCCCAGACATAGAAGGGAATAAATTTACCAACTAACATCTCTGCAGCTTTTGACATTATCATGATTTCAAAAATAGTCCAGCCAATGAGCTGTATTACATTTAACATAGCAGGAAGATAAGATCCATAAATGCCAAATGATGGTCTCATACTTACTAGTGATGGTATTGCGCAGTCACTTCCAATCTTTCCAGCTAAAGCGAGAAGAAAAGAACCTACAAGAGAACCTATAACAATTGCAAGCATAGCATCTATAAAACTGGCATCAGAAAGAAACGACCCTGCAGAGAAAACTAATAAACCTACTCCCAAACTAGACCATAGTATGAAGTAATCCCTTTCTCTGAGTACTCTATACTGGAAAGGTACAGGTTCAATGCCCCATCCAGGAGGATTTTTTATCGCAGTCATTTTCTTTCTATATCACTCACATATTATTTCCCTAAGCAACATGAAAGCATTTTTAAGATTTCGCTAGGCATTAACATGCTTCATTTGTCGTATAATAATCTTTACAAGTGTATCCATATAAGTGATAATCGCTTCGTTGAATCTTATCTAGCTCACTATGCTTCTAATTAGACTGTTTCTCTACTCATACATTTTGTGATATTCTAATTTCAAAAGTATTTGTTTCATCTATTACAATCTTATTATGAAATATACTTGCTTTCTATTCTAAAACATTATCGTACATTCTTGATCTGTAACTTAATCTAATTAATTTTTATATGATGTTTCTATTAATTGGTAACGTTGTCTGATATCGATTAGTCTAGAAACTTCTCTGTGTATTATAACTTTCAATGTAAATCAGTCAAAAAAGAGTGGGTAAAAAAGTGTGAACCTGGTTCATGAACTAGTTCATGAACTTGGTTCATTTGTTGAACACACTAAAGACTTGATATTTTTATAACTTTGCTTTTTTGTTGATCTTTTTCACCATGTTCCTTGAAAATCGGTAAGCTGTCTTACCTATGTATCATACATTTATTGTGCGTGCTCTCTACTAGTTTGCATCTTTTTTCTTTTGTGTGAAAATTATAATTATAATATTATGTCTAAACTTTATATTCTATTCTCTTTATGTATTGAATAGATCTTCTTTCAAGAATATGCTTCTTTATCTATCTTTCTCTCTTTCATATACGATGAATGTAAATGATGTTCTATATTCAGTAATTACAATATATACTGCATAGCATGTACGCAATCACATCTATGTATGTATGTGCTGCATGTGTGTATAGACATCTTGTGCGCTACTTCTCATATCTTTTAGCCATGCATCAAGAAATTTCTCTTAGCAAAATAGTTTATTTCTAATGGAATATGATGAATATCAGAATACCAAGGATTATAGGTTTTTTTGCTAACAGATGTTCAACTCCATATCATAATCATGCATAAATTATTATTCATACTTTTATTCTGCATATTTCATTCTCATCAAGGGGAATATCAATTACAAATTCTAACAAACTCTTCTTCTTATCTTCTGAAATAAGATATCTTGCTGTTCTTTGGCTTATTATGGTGTTAAATCGAATTCTATGCTGAAAAAAGACACTTCCCTTAATCTATATGTGATAAACTAAGACAAAGATATGCTGCTTTTTTGCAAGGATATTTTTCCAAAATGAATGACCTGAAAAGTACAAAAGGGGTGTAATGCATAACAATAAAAAATTATATATTTTATCTAAGTTTACTTCTTTTGAAAATAAGACAATATAATATGTATATCAAGCTATAATCTTATTGTTATGTAAGGAGAGAGTCATACAAATTGCATTAAAGCTAAAGAATCTCCAATTACTGCTTATGGGCTCAAATACCACTCTCAGCACTTGTTACCGACATGTTTAATTCTGACTATTATGTATTGATGATAATAATGGCTGACCAAATGTTCATGTTTGCTACAACTGCTGGATTCATGATAGGATTAGGAGTAATATTAGGTATTGCAAGAACACGTAGATCAAGAACAACTGCTACTCCAGAAATTGCTAACGAGTCTTCTTACTCCCAATCGTCGTCATCATCATCCACCCAATCGTCATCATCATCCTCTCCAAAGGGAGAAAGCACTGAGCGGAGAGTTAAGAGGTATAATTCTGACGGTAAACCTGTTTACGAATAGCGTGTATACTACAGATAAATAAGTCGCGACAATACAAGTAACAAACTAGCCAATCATATGAAGAAAATTGAGAAACTAAATCCTAACAGTAGTGTTTATTACCATATTACTATTCCCCTACCTGTATTGTTATCATCTTTGTTAAATCTATAATAATCTCATCGTAATCCTCTGATATTTCAAGCTATTATAAGCTACTCAACATGTTTTTCATTATTGTGATTGTGGGCTCTTGTCGCGAGGTAAACGACTCATCGTATTCTTTGCATTTGTTCTGAAGACATTACGTTTTCTAATAAATTATCGTTTATGTATATTTATTTTAAAATATAGATCTAGAGTTAAAATAAAAAATTATCCATAATTTAACATCGAATGTCATTATAGATAATGCTAAAGGCTTGTCTGAACTTCTTGTTACCTGACTAATAATTGAATTGCTTTATTGTTTAATATGGTACAATAAAAATTATTAATTGCATTAGAATTGATTATCATTAAGCATTTGATGGTTTAATAGCAGGCTTATTTTAACAACAATAACAACAATGACTATTCAACTAATGTTCGGAAAGTGAAATTATTAGTGTCGTCTATTTGATGACTTTTGCATAGCTGAGATAGCAAAGAAACGAAAAGAGATATTCGAGGATTAAGATAATATTATTACTGGAAACGAACTTCCAGCAGATGTGATGAAAGTTAACTGGCAGGTGTTAAAGAAATTATACAACGATGCGAGAAATGCAATGACTTTGATGAGTAATATATACCGCTCTGTTTACCTAGCATTAATCCTATATCTGAAGATGTCTTGCATCTCTTATGCTCAATAATAAAAGAAACAAGACGCTTCCAAATATATGATATAGGGTTTACAATTATACTTTTCAGGTCTTTCTCTTAGAAAAACATCACAGAGGAAGGCTATAATAGAACATTGCCAGGGTAGACCAGCTCATATCATCTCTTAATTTCGCCAGTATAGAACATAACAAGAGATAGAAACAGGCGATGATAAGGAATATGCCGAAGAAAATTCTAACTATCGTTATTTATCTAAATATCAATTATGCTCTATATTGCAATGACTACTACTATGATTATGAGGGCCTGCTAGATAACTGATTCACCTCGATTCTTAGTTGCAATATCAACAGCAATTGGCACATCAATAACAAATATCTTTCCGTTTATTTTATTTTCAGACAATTCGTCTACTATGCTAGTTATTATTGATTCAATCTGTTCATCTTTAACTATCACTTCGACCTTAGTTCTTGGAATAAATTCTGGAGTATATCTCATTGTACCTCTTCCAACAGCGACTTCTTTGGCATGTGTTCCTCCGCCTCTTCCTTCTATTTTATAATGACTTACACCGCCAACCTTTGCTTCTTTAAGTATATTATTTACATAGACAAAACCTCTATCTGGAATAATGATCTGTATTTGCTTCATATAATGCTAATGAAATTAATATGACATCAAACATTTATTATTTATTGATATCATATTATTAGAGGCAGATTTTAAAAGCAGAATCCTATAATTAATAGACTTGTTTAGTAAAGTTATTAAAAGTATTAAAGTTAATTTGCACAAGACAAAATAAGTTGATATATATATATATATAAAATATAATTTCGGTTCGACAATCCATTTTTTATAATAGAGCACTTTATTTCAATCTGCTTGCTTAAACTTCTTTACCATACTCAACCTTGCATTAATAACATTAATTTGTTCTTCTATTATCTTTTTATATCCTGTTAATATGTTGGCTTGTTCATCATATGGTTCCTTACGTATATCAGTAATTGTATCTTCAAAAACAGTTATTGCCTTCTCAACGTTTGCGCCTAGAGTCTGAATAGATTGTGAATCCCTTTTTGCGCCAAGGTCTATAGATTCATTCGTGGTCTCCATGGTTTTCTCGTCTGTTATGGCCATTGCTTTCTTGCCCAATGTGACTATAAAACCCTTAAAAGATTGTCCCGTTTCTCTAGCCTTGGCAGATATAGATTCGCCTTGTTCTTCATCTTCTTGTTCAACGGAAGAATTTTGATCATGGATTTTATATGCGGTATTAGATGGGGAGATTACAATGGTTTCTTCAGTAGTGGATGTCTCTGTAGCTGGTTCATTCTCATTATCCTTGTAACTCTTGCTATCTTCATTGCTCATAATATAGTAAATGCTCTATAGGTTATAAGCAATTAATATAGTTATGTTCTCATTGTTTAATATATCAGGATACAATATATGATATTATACAAGAATATTGGCCATAAATCTCTAACAAGTAAATATGAGTCTCTATTATTATTTATTATTGTTCTATTGTCTCTTATCTTAGCGCTCTAAATAATAGATTTCAGCAATAATCACTTGGGACACATTCTGATGATGTTATTTCGCCAATGATGCGACTTTACTGACTGTTGTCGACCTGCATAAAGCTACCTATCTGAATTGCATTTAAGGCTTGTGATATTTTATGATCCTATCTATGTGATTATTACCACTTCGAATTGACAACAAAGATGTAATAAGATAAAACCTCATATGTAATTATCTGTTCCTCTTGTTAAGAAATAACCATAGATACATAGATTCACTATTTGTAGTTCCCAGTCCTTATAATAATTAAGATAATCCTGGGTTTGGATTTTACATTGCTATTATCCCTGTTCCTTTTCCTTTTCCTTTTCTTTTACATTATGTTCATAATCTTTAATGATAACAGAGAAATATGCTTATTTCAATACAAAAAATTCTTTTCTGTATACTAGGTTCCATTAGTTGAAGTTGTTGATTGACCTTCATGTCCTTTTTCCTCCTTTTCTTCTATAGGATAGATCCTGTGTTTTCTGGCCATAATTAGTAGAATTACGCCAAACATTGCTAGCACTATTGCAAGTCCCTGGGCTCCACCATTTGGTACTACTACAAAATAAACTATCGAAAAAATAATACACGTTAATGCCTGCAAAGAATACTTGAGAGATTCACCCATTGAAGTTCTTTTTGCAATAAACCCAAGCCCGAAGAATACAACACATGGATAGATAGTGAGTAGAAGAAATTGATCAATATCTATTCCGTTATGAGTCAATATGATCTACATGATTTCATGAAGGATATTTATCTTTCTCTTAATAATGCTATTACAAAATCTTCGTCTGCTTGAAAAGATTCAATACAATGACCCCTCAATTGTAATTCACAAACCAACAGGAGATTCAACAAGAATTAAAAAGATCAAACTTGTCTAAAATACTGCACTTTCATTTCAATAAGAGAAACTTTGATTAATATGAAGTGACTTTTCTGTTTTTTCTTCTTTGAACATCATAAAGAAGGAGCTCAATCCTATGCAAATACCTGCCCTCGCGGTCCCAGTGGCAAACCGGTAGTGCCAGAGATGAAGTATAAGTCCATCATCCGATGCTACATTCTATCATACAATATGCATTATAATCAATATTGTTACTATTAAAAAGTAATAAATATATTTATGTTTTTACTAGTTACCAGTAACAGCATGAAAAAAGTCGAATTATTAAAAATCTTAATTAAAGAAAGGGCTTTGGTCAGATTACTTAAGAAGATTGGAAATAAAGAATACCAAACTAGAGAATTGTTACAGAAAGTAGGATCTTATGGTTATGGTCATAAACTTTTACTCAAAGCAGAGAAAAACAGGTTAGTTGAAAGAAAGATCGTCAAAAATAGGATGTATAACAAGCTTACAAAAGAAGGAAAGCAGGTAGTCAGATTAGCAAAGGAAATTGGAGTATAGATGCCGGGCGCGCGGGATGGAGATAATATACAAACCATTCTTTCATCTGCAATAGATATTGTATATATATACATATATATTTTATTTACGAGAAAATTCTAAACAGCTCTTGATAAACCTTTCTGGTAATCGGTTATTTGCAAAATGAAGATGCATATAGGATGCAAGACAGTTGTATACGACAAAACCATCTCTTTTCTTATCTACTCCATTGCCTCTTCTCATAGTATAAGCAAATTTCGAATCGGTAGAAATATTTTCAATGTTAGAGTAATGGAATTCATGACCTCTGATTTTATATATATCTTCAAAAAATGAGGATGTACAGTCAGCCTCAGTATAATTTAAGGTCAATTTACCACTCATAAATGTGTCAGCCTCTATCAATCCAACCATCTTTTGTCTTTTCTTTTTTTCTTCATTATTTCTTCTAATTGATCTAGTAAGATACATTAAACCTCCACATTCACCATAAATTGGCATTCCATTAGTAGCTGCTTTTGATATTGATTTTATCATTGCTTGATTAAATTCAAGTTTATCAGCTAAAATTTCTGGAAATCCACCGCCCAGAATAATTCCATGAATATTCTCTGGTAGTTTTAGATCATTTACTGGACTGAAGAATACAAGTTCTGCTTGCTGCTTTCTAAGAGCATCAAAGTTATCAGCATAGTAAAAATTAAATGATTCATCCAAGGCTACTGCGACTCTAATATGCGTATCGGGAAACGCTTTCTGTATTGCCTTGGTTCTATTTACGGGTTTAAATAGCGATTTTATCTTATCTATATCAATCTGTTCTGATATATATTTTGCAGATTGATGAATTGATCTTTTTTTCTTTTCAAATTCTAGTGCGGGAATAAGACCTAGGTGACGTTCTTCAATCGTAATTTTTTTGTCTCGTCTTACTATTCCTATTATTGGAACATTGACTTTACATGCAAAGGCATCTAGAACAAATTTCGCGTGTTTATCACCTGCAACATTATTTAGAATAAATCCTGCTATTTTCAATTTTTTATCAAATTGTAAAAAGCCAAGTGCGATGGCTCGCTATTGACCGTGCTCGCCTTTCCTGCATCAATTACAAGGATCACAGGTGCATCGAGCATTTTTGCTACCTGTGCTGTACTTGCATAATCGTCTTTTCCTGAAAGCCCATCAAACAAACCCATAACACCCTCGATAATTGCAACGTCTGCTCCTTGGGATGAATCATTGAAACATTTCAAGACGCCGTTCTTGCCCATCATCCACACATCTAGATTGCGTGAAGGTCTTCCAGTTACAAGATTATGATAACTAGGATCAATAAAATCTGGACCAATTTTAAATGGCTGAACATGAAATCCATTTTTAGTAAGGGCATACATAATAGATGTTGTTATGGCAGTCTTACCTACCCCACTAGTTGCACCAGCTACAACAATTTTTGGAGTATTCAAATAGATCGATATTTGCTTTCTTGCTATTTTATTTTAACTTATTGTAAGTTATGTGAGTTTTAAAAATTATATATAATAATGATAACACTGAGCGAATATTGTCTTATATTCTAATTTATAGCTGCTTTAAACGCTTCTTATATATGATATCCTATTAACTTTAGCCACCACCAGTCATAGACACAATTTTACTAACTTGTTATACTTTGCAAATACAGAATGAACATTTTAGTATAGACGGTTGCTAATAACATGTTTTATCTTGTAGTCGTTCTCTCAAAATGGAAAATGATGATCGAAGAATTCAGTTCTATTTTTTTATTTTTTTATAAGAGTTCGATTAGGTTCTTCTTCTTCTTCTTTATCTCAACTTCAATATTGACATCATAATCTATCTAGTACCTGGATTAATATTAGTAATATTGCGCACATTTTTTAACTATGTATGGTTAAAATAGAGTGACATAGTGTAATGCTATTGATTTACATCAATATGTCTATATCAATATCAATAACCATTTTGAATTGAGTATATGCATTGAATTGCAAGATAATCTACCAGTTAATACCAAAACTAATTGTATGTTTATGCAATAGTAACTTCAGAAGAAAAATATGGTAAAATTTTGAATTCTCCAGGCATATATAGTAGAAAACAGATTTCCCAAAGATGAGGCTAATGGTTACAAATTAAAATTCTTCTTAAATTATGCTATCCTCCAATCCATCAGACATAATACAGTATCTTGGTTTTTAACGTAGTTAATAATGCCGTTGAATATATATATATTTGATAGAACTAGTATTTTGCCAATAGTCCATCCAGAAAAGAGAAAAAGATTTTGACACTTGTTATTGAGCTTATAATAATAAGACATACAAGCAAATTGTGTAGTCTTCAGTTTTCTTTTTATTTAAAAGAATAGATTCCTAAAAATAATATGTTGCACAAGCCCTACAAGATGTGTGTGTGTGTGTGTGTGTGTTTTGCTACATACTTATCTTCTTATAGTAGAGAAAAGAAGAAGTTAATCAGTAGACACGTCACGTTAGATTTGACATGGGTTTGTTTGTAAAAAAGACTGATTGGAGTATCTGACTGGCTTACAACAAACTCTGATAATGACTAACATGATATAGAAATTACAAATTATATAATTTGCAGGTTTGCATAATATTTGTTACATTATCTCTATTGATTTCTCATTAAATCCTTTGGATATAAGCAGACTCTTAACTGACTCCCTATGATCACCTTGCAAAACAATTTGTCCTTCCTTATATGTCCCTCCAGTACCTATCTTCGTCTTTAGCTCCCTTGTTATTGATTCTATATCTGTTCTATCTTGCAAACCACGCACTATGGTAGTTGATTTCTTGTACCTTCTAATTTCTTTAGAAATGACTATGTTAGTTTTCTCTCTATCTAGTTCTCGCAGAACGTTATCCATCGAGTTTGTATCATAATCTTCTGACACTGATAATCGTATGATCTTTGGCTTAAAAAGGGTTTAGTCTACTAAGTATCAAATAATTCACATGTAGTAGGATATATACAGACTTGTTAAAAGTAAATCTATCTACTAATCTGCATATATATTATTAATATAGAAATGGATCCAAAAATATACACCACAAAAGATTTCCCTTAAACGAAGAAGGATTTTTGAATTTATAATTGATGAAACT
The DNA here is from genome assembly GCA_963733025.1 of uncultured Nitrososphaeraceae archaeon. GTDB lineage: Archaea > Thermoproteota > Nitrososphaeria > Nitrososphaerales > Nitrososphaeraceae > JAJNBK01. The sequence goes on along the minus strand of CAVTCE010000019.1, from coordinate 201,413 downwards.
TTACTTAAAGTAGGCAGCAGTTACTTTTGGATATGGGTTGTAATTGAGTCTGTCCACAAAATTATTCTCAACATTCAGCTTTAGACAGAAAGAAGTATATGTTAGTGGCAGAAAGACTCTATATTCATTAGTAAACAAATACGGAAAGCATAGCGTTTCAACAGATATGGTGGTGGTAGTTGGTACCCACAAGCATGTATATTCTTGAAACTAAAACATCATCTTCATTGAACATATATGAGAAAAGCAACATTGAAAGAACTATTTAGTATATCAAAGACAGAACACAGAATGTTTTGATGATTACTCTCCATGTGCTAAAAATATTAAGAATAAATGCTTTGCATCTGGTGCCACTTTTATTCTAATTCCTGTTTCTTTGCATTAAGAAGTTTGATCCCTGTTTCCGTAATACTGATTTATACTTTATTTTTGCCAAAGAATTTCCTTTCTTTTCAGTTTGAATATCACATGTTAAATAGATAAACCGTTTAGAATTAATTCAACTTCATCCGTGCGCAATTTAGTAATCCTAGCAATTTTGTCAATATTGTTAACACCTCTTGCTACTGTGTCCACTATCATGAAGTAATTGGGATTTTCATTAACTTTGACATCTGTCGATATATAATTTGAACGTACAAATTACCATTTAAATTTAATTAAAGTATAAATAAAAGAAAATATTGTAATAATTTGTGATTAACTTGTCTTATAAATAACATTTATACTATGAAGAGCATACATTGAATAAAAAATTATTCCTTTTACCCCTGCTATTTGGCGATAAAGTTGAAAGAAAACCAACTCAAAAGTATTCGAGTTAGACTAAGAATTTTGTTCTTAAATATATATTCAAGTTTTAATAGGAACAATCTTAAACTAAGTGTGTGTCAAATCCAGCAGACGAATTAACACTACTAAAAAGTAGAATTGAATTATATGAAAAAGAATTAAATGATATCACTCAAAAGATAACTGATTTACTCAATGAATCTACGTTAAGAAATGATGCTGAAGAAGTTGCCAAAATATATGGAATAGCGATATTGCAATATCAGAAACTCTTGAAAGCATACAGAGAATATATTGATTCATTAGAAAAGAATATGTAGTTGCTGACATTGTGGACTAGTTAAGGATAATAATAACAAACAATACAGATATTGTAGTAACAAACAGTCGCTCCCTATAAGGATAGGTATCTAAAACAATTATCATTTCAAACAATATATACATTATAACATTCATGACCATGTTACAAATATGACGATAAGTGTACTCCCACTGTGATATCAAATTCATCAATAACTTGTCGTGAATATGATATGACTATAAATGTGAACCTTACGCAGATCATGAACAAATCATACTAAGGAATTATACAATAGAGTGAGAGAACTTCTAGATACTAGAGAAATGATTATTATAAACATGTATTGTAATCATAATTATTTAATAGTAATTCTGCATGATATTACAGTCAAATATGATTAATATAGTTCATTATTACCGTTTACAATGATATTGAGCCTAAGAATATTTGTTTGTAAGTATTTTTAAAATCATCTTAATTAACAGATAAACACATAATTGCAAGATATTGGAAGGCTCATTTAAGCATAATTCAAAATGAAGATGGATATATTAGTTAATTAATATCTTTGAATTTTTATAAGAAAAGGTAGACTTTATTGGAGGTATATTATTAATGTTAAACAGAAACTTTACACCTTAAGAATCACATTATACATATAGATTCCTATGAAGAAGGTCTCAAACGATTCATTAGAGAAAATTGCTTCAGAAGTGATTGGATGTCCACTATGCAAACTTTCTAGGAGCAGAAGAAACGCTGTTCCAGGTGATGGTCAACTTTCATCAAAAATAATGTTTATTGGTGAAGCACCAGGCAAAAATGAAGATGAACAAGGGAAACCCTTTGTCGGTGCTGCAGGAATGATTCTGAATCAAGCGTTGGAAAAAGCAGGGATAAAAAGAGCTGAAGTTTTCATTACAAATGTAGTAAAATGCCGACCACCAGGCAATAGAGTGCCTGAAAATGACGAACGTTCTATCTGCAGTCAATATCTTGATAGACAAATATCTCTCATTGCGCCGAAAATTATTTGTATTCTAGGAAGTACTGCATACTCATCTATTCTTGGTGGAAAATCAATTACTAAAAACAGGGGTAAAATAATGGAAAGAAATAGACAAAAGTACTTTCTAACTATCCATCCTGCAGCTGCAATTTATAACAAAAATTTAAGGTCTGTATTAAACAACGATCTTTTTATACTATCAAAAGAAATTAAAAAAATGGAATATGATAATAAAAGAACTTCATTGCTAGATTATATGGTAGATGAAACAAAATTATAATTATTAATTAGTCAGTTACCTATGATTGCTTATCAGATTATATATTCAAATAGTATATCTTTTTTTTCATAGATGGAAAACATCCCAAAGAATTTCAATCGTCTATCATCTGTATAGTAATATTACAAAAAGGGCAGAATAATGTAAACTGCTTTATTATATCATATCTAATAACATCAGTACATATAGACCAAGGTGAGCTTGAAGTGGATTACGACAAGCCTAATTTGAATCCGTTGATATGTGATTTGTGCAAAAAGACATTTGATAATTTAGATTAAACTTAGATAACAACAAAAAAGAGGAAAACGGGATGTAAATTAATCTTCTTTTTATGAAATATTAAGAGAATTTATTATAGAAAGTTCTAAATATCATACTGAAATACTAGATTCAATTAGTATTATTGCAATAATATTTATTCAAGAATGGTATACTGATGATGATGCTCAAACCAATATCTGCATTTCTAGACTAGTGGGTTTCATTCTTTGAATGGCACTATTTCATTACAATAATTCTAATCTGAACTATGAAAAGGCAACTAAATATAAATCGCAAACCTTTTGTCTGTGCTATTTGCATATCTAAGATTATGGACTCTAACGGCTATATCCCGCTGTAAGTGAATTAAAATGAGAATCACAGTGATTTTTAATAATGAGAATTAGATTTATACATGATTTGAGTTTTTCCCTGCGTCCATAACGAATAATCAATAAAATAGCATAGCAATCAGTAGAATTTAGCATTGCTATTATTCACATATGATGATTAAATGCCTCCAGACACGATAACCTAAAATAATCTTGAAGCCTGATTTTGACTATGTCCTCTGAGGAACAACAGCAAAACATCGAAAGGATGGCATCAGCTATTGAAGATCTCCTTTATATGGAAGCTATAAAATTTGGTGATGCAGATCAAGAGAGTGAAAAGGCAATCCTATCAAATCAATTCTCTATTATCGTATCAAACGTAATGAGTAATATGAATTTCAAAGAAGATGACGATAATGAGGTTATGAAGTTGATGTATTATTCTCTTTTGATATACTTAAATGAACATTTGAAATTGCCAAAATCATTGACAATGGCTTTCGGTAATGATCTTGAAAAACGGCGAGAAGAGATGCAGTCTGGAGAATTGATCTCAAACTACGTAGCTGTATTACACAGTATATTTTCAAAGCAAAGAAAAGATATGAAAAAGATGTAACAATCATTTATCATAAAATGATAAATTATTTAGAATATATAATCCAAGTTTTATTCCCAATGTGAATTCATTATATGATATAGCGACAAATGCAAAATAGAATGAAAATAGAAATTGAATTTACTATAGAACAAACTGATACCTCAGACTTGATATAAAAACTCGATTAAGTCTGCAAAGAACAAGTGTTCATGTAAGGACTTTGAAGTAGAAGAAGAAAATTATGATAAAACAAAGACAAAGATGAAGATGATGATGATTATTATTATTAACGGAGCCTAAGTCTAAACTAGTGTTAAATTCGAAGAGAATCAATCTGATTATTGAGGAAATCCTCAATATTTTTATTTTTACTTTCTTGTCAATGAGTAGATTTCCTTATTGTATATTCAATATCTATTCAATACATATTACCATATATACGATTGTATAACAAATATTAGTCTACATAGAGATACTCTATCTATTTCTTTAATGTTTCGTACTAATCAACAGATTATCTATATGATGTTCTAATTAACTATATACAATACAATAATTAGCAAGAGACGATTTTTATCTTTAGATTGAATTTTAGAATAAATGCTTTGAATGAATTTTGAAATATGATAGATTGTGAGTGCTATAGCTGTACGAAAAGTATACTATCAAATAAATATTAAAAGGTCCTATCTCTCAAGACCTTTTTTCATTCTTTTTTCTAAATCATCAGCAGATAAGGTGATTTGCAATATTCGCATCTTTCACTAGATTGTGTGCTCGATCTTTTACCACAAGTGTTGCATACCAATATTCTAGACATGAGACGGAAGAATGGTAAGTCTGCTGCAGATTCTATTGCATTCTTTACTTCTTCATCAGAGTAAAGCTCGCTTACATCCAAAGTTAATGAAAGCCCACCATTGAGTATATTATCTATTGAGATACATTCCTTAATTACAGAATTATGTTTATTATTGTCAGATGATAACAACTCTCTAGCATTTAATGTTAACCCTTGTGAATAAGTAACTGTTTTTTGTTGATTTGATGTTAGAAGAGAGATCCTACCGTATTTATCAGAATCTAGAGTTGCAAATCTTGCAGCACTATCATCATGTATCATAGCAATTCCTATAGATTCTTCTCCAAGCTGTTTACCATGTTCTGCAGCCACATCTACAGCAGTCTTCAAAACTTTTTGCAAAACCTCTGCTCCATCATTAGAAGCGTCATGACCTAAAATTTTATATACTGATTCTTCTATGCCCGTAAGATTAATTATAACATTAGTAGTTCCAAGCTGTATGAATTGTGCGCTGTTAGCAATCACAGGAATCATTTGTTTCCTTATAAGATCAGCAATAGCCTTCTTCCTCATCGACATTGCAGATAAGGCAGGCTTTATCATGAGAGCAAGTCTTGCCCTGAAATAAGTTTCATCCTTATTCGATTGGTATGCCAGTCTTGGAAGATTAATAGAAAGTGATTGTAAACTCATAACTGTACCAGAACCCTTGCCTCCTATATTTTTACGAACACCATTATTACTTCTAGATCCATTTTGTAAAATGGAAATGATGCCACCGCTGCGTACTATTGATGCAACAGTATCAGTATAATCCTTTAGTTTGTCATTATTGATTAGGGATATTCCTATTCTAGGGACAGGAGTAGAAGCAATGTAACTTCTATAACCAGACAATACTGCGTCAATTGATTTTTTATCAAATTTATCTAATTGAACGGTTATTGTAGTAACAGGAAATCCAGCTGGAGAATAAGATGGGGCTACAGAGGATGCTATCAAAATATTCTCAAATCGCGATGCAATCTCATTTGGTTCTCTTGTCTGATCTTCTAATAATAAGGGAATAATTCCATCAAGTACAATTTCTGTTGAAACCTCTCGACTTAGAAGCGAAATCAATATAGGCAGAGCAATTCCAATGTCATCTGAATTCTTTATCGCAGGTATTCTAGAGACATTTAAGAATTTGCCTTTTAAGTCTAGACCGACTTCAGCAAAATCCGCAATATTTAGAAATACTGTATCAGGGAGCAAGCTCCAAATTCCACTGTTAGAAATACTTATTTCACCATTCAAGTGCATATCTGCTATATCTTTTGGAAGTATATTGAGCATAAGATGTTCTGAGAATACAGACTGAGATGCCTTTGACATTATACTATCAGCTCCGTTCTTCACTGTGTCTATATTATTTAATATTTCTACAATATCAGAAGCAGGTAACCCTAATCTGGCCAACTTGTTTCTATATTCTTCATGTCCATGTTCAATCAACACTGAATTCACCGTTTCTCTAATTAATGATGAAGTAAGATAGGAAGTCTGGAATTTGTATATCTTGTTTTCAACCTCTTCTGTAATTTTGTTTGCCTGTTCAAGGGGCATGTTAGCCTCTCTTACTAATGACTGGATTATCTTATGGGAATTAAACTCTTCAATTGAATGTCTGGTGGTCCTAACGTACATTTTACCACTTTCAATTATTGATCTTTCCTCTATCTGTCTGGCAAGGCTCAATACCAATTTACCCAAGTTAGTAATAGTGTAACGTCGTTCTGCCTTGTTAAGAGCGACAAGTGATTGTCTTAGCAGTTTTCGTAAATGATATGCAAATTTTCCAGACTCCTTTTTAGATTTGAATCCAGCAAGAGACTTCAATTCTGAATAAGTCAGAGGTCCTTTAGAATTTAAAATACGCAGAATATCAATTCTATTAGGGCTAGCCATCACAGAAAAAATCATTCTAACTCGTTTTGAAGCAGATTCTAAAACTCCATCCCGCCTAGTTTCTGTTTGATATGAATAGTCGTGACTCAACTGTTCCATTGCACCCGTTATTCGTATAAATGATTAAAACTACTTTGTAAATTTTTATTAACTAATCATATAATAGGCTCTACTCCTATCAATTGATTAGCAGGTCAACAGATTTAACTTTCAATCATCATACGATTATCCTTAACTGTGACTTCCTCAACATCTCTACTACCTATCCTAACCTCCTGAATAGGAGTTGTTGGAACTTCAGGTAATCGCGACTTTGCTTCATCTTCAAGTATTCCTTCGACTTCGTTCAATATTGAGAGCGCGTCAGAATCCATAGAAGTTGAAATCTTGCCTACCTCTGATTTGATATTGGTGTTTAGTAGAATGTCCGATGTCATCGACGTCATCTCTGATAACAAGTGATTTGTAGTTGGAACTGCCCTCGAAATATCATTTTGAATATCCTTTATCATTTCAATAGTTGGATTAATGGTATCAAGCACCATAGCAAATTCATTGATAGTACTAAAGCGTATTACTACTACTTCTAGTGTAAGGCTCATGTTTTGTGTAGTCCGCTGAATTCGATGTATATTTGATAGCTCCATTGCAAGAGCTCTTGCCCTAGCATTGTTACCAGCCTTTATGTTAGCTGCTATTTTATAACGTAAGTCTTTATCCATTAGAGTGAATTTTTTATCAAGCATATTCAATCGAGTGAGTTGGTTATGAACTACTGTGCTAGCGGTTATAATATCACTCATGAATTGTTGATGCTTGTCCATCTTCTCTTTCTATCCAAAGGTGATTATTAAAAATGTTAAAACTAAATGTTAATGTATGTATACAAATAGCTGTTACAAAGCTAAGCTACAAATTCAAAGTTCACATGAGCTTTGGGTGAACCTAAACCTAATTTCATCTATACTTCATTAATAGATTTTAGGCTATTGCAAATTTTTGAAAGTGCATTTGATTACATTTGGAAAAGTAATGGGACGATTCCCATCAGCTACAAAAGTCAAGAAGATAGCAACTTGATCTAATCAGCTTTTTGCATATATTGTCTAATCGCCATGTGTGATAATGTATTGTTCTCTTATCCACCAAAGTAACTACATCTAAAGCTTTTGTAACAAAAGACCATGTTTTGGATCAAAGCCGGTTACTTTGACTGTTGTTCCTATAGGTAGATCTTTAGGGGTTGCAATGCTAGGAAGAAACCCTGACGCTCTAAATGGCGCATTATCTACCTTGAAAACGACCCACGCATATGAGTCGGCATCTTCAAATCCTTCTGGCGCTACAGCTTGGATCGTATAAGTTACCACCTTACCAATTCCTTCCAATTCGATAGCTTCAAATTTGCTACCAAAGCATTTTTCACAATAGTTTACTGTCTCTAGCATTGTGTGTCCGCAATGCGAACATTTATTGGCAAGAATTTTATTTTTTTTAGCCGATGCGATAAACTTCTCTCGTGCACTCATAGCTGCTGTTACCTGTTAGCACCAGACAGTATTATTTTACTGTACCTTTCTAAAAATATGAACAGCAGCACTTGCACCAGTCGCCCCAAAATTGTGTGTAAGAGCGGTTTCTGCGTTCTTAACAGTTCTTTCTCCTGCTTTACCAGTGAACTGCTCAAAAACTTCTACAACCTGACCTACGCCTGTTGCACCGATTGGATGTCCCTTTGATTTCAAACCACCAGATGGATTGATCGGAATTTCGCCATTTCTTCGAGTTGCTCCTTCTCTTACAGCATGAGCAGCAGTTCCTTTTGGAAAGAAACCAAGATCTTCAATATCAATGATTTCTGCTATTGTAAAGCAGTCATGCACTTCTGCAAAATCAATATCTTTTGGAGTAATACCAGCCATTTTGTATGCTTGTTTTGCAGCTGATATTGTGCTTGGAATAGTAGTAATATCTTCACGAGCTTGAACTGCCGCAGGTGATGCTCCTCTGCCTGAACCTATAACTTCAACATATGGTTTTCCGCTTTTCTTGGCAAACTCTTCATTACAAAGTATGACAGCTGATGCCCCATCTGAAAATGGGCAGCAGTCATAAAGTTTCAAAGGTGAAGCCACGACAGGAGATTTCATTACATCATCAACTGTGATTTTTTTTCGAACATGAGCCTTTGGATTGAGGATTCCATTTTCATGGTTCTTTACAGCTACGTAAGCAAGGTCTTCTTCATTAGCTTTATGTGTAGTCATATATACCCTTGCTATTGATGCAAATAATCCAGGAAATGATGCTCCATTTCCTCCTTCATAAAAGAAATCAGAACAGTAAGAAAATAAAGTAGTACTCTGAGTTGTTCCTGTATGTGTTATTTTCTCGACGCCTAATGCCAAAACACAATCATAAAATCCTGCAGCTACGTTAGCGTATGCCTCTCTTAACATAACAGAACCTGAACCACATGCAGACTCGATGGTAAGTCCTGGAACGTGTGGAATTCCTAAGTTACTCATAATAACGGGTGCCATATGTACCTGCTTGTCAGCCACTCCAAAAACATTTGAGATATAGCCTGCCTGAATATCCTTTGGTGTAATACCTGCAGACTCTATCGCATCTTTTGATGCATTTAATGATATTTCAATAATACTTTCATTTAATTTACCATATTTAGTACTGCCCGCACCAAGAACACAGACCTTATTTGTCATGTGTTTAGAAATATCTTTTTGCATATATATATAAATTGTTAGGCATCAATCTATACAATAATAACATCTATATTTATTCTATTAATGTGATTCATGCCTGATATAAAGAATGAGCCATTTGTACTTGTTATCTGTGAAAAACCTCATGCTGCACAAAGGATAGCACAGGCACTTGGGACCAAGAGTTTTAAAAGATCCATCTCATCAGAGGGTGTTCCATTTTTTTATGCTATTTCAAATAATAATAATAATCATTTTATGATATTCCCTTCTATAGGTCATCTATATGGCTTGGTTGATATCACAAAAAATCGGGAGATATATCCTGTATTCGATTTAGAATGGATGCCCCTTCTCTCCAACTCACGTAGACTAAATAGAGTGGAGCAAATTATAAAATCAATATCAGAGGTCTCAAAAAGAGCTACTCAATTTATCCATGCCTGCGACTATGATCAAGAAGGCGAGGTTATTGGTTACAATATCCTTCAATATGCTTGTAAATTAAAGTATGACAAATCCTTACGTGCTAAATTCTCAACACTCACGGATCAAGAAATAAGAGAATCATTTGATAATTTGCTAAAACCTAACAGGGGCTTGGCTGAAGCTGGTAGATCTAGACATATACTTGACTTCATATACGGAGTAAATCTTTCAAGAGCTCTTTCACAATCGTTTAAAGTAGCCAATAATGGTAAGCGATACCATAACTTGTCCATTGGCAGAGTACAGGGACCTACTCTAGCTTTTGTAGTAGACAAAGAGATTGATATTAGAAAGCATATTCCAGATCCTTATTGGGGCATAATAGCAGATTTTGAAAAAAATGGGCACATAATTCAAGCATTTTATGAAAAAGACAAGGTACAGACATTATTAGAAGCTAATTCAATAATTAATGCTTGTAATGGCAAAGATGGATTAGTTAATCAAATTAAAGTTCAAAAAATGCTACTCCCTCCTCCTACTCCATTCAATCTAGGCGACTTACAAAAGGAGGCATATAGAGTATTCAAATTTTCTCCTACTTACACGCTTTCAATTGCAGAAAGGCTTTATCTTAATGCAATGATTTCTTATCCACGAACATCAAGTCAGAAGCTGCCGTTATCTATAGACTATAAGAAAATTATTGCACGTCTATCTGAAGTTAATAGCAATTACGTAAGCTTAACCGCAGCATTACTTTCCAAGGATCGTCTTTTACCGAATGAAGGAATTAAAACAGATCCGGCACATCCAGCCATTTATCCAACTGGAGAAAAACCGAAACGACAACAACTAGATCGAATGCATTGTAAAATCTATGATCTTATTGTCAGGAGGTTCTTGGCTACTTTCGGTGATCCAGCGATAAATCAGCATACAACAGCATCAATTGATATCAATGGGAGTTATGTTTTCAAATCTGAAGGAAAATCAAAAATACATGAAGGATGGATACATTTTTACGAACCGTATTTTATATTTCACGAAGTAGAACTCCCAAAATTGAATCAAGGCGATATTTTGAGAAATATCGTTGTTATTTCTAAAGAGAAATTCACGCAACCACCATTTCGATTTAACCAGGCTAGTTTATTGGAAAAGATGGAAAAAGAACAGATTGGGACAAAGGCTACAAGAGCACAAATCATAAGTACTTTGTTCAACCGAAATTATATTGTCACGAGTCAAAAATTTTTTGGAATTGAAGCCACAGATCTCGGATTTGCTGTAATAGAAACAATGAAAAAATATGTGCCAAATATTGTTTCTACAGATTTTACCAGAGCAATGGAAAAAGATTTAGAAAATATTGAAATATGTAAGAGCAAGAGCTTTTTGATTATAGAATATGCCGTTGATAACTTAATCGAATGGCTCACTAGATTTAAAGAAAAAGACGTTGATCGAGGAGATAAGATAACGGATGTGGCAGATATTACTTTGACCAAAGAGATAACTGCTGGGACTTGTCCTTTGTGTCAAAAAGGAGAATTAAGAATTATAATATCTCGCACATCAAAGAAGAGATTCGTTGGTTGTTCTAATTACTCTGCTGGATGTAAAGCAACTGCTCCGCTCCCTCAAAAAGGCTCAATAAAAACTACGACCAAAAGATGTAATGTATGTAACTGGCCAATCATCAATATTGTATTTTCGCGTCAAGTAAGATATCCGTGGAAAATATGTATAAATATGCTCTGTCCGTCAAAGAATAAACGTAGCTAACTAAATACGCTGATATTATCGCCATAGACATCAGTTCGGCGATTTTTCAAAAGTGGAAGCAGTTCTCTTACCTTCTGGACTCTGGATTTATCAAGTTCGACTACTTCCATTCCTTCTCTATTTCCCATATCTAACAGCACGACACCAAACGGATCTACAGCCATGCTTCTGCCAGAGAAAATATTGCCAACTTGATCTGGAGCAATTATATATAAACCATTTTCAATTGCTCTAGCTTTAAGTAATGTCTGCCAGTGTTCTTCTTTCATAACACCATGAACCCATGCCGAAGGTGAGACCAAAACATTGGCACCCTTCACCGTCAAAATTCTAGACATTTCAGGAAAACGAATATCATAACAAATCATCAGTCCTATGTTTCCTACCGATGTCTTGACAGGCTTTTCTATCATATTGCCAGCCATCATCTTATCAGATTCTTTAAAACCTAGCGCATCATAAAGATGTAATTTGCGGTAAACTGAAGATATTTCACCCTTGCTGTCTATAAGAACTACTGTATCGTAGACACGATTGTCATACCCATTATTACTCTTTTCATAAATTGTTGATATGATGCTAATCTTGTTTACTTTGGCAGCTTTACGCAGAGTAGTAATGAAATTGCCATCATTCACAGATTCGGCTATCTCTGATAATTGATTTGCTGACTGGCTCTCTGGTGAATAAGCCATCTGGAATTCTGGAAAACATATCAGATTTGATTTCTTCTTTGCAGCTTCTCTGATAAAGTCGACTGATAATTCCAAATTTTCCATCTTGTCTTCTGAGGACCTCATTTGTACTATGGAGATGAGAGGAAACTTTGGCATTTTTCAGTCTAATAATGGTAATCTACGCATAAAATAAAATAGTTTGCTACTATTAAAGGCGCTTTCCTGAAATATACCAATTCTCCTTAGATTTTTCATCATATACAACAATTATATGTTCAGCTTTCGCCTTTAAAATTTCTATAGCCGCTTCAGTTATTGCCTTTGCAAATTCTTCTTTCTGTTCTTTAGTTCTCCCAGGATACAGTGAGACGGAAATTAGAGGCATATACAGAAAATAAATTCATCAGACAATTAAATCCTCTGCAATGATGGAGTCAAAGAAAATCATTATTTATATATCAACAGACGAATTATACTCATTCTTCTTTATACTTATTAGCGAGCTAATTATTATCCTAATTATACATATTCATTGATATATAACTATGAAGTTGGCTGATATAACAGCTCCTATTATTGCGCTAATAAAATTAACCGCATTATTGTTAATTATCGATATTCCCTTTTCATGAATTGTAGGAAAACTACAATGTATAGATCTTTTTTCTAGATATTTTCTACAATTTATGCATCTGTATTTAGCTTGAATAGTCGCTCCAAAAATACTGTCGGCATTTGTTGATATCATTCCACCAACAATCGCTGCTGAAAGTATAATAAGTATACGCCATGATATATTTTCTGATATTAATAGCCCGTATACTGTTCCTATTAAAAGTGAGCCTATAAGTGCAGCAATCTCCCCTTGAATTGTGACTCCTCCTGATTGACCTTTGTCAATTTGCTTGCCTGTTAATAGCGAACGTGGTTTTACTTTACTTAGTAAGCCTACTTCAGTTGCAACAGTATCTGAAAGCGCAAAACTGATTGAACCAACAAAACACAACATAAAAATAGGATTATTATCTGATATGTAATAAAGGATAGCAATAGCTGCTAAGGGCCCTCCATTTGCTAATACATTTCTCCATCCTCGTGCACCGTTATTTTCCTCAGCTAGCCCCATCATCTGTTTCTGTTTGAATTTATACCTGGTAAAGAGTGATGAAATCAGGAAAAATAATAGCAAGACAATAAACCATGAAGTACCACCAAAGTATAATATAGTAAAACCTATTGGAACAGCAGCTAATGCACCATATTTGTCGATCACATTTATCTTGTAAGCAAAAATAGTCATGGCAATAATACCAGTTAGCCACACAATAACTTGTTCTATAAAAAACACAATGTATTATAACTCAATTTTTGTTATTAATATCTATTGTTTAAACAAAAAATTATAACTTATGACGCTGATTATATCTCGTAAATACTTCTATGATATTCTTCGTGACAGTTTGTAGAGCAAAGATTAGTTAGCTACTTTTGATGAATGCAACTAGTAAGGATATTTCTGAACCTTTCATAATCACTCAGAACTAGTAGAATCATATTCATTTGTTTACTATAGAAAGTATTTTATTCCAAATTTATTTCTTAATATCTATAATTTCTGTGTATATTACCATTTATCAGACCCATGAAAGCCGTCTAAAGTAGTTGTGGGTAATAATTGAAGATATTTTGTATTTATGCAAAAATCGAAGAAAACATTAAAAAGAAGTATAAAAGATTTCTTGATTTTGTTATATACATAGTCATATATACATACAGTAGTACGCTGGTGGTTTGATAGGTGGTTCCTATGAACTGTAATAAGATATTATTTTTTACTAACTCTTTATTCTTTCATAATTTCTTAAATAGATAATAGAGTTTTTTGTGCTAGTCATTTATGACAATAAAAAATGGATGTTTCGAATAGATGTATGAGAAGTTGCTATTTTGCTTTAATTAAATAATATAGTACTCGCCGGGGCATGACATTAGTAGTGCTTTAAAATTTATTATAAAATAACAGCAGTCCCTGTTTGTAAGCCTTAATATGCTTTTGATTCACTAGCATGAGATTACTAGAGCTATGAATTCATTGGAAGACTCCTCGCTGCATAGAATTAATGAAAGAGTAATACAATGCAAATTGTGTCCCCGTTTGTCAAATTATATTCAACAAATTGGTAAATCCAAAGTAAAAAGATTCATAAATGAAGATTATTGGGCAAAGCCTCTGCCGGGTTTTGGTGATGTTGAAGCTAAGTTATTGATTATTGGCTTGGCACCTGCTGCTCACGGTGGAAATAGAACGGGTAGAATGTTTACAGGCGACAGTTCGGGTGATTGGGTTGCAAAAGCACTATTTCAAACAGGATTTGCAAACATACCTACAAGCCAGTTTAGAAATGACGGACTAATTTTAAAAGACGCTTATATCGTTGCAGCAGTGAGATGTGCTCCACCTAATAACAGACCAAGCCCTTTTGAAATATCTAATTGTTCACAATATCTTTTGGCAGAATTAAACATTTTAGATTGTAAAACTAAAGTCATTCTAGCACTTGGAAAAATTGCTTTTGATGCATATTGTAAGGCTAATAATTTGAAAGGATTAGCTTTTGGCCATGGCGCTCATTACTGTATGGGGAAAGACAAGACTCTCCTTGCTTCTTATCATCCTAGCAGACAGAATACAAACACTCATAAGCTAACATGGCAAATGTGGATAAATATTTTCAAAACTGCAAGATCACTAATATCAGATAAATAAATACATGCCTACATTTTCTATAATATTAGATAATTCATATAGGTCATTACTCCTACAATATTGTGTTAATAGAAAGAGAAGAAACAGCACACACACACATATTAGAAGCAATATGAGTCTCACATTCAAGAGAAATGGTAACAAAAAGTCGACGAAGATTCTAAAGCTTCTATCAAGGCATATATAACGTTGCTTTTCATTATTCTATTGTTATAATAGTTATCGGATTATTTGGTTGCATATTTGTTATTAACACCAATAATTGTTGGTCTTCAAGAATGTTTAAGTTCTATTAACGCAATGCCTTTTTCACGATGAAATCATGCTGCATTATAGACAACACAATGAGAAGAGAAGCTGCAAAATCAATCGTACTAAGTTTGGGATTTATCGTAATACTGTCAATAATTTATCATGATAATAAATCGCCAGTATTCGCACAAAATCTTACTGATAATAATCATAACTTTAATTTTCTGCCTAATATGACCTTTATAAATAATAATGAAACTACGATAGACTCCTCTAATATCACTACTTTTATCAGCGATGACTTTAATATAGAAGGAACAATAAATAGTCAAGTTAGTGCAAAACCGGAAGAAGTAGGAATAAATAAGAACAATTTGGCTAAATTAGCCACTAATATACCATCGGAGATATACCTTTTAGATGGTAGATGGAGACTTGATGTATCGGGGGGTAACGTGACATATTTCAAGTCAAATATAACAATGATAACAATTACAGGTATGGAGATCCATGATCATCTAATTGTTTTCAAGCCTTATACTTCTGAGATGGGAGGATTACTAACTAATAACACTCTATCAGCACACACTATAAATATAACAACAGCAGCCAATAATAATTCTATATCACAAAATGCTTCTAATAGTATAATATTCTCAGGTGCAGCCGACATAATATCAAATGGAGTAATGCAATGGAGAGATGTACCAATATCTGTCTCTATATTAAATGATAAGGTTATCAGTATTGCATTGGATTCAAATAGAATTGATGATCATTTCTTTGGTTCTCCAATCTATGGTCTAGTAGGTTCCATTGAACCACTTGCATCATCTTAGAGAAATAGTAGATGATTTAGTCTTGCCAGGGACATAATAGTGTTATTAGGATTCTTGATACAAATTCAATAAATAAAACAATATATGGGAATAAAGAACGAATAGTGATAATTAAATAACTTTACTGATTGAGATAATAAATTTTTAACACATAAAGATATAAAATTTAAAATTCTTGCCTGTTATCCTTAATTTTTTATATTATTAATAATATAACTTTATATTGTTAACCTATCATCTTAATATAATCAATTTTCAACATTAATAGCTTATTCTATTTTTTTTGAGGTGATGATCTACAGATAGAGAATACGGATCACATAAGAGCAAGGTATTTCTTCTTAATCGATAGTTGACTTATAGAACCCTATATACTAAAATTCCCTTTTATATGGTCTTGGAATATTACTAGTATTCTGCTCCAAAATTTTAATCCAACTTTAGAGTTTTATAAAGTATATTATTGGTTACATTTACAGTTATTATGCCCTTTCTTTTCTATATTTATTGATCTTCTGGTAAATCATTATTGAGAGGAAGTATTAAAGCTTAGTAATACACATGAGAAGATCCAATTTGCAGACATCATTTCCATCATCTTATTTCTATTCATGGAGTAAATTCGGAAGAGAAGCTGAATTTGTTGTTACGCTCTATCTTAAATTAAGAGGATGGAACATACAGCTTTCAAGAGGAAGTAGAGGACCAGCAGACATTATCGCTACTCGTGATTTTACAAAATGGATGATCCAAGTAAAATCAAGCGCTAAGATAGCGAGGTTGAAAGGTTATGAGGTAAAACGACTTCAGGAAATGGTTCAAAGAGATGGAGGACAAGCTGTAATTGCTACTTTGCAGCCGATTGAAACTGCGATTATAAGATCAATGACAGAAGAACAAAATGCGCTAGGATTATATACAAACGACCCAGAAGTATTGCAATTTGGAAATTATGCCATGTCTTTCTATTCGCTTATAGATTGGAAAAGACTAAAACCTTAACACATCGATCCGATAATCCATGATGATGATGATGCGGGAGAAGCGTACATTTCTTTGAGATCATATTGAAAATAAAAGATTCATCTTAGTAATAATACATTGAATAGTATTTTGTTTTTCCTCACAACAATTATTTAATATTGTCTAAAAAGACAGAAGGTAGCCAAGTCCCAATCAATATTAGGTTACTTTGCTAAATTTCCTTTTCGAAATATTTTCTGCAGCCACTTGTTCTTCAGTCTCTACTGTTTTGCATCTATGATGTCTTGTGCTTCTAGAACTCTTTTCTCGACTGTTTACTTCGAGATTAAAGATTTCCTAATCTCATTATCTACTTTCTTGGCAGTCTTTTCAACAGCAGGCCTCTTCTGAAAAATTATTTGAGTGTATCGACTTTATATCTTTCTAGAGATTTGACTGCATGGTCACATCTTCCGTATACTTTTTGAATACCATTATTCAATTGACTTGATTTGGCGACCCACTGCTAAGATTCTTTTTATTGCGTCCTTCTTTTCTTTCTGCCGATGCTCCAATTTTATCTAAATCTTCTTTAGTCAATGGTATAACTCAAATGTACATTTTAAAGTTAAAATATATTGTCATGGTAGTTATGTTTCATCCTTATCACTATTAATTAATATTGAGTGGAACTTATTATCAGTAACGCTAGCATGGAATAGGATTTTTTCATAAATTTATCATACAGGATCTTCAGTGTTATATACTCACAAATAGAGAAAGATGCTCTTTTTATAACCATTACAATATTCTCGCAAGAACGAATTAGGTACAAAACTATCTGAATCATTGTTTATAATTACTATTAATTATTATTAAGATTTGGTTCTTTATCTATATTTTATTCGTACTTATATACTAGCGATCCTTAATTTACGATGTATAAACTTGAATTGACGTTTATATAGAACAATTTTCGCTAATCGTTATAGGACATACTTCTGCAAATAACTTACAATGACATCACATGAAGGACCTACAATATTATGGAATATGCTTAAGGGGAAGAAAGTGAAAAGCAATGATGGAAAGGATGTCGGTGAAATCAAAGAAATATCTTTGAATTTCTTACGGTTGGAAAAGGGTACAATAAGTAAAGACAAATTTTGGATTCCAAAATATATTGCTGATGCTTTTGATGGAAAGACATTATGGCTTTTAGTAAGTGAAGAAGAAGTCCTTGGTAAATACTTCTATGGAAGTGAACCATCAGCAGATCAATATTCAAAAGAGTTTGAAGCATTTAAGACAACATCATATGGACAAAAAATAACATTTCTTTCAGACTTGGATCAAAATGTGAGAGTAATAGAAGAAAAAACTGCTGGTGTTGAGACTAACGCAGAGAAAGGAACAGATTATAAAAACATTCGAGATATGGAATAAAAGAGATCTGAAATATCTTTAATAGCAAAAGGATAATAAAAACTGTTATTCTATATATATATAAAAATATCTCTAAATGATGCAATATCATTTATTCTCTCTTTAGTCCCTATCAAGATATATTATCACATATCAGGAACATCATAACTTTAAGACCTGAAATGCCTTTCATTACATGCAGAGTTAAATTAGTTAGCCAAGATTAATAATTGACTAATGAAAATATCTCCTCTATGGGCCAGCAACAAATCGTTCCTCAGACAATGTTGTGGTTATCCTTTGCTTCACTCGTTCTCCTGTATAGCGTTATGTTAATAGGAGTGTACATTAGTGCTTCTAACTTGGGTTTATTTTGTACTGAATGGCCACTGTGTCCTAATGGATTTGATTTTCCATCTCCAAAATATTTCTTTGAACATTATCATAGAGTTTTGGTCATGATTACAGCAATTTTCATTTATGCTAGTACTGCATATGCTATTAAAAAGGCTAGAAACACGCAAAAGTATGCCGTTATATCAAGCATCATCATTTCATTTCAAATTTTATTGGGTATGCTAGTGGTCAATACAAAATTGCAACCTTTGCTTGTGGCAATGCATTTGTCAACAGGAGTTTTATTATTTGCTATGATATTAATGACTTTTTTGTCAGCTTATAAAATAAAGGAAAAAAAATCTCCAATATAGAACTGCAAATATCTTATTATATTTATATGAATTCAAAATGCAGTAGACTTCAACTGGGTAACAATTCTTATTTCTGAGATATAAAATGGATTTTCAGAGATTACAATGTATGCTTACATTTTAATCTAATGCAATAATGAGTTTACTCTTTCAGATGCAAGACTTGATGAAGTAGGATATTTTTCTGTTTGTCCATATTCATAATTTCAGATTATAGGAAATATGTAGAAAGATTATAGTGATAAACATAAGCTAATGTAGCATTACGGCAAAGAGAAGCTATTAAGATTCTTACATATGGTGACTATGCATTGACATTTCATCTTCCTTCTTACAGCTTTCACATCTGGAATGAATAACTTCGTTGCAATCCGAGCAATACTTAACTGCAATCATCTCTCCTCCACAGGCTCTACATAGCATTATTTTCGTATCGTCTTTATTGTTTATAAGTAATTAGTATTATATTATGATTCTGTTACCTTAAAGAAAAATACATCTAAATACATTATGTTCTTTTTCTTTTGATATCTTCTAAAAACAAGAAATAAGACATCTTTTAAAGAAGATATCGTTTATGGCCTGTAATTTGTAGGTCTTTCATTTAGAAACGCATCTAAAGCATTATCATCAAGAATTATAAAAAGGAGTCATGTTGCAATATGGAAATGGGTCCAAAGATACAGACCGACCCAAAAGAATTAGCCATAAAAGAAGAAATATTTCTGAATTTATAATTGATGATGAAATAGACAAATAAGAGTTGGAAATAAGCTATCTGCATCAATCTACATCTGTTATGAAATAGTTGTGAGTTGATATTTACAAATAGATTGAATTATATAATATAGACCTTGAATAACGGAAATCAGAATATTCCATAAAGATAGTATTCATATAAGAAAAAATATCTACTAGGCCGTATTGGCAATAAGATCAATAGATTAACTATGTTTATTTGTTGGCGTTATCGCCACCAAATAAACCTTCTACAGCTTGACCTATTGGACCCATATCGTCTCCTGTGCTGTTTCCAGTTTTGTTAGATTGTTTTATTATATCAGCGAAATTAGTCCCAGTTCCACTACTAACATTATCTGTTTGCCCAAGTACAGATATTACAGAATCTAGAGGGGTAAATCCAAGAGCCGTGATTAACATGACCACTATTGTATTAGATATTATTTTTTTCACTGTAAATGAAATGCTAAAATATAATTTATTCCTTTATATTCATAATTAAATTGAATGTATAGATTTAATATAATAAAAGAATTACATAATATAAAAAAAAGGAATAATATACCATTGTGTCAAGTATAAGACCTTTTAACGATCCATTTTCCATAATAATGAGATAGATAAAGACAACCATTAACATTAAATATAGAGTAATCTACTGCATATGTTGAAATACTTTGCAAATAGCAACAAAGAGAGTAACCACTTTAGCCTTAGTGATGCTTATGGTAATAGCAGTATCGACTTCAGGTGCTGTAGGTCCAATCCAGGCACAGGCACAGGGAGAGACAGGAAAGGGAACTGACGTATTTAAAGTCATTTTATCCATGTTTGATATACAGCCTACAACTGGCGATGTTGTGGCCATAGTTACTGTAAACGGTGAATCAAAAGTCAAGACTTTCGAAACATCAAATATTGCTGTAAATGCTACTACGGGTGGCGGTATCCAACAATATATTGCTACATTTCCAAATCTACCTGTAAATGTAGGTGATGAATACAAGGCATGTGCTTTGCTACTGGCAGATGTAAACGCAGACAGTCTGTTATGTAAAACAGGTTTTAATTCACCTGCTAAACGACCAGAATTTATTGATTTATCATTAGCAACAACTGGTTCTGAAGCATCATCAGCTATTGAAGCACCACCAGCAGAAGAAATAGAAACAGAAGAAGCAGAAGATGAAGAAGAAGTAGATGAAGAAGAAGCAGAAGATGAAGAAGAAGTAGATGAAGAAGACAGAAGATGAAGTTGTTCCTGTGACTCCGGCTCCAGAAGCATAATCTGAGGCATTTTTATCCTCTTTTTTTATCTTTTTTATCTATTTTTATCTATAAAGTATATATGCATCATTTTTTTCATTGTTTATTGTATAGGCATGTTTCATACCGACTCATTTTTAGTATATACATAAAATAAGTTCATAATGGTACATTTATGACGAAGTGTATAAAATTAGGTCGAGGCACTTGTTTGATATTTGATACCTCTAACTCTTAACATAAATTTTTATCATATAAATGACAAGCAAATCACGTTCTTTTTCAGTGTATTCTATGAATCAAAATAATTATTATTAACATTTATCTTATTTCAATTTCATAAATCAAATAAAAAAATTCAAGTGTCTGGTTGTAAAAGTAGAAGTGTTTTCTTATTGAGGCTCAATTGTTGCTGGAGGCTTGCTTGAAACAGCATATGTAACCCATGTCACATCTTCTACCTCATTTGTAATTCTGTTGCTAATTCTTTCAATTAATTCATAGGGCAGTCTAGTCCAATCAGCTGTCATAGAGTCTACTGATTCTACTACTCTGATTATCACGATATGACCATAAACACGTTCGTCACCGAGCACTCCTACTGCTCTGTCATCTCCTACTGCGGCATATGCCTGCCAGACTTTTTCATAAAATCCTGCAACCTTTAATTCATATTCAACTATATCACCTGCATGTTTTGCTATACGTATCTTTTCGCTGGTCACTTCTCCAATTATTCTAACTGCCAATCCTGGCCCAGGGAACGGATGTCTCTTTAATAGCACATCTGGAATACCAAGTAATTTTGCAACTTTCCTAACTTCATCTTTATATAAATTGCTTAATGGTTCTATTACTTTCATATTAAGCCATTTGGGAAGACCACCAACATTATGATGAGTTTTGATTATTGCTGCTGGACCTCTTGAAACTCCGCTTTCAATAACATCAGGATAAAGCGTTCCCTGTGCTAGCCATCGGAATGGTCCATTATTCTTCGCTACATCAACAAATACAGTTGCAAATTCTTCGCCTATGATCTTTCTTTTCTTTTCGGGATCTTCAATCCCTTTCAATTTTTGCAGAAACTGTTTCTCTGCATCAATATATATTACTTGAATACCGAGATGCTCTTTGAATAATTTGTTAACCAAATTTTCTTCGTCTTTTCTTAATAAACCATGATTAACAAAAACACAATGTAAACTGTCACCTATGGCTCTGTGTAACAGCGTAGCCACAGTAGTAGAATCAATTCCTCCACTTACTGCACATAGTACTTTTTCATTTTTAACATGCTTTCGAATATCTTTTATGGCCATGTCTATAAAGTTCTCCATATTCCAGTCAGGTTTTGCCATACTGATATTTTGAGAAAAGTTTTTTAAAATATCAATCCCTTTTTCTGTGTGGCCTACCTCAGGATGAAATTGTATTCCATAGAATTTCTTTTGCTGATTTGCAATAGAAGCAGAAAATGAATTATCTGTATGAGCAATAACTTTGAATCCTTTTGGAAGCTTATTAGCTGCATCTCCATGACTCATCCAACATTTTATATTCTTCTCAATATTCTTGAAAAGATCAGTCTTGTCATCAATCACCAGTTCAGCACGACCGTACTCTCTGATGTTTGACCTTTTTACAGTACCTTCAAAGTTATCTATTAATACTTGCTGACCGTAGCAAATTCCTAATATGGGAATATTCATTTCGAAAATGTCTTTATCAGGTTTTGGCGAATCTTTTGAATAAATACTCGCAGGACCTCCAGAGAAAATTATTCCTTTTGGATTGAGTTCTTTAAGTACTTTGGCTTGCGTATTATACGGTAATAGCTCACAGTATATGTTTACTTCACGTATACGTCTACAGATGAGATGACTATATTGGGAGCCAAAATCTAGAACTATTATCTTGTCCATATTCCTATTATTTTCCACTCTTTTCTATCATCCGTGTGAAGACCCATGTAGAAGTGTTAAATATCTCATTTAGCCGCTCTTTTTCTCTGTAATTAATTATCATGATCTTTTTTATAGAACCATTATTATCTTCTTCTACTTGATAATTCAGTGATTCTGTATCTTTGATCTGCTTCTGACTGACTTTTTCTGCATCTTTTGTTTTCATTCCTTCTAAAATTCTATTCAAAAAGAAAGATCTGAAAGGAGGAGTATTAACATTGAGTATTATTCCTTCAGCTGGTACGATTTCAAGTGAGTTTGGTAATAATTCCGCATTTGCAAGCAATAAGTTATCTTTAACTCGTTTTAATGGTCTAAACTCTTTAACTTCATCTGTGGCCTGTGGTTCAGAGCCATTTGCAATTGTTTCTGCCATAGAATTAGCGGTGGTTGCTGTCTTCTGTTGCTTGATGGGATTAGACATTTTTGCAGCGCCGACTGACGCCTCAGCTGATGCTGAGGGCGATAGAGTAACTGACGATGTGATATTAGAAGCGGGTCTAAAACTGCCATGTTTTAACAGATTATCAATAAGTAATAGTGTAGTACGTAATCTTTCAATTTCTTCCTGTTTGTCAGAAATCTGTTTGACGAGCCATTCGCGTATCTCGGCAGCACGTCTGACATCGTCTTCTGAAAAGTTGGACATTTGCAAGGCATCTTTGACATAAATGGTATAATAGTATTTCAGATTGATCATTCATGATAATAAATTATAATCAATATATGAATAAATTTCCTCTATCTCTTTGATCTTCTCTGATTTTTTTTCTTATTAAGTTTTAGTAATATAATTCCAGCTGCTCCCCATAGCATTATTGCAAAAAATGTCTGCTGGAAGAACCATGCAATACCACCCACTATTGCAAAAATCATGCCTAGAATACCAATTGCTTGCCTTTGACCGAACATTTTAATCATCAATAATTGTTATGTACATAAAAACCAGTAAATCCTCGAATAGGTCTTTTAGATGTATCAAATAAACGTGAACGAGATTGTTTGGCAAGCATTTCAAGCAAGCGTTTACCAGCTCTCAATTTCTTTTTTTTCAATTCAACATTTTTTACCACTTCTTTTGAATATTTACCTATATGTACACCAAAGTCCATACTTATAAGGACAATTT
Source organism: uncultured Nitrososphaeraceae archaeon (assembly GCA_963733025.1). Lineage (GTDB taxonomy): Archaea > Thermoproteota > Nitrososphaeria > Nitrososphaerales > Nitrososphaeraceae > JAJNBK01. Next base: position 177,394 of record CAVTCE010000019.1, on the reverse strand, counting down.
CTTTGGCGCCAAATTCTTCTGCCAAAAATACAGAGCGATCGCCATCGGTAAATCCACCAAAATTATAGACATTTTCGACTGGCATTACTTGGGTAGAGCCAATAACATGTCTAAATCGTGGAACAAGCTTTCGCAATATCTGAATATTGTCTCCATGAGCATGCACTACCATTATTGCGCCTATCTTTTCTGCTTTTTGTAAAAATGATTGATTGCCGTCCAAATCTGTAACAACAATATCAGGTTTGATATTATTCTCAATCAAGGCTTGGACAGCGCCGTCTGAGACTATCTTGACAAACTTGCGGCTGTTCTTTTTTATAAATATGATATTTTTCTCTAAGCTAGGACCTGCACCTATGACTAATACTTGTTTTCCTGCAATTTTTTTATGTAATACTTTTGGAGCAAGCGCTTTTCTCTTTATAATTCGTGACAGGTAATATGCTGCCTCTTGATCTTTCTCTGTACTATATCCAAATTGCTGTCTGATATTCTGATAATAAGGAAACCAGTCTATGAACTTCACACTGAAAATTACATGATAGTTATTAATAGACTGTGCTTTATTATTGAAAAGATACTTATTGATAAAACAGCTCTTTTCAAAAAAAGATAAAGTATCAAAAATTGCAAAAATATTGAATATTACAAAATCCAGAGAAGATGAATTGAAAATGAGAAGTAGTTATTGGTAATTATTTTATTTCCAAACTGTTCGTCTTAAGCTTTTTTAATAGCTAGTCGTAATAGTCACTATTGCCCAAGAAAACAATATATGGTAGATGTCCAAAATGTAAAACTAAGAGTGACCTTGAGGTGGTCTCTGGCAATCCTGGAAAAGAGAAGTTTAAATGCAATCAGTGCTACCATAAGTTCGGCATGAATGAGCTCTGATAACGGTTAGATGTCAATTATTGTACTATGAATAATTTATCGACATCAAAGGTTAATCTAATGCAAGGTTACGATAATGCAGTCGTGCTTATTCATATTATATGCTAATATTAAATAACAATAACATTATTCAGCTAGTAAATACAACTTATGACCAGATAATATCTATATATGTATTTTTACGATTATAGGCCAAATATAAGCCTCTAAGACAAATAATTCAATCAAACTAATATTCGACAATTATAAAGATCTATGCATATAGATATCCTTAATCTTCTCTTGTAAAACATCTTTCTCGGCTATGGGCATTACGAGTTGTAAAATTAAACTATCTGAGAGCTCCGTCAACTGCAGTAACAAAATGTTCTCTTTTGACTGGCTTTCTTATAATATTTTTGGAATCTACATCAGGCAATATGCTCAAAATCTCATCAATTGCGTCAAGAGCGGATACAAACAACACCTTAATGGCTGTATTTATCTCTTTTAATTTACAATAGAGTTGGAGCCCATTTAGACCTGGCATTCTTATATCTAAAATTACCAAATCATAATCATATGCATTTGTTTCTGCAAAGTGTTTCAGTGCTGTCTCTGAATCTGTAAAAGATTTTATATTGTAGTCTTTATCTTCTAGGAAGGATTTGTAAGTAAGTAGCATGTCTTCCTCGTCATCTACAAGCATAACTTTTGCTGGAGACTTATATTGTTGCTTTTGTGGTTTGATGGATAATAACGATTCTTTGTTCATATGGGAAGAATGTATTTGAGGATGTTTCATATCTGAAATCAGTTTTTTTTGATTTGATGGAGCCTTGTTGGCTCTATTACCGTATATAATGGAATATAACGTATATCGTTGTTTGAAGCCGATTAGATATTCGCCAACTTCTTCGAATTGGTAATCCTCCGCAGAGAAAGAAAACGATTTTATCATGCGGTATAGAGCGGAACCGATTACTATACCGTTTGGCTTCGCCTTGTTATTTATCTTTGAACAAACGTTCATAGTAGGACCAAACAAATCGTCATGTTGTGAAGTTGTAGACCTAGCCACCTCCACTCTACCATAATCAGCACTTATCTTGTAACTAACTGATGGCAATTTCTCTTGATATAACTCTTTGTTGATATCTATGTTTGCTGCTATCATTGTAAGACAGCATTCAATTACATCTTTGAAAGCTGATTTGTTGCCAGAATTATAAGTTTCTGGAAAATAAAAAATCAACCCATCACTAGTAATCTTGATTGTTTTTGCATTAAAGTTTTTGGCGATTGTATCCAGTGTATTAAGAAATATTGAATAATACCTGCTAATTTTATTAGCATCAGAAATCTCACTAATAATTTTTATAGAATCCATCATATTTACAAAGGATACACAATAGTTTTGTGAGTAACCCGAGAAAATTATCTCTTCAGCAGCTGTTTTTTCAGATGAAGAATCGTTGTGAGCCAGAGAAAATCGTTTTCACCTGTTTTATTGTAGAACTAGGATATATATAATTTTTTAATGATTCAATATAATTTACTCTTCAACAAGGCCTGAAGATGGTATCTATAACAATTTGCCTGTCACATCAACAATTTCAAGGTAAGTTTAACAATTTGCAAATTCTAATCAGAATGTATAATAGCAATAATTATCGATAAGAGAAACATTGTATCAAAGCCAATTATTATAATTTTGCATACATAAGATAAAAAGATAAAATTTAGATAACACAAGAATAGGATAATAAATCTATTGGAAAGTTATTAAATTTAAAGAGATGACATAATAATGGGGCTTCTTCCAAGAGGACAGGTAACTTTTATAAACGTATATACATAGAGATCGTGTTTTTAGCAGATAGATACAGATAGATACAGATAGATATCAAACTCTAATGTAACAGTTATATCTTAAAAATTATTGACATACATCTATATGATCAAAGAAAAACATACAGCAACACCAATTTTACCTGGAGAACAAGTGGCAATCATTGAAGAGTTCGAAGGTGGAAAGAATACCTACATTACAGATGGAACTATCCGATCGACAGCAGTAGGTACACGAGTATATGACTTCAAAAGAAGAATAGTAAAGATTAATCAGAAAAATTCACCGATGCTGCCTAAAATTGGCGATGTCCTAGTTGGCTATATAGAGATGCTATTTGGTAGTATGATCTCAGTAAGGGTATTATATATAAATGAGAAGAAATCATATGCAGGATTTTCTGCAATTGCATCCACTAGAACAGGAGGTAGTAGTAATAGTGGCGGAAGTGGAGGATGGCGTGAAAGAGGAGATAGACGCGGCAGAACCATATTTAGAGTTGGCGATATTATACGAGGACGAGTAATGAGTCTATTAAATTCAACAATTCATATAACAATCGATGAAAAGGAATTCGGAGTTCTCTATACTCTATGTTTTAATTGTGGAGGCGACACTGTTCGCGTACATAATAGCGTAAAATGCATTGAGTGTGGAATGTATGAAGATCGAAAATTGACATACGATTATGGTAAAGAAACTTTCCGATTGATTCATAATATTAAATAGATCATAGGTAACTCTACTTAAAAGCATCATTATAGAGAATGTTTTATGAGTTTGGTATGTAATAGTTAATCGGCTATTTGATTAGATTTATTTATAGACTCATATCAGATTAATCTCCTAAATTAGCATATTATAAAAAATTTTAGATTACTGATTCTTTTATATAGATGCTAACACATTATTTCTTTATCAAACAACCTTAGCCCACTATTTAAGTTTCATATCTTCTTTCTATGATTGCTCATATTCATTTTTAGATTCGATGAATTTGTACGCATTCTATACATTCAATAGGTTTCACTAGAAGAGTTATCCTAAGAATAACTGATGCAATAAAATAATAGGATAGGCAAATTGGTCTTGCTTGTTAGTATCTCTTTTGTATAAAGAGCGAATGATTTAATGTACATATGTTTAACTAAACATACAATAAGTATATTGTTATGATGAGCGAGTCTGTCACTTTCCAAGGAGAACGCGGAGCCTATAGTGAAATGGCCACCTTACAATATTTTCCAAATGCAAAAGTTCTGCCTAAGAAATCATTTCAAGATGTATTTGATAGCATAGAAACTTGTGAAGCAAATTATGCAGTAGTACCTATTGAAAATTCTATCGAGGGAAGCATCAACGAAACTTATGATTTATTATTACAAACAAAAACTACGGTAACCGGTGAGATTTATCAGAGAGTTAGACATTGTCTTATTGTAAATAAGGGCACAACACTAGATGGATTAGTGGCTATATATTCGCATCCTCAAGCCATTGCACAGTGCAGAAATTATCTTCAATTAAAAAGACTTGAGTCTGTTCCTACATATGATACTGCTGGTGCAGTAAAGATGATCAAAGAAAAAATAATTATGAATGCAGCTGCAATAGCTAGTAGAAGAGCGGCAGAAATATATGATATGGCTATTTTGGAAGAGGGAATAGAGGATAGAAAAAATAATTTCACAAGATTTTTGGTGCTCTCAAAAACAAAAACAGAGCCTACTGGTCATGATAGGACCTCTATTATATTTTCTGTCAAGCATTTACCAGGCGCACTCTTTGGTATTCTGAAAGAGTTTTCAAGTCGGGAGATAAACCTTACTAGAATAGAATCGCGCCCTACTAAGGAAACTCCGTGGGAATATAATTTTTATGTTGATTTTGAAGGTCATTGTGAAGATGAAACTATTAAGAATGTGCTGCAATCTATAAAAAACAAAACTGCATTTTTCAAAATTCTAGGATCTTATAAAAAAGCAGAATTACATTAAACTATAGTTTTTTAAATCGAATGGCCAATCCTGTTATAATTATACCCGTTATTATTAACATTACGGGTCCACTTAGTGCTATTTTATTAAGCTTATTCTGAGCGTGACCTTCTATATGTAAATCTGAACTACCTATATTGTTGATCTCGATTTTATGTTCTCCTTCTCTTTCTGCTGTAAAATTATATTTAAAATCTGAAGTTCTTCTTGTGTCAGATTTTATGATATGTTCGACTGGATCTGTGATAGTAACATTAAAAATTGAACCTTTAATGATAATATTTGCCATTCCACCCATATTCATATCCGGAGTCAAAATGTCTGTCATTCCGGCATTTAGAATTCCATGTAATGGTACTTCCGCAGGTTTTGAATATGAGTATACAACTATGAATCCGACAACAATGAACATAAATCCTGCAGCCAAAAGAGAGTAGAATATTATAGGTTTTGATGATTTATGTGACATTCTACATTATTTGAGGATATGTGAGATTATAAATATTCAATTGGTGATTATAGAATAGAAATTAATGTATTAAAAACAAAAGATAACCTGTATATATATACGATATATTACAGTAATTATAATAGAAAAACCAGTACAATATGTCAAGCAAACTGTTTCAAAATTTCTCAATTAATTTTAGGTATATCTAATGAAGAATCGACAAACAAATTCGATTAGAATCAAATAATTGTAAAACCAATAATTACAAGCAATGATAAAGATATAGGCAAAGTAGATGATACAGAAGAATTTGGATTTATTATGAAAATTTTTTACATCTAAATCTAAATCTTGCATAATCTATATTTTCATTATCATTGGTATTGGTATTGAGTTTATGATAATTGCTCTGTTCTACAATATACAAATCTCTCGCCTTGGAGATTTTTCTTTCTTCAGTTATGAATACAAACTCGTCATATTTTTGATGTCTTTTCATATTATCGGTTAATTCAATAATATTTTCATCATTAGGGCATACAATAAACACTCCTTCGAAACCATTCGGTCCAATTGACCATGCATAGATGCTTCTAACATTTAATTTGTTGACATTAGTCATTTGTTATTGGGAATAACGGACCTATTATGCTTATAGTACATAAAGATAACTATATTTCAATAAATTAGATAAATATAGGAAGTTGTGTTTCTTCTAGGAATAGGAATTGCAACACAGTCAAAACAATCGCGAAGAAATGTAGTATATGAACACTAAAATTTGCAGGTAATTGAATGTGTAGAATCAAAGTCTCCGCTAATCACTATATACAGCCTCTTATAAGAGTAGGCAATTCATTGCAAATGGGTGGTTGGTGACAGAATGATGTCAGGTTCACAAATGGATAGCGATGATGACAGTTTTTAAAAGTTTGATTATTCTATACCTTATAAAAAATATTTGATATAAACTGAATATAAAAACAAGAGATTGCGCTAGACCTTTATGATAAGGGCAAAACTTCTGTCAGATATCTTAAGAAGATTATAGAATGCCATTTCATGAATAGGATCTATAATCAATAAACAGTTGAAGAAAAGGTATCAATATCTTAAAATATAGTAAAGAACTATTTCAATTCGCTCTTGCATCAATAACTGAAGCATTAAGAACAAACTCCTGATAAATATGATTCTCTAATTTATAATCTATGCTTAACAACAACAATACTTATGGCTACCAATACAACTATTATATCTCTTCAATGTCTGGTCAACAACGGTAGACAGATTATTATTTTAAGACTCCCAAGACGATGATATAAAATATGATAATCTTTACAATATGCTAATAAAGAATTAGTAAACAGAATTATATATGCTGTATTTCTTTAACGTCTTTACCATCGTAACTATCATCTGATCCACGAAGACTAGCTGATTAGCTCGTATGTAAGAAAAGAACAAATGATATAACCTAACAGAAATTTACGATGACCATGAGGATTTTAATGAATGATAAATATATTAGCAGTAGTTGATTTTATCATAATCACAAGCTAACATAGAGTATTATGTAAAATATATCAGTTAATAGACAGCATAGTATTCTAATCTACATTAAGTTCACATCATGAGGCTGACTTTCGATATACCCAGCAGGTGTAATTTTGATAAATTCTGCATTATTCTGCATTTCTGAAATTGTTTTTGCGCCGCAGTAGCTTAAGCCAGACCGTAAGCCACCTACAAGTTGCCGAATAATCTCAACTACAGTGCCTTTATAGGGTACCATTGCTTCGACTCCTTCTGGGACATAGTCATTTAAATCATTAGAATCTACAACCTGCAAACCTTCTTCCCTATACTTTCTACCAAGTGATGCATAGAATGAGGCCATGCCCCTATACATTTTGAATTTTTTTCCGTTCTTGACAAGGGTTTTTCCAGGACTCTCATCAGTTCCTCCAAACATGCTACCAACCATTACAGAAGATGCCCCAGCTGCTAATGCTTTTGTTGTATCTCCTGATGTTCTGATGCCACCATCAGAAATTACTGGAATATCGTATTCTCTTGACACTTTAACGCTTTCCGTGACTGCTGTTAATTGCGGAACACCTGACCCTGTAACTACTCTTGTAATACAAATGGAGCCAGAACCTACACCCACTTTCACTGCATCGACTCCAGCTGTAATTAAATCCCTAGCACCTTCACCGGTAGCAACGTTTCCAGCGATGAGTTCGCAATTTGGAAATGCTTTTTTGATCATATTTACTGTGTTAATAGCATTATCGCTATGACCGTGAGCAATATCAACTATTATTGTATCGGCTCCTGCATCTAAGAGTGCTTCAGTTCTTTCCAAAAAGTCACCTTTTACTCCGACTGCAGCTCCAACAAGTAGTCTGCCTTTTTTGTCTTTAGAAGCAAACGGATACTGATCCATTTTCATAATGTCTTTACTTGTAATAAGACCTACAATTCGTTTTTTATCATCAACTACTGGTAATTTTTCAATTCTGTGTTTGTGAAGAATTTCTTTTGCTTGCTCCATTGTAGTTCCATATTTTGCAGTAATAACATTCTTAGTCATCAGTTCTGCAACTTTGCGTTCCATGTTCTTTTCAAATATAATGTCTCTATTGGTAATAATGCCGTCAAGTATCCTATCCTCGGTTTCTACAAGCAAACCTGATACGCCGTATTCCCGCATCATCTTCTTTGCATCATATACTTTCATATCATCTTTGATAGTATATGGTTGCTCGATCATAACTGATTCAGAACGCTTTACTCTTAAGACTTCGTCTACTTGGTCTCCAATAGTCATAAACCTATGAATAATCCCGATTCCTCCCTCTCTGGCCAAAGCTATTGCCATTCCAGATTCTGTAATTGTATCCATATTTGCACTGACAAGCGGAATATTTATGGTAATATTTCTAGACAGTTTTGTTTTCAAATCCGTCTGAGTTCTGGAAATTACTGGCGAGCGCTTAGGGACAAGTAATACATCGTCAAACGTGAGACCTTCTTTAATATCCAATATTCCCTTACACTCTAGCCACCTTGTCGGATTATAAGCGTTTACTTATTTAAAAAATATCTTATACCTTATATTCACATGGAAAAGTTTTGTAGTCAGCTTGTCTTCTTCTGGATGTAATCTATATGCTTTAGTCCTAACGAATTACATGCTTAAGGATACCATGTTCCACCATCTGAGAGTATTCCATGCGCCTCCCATAAACCTTGGTGGGTGACTTTAGAAATGCTTCTGCAACAAGTATATTCCTGTGTCTTAAAAGATATACTCCTAGAATCATTTGATGAATTGGTTCCACAGCCAGCCATCATAACCATGCTTCAGTAGAACCGATCTGTATTTGTATTTGAGTTCCATCTATTATAAATGCAGAGTTATTCTAGTCTTCTTACTTTTGTTTTGGTATACATTTTTGGATTGAATTCTTGTATCCAATACCATATTGTTGCAACATAACTTCTATCTACTAATGGTTCTAATACTTTAGATGTATATCTAAGACTTAGTCCAAGATAATATAGGTACAATGCATATATATCTAATAAGAAAAGGTCTAGTCCTATTATTACGTTCAAACATTCCTGAATTAATATTTAAATAGACTAAGCTTCATAGGTTACAACTGATTAACTTAACAGGACCAAGAAATATTGTTAACCTATTTGGAATCCGATTTAATTATTAACAACCTTTTGTAATATTTCAAATGTGTTTGCTTATGAAAGATCTGCCCGCAAAACTTTATTGGATATCAAAGAATAAAAATGAAAATAAAAATTGGAAAAAAATAATTGTAAGAAGAGACAAAAAAAGACTCTCTAACTTACTTTTCCATTCAGATAACATTGATGCCATGAATCATTTAATAAAACTGGGGTTTTCAGAAAAGATTGATCTCGTATACATTGATCCTCCATTCTGGAGCGGCGAAAAATATTTTCATCGCATAAAAAATGCTCAGAATATTGCATTTGAAGACATATGGAAACGACAAATAAACGTATATCTAGATATGATTTATCCGCGACTATTTGCAATTCAAAAACTGATCTCACAATCTGGCTCCATATTTGTTCATCTTGACTGGCATATTGTTCATTATGTAAAAGTAATCATGGATGAAATCTTTGGACACGAAAATTTCCGTAACGAGATATTAGTTAAAAGAGGTAGACAGAAAAACCTACTTTATCAATTCCAATCTATTGATAGAATGCATCGTGCAAATGATACTATACTATGGTATTCAAAATCTGCGAATACAAAATTTCCGCATCCACTAGCTAAACATACTTCAAATTCAAAATGGATGGGATTCTGGAGCAATATAGATAGACCTACTATGCGCTATGAAATATTCGGCATTGTTCCAGAAAGAGGACAGTGGAAATGGTGTAAAGTCAGAGCTCTAAAAGCAATAGAAAACTATGAACATTATAAAGAGAGATTTTCTTCTATTCCTTTGGAAGAATACTGGGTACAGACTAACAAGAAACTAGAATTTATTCGTAAGCGTGAAGGTATAAAATATGCAGAATACTGGATCCCACCAAAAACTTACAGAATTCTTGATAATGTTTGGATGGACATAGAGACATATAATTATTCAACAGGCTACGGCACGGAAAAACACACAGAATTATTAGAAAGAATAATTGGACAATTTTCTAAAGTCGGAGATCTGGTTGCAGATTTCTTCTGTGGCTCGGGTACCACCTTATTAGTAGCACAAAAATTGGCAAGAAAATGGATAGGCTGTGACTCGTCTTCCTTGGCAATGGAGGTCACGAAAAGAAGGCTTGAAGGTTCTGAGTTTAGTCTAATCAATATACCCCCTTGTAGTCGTCTATGATATAGCAGAATGGGTCTTAATCCAATAAACTTAATTACTTAAAGTTGCTCACTTACTTTTCATCCTTCTCCTCCTCCTCGCCAAATACATAACGCACATTAAACAGAATGTCAATACAAAGAATGTGGGATTTCAAACAAAATCAGATTACGAAGGTTTACTAAAGCGTTTAGAAGATAAAATAGGCAATACTTATAGAAAAGAAGCATCAAGACTCGAAGTTCCTACTCCCCAAATTATCTGGGTTGGCCAACGTACATTTTTTAGGAATTTCATGGAATTTCCTAAAGCATTGAGAAGAGACCCGGAAAAATTACTACTTTATCTCAATAAGGAACTTGCCTCTGCTGGTTATATTGCTGGTGAGCGAGTAATATTCCTGGGACGCAAAGAGCCATCATCTTTTGGAGCGTTGATTGATAGATATATCAAGGACTATGTAATTTGCCCTGTTTGCGGAAGCCCAGATACTAGAACAGAAAAGAACAAAAAACTTGGATTTCTTCTATGTGAGGCTTGTGGTGCAAGATCCTCAATTAAAGGAAATTATGCCTAAATTTAGGATTTCTTTAATATTGACTCTATTGACTATTTGTTAAACATAAAGAAAAATTGAACGGTCATCATCTTATCTTAACCGATACACTATGATGTCTAAAATTCATTTATCAAGATACTTTTCGAATAACACATTTAATTCATCGCCCTGTAATTTTGCTTTCGCAAGCTTCATACCTATAGTAGCAGTAGGTAATGGGACAATATTAACAAGATAACCTACAGGATTTTTGACTTTTATAGTAAGTTGATCTCCATGACGTTCTACATCAAAATCATCTTTTTCAGTAAATGGAACCTTAACTGTCATTCGTAATTTAGAATTCTCTGTTACAAATGCAAATGCCTTTCCGCGATAGAAGACCGTTGCGGGATCTTGATTTTCAAATATCAATTCTCCGTTCTCTCTTAACATTTCAGCTCCACGTAATTCATTGGTATAAAGTTTAATTTCTTTTACCGGAAGTGGATAGAAATTTGACTTTGCTTCTTCAACCTTTGTCTGTTGAACAGCTGCCCAATTTGCATAATTCTCATCAGGACTGCCTGGTGGTATGATTTTATTAATTATAGCAAGGTCAACGTTTATTCCGTAAAGACTGGCGGACATAAATGCTCTTTTAGCATTCTCTATACTAAATGTATCAGGATTTGCGACCAATCTTATACTTGTTATATTTGGATTCCGAATAATATCTGATAGCATCTCAAGTCTATCCAATAGATCTATTTCACTTTGCAAAACATTCTTTGAAGGTGGCGAGGTAGTCTTTGATAAAGGCTGAAACATCCTAGTAACTCCGCTAAACATTCCCATTAAGCCAGTAAATTTTTTTCCAATACTTCCAATTAACTTTGGAAAGTAAAGGTATCGCAGTGCTTCTCCTGAGGCGGGCATATCAAGAACTACAGCGTCAAATGTTTTTTCTCGTACAACTTCTTCTATTTTCAACAAAGAAAATAGCTGAGTCATTCCAGGTAACATTGCAATTTCATATGCAAGTGTTTCATCAATACCCTTTGCAGAAAATATTGATGCTAAATAAGAAAGAATTGTATCGTATTGTTTATTCATCTCAGTTACAGGATCGATCTGCAATGCATACATATTTGGAATCACCTCTTTTGATTCATATCCAATATCAGGCATCATAAAAGCATCGCTTAAAGTGTGAGCAGGATCAGAAGAAATCAGCAAGGTCTTGTAATTATATTCAGAAAGTTTGATCGCAGTAGAACAGGAAGTTACGGTTTTTCCGGTGCCGCCCTTACCTGTATAAATTATTAGTCTCAATAAAAACCATTATTATTAAAGTAATAAAAAAGTTTAGTAAGTCTGAATAAAAGATAAAAAACTAAGTCTACATAAACTCAGTCTACATATGCTCTTTCTGCATGTTGTGTAATGTCTAAACCAATATCTTCTTCTTCTTCTTCAACCTTCAAGCCAATGGTTGCATTGATGATTTTCATAATTACCAACGTTCCAACAAATCCTAATACTGCTGCTACTGCAACACCCATAGCCTGAATTGCTAGTTGCATAGGATTTCCATATAGTAAACCCTCTGGACCTGCAGGATTTATCACAGTACTCGCGATAATACCAATCGCTAAGGATCCAACTATACCTGTAATACCATGTACAGAACTGACATCTAATGCGTCATCAATTTTCAAACGCTCCTTTAAAAGTATAATTCCGTAGTACGATGCAAAACCCAATATGATGCCTAAAAAGAAAGAGTTCTGTGCACTTATAAAACCTGCCGCAGGTGTTACACCTGCCAAGCCAGATATCGCGCCATTGATGGCTGCAGTTGTAGATGGCTTTCCTGCTCTTTTCCACGATAGAAGTATCCATATCAATGCAGATGTTGCAGAAGCTATATGTGTCACAAGAAGCGTATTGGCAGCTAATGCTCCTGATGCCAAGGCGCTTCCTGCATTAAATCCAAACCAGCCGATCCATAGCAATGCAGCACCAATAACGGCTAGTGGAATATTGTGAGGAACCATAATATCAGGCCCAAAATTCTTTCTCCTACCCAGAACAACTGCAGCAGCAAGAGAAGCCATTCCTGCGCTAGTATGAATCACGATTCCACCAGCAAAATCAAAAACTCCTAGATCTGCAAGCCATCCCCTACCCCAGATCCAATGTGCTAATGGATAGTAAATCAAGATACTCCATGCTATGATGAATACAAAAAATGAACTCCATTTCATTCTTTCAGCAAATGCGCCAGTAATCAAAAGTGGAGTGATAACAGCAAACATCATTTGGTACGATCCAAAAGTAACGCCAGGAATGGTTGGTGCATAATCTACTGAATCATTAAATGGTACACCATTAAAAAATATCCAATTCAGCCCACCGATAAATCCTCCTTGAGAGGGAGCAAAAACTAGTGTGAAACCTAGGATAAACCAAATAACTGAAAGAATTGCAAGACCTGAGAAGGTTTGCATTATAACGGAAAGAGAGTTTTTACTTCTGATCAGTCCTGCTTCAAAAAAACCTAGAGCTGGAGTCATAAGCATTACTAGACCGGTTGAAATAAGCATCCATGTAGTATCCCCAGTATCTATTGGCATCCCTCTCATATACAAAAATTAATGTTATAAAAAGTTTTGAGTTACCAAATCAAATTATTATTATAAAGTATTAAATCATAGACTCTCTGACGGCACTATTAAAACGGTCTGCAATGCGTTCTATATCCGGCAGCGTTATCAGTGCATTAACTGGCAATGATAGAACATGTTCGCTAGCCCAATTTGTATTGGTGAGATTTGCTTCTGAGGAAGTCATCTTTTCATAATATGGAGTTTTGTGAATTGGAGGATTATAATATACGGTAGCACCAATTTTGTTTTTTATCATCTTGTCTTTGATTTTGTCTCTAACGTTGTTTCTTTCTAATGCTACAGTATAGAGATACCAATTGTATTTCTTTTCTTCATCCTCTTGAGGAAGTTTTAATTGGGTTCTGTCAGCTATAGGAAGGAATGCCTTTGTCAATAATTCTGCATTTCGTCTTCTTAATTCTAACATTTTTGTGAGCTTTTTCATTTGAACCTTGGCAATGGCAGCACTCAATTCTGGCAATCGAAGATTAAGGCCAAAAATTCTTGTATCATTCCCTTCAACCATACCATGGTTTCTGATCATTTTTAGCTTGTCTGCAAGGTCACTATAATTAGTGATAACTGCTCCACCTTCACCAGATGTCAATACCTTGCTGGCATACATGCTAAAGCAACCTATCAAGCCAAGGGTTCCAGTCTGTTTTTTTTTGTAGGTAGAACCAAGTGATTGGCATGCATCTTCGATGATATCGATTGAATATTTACTAGCAAGTTCTATAATTTCATCCATGTCTGCAGGATGGCCGTATAGGTGAACTGGTATAATTGCTTTAGATTTTTTGGTAATTTTCCTCTTTAGGTCTTGGATATCCATAGTATAATCTGATTTATTGATATCGACGAAAACAGGCTTTGCACCAGATGCAACTACAGAGTTGGCAGTAGCAACAAACGTAAATGATGGAAGTAAAACCTCATCATCTTGTTTGATATCTGCAGCAAGTAATGCTGCATGCAATGCAGCAGTTCCTGAATTAACAGCTATAACATATTTTACGTTCAGATAATCTCTTAACTGCGCTTCAAAATCTCGTACTCTCTTTCCTCCATTGCGTGATGCATCTGTAAGAGCATTTTCTTCTAGAACATCCAATACTTCACGTCTTTCTTCTTCTTCTATCCAAGGTTTATTGATAGGTATCATAGCCTCTTCGTCTGAGGACAAATTAGCAGTCACTATAAAGCACAAACGATCACTTATTTCTATACTACTATAATTGTTTGTAAAACCATAGGCCATACACAATACAACAACAAGAATGTTGCAGCATGTGAACCTGCTTAAACAAAAGATTACTTATTATCTTCGCAGATCAAGATGAAAAGACAGTATATGTCTGTCCTTGTCCTTGAAACACAGGAAGATTAGGAAAGATGAGTCTTTAGTTTTATCGAAGCAAAAGAGAAATATAGAATAGTTTGAATGAAGTGTGGATAAATTAAATAACAGATCATAGTAATCAGCAGGCTTTTGTAATCGTCCAATTACTCGAAGATCTTCTGAATGTATCATGGTCTGTCTGATTGATTTCCTTTCTTTCTTTCCATTGCCTTGCCTACCATTGCTTTTGAATATTATGATTTTCGCCGATGAATCCAGATTTTCTTAAATATTGGATTTTATTGCTGATTTTGTATCTATTACAAGAATATTTTCATTTAAAGATACCTAATATTCTTTGTGTTTCACGATGCAGTTAACACATAATAGTAGGTAATTGGGTGATTATAATATGAGCAGATGTGGCAGAGTGGTCTTCCTTGGTCAAAACAGAGAACACAATAATGCGTCGGCCTTGAGTATCAATGGCTGAAAGTAAGCCGATTCGCCCTCGGGCGATCAGGAGTTCAAATCTCCTCATCTGCGCCATCTTTTCTTTTGTTATCTAGGATACTTTTCTAGCAGATTCTCTATGCTGTCTATCCTTTATTTTTTGACTGTGTTCAGACTTTATTCTTCTATCTAATCTGGATACTAATTCCTTACAGGCACTCAACGGGTCATAACCCACAGCCTTTGCAGCAACCACACCAGTAGTAGTGATAACCCTAGCTCTCACAGAATACTTATGTGTCTTATGCTTGTCGGCGTAGACTATCGCAAGGCGTACATTCTCTAGTTTTCCTTGAATTTTCTTCAAGAATTTTGTCATTTGTTCTTCTATTTCTCGACGTGCTTCATCACTGTCTAGGTGAGCAATATGAATAGTAGGCTCGGTTGTTTTGGGAAGTGTCAGTTCTAACGCATCTTTGGGCGTAATGATACCAATTGGCCTTCCGTCCCCAACAACGATAATCTCCCCCGTTTTTTCAAATTTTTCTATTACACTGTTTAGACTGGTTCCCCTTTCAACTGATACTGTTCTTCTCATAATATCTTTAAGTTTGACTTCTCTAATGGTAACCATGGTGCCAATTCCTCGTGATTTTCCAGCTCTTTCTCTAGGTGTAGCAATAATTTTAGTGATATCTAAAGCATTCATAGCACCTGTAAGAATTCCCCGTGAATTAATGACTGGAAGTCGTGAAATGTTATATCTACGCATTTTTGATAGTGCATTGCTTAATGTATCATCCTCCTCAATTACTATAGCTCCAGACATAACTTCATCTACGATAGCATGACCAAAATCTGAAGTAAGTACTACATCGGTTTCGCTCACAATACTAATCAGTTTTCCGTTTTCAATAACAGGCAATGCACGATTTCCTGTTACTACAATTAGTTGAGCACATTTCTCAATATCATCGTCTGAATTCAAAACAGGCGTATTGACAACAAAACTCTTTAATTTTGACGTAGGAATAGCATTTACGCCAAGAAATTGCTTGGCATATATCATGCCTATATATTTTCCATCATCATTAGCATCAATTATTGGTATTTGATTAATATTATTTTCATACATCATGTTCAGAGCTTTTGCAACTGAATCTTCTGAACTTAGCATGATAATTTTATTAGCATTAATTTCAGATACTTTCATTATGGATCTTTGGATCTTAAAGATTACATTAAAAAACCTTACCATCTCTAAAATAGCAGTATAATGAATCTGCTCTTCATCATTATTGCTGCATCTGTAGTAATTGCTGCTGGTGCTGTGACAATTTTTGTAGCACCATTTGATACTACTATTCCATTACCCGAACCTAAAACGCCTCTTAATAATAATAATGGCACCAACAGCGGCGTACTTATGGTAGCACAGAATCTTGAAGTTCCTTGGTCTATTGACATTGCGAAAGATGGTAGAATTTTTTTTACTGAAAGGGAGGGTAGAATAAGGATAATTGACGCCCAAAGTAAACTTATCGATGAGCCTGCAGCAAGCATTCGTGTTGAACAAACAGGAGAAGGGGGCCTATTGGGTCTAGCATTGCATCCAAATTTTACTGAAAATCATCTGTTATATGTCTATCATACATATGCCAATAAAAGCAAACTTTACAATAAAGTTCTAATGCTCACCGAAAAGGAAAATAAAATTATTGAATCGAAAGTGATTATTGATTCAATTCCAGGTGCACAATTTCATGATGGTGGAAGTATAAAGTTTGGCCCTGATGGGAAATTATACTTATCAACTGGTGATGCAACTATTCCAGAGCTTGCACAAAATGTTAAGTCACTCGCAGGCAAGATTTTGCGACTTAATCCTGATGGAACCATTCCTGATGATAATCCTTTTCTAGGCTCTCCTGTTTATTCTTACGGTCATAGAAATATTCAAGGAATGGCATGGCATTCTCAAACAAAACAGCTATATGCTACCGAACACGGTCCTTCTGGCAATGATGAAATCAACGTCATAAAAGCGGGTTCAAATTATGGGTGGCCCACAGAAGAATGTGAAGGCTCAGGCAAATTTGAAGCATCAGAGTTTTGTTTTAATCCTAGTATTGCTCCAACCGGAATTACAGTCTCTATTAATAACAAGCTTGGATATCAAAATGATCTCATTTTCACTACTTTAAAGGGTTCACATTTACGCCATATCGATTTGGAATCTAAAACTCAAAGCAACATACTTGTTGGTTATGGTAGACTACGAGATGTTATTGAGGCATCTGATGGCTCATTATATGTTCTTGTTAATAATAAAGATGAAAGAGGTATTGCTCAGGAATATGACGATAAGATCTTAAGAATTCTCAAAATTAGTTAACTGATATAGATAGTTAATAGTGGAAAATATGAATATTTCTTACTTACTATAACAAATGATGAGTAATGATTTGCCAACTTGAATTTAACTTCATTATATTGATAATTTATGAAATCTTTATAGTCAGATTAAGAGCACATAATGAGAAGATAATAGATAACCTGTGAGGAATAGAAAATGGATAATGCAATAAAAAAACACTAATGACAACTGCTCAGTTAATGTAGTGGCTCTCTTAAGGTAAATCGAGTGTCTAGGCGAACTCTACAATTGTTTTAGTTAGAAAAGTAACATTGTATTGCTGTACTATGGATAAATGGGGATAAGAGAAACTCGAAGACGATAATATTACCTTTGTTTATGTATAAGATAAAGATAATTTTTGAAAAAAGAATCTGAAGATTTATAGTCAGTCTTCTCTATTATTGTTTTTCCTCACATGACAAGATCACTACATTTTTAAATTCGTAATTAAGATAAATTATTGGTTTTAAAGTTAGGCAAAAGAAAAGTACTCAATGAAGCAGACCTAAAAGAAATGGTCATGCCACAGAAAGGAGAAATGCTTGGCCGTGTTATCAAACTTGTTGGGGGGGATAACATCATTGTCAAGTGTACTGATGGTAGAGTAAGGACATGTCGTATTCGTGGAAAGATTAAACGCAGAATGTGGATTAGAGATAATGATCTTGTACTTGTTGCCCCTTGGGATTTTCAATCTGACAAAGCTGATATTGTATGGAGATACATCTCCGCTCATGCAGATAAATTAGAACAGGAAGGTCACCTAGTAGGGCTTCAGAAATAATAAAAATTTTTACGAAAGTAAATTTCTGATGATAAATATAATAATTGATCATTGCTATTATACTATTGCAGCCATTAAAGATTAATACTCATCTTCTGATATCCACTATGTGCCAACAGCATATGCATTAATTAATTGTGATCTTGGATCTGAGGAAGAAATTATCAATGAATTGAGGAAAATACCTGAGGTAATAGAAGTTAGTGAAGTATATGGCGTATATGACATAATTGCAAAAGTTAAATCAGATACAATAGATAAGTTAAGAGAAATTATTACTTGGCATATAAGAAGAATTGATAAAATTAAAGCATCATTGACCATGATTGTAATTGAAGATCAAAGTTAGAGATAGTAGAAAAAGACTTGGATTAAGACCTAGTAGTTATCTAACGATTTATCTATTTCTTTACAATCTTTTTCAGGCTATTTTCTTAAATATGGAACTCTGACCACTTGACTGATACTTTATATGTGAATCAGCAACATAATTTTGTGTGTTTTTTACCATTGTCGTTTGTCGCCTTCTAGCAAACCCGAACCAGTATGTATTCTATCTATATGTTTTGAGAGCTCTAACTTATCTTTAAATTTCGATTGACAATAAGGGCATAAAACCGAACTAATTTCATTCTTTTTTGTCACAAGTACTTAATTAATAAATACATATGTATATCTTTCACTTATAGAAAGATAATCAAATAACTCTTTAGTTCACATACACAGATTTTTTTATGTTTTTATATATTTGTTTAGCTTTAAGGTAGTCTGATAGCATAAATTAACGGAAGAATGCATCTACCATAAATGCAATAAAAAGTGCAGTCAAATAAGGACTCGAGAATTTAAATACAATCCAAGATACTTTCTCGCTAGGCTTGGTTAATAACCATATTGATACCCCTATCATTGCTACACCAAAAATACCTGCGGTAATCAAATATATTAGACCAAATTGGTTAAAAAAGAATGGAAGTATACTGAAGGCTACCATCATTAATGTTGTCAATGCAATTATGCGAACTGATTTCTTCTCGCTAGAAACTACTGGAAGCATTGGAACACCTGCTTTTGTATAGTCTCTCTTGAAATGTAGCGCCAGACTCCATATATGGGTTGGAATCCATAAGAAAACAAGAGCTGCCATAACTAAACCAATCTCAATATTTTGAGCAGTTACGGCGACATAGCCGATCATTGCAGGAGCGGCACCTGAAAAACCTCCTAAAATAATATTTATCTGGCTTCTTCGCTTCAGCCATTTGCTATATACTATAATGTTATCAAACAATCCAAAAGCCATGAGAGCAAAAGCCCAGATGTTGATAAACCATGAAAATATTAACGAAATTGCTGTTAGGATTAGCCCAAATACGAGTGCGTTTTGTGGCGAAACTCTCCCTGATGGAATTGGTCTGCCCCTTGTCCTATCCATAATTGCATCAATATCTCGGTCATTATACCCTGTCAGGGTATCAGCGGCTGCGGAACCAGCAGCCACTCCTCCGATAAGCAAGAGCCAAGTTAATGGCTGAATAGAAATATTAAACAATAAAGATGCAGTAAGCGCAGCTCCAAATGCTGTGAAAACTAGAAGATACCAGATCTTTGGTTTTGTAAGCTCATAATAATTTCTGACCGTATTACCTACTGTCAGCTGTGGTATCAAATTAAGGGTATCACCCTTTATAAGAGAATATGTGGTTATTTATAATTTTCAAAAGCAGTGGATAATCTTATTTGGATATAGAGGTCGGATAAATTATTTCTCGAGCAGTCTTTCTCATTTCGATAAAAGTTTCTGTTTTTTGAACTCCCTCAACATGACCGACCTTTTCTGAAATCAGTTGATGTATTTCATCAAGGGAACGGGCGGTCATTGTAACTAAAATATCAAATCTTCCTGTTACTTCTGCAATTTCCCGGACTTCTGGAATTTTGAATAACTCATTAAGTACATTATCTCTTAATTTAGAATCCATATTAATCCCAGTGAGAGACCTTACACTGAAACCGAGAGCCTCATCATTGATAATTATTGTAAACTTCTTTATTAACCCCCTCTTTAAAAGTCTCTTTATTCTACTATAAACAACTGAAGCATTGATATTAATTTTTTTTGAGAGCCGTGGCACGGAAATACTCGCATCTTTGGAAAGTTCGCTTAAAATCTTTAGATCTAAATCATCGATTCTTCCCATCTAATTATCCTATTATATCTTCAATTTGGGGATTAATAAACCTATTAATATCAAATTTAATTGGGTTTTTTTTATAATAATAAAAAAATTATATTATCTCTTTGTCCTTTAATAATTCTGCAAGTAACACAGCACCCTTTGCCGAGCCCATTTTTTCATTATGTGATAACAAGATATATTTGACACCATTATCAAATACTGTATCTTTTCTCAATCTACCTACAAATGTTGTCATTCCGTCATTGATATCTCTGTCTATACGTGGTTGGGGTCTTGTCGGATCATCATAGACAATGATATACTCTTTTGGAGTGGACGGTAATTTTTTTGCTGTAGCTGATTTTGAGAACTTTAACATTTCGTCCTTTACTTTGTCTGGTTCCACCTGGTTTTTCGTTTTCACAAACACGCTTTCTGTATGTCCATCCAATACTGGAACTCTAGTGCATGTACAACTTACTTTGACTGGCGCAGGAACAATAGATTTGGAATTCAAAGTTCCCAGAATCTTCTTTGTTTCTACCTGGACTTTCTCCTCCTCTTTTGGAATATACGGAATCACATTATCCATGATATCAAGAGCAATAACACCAGGAGATCTTCCAGCACCTGACAATGCCTGCATAGATGTCATGAAAACATCGTCTATTCCAAATGCATTCAAGATTGGGTGTAGAGTAATTGCTAAACCAGTCGTAGTACAATTTGGAAGAGGAGATATGAATCCGTTCCATCCTCTATTCTTCCTCTGAACATTCAGCAATTCTATGTGATTATCATTTATACCTGGAATCAATATTGGAACATCATTTTCATATCTAAAAGCAGCAGCAGTACTGATTACTGGTACCGATTGCGCAAATTTAGGTTCTATTATTTTCGCATCGTCTGATTCAAGTGCAGTAAATACTAAATCAAATTTTTTTGCATCTATTTCTTCAACTTTACTAACAATCATGTCATGTATATATTCTGGAATTTGCTCTTTATTATGCCATCGCAGGATTCCAGAATTCGGATCCCGGAGTGCATCCACATATTTCTTTCCTGCAGATCTCTCTGATGAAGCAATGCAAGTTAATTCAAACCATGGGTGTTTATTCAAAGCTATTACAAATTCTTGGCCTACAGCACCTGTAGATCCAATAAGTGCAACCTTTAACATATTTGCAAATACAGGTCATGTAATTAATAATCGTTTCATAGGAATCACTAAAAAATATAGTATTTACCAATAATGTAGGAAACATTCTAATATGGAATGTCATAAATCGAGCGATGATAGACTCCAACGCAGGCAATGGAAATGATCAAAAAATAGCAATAGCAAATGCCTGCTCACATGGCGGTGTACATTCTGTAAATCCCAACTTAGTTAAAATTGACTTCAGTTCAAATGTCAATCCACTCGGAATCTCCAAGAAAGTTATACATTCATTGCAGAAAAATGCAGGACTTATTTCTTCAACATATCCAGACCCTGAATGTAAGGATTTACGAAAAAAACTATGCGATTATCTTGGTAAGGATTTAGATCCTGAGTGGATCACTGTTGGAAATGGAGCGACTGAAATAATTCATAACTTTGCTCGGACATTCGTACGTAATAAAGTAGTTATTCCTGCTCCGACTTTTTGTGAGTATGAACTTGCATCAAAACGAATGGGTGCTAATATTTTATTTGCTCCCTTAAAGGATTTAACCTTAGATACCAAAGATATTATCGAAAAAGCAAAAAATTCTGACGCCGTATTTTTATGCAATCCTAATAATCCTACTGGATTACTTTCCACTAAATCTATTAAAAAAATAATAGAGCACATAGATAGCTCTACTAAAATTCTAATTGACGAATGTTTTATTGAATTAGTTGATGATGACAATGCTCAATTTGCTATAATTGATAAAATCAAAGAGTTCGATAATCTTGTAATTTTGCGATCGCTGACAAAATCCTTCGGTCTTGCTGGCTTAAGAGTTGGATACAGCATATGCAATCCGAGACTTGCTAGACAGCTATCTGCTAATAAAATACCTTGGAATGTAAATGGAATAGCACAAATAGCTGGCATTGTTGCTTTGCAAGATTTAATGCATTTGAGAAAGGCAAGAGAAATAATCAAAAAAGAGCGTAGATGTATGCATGGTGATATAAAAAGAAAAACGATCTCTTTTATTCCTTGTCAATCCGACGTAAACTATTTTTTGATTCATTTAAAAGAAAACTCTGTAAGAATAAGGGATTCTATCTTAATAAAGAGTGGAATCCTCGTCAGAGATTGCAGTACTTTTACAGGCATGGAGAAGGCAGAATATATTCGTGTTGCAGTAAAAACACACAAAGAAAATCTACTACTAATAGAGGCACTGGAGTCAATAGATAGATGAATGCAAAGTTGCTGATGATTCAGGGTACATCTTCTGGTTCAGGCAAAAGCACCATTGTTACGGCACTTTGTAGGATTTTTGCTGACAAGGGGTATAATGTGGCTCCGTTCAAAGCTCAAAACATGTCCTCATATAGCTACACGGTTTCCGAAACGTTGCATAGTATGGCGATGGCACAGGCAATCCAAGCTGTTGCTTCAAGAAAGGAACCCGATGTAAGAATGAATCCCATTCTATTAAAACCACTTGGAAATTATCGAAGCAGCATTATTCTCAATGGAATATTTTACTCTGAAATGTATGCAAAAGAATACTACAAAACATTCGTTTTGCAAAAAGGTTTTCCAGTTATTTTGAATTCCTTAGAAAGCCTAAGGAGAGAAAACGATATCGTTATAATAGAAGGTGCGGGATCGCCTGCAGAAATCAATATTTCCAAGTACGATGTGGCAAATATGTTGCTCGCAGAGAAAATCCGTGCACCCGTAATCATAACTGCAGATATTGAGAGAGGAGGTTGTTTTGCCAGTATGATTGGTACCTTAAAATTGTTAAAGCCACATCATAGAGATTTGGTTAAAGGATTTTTAATAAATAAATTTCTTGGCGATGAATCATTTTTAGATAAGGCAATAAAGTTTGTTGAAAAAACTACTAGAAAAAATATACTTGGAGTGATACCGAAAGTCGAATTTGATTTACCAAATGAAGATTCACTTGATGCGCATACTTTTAAGAATTCTAAATTGCCTAGAGAATCTTGGGACTGTCAAATTGACTTTATTGCAAAGGCAGTAAAAAATAGTACCGATATACAAAAAATAATCACAGAAATTGCAGGATTAAAGAGAATTTGATCGGAGAATACCTTCTTTTAGCGCTTGCCGGTGCCGTTGTTATAGACTTTTTGTTTGGAGAGCCTTCTAACAAACATCATCCAGTAGCATGGTTGGGAAAACTCATCGGATTCTTTATTCCAAAGTTGAAGGACAGCGATAATAATTCAGCAAAAAAAGAAAAAGAAAATGGAACTATTTTTTCAATTTCATTGATTATTACATTTGGTCTTGCAATTCACTTTCTGACCTTTACAATCTTCCATTTACTGGGCTCTATTGCCATAATAATTGTCTTAGCCCTAATTTTGAAGATCACTATTGCAATAAGAAGTATGGAGGATTCTGCTGGGGCAATCGTAGATGCACTGGAAAGACGTGACATGCATAGTGCTCGCTATAATTTATCAATGATAGTAAGACGAGAGACGAAAAATCTAGATGAACAACATGTGCTTTCTGGAACTATAGAGTGTATTAGCGAAAGTACAGTTGATGGAATTGTTTCGCCTTTGTTTTTTTATTCTTTTTTTGGCCCTGCAGGGGCGTTGATATATAGAGTAATAAATACTCTCGATTCTATGGTTGGCTACTTTGATAATTATTATAAGGATATTGGATATATGTCTGCAAGGCTTGATACTGTTGCTAACTATCTTCCTGCAAGGATCACCGCGTTTTTGATGGTGATGTCTGCAAGTATAATTGGAGCAGACTGGAAGAACTCGATGCAAATATTGCAACGTGATCACAATAAAACTCTTAGCCCTAATTCAGGATATCCCATGGCTACCATGGCAGGTGCTCTGCGAATAAAGCTCGAAAAGATCGGGCACTATTCATTGGGAGACGGATACGAAGATACAACTATTGAAAAATGTCTAGCTGCAATTTCCATAATGAAACTGACAACGATTCTATTTTGTATAATCTTTTCCATTCCCTTAATTAGTTTGTTAAATTTGGTTGGCTGGTGGAATTTTTTATTTGGTTTTTAGATCAATACAGACAATAATTTCATTCCTCACTATAATACCTACAACTAAGTCTTCCTATAATGATATCTACTCTATTGCAAGAAATATGTATCTTTTCCCACTCGCTGGAGCGATGATCGGTATTTTAGTAGGACTCCTAGCCTATGTAATTTCATATTATATTCAATCTTTATTTACTGGCCTCCTAGTTACTTGTGCCCTAATAATAATTACCGGCTTCCATCATACCGATGCCCTAGCTGATTTCGCGGATGGTCTTATGGCCAAAGGGAGAAAAGAGGATAAATACAAGGCTATGCACGATCCTGCTGTCGGTTCTGCAGGAGTTGCAGCACTTGTTATATATATAGCAGGCATGATTATTGCAATATCAAATTTACCCTACGGATGGAAAATATTAACTAGTATTGTTACGGCTGAAGTAATTGCAAAATATATCATGGTTCTGCAAGCACATATAGGATTATCCGCATGGGATGGCTTTAGCTCTCCATTTACTTCTGCTATGAAAGATAAGCGTAAATTGTTGGCTGCCACTGGAATTATGTTCCCAATTGTATGGTTTATGAGTGGCATATATACCGGACTTATTTTATTAGGTATTTCTCTTGTAATAACTGCGATTATCCACCACTTATCTAACAAAAGCTTTGGTGGTATCAGCGGTGATGTGATCGGTTCGTCAAATGAGATTACACGACTTTCTTGTCTTATTGTGTTATCTTCATTAACGATATGAATACTTCATAATAAGATGATAGCACTTGTCATGTGCGGAGGAAAAGGAATCCGTCTTCGACATTTTAAGAGTATTGAAAAGCCGTTATTAGACTTAAAGGGCAAGGCTATGATTGAATATGTTCTTGATGCACTTGTATATTCTCAAAAGTTTCGAAGAATAATTGCAGTATCAAGTCCTTTTTCTTCAAAAACCACCACTTTTCTTTACTACCATCCGTACTATTCTAATGGTCTAATAGAAGTAATCGAGACTGAAGGCGTTAGTTACTCAGAAGACCTTTCTTTCATTCTAAACAAGCTAAAACAAGACAGAGTTTTAACAGTATCTGCTGATCTTCCTTTATTGAACTCAAACATAGTAGATCAGATTGTTATTCATAATATACCTAGGTTTTCTTGTGCTTCTATTGTATTAGAAAAACACTTTGTCGAAAATATAGGAATCACACCTAGCGTAGTAGTCAATATTGGAGCACAACAATACTGCCATTCTGGTATAATAATCTTCAATTCTCCAAAGTTCAAAGAGCGTCAGAATATAAAGGAGTATTTTATTCTAATGAACAAAAGAGAGATTGCGGTAAATGTCAATACATATAAAGAACTTCAGCTTGCAGAAAGACTACTGCCGTAGTTAATTAATCGATGGTATTTATAATTTTACCAAGAATGTTTGCTCTGGCTCCTGTCTTCTTAGCAATTAATTCACCACAAGATTTGCAAAAAAGGTCCATTGTCGTATGACTAAAGATAACCTTCTGTTCTTCACATTTTGTACATTGAACAGACAGGAAGTTACTCCGTGGTTTCGGAATCATGATAGTATCCTTACGCATTTGAGTGACCAACTTACGGTTGTATCTCTAATTTATGCATTCTCATGCCTTCTTTCATTGTTTGTCTCTTGCAGGTCCTGCAACTATACCGTAATGTGATTTTTTTTGTAGTTTTGGCAGTCCTCTTCAGTTCAGGAAACTTTTGACCACCATAACCTTTTTTATCTTCAGCGTGCCTGCGTGTACCTTCTGCAGTCTTTCTGTCCCTTCCCTTTTTATAAATACTTACAGACTGAACTGTATGAGTTTTACATTTTGGACAAAACTTGCGCAATTCCTTCTGCATCTTCATATTCACACGATATATATTACGCTAATTTAAGGACATCGTTACTGACAACAGTCTCGATACGCATGACTAAGCTTGGCAATTCCATACAAAAATAATACTTAAAATCAATCTAATAATTAGGTAACAGTCATAGAAGAACAGATTTAATCATATGATAAATCATATAATCCTTTTTCCTTCCTAGTTCTCAGCTATTGTTCAAGCGTCTATTGCTTGTAGTTAAAACTTATATTCACCCTTAACGTTTGCATAACGAGGAATATGGAACTATTTAGTAGTTTGATACAACAAATAGTGCCTGCAACTATCGATAGCTTTGGAGTATGGATACCATTGGCATTCGGTTTAGCCGTAGGTGTAGCCTATGTTATCGCTTCAGCTGCACGACGAAGTAGATGATAATTAGATACCCAATCTTTTCTTTTTGAGAGTTTAATATTCTAAAACTAGTATTTTATCTATATAGCTATTTTTACTTATTTCAGAATGATTGAATACAATTGAATATACACAGATAATTATTGTATAACATACAAAACAAGTGCATCTTCTAAGTATTTACTCTTTTTAAATCAGATATCCAGGACCAGATAAGCAATATTTTCTGTTGAATCGAGAGTCTAATAATTTCTGTCTTGTACACTTTGTGCTACAATTTCTAACAGCCTTCGTCTCATTGACGAAGAAATATGCTCTGGTTTTTATTATCATCATCACTAACATAGTCAGAGCTTTCTTACTCAGAACCGGCCATAAATAGATAAAAATCTAGTCTTCTTACATCATTAGAAAATTACATAAGCAACATCATTGAGATTTAAGAAATCTTGAATTGATTGGTCAAAAACAACATATCCATACCGATACCAAGTCTATATCCATAGAAAAAGTTCTTTTACAGATGAAGTAATCCCATCCTGTTAGACAAACAAGAAAAAGAGAAGTAGGGCAATGAGATAAACAAAATATACTAATAATATTTATCTAATGTTATCATCGAGACCCTAAAAAATCTAAAAACAACCGTTCCCTATTATATCATGTGATTTAGTGTGAGTTTTATAGTCAATGTCGGTGCTACAAAGGAGAGAAAGGTTAAGATTAATTCAAATCAAACAACAAGTTTTCTGTGGGAAGGCGAAAATGTCTTCTCAACGCCTGCGATGATATCAGAAATGGAAGAAACTTGTAGACTACTTCTAAAAGAACAGTTTATTCCCAATGCAGAATGGGATTCCGTGGGGACTGTTGTAAATATCAAACATTTGGCTGCTACTCCCATAGGGACTGAAGTCTTACTAAAATCTAAGGTGATCTCAGTTAATGGCAGAAGAGTTATGTTTGATGTCGAAGCATTTGACAAAATTGAAAAGATTGGACAAGGGCAACATGAGAGATTTATAATTAATGTACTTAAATTCAAGAATAAATTCGATGAAAAGATAAAGCTGCTAGAGACGACATAATGTGTAAAACTATAAAAGAGGCATAAGAAGAATCAGTATATTCTACTAGGTGATATAGAATGGCCTCAATTCAAACTACTGCTGGCGGAATGCCAGTATTAATATTAAAGGAAGGAACTAAAGAAAACAAGGGAAAGGAAGCTCAAAGAAACAATATTACTGCTGCAAAGCTTATCGCAGAGATCGTAAAGACTAGCTTGGGTCCACGTGGCATGGATAAAATGCTTGTTGACACACTTGGTGATGTTACAATTACAAATGATGGTGCAACAATATTAAAAGAAATTGATGTTCAGCATCCAGCAGCCAAGATGATGGTGGAAGTTTCCAAGTCTGTAGATAATGAAGTAGGTGATGGAACAACTTCTTCTGTTGTACTCGCAGGTGCTTTACTGGAAAAAGCAGAAGAATTGCTAAATAAGGATGTGCATCCTTCAGTAATAGTAGATGGTTATACGGCTGCATCTGAACAAGCATTGAAGTTATTACAAAAGATCGGAATTAAAGTAGATGTTGAAGATAGGGAACTTTTGATAAAAATTGCGAGAACTAGTATGGATTCAAAATTAGTATCTGATGACAGTCCAATTTTAGCTCAAACTGTTGTTGATGCAACAAAACAGGTATCTGAAAAAAATGAAGACAGTGATGGACTGAAAATAGATCTAGACAACATAAAGGTCGAAAAGAAAGCAGGTGGGTCTATGCGTGATACTGCATTAATTAAAGGTATAGTTCTTGACAAGGAAGTAGTCCATGCAGGTATGCCAAAGAGAATCGAAGGCGCCAAGATAGCATTGCTTAACTCTGCTCTTGAAATTGAGAAAACAGAAATGAGCGCTGAAATTCGCATCAATGATCCACAGCAGATGCAAATGTTCCTTGACGAAGAGAATAGAATGCTCAAATCCATGGTTGACAAGATAATGGCCGCAGATGCTAATGTTGTACTATGCCAGAAGGGTATTGACGATATTGCACAACACTATCTCTCAAAGGTAGGTATACTTGCGGTAAGGCGTATAAAAGAAAGCGACTTGTTCAAACTAGCAAAGGCAACGGGTGCCAGAATAGTGAATAATATAGATGATCTCACAAGCAAGGATCTTGGCTCTGCCGACGTTGTCGAGGAACGGAAGGTTGAAACAGATAGATGGGTATTTATAGAAGGATGCAAAAATCCGAAGGCAGTCACAATCCTTGTAAGGGGTGGATCGCAGAGAGTCGTCGATGAGGCTGACCGCTCTATACACGATGCTTTAATGGTAACAAAAGATGTTCTTGAAAAACCTATAATAGTTGCAGGTGGTGGTGCTCCAGAAGCATATATAGCAAATGAATTAAGACAGTGGTCGAGCAGTTTAGAAGGACGGGCTCAACTAGCAGTTAATAAATTTGCTGACGCAATTGATTCTATTCCACTGGCTCTTTCAGAAAATGCTGGTATGGACCCAATTGACACCATGACTGAATTAAGAGCAAAGCAAAGTAAGGGCGCCAAATGGACAGGCATTAATGTAAGAAGCACTGTAGTCGCCGATATGTTCAAACAAAATGTGCTAGAACCAGTTGCAGTCAAGGAGCAAATTCTTAAATCTGCTACTGAAGCAGCCTGTATGATATTGAGAATCGATGATGTGATCTCCTCGGGTAAATCCAAAATGCCTGCTGCTCCACCTGGCGGTATGGGCGGTATGGGCGGTATGGGCGGTATGGGCGGTATGGGCGGTATGGGCGGTATGGATATGGAATAAACTACATGTCCAATACTCCATTTCTTTATGAGTTATAATAGGACGAGAACTAATCAAATATAATTAATTCAACGGAAAAATCTAGTGAAGATTAAGTAAATCGCATATCTATATTTTTATTTAATAAAATACTCCTCTTATTGATTAGCATCGGTTTTTGATTATTCAGTATCAAAAGAAAATCAGCATATTTATAATTTATTAAATTTTTCAATAAGTAAATTTCTGATTTTCCTAAAAGATAAATAATGTAAAATTATATTATTTTTGGTGCTGTCAATTTAAATCTTCAATAATAAACAAGATAGAAAGTTACTATTCTTATATGAACTCTATAGTTGTAATGTCTGATTTTTTTGTTGACCGTCTAATAAAATTAAACTCAAAAAAGGAGTTCTTTAATGCTTTAGCAGATAAAGCAAGGTTTGGAGGTGGCAGTATCCGCGGTATTCCGACTGTGGATGTAAAAGGAGGAAATGCAGTAAATGTTGCATATTGCCTTGCAAGTCTAGGTGCAAAGGTCACTCTATTTACGATTGCAGATGACATTGGCTCTGCTATAATAAGACAAATATTCTCAAAATTTGGAGATAGATCGAATCTTCAAATAATAAATGGAAAACATGGTCATACTACATCGTTTGAATTTCAAGATGAAATGTACTCTAAAGTAAATGTTATGGTAAGTGACATTGGAGATAATGCGAATTTTGGTCCTGAACGGGTTGATTCTGCAGATGACCTAAAAATTTTGAATAATGCAGATGCAGTAATAGTAGTTAACTGGGCTAGTAATTTTAAAGGAACACAATTGGCAGAACATGTATTCGCCAATTCTCCAAAAGCTCTACATTTTATAGATCCTGCTGATATCGAGACAAGAAAACAAGAATTTTTAGACTCTATGACAAAAATTGCCTATATCACCGACGTTCTAAGTATAAACGAAAATGAATGTAATTCTCTTGCAGAAGCAGTTGGGATTGATCCACTTCTCATAGAGTGCTATAGTCAGACTAGTGTAAGAAATGCTGCAAAAAAACTTGCAGAAAAAATTGGAATTAGTATTGACTTACATACTAGGATAGGTGCAGCGTGGTCAAATGGAAAGGAAACTGAATTTGTACATGCAATCAAAGTTGAGGTGCAAACTCTAACTGGTGCCGGCGATTCTTGGGATGCTGCTGATATTATTGGTTATTTAGCAGGATTAGATGCCGAAGAACGATTAATTTATGCAAATGTATGCTCCTCACTTTACATTAGGAAGCCGCACGCACAGCCGGCTACCATGACTGAAGTTTCTGAACTATTAGAAAGAATAGGTCATAAATAAGAGTACTTTCTGGGCATATTTAAAGAACAGACTAGTACTCATAAAAAACTTTAGAACTATCTTTTTGCGTTCCTCTTTTCTTTCTGTCATATAGCGCGATTTGTTGTGTTTTTTTAATATATTTGAAACCACATATATCTTGCATGTGTCAAGTCTACAATTACTAAATCATAGATTTCTACATTACTACTAATTTTGTATGATCCATCTTTTTATTGGATTGAAATTTCTTAGTCATTTCTCTAATTTCATTTGCCTCGCCTCTAAGAAGAAAGATCTCTAGACATCGGTCCCTATCGATTTTACTGTGTAAATGTGTATTGATTAGTTTGTCGTAATCATGCCTTGTCTCTGAGACTTGATCATCAGACTCCTCATCATGGATTACCAATAATAATGCATGAATTAGACCTATTAAATTCTGTCTTTCTCTTTCTTCTGCTAATAGATTTCGAATTCCCGCTCGAACAATTTCTGATCGGCCTGAAAAACCAAGACCATTTTGTAATTTGTCTATCTCTGCTAGGATCTCTTGATTGAGTGATATACTTACTATTGCCAATATATAATTAAGTTATTTATATATAAATATACATTTATTATTATTAAATTACATTCTTATTATATACAAACAATCTTATTTGATGACAATAAATCAGCATGACTTTATTGTATTCCATAATTCATCCAGCCATTATATATAAAAAAATAGTGCATCAACACAATTTACTAGGATTTGGATTAGAAGATACATTAATAAAAAGATTGTAATTAATCAACTGATAGGTCAATTGAAAACCGATATCATTCATTCTGATAAGTTAATTCATTCTGATAAGTTAATTCATTCTGATAAGTTAATTCATTCTGATAAGTTAATTCATTCTGATAAGTTAATTCATTCTGACTTGGCTAATTGTATTGAGGAGACTGCAAATAGCCAGGTACTTAATTTAAATTTTATAGAGAGAGCACATCAGGAAGGAAAAAAGGTGTTGGTATATAAAAGAATGGATCATAATGTTGCTATCTTAAAGGTGGAATGGATTGCAAGTAGTAAATATTGACAATGTCTCTTATGGATTTAATTCGGCTCTTGTTCTTGAAAACATTTCATTTACAGTAGACAAAGGCGATTTTGTAGGAATAATTGGTCCTAATGGTGCCGGCAAAACCACTCTATTTCGTTCAATGCTTGGATTACTGGAAGACTATCAAGGCAGAATTACATTCTTTGGCGAGGATATTCGTAAAAATAGAAACATACTTCAAAAGATAGGTTATATCCCACAGAAAAATTCAATAGATCAAGGCTTCCCTGCAACAGTTGAAGAAATTGTTTCATTAGGAATATCTAGTAGAAGACCATCCAAAAACAAAATAAATTATGCTATCGAAACGGTAGGATTATTTGATCAGAAAACTAAAAGAATTGGCGAATTATCCGGTGGACAACAACAACGGGTTCTCATTGCAAAAGCTCTAGCAAATGAACCAGAATTGTTAATACTTGACGAACCAGTTACAGGAATTGATCTGGAAACACAGAACAAATTTTATGTTTTGCTAAAGAAATTAAATGAAGACAATAAGATCACGATAATATGGGCCTCCCATGATCTAGACGCAGTAAAAAAACTTGCAAATAAGATTGCATGTGTTAACAGACGCATATTCTTCCATGGCGATGCTACTATCTTTTTCGAAAATAATGAACTGCTAAAAGCATATTCTGAATCAACAATGCAAGCACACATGCAGTTGCACGATCATAGTTAATACAAAAATAATATGGAAATTATTGAATTGATTTTAGGCACAAGCATTTATGGCGCTGGTTGTCTTCCCGATGATTTGTTAAATAAATAATTTTATTAAAAGGCTTTACCATTTAGTGATGTATCGGACAATAGAGTATTTTAAATTACAGCACTACTACTTACATACATGTTTCTTCTAAGGGAAATATGAATTCTAAGAATTATTGTCTTTTATCTATCGGTTCAACTTCTACTACCTTAATCCGAAACAGTTTGTTCTTTATTCTATCAAAAATTGCTACTTGGTAGTCAATGACTCAATTCTTAAATTATAGATTGACTTGCATCAGATCAGGGCATCTTTATTCCTTTATACTGCCATATAGACTGTAAATATATCCACTATTGTTACTGACATAACTCCAAACATCAGAACTAACTGGCAGAACTTTAAAAGCATACTTTTGTGTGGCATCCAATCTATCATACACTAATTGACCAATTATAATTTGATCAGATTTTGCAAATGCTGTCATTTTAACTGCAATGCTAATAGTATAACCTAGAATGTCCAGGTGAGGCTTTTTCAATATTTGCTTGTTCTCTATTGTATAAGTGCGAATATCCAAGCCATATTGCACTACTACGTTCTCACCAACATCTATACCGACACGCACTCCCATCTCTGGGTAATCATATTGATTTAGAATTGGATTCATACCCTGTCGCATTATTTTAATCATAGAACGTGCGCAATTTACTGCATTGATGCACGGTAGATACAGATCATCCAAATTTACAGGGAAAAATGCTAGAATTGCATCTCCAACAAACTTTAATACGTATCCGCCATATGCTGCAATAATAAGTGACATTTCTTGAGTAAATGCTTGAATTATTGTTGCAAGCCTGTCTACAGGAAGAGTCATTGATAGCCTGGTTGAACCTACAAGATCAATATGCAAAATTACTAGCGTTACTTTAGATTTTGCATAGCTTTCAAGAACATTCTGTGTTTCTTCCATTGAGATATTAAACTCTGGTACTCCTTTCAAAGCCTTCCACATAGTATCCTGTGCATGTTTGATAGATAAGTCGATATTCACTACTGCATCAAGATAGAACATACCTAGTGAAGAAGCATTTGAAACCTGTTTGACAGATGCTTTTTTTCTTTCTTCCTCACTAGCTGCATTTTTTATAATTTGATAAACTTCATCTTTGCTAATATCCAGCTGCATTGCAATTATATCTGGTAGAATTCCAGAGTTATACAAATTGAGTATGGTCTGTTGTTGTCCTGTCTCTAAATCATCTCACCTTTGATTACTCTTTACATGCATGCATGATACGCATTATATCTTCTTTTTGAATTATTTATCATAACTTGCTTTGTTATAAAAGAAGATGTATTATATAGATAGATTTTGTTCTATAATATCTAAAACAAGTTTTGTATAGTCAATATATTGATGAAACTCCTTAATCGATGAAGGATTTGTATGAGTGCGAATACTTTCTATCTTGTTAAAATCGGTCTCTGGCTTTGCAGGCATTGGTGCAATCCTCCTATTATGATGTGACTATACAACATACACAATAATAGTGAGCCATGTATACAGTGAGCCTAAAGAGATGTGAAACAAATTTGACATGATTTTAGGTCGCAGCGATTTATCGCTTTCTATTTTGCTCTATGGATGTCTTATTGTTAATGATTTTCGTCTATGACAATATCATTACATTGCTTCAATTCACTATTTTTGTTACTTGAAATCTTAATTAACAGAGCCTCCTAAACCATCATCATCATCTGTTTAAATACAGCAGAGCAGCCTCTCATGCTCTAAATTTCATCATAGGACAGATTCTGTTTGCGCGTCACGATTGACCTGTATGATTATAAGGATCTATTAATTGCCCGTATGATCTCCCCAACACATATCCATTACAGATAGTCACATCTGCATCTTCAGAAACAGCCTGATCAAAAGCTCGGTCAGCATCTTCAGTATAAAGATGTGTCATTGCGTCAGCTATTGTAACGTATGCACATTGCTCTGTAGTGATAGTAAAAAGATGAAGTATATTCATAATCAAGTCTAATACGGATAGGTAAGGTCGCTTATTGTTTTCTCCTTGGAATAATTGATAGATAACGGGTATGCATGTGAATTACATATATTCCGAGAAATCCTAAAACACCTCCCAGAATAGCTAGAAATATATTTTCAGGTAAATTACTCGTAATTCCTAATTCTTTCAGTATTATTTGTATTAAGACAGTAATAAGAATACTAGAAGACCCTATGGTTGCTGTAATAGATGCTCCTATTTTGCTTAAGCCAGTAGTATAACATAGTGATCCAATAAAAGGAAGAAATGAAAAGAGGAGTAATAATATAATAGTGATTATCAATGGCTGTTGCTGAAATAAAGACCACCAGGCTGATGATGATAATATTTCTTGAGATTCATGCAAAAACCCAATCATAAAAGCAACCAAAATTAATCCAGAGACTAGCATGGAGGCTCCTGCCACTTCTATAGATGAATGTATTGAAACAAGTTTGGTTAAAAAGAGAACGCCAATTGCAAATCCAAGGGCTGAAAAAATTGCTTCTATATCACCAAAGGTAATTAATGTTGACGGCGATGTTATTACTGTCCCTATACTATTGTCATCAAGAACATCTCCTGCATCACTTGCTATCGCCATTAAGAATCCAATTAATGCCAGAACAATACCAATAACCCGAATTCTATCTAAATTCTCATTCAAGAAAATTCGTGCTAAAACAACTATAATCACGATTTCAAGAGGACCAGCAATAAGGGCTTCTTTTGAGGCGCCAATTCGGCTAATAGAATCATACCATGTAAATATCCCAATTGCTAGCAAGAAACAAGCCAAAATGAGATTTTTCCATGATTTTGAGAATAACGTAGATATTCCTCTCTTTTTCATAAAAAAGACCGCAACAAGTGACAACATAATGCCTGCCAAGGTTATGCTTATGGCTGAAAGCATAATGGGAGGAATTTGCAGAGAAGTGGTAGTTAAAAATTCAATGAGAATTGACTCTACAGATAGAGTTATTGCATAAATAAAAACGACCCACGATTTATGTATTAACAATGGCAAATAGTAATAACATCTAAGAAACCACTACATATAATATGAAGATTCAATCTTGGAGCAGAGCAATAAGGCCTGTCTGCACCAATAGATAAATGCCAAATTTTTCCATGTTATATTTCTATATTTAATAACAATACAAGTCATCTACAGAAAGTATGTAACTTTTAATATAATATATAATTTAGTATTCTACTTATCAACTTAAAAATATCAAATACACAAGTTATTGTTCTCTAAACCTTGTTTTGCAGAAAAAGTAAAGATAATAGTAGTTAGAAAGCAAGATTATAATGATAAAATATACAAAATATATGTGATTGGAATAATAATAATAATAAATATTCAGAATATATCTTTTCAGATATGATTTAATCAAGCAAAGGACAACGTCTACTAGCAAGCAAAGAGTATTAAGAAAGGATGATGACGATGAGGACTACAATTATTGTGAATGAAGAGCGTACACACCATAGAGAGCTAGTTTCATCAGTTTACTACTTGCAGCACATAATACAAAATTCTCTCACAGTAGTAAGCATCCTAACCTACTCTCTAAAACAAGATGTTGCCAAATAATTCTAATCCTATAATTATATTATTAAGTAATTAGCATTTCTTTAAAGTGGTCTTCTTTATTCATTTCTTTGTGTCTTTCTTTCTTCTCTAAGTTACGTCATTCCAGATCTAATAGACTACAATAGGGTGATTCAGCTCATATCAAAAGAAATTGTTAATGAAAAAAGAAATTAGGAAAACTGTTGTTTTTCTTTTTCTCTCTCTTTCTCTATGAGGTCATGATGGTATATGGTTATTCTTCTGACTCTCTCTATCCCTCTCTATCTATCTATCTATCTAATTACTAGAACTAAATTTTCTCAGATTAACATTATATGCTAAGCCAAATCTGTGGGCTTCATTTCTAATGTGCTGAAGCATCTTAAGTGCAGGGCTATTCCTTGGAAGAATTATGGGCTCAGATGAATAAGGAGTATAGATTTCTTCATTTTCTTTTGCAAGGGATATACAGGGAATATCTATTCCTAATTTATGAAGACCATTAATCGCAGAATGTAACTGTCCTTTTCCTCCGTCAATTACTATCAAGTCCGGCATTTGATATTTGCTATTAGTCTTTTCGTCATAATGCGAGTATCTACGCGTTACAATTTCTTCAATCATTGCAAAGTCGTTTTGGGTAAATAGCTTTGTCTTAATTCTGAATTTTCTATAACCCGCTTTATTTGGATGACCATTAATGAACCTAGTACAGGATCCAACAGCAAATGTAGTCCCGAAATTTGATATATCAAAGCAATCTATTACATATGGCATAGTCGGTAATTGAAGAATTTTCTTTAGTTCTACTATAGAGGGATCATAGTTATTTCCAGCGTAAAGATTAATATTGCGTAGAACTAGTTCCATTAACTGCCTTTTTTCTTTCATCGGGAATTGAGAGGAAATCTGAATAATACTCACCTTACGCTCAGCGAGTTTTTCCAATAACTCTTCTAAAGATTGCTTTGACTCGGGTTCTTCGTTCACATATATATATCTAGGAATTACTGGGACTGTTGAATAATACTGTGATATGAAGGTAGAAATGGAATTGTCTCCAACCAATTCAAATTCAAATCGTTTCCGATCACTGATAACGCCGCGAGTTCTCCGTAAAGTCATTATATTTGCAATACCTTTTTCTTCCTCCTTCACTATTCCAATATATTCTTCGTCAGAATTGCCATTTACGGCTTTTTCCATTTTCTGTTTTACACGTAAATTGTTCAATCTATGCAGTGTATCACGAATTTCTATTGCCTTTTCATACTGGTGAAGCTCTGATGCTTGCTTCATCTTATATTCCATTTCGTTTATAAAATTATCAATACTACTTTTTCCTTCTAATATTCTCTGTAATGCAATAACATTTCTCATATATTCTGTTCTAGCCATATCATTAATGCAAGGTGCGTCACAATTCTTAATGAAATATTCTAAACATGGTTTCTTCGGCAGTTTGTCGCAGATTCTAATCTTGAATAATTTTCTTAAAAGCCCTACAGTAAGAAACTTTGAACTGCCTCTTACGAAAGGACCATATATTTTGCCCTTTGGTCCATGAAATTCTCCATTTCTATTACGTCTTGCCACAAGTAGGCGGGGAAAAATTTCATCTGTGATTTTCAGATATGTATAACGCTGTTGATCCTTTAGTTCAATATTAAATAGCGGCCTAAACCTTTTAATCAAATTAGATTCCAGCAAGAATGCTTCGATCTCATTATCAGTTAGTACAAATTCAATATCTGCAATATTACTTATAAGACGAGAGGTTTTCCAGTTGTTGCTGGTATTATTATTATTATTTGAAAGTGAAAAATAAGATTTAAGTCGCTTACGTATATTTTTCGCTTTTCCAATGTAAATTATTTTCCCTTCTTTGTTTTTCATCAAATACACACCAGGATCCTCAGGGATTTGCTTTCCTATGATAGAAGAGATGTCTAGTGTAGGAGGTGATGACGATGTGATTATGATGCACCCCTCTGAATGATTTGATCAATTGCTAACTTGGATTTTAGATATTTTCCAGTATGGCTTTCTTTATTTTGTGCAACTTCATGAGGTGGTCCCGTAGCAACTATCTTGCCACCACCTTCTCCGCCTTCCGGGCCAAGGTCTATAATCCAATCGGCGCTTATGATGACATCTAGATTATGTTCAATAACTATTATAGTATTGCCAAGATCTTCTAGTCTTTTTAAAACATGCAACAATTTGCTAACATCTGCAAAATGAAGCCCTGTTGTTGGCTCATCTAGAATGTATACTGTCTTACCGGTATCTCTTTTTGAGAGCTCCGCAGCAAGTTTAATTCTCTGTGCTTCACCGCCAGACAATGTAGTAGCAGGTTGGCCAAGTCGTATGTATCCAAGTCCTACATCCTTCAGAGTTCGGAGCTTCTTTTCAATAATTGAGATATTTTCAAAGAATTCTGATGCTTCGTCGACTGTCATATTCAGTATGTCTGAAATTGTCTTTTCCTTGTACTTTATAGAGAGCGTTTCAGAGTTATACCGTTTTCCTTTGCATTCATCACATGTAACATAGACATCAGGTAAAAATTGCATTTCGATTTTTCTGACGCCACCACCTTGACATGCTTCGCATCTTCCATGTGAAACATTAAATGAAAATCTTCCAGATTTGTATCCCATTTCTTTTGCTTGCGAAGTCTTTGCAAATAGTTCTCTAATTGGCGTAAATGCGTTAACATAAGTAGCTGCATTTGATCTTGGAGTACGACCAATTGGTGATTGATCGATTCCTATGACTTTGTCTACATATTCCAAGCCCGATAAATTTCTGTGTTTACCAGGCTTTTCTTTAGTGTTGTAAATATGAGCCGCGAGGGCTTTAAATAATATATCATTTACTAATGTTGATTTGCCAGAGCCAGAAACTCCTGTCACGACTGTCATGCAACCAATAGGAAATTGCACATCAATTGATTTCAGATTATTTTCCTGCGCTCTGTAAATAGTTAGCCACCGTTCTGGTATTTTTCTCTCTTGCTTAGGATAGGATACAAGTAGGTCACCTCTGAGGAAGGCTCCTGTAACGGAGTTCTTATTATCTAGAATGTTTTCTAATAGACCATAAGCAGTAATTTCTCCGCCGCGCATGCCTGCACCAGGCCCAATATCAATGATCCAGTCGGCATTACGGATTACTTCTTCATCGTGTTCAACTACAAGCAGCGTATTGTCAAGATCACGTAATTTTTTTAAAGTATCAATCAATTTAGCATTGTCTCTCTGATGCAGACCTATAGTAGGTTCATCAAGGACATATAAAACTCCAGTTAAGTTCGAACCGACCTGGGTTGCTAATCTGATTCTCTGTGATTCTCCACCGGAAAGTGTGGCTGTAACCCTATTCAATGACAAATAGTTTAATCCAACATTATTCAAGAATTCAAGCCTTGAAATAATCTCTTTTAGTATTGTTCTTGCAATATATCTTTCAGTTTCTGAAAGTTGTATGGTTCTAAAAAATCGATAACAGTTATCAATGGAAAGATCGCATATGTCCATTATCGAATTTTCCTGTATCTTTACTGAAAGCGCTTCTCTACGCAATCTTCTACCTAGACAACTATCGCAGGTACGCTCGCGCATGAACTGCATGATCTCGTCACGCTTTGATTCTGATTCAGTTTGCTTATATAAGCGCTCCAAGTTTGGAATTACGCCTTCAAAGGATCCTCTAAATTCCCATCTGCTAGATGAATATTTTCCTTCGTATTTATAATGAATCTTATCATCTGTTCCATATAAAATGACTCTGACTTGCTCTTCTGTCATCTTTGAGATAGGCGTATAAAGATTAAATCCAAAATGTTTGCCTACGTCTCTGAGCATTTCAGAGCGGAATGTAGCGAAGTAGCCTGACCAAGGTTTCACAGCTCCATCCAATATGCTTTTTGACTTGTCTGGAATAATTAGTTCAGGGTCGAATTCGATTTTTATCCCAAGTCCGTTGCAGTCTCTGCATGCACCGAAAGGAGAATTAAATGAAAATGAGCGCGGTTCTAAATCGCCTAGACTAATACCGCAATACGGGCATGCGTTGCGTTGGGAGTATAATGTATCTTCACCATCTATTGAGGCAATCACAATACCATTTCCTATCTTAAGGGCTGACTGGACGGATTCAAATAATCTGCTTTTTTCCTCAGTCATGACCTTTAATCTGTCAACGATGACTTCAATAGTATGTTTTTTTTGTCTGTCTAGTCTAGGATATTTTGATTTTTGTTCTTGTTCTTGTTCTTCATCATCTTCGAGATTGGTTATCTCGCCATCTAATCGAATTCTGGAAAAGCCGTCTTGTTTTAATTCATTAAATAATTTTTCGTATGTACCTTTCTTTGCTGAAATGATTGGGGCAAGAATCATAATTGAGCTGTTCTTCTTCTTTTGAGCTGATTTCCATATCGATTCTGTAATAGAATCTGAAGATTGACTTGTAATTGTTCTATTGCATTCAGGACAATTAGGTATTCCTATTCTGGCATATAGTAATCGTAGATAATCATAGATCTCTGTTACGGTTCCGACCGTAGAACGTGGATTCTTGCTGGTAGTCTTCTGTTGTATTGATATTGCTGGAGATAAACCATCTATAGAATCAACATCTGGTTTGTCCATTAACTCCAAAAATTGTCTTGCATATGCTGATAATGACTCTACATAGCGCCTTTGTCCTTCTGCGTAAATAGTATCGAATGCAAGTGTAGATTTTCCTGAGCCTGATAGCCCTGTAATTACAATGAGTTTGTTTTTTGGAATTTCTAGATTGATATTTTTTAGGTTGTGCTGTCTTGCACCTTTTATAACTATTTTATCATGCATATTCATGAAACCTCTACATGTGTTCGTTCTGCTAACATATTCTTTATCTTTGTCAGTTTTTCCCTAAATTCAATAGCTTTTTCAAAATCTAATTCTTCAGCAAATTTTATCATGGTTGCTTCTGTCTCTATTGCAAGTTTTAGCAGGTCTGATTGAGCGATAGATTTTGTAAGTGTTTTGAAGTCTATGTCTGATTTTGTTGTTGTTGCTTTATCTGGAATGGCTTTGACAACTGATTTGGGTGTTATCTTGTACTTTTCGTTATACTGGATCTGTTTCTTACGCCTTCTCTCTGTTTCTGCTAGCGCACTTTTTATTGAATCAGTAATATTATCTGCATACATAATAACCATACCCTCGACATTTCTTGCAGCACGACCAAAAGTCTGTATTAGACTTGTATTATTGCGTAGGAATCCTTCTTTATCAGCGTCCAATATAACAACAAGAGACACTTCCGGAATGTCTAACCCTTCTCTAAGTAGGTTAATGCCTACTAAAACATCAAATTCGCCCAATCGTAATTGGCGTATCAACTCTGTTCTTTCTAATCCTTCAATTTCAGAGTGCAAATAACGTACTCTTATGTCGTTTTTTGCTAGAAATTCTGCAAGATCTTCTGCCATCCTCTTTGTTAGAGTAGTGACAAGGGTTCTCTGATCCTTATTTGCTCTGTCACTAATTTCTTTAATTAAATCTTCTATCTGATTTTTTGTAGGTCTGATCTCTACTTTCGGATCGACTAATCCGGTAGGTCTGACCAGTTGTTCTACAATTTGCCAGCTTGACTTTAATTCATAGCTAGCCGGTGTTGCAGATACAAAAATTACATTATTACTCAAATACTTCTCGAACTCTTCAAACTTTAGAGGACGATTATCAAAAGCACTTGGCAGTCTAAACCCATAATCAACTAGCATTCTCTTCCGTGTATAATCTCCGTTATACATGCCATGAAGTTGGGGTAATGTAACATGTGATTCGTCTATCACCAATAGAAAATCATGGCCAAAAAAATCTAGCAAACAATAGGGGGGTTGTCCTGGAGCCCTACCATCTAAATGACGGGAATAATTTTCAATTCCAGAACAATAGCCCAATTCTTCTATCATCTCTAAATCGTATTTTGTACGTGAAGCAAGTCTTTGCTTTTCAAGCTCACCTGGTAAATTGGGAAGCCAATTTGCCAATTCGCGCTTCACTGATTCGATAGCGCCTAATCTCGAATTATCGTCGACAATATAATGTTTAGCTGGAAAGATTTTTACAGAATTGGCATCTCTGATCTTCTTCATAGTTGTATGATCATGAATGCTAATTTTTTCGATTTCATCTCCGAAAAGTGAAATACGAATTATATCATCCGAATAGCCTGGAATAATATCTATAGTGTCACCCTTTACCCTGAAATTTCCTGGCACCAAAGAAACATCATTTCGTTCATAACGTGCTTCGATCAGGTTATGAATTAACTCTTTTCTGTTTACTGTCATACCTTTGCTTATCGGAGTGGCACTTTCTTCCCATTCGGTAGGCGAGCCAAGAGAGTATATGCAGGATACTGTAGATACGATTATCGTTGGATCACCTGACATTAACATTGCAGTTGCTTCCAATCTCATTTTTTCAATTTTTTCATTAACCTGTGTATCCTTTTCGATATAGGTATCCGTCTGCGGAAGGTAACTTTCAGGTT
Source organism: uncultured Nitrososphaeraceae archaeon (assembly GCA_963733025.1). Taxonomy (GTDB): domain Archaea; phylum Thermoproteota; class Nitrososphaeria; order Nitrososphaerales; family Nitrososphaeraceae; genus JAJNBK01. The sequence goes on along the minus strand of CAVTCE010000019.1, from coordinate 134,264 downwards.
GATAGTAGTCATAAAAACTGACAAAGTATCCTACATTATTATTTGGAAAAAATTCTTTGAATTCTGCATATAATTGTGCAGCCAGTGTTTTATTATGGGAAATTACAAGAGTATTTTTGTTTGTTTTTGCGATAACGTTTGCTATTGTAAAAGTTTTTCCACTACCCGTAACTCCAACTAAAGTTTGGCATCGTCCACCTTCATCATTTTTTTTCAATATTCCTCTCACTAATTTTTCAATAGCTTCGGGCTGGTCACCTTTAGGTGAAAATGCATTTTCTGATAGAATAAAGCGTCCTTTCGAGCTAGAGGCTAGCAATGGAAGAATTAATCATCAAAACGAGAATATATTGTTATAGTAAGATCAATATTAATAAGTAATATATTTCCAGTTGTTTGTTTGTTTTAACAGCCACCAATGACATAAAAAGGCCAAATTACAAGTTATGCATGTTTAAGATATAATATTTATGAGATTTCAGTAGATATAATAGCAAGGCTTTTGTTTAACTACTGATTTTATATCTCATGGAAGATAACTCTGCTCATACAGCAAGCAAGGAGGAATTTTTATTTTTTTTAGAAAATGAAGCCAACTCTACGTGTTGATAATTTCATTGAGAGCGCGATCAAAGTCGCAGAGGAGATTCATGAAGGAGTAAAAAGAGAAGATGGTTTTTCAATTTTCTTAGAAACACATACATGGCCAGTCGCAATAGATGTTGTAAAACATTACAGATCGACTAACCGCAATATTACTAGTGTTGAAGTTGCTTCTGCAATTTTGCATGATGTATTAGAAGATAATGACAGAATTTTAGATTGGTATAAAACAAAGGCATATGGTTTTGAGGCTGACCTTAGATACCGATTCGGACATAGAGTATATGAAATTGCAACTGAATTAAAAATCCGTCCTCTTGAGAATTATCGCGGTAGAAATGATGAGGAACGTCAATTACACAGGTTCCAAGAGTATTGTGATATTCTCACGATGGCAGAATATGACGTAAAGACTATCAAGCTTGCAGATAGACTTAACAATATGAGATTTCTTATCAGCAAAGCAGGATTGAATAATAAAATAGTCTATGACAAGATGAAGCGGTATATGAGAGAGGCCGAGGACTTTTATCTTGCTTATACTATGCTTTCTCCAAAGATGCCTGAGTTCTATAGAAAGATAAGATGGGCTTATGAACAATTACGATCTGCTTATTATGAACAAACTCTTGCTATGCCCCAATCACAAAACTTGTAATTGCTGTTGCTGCTTCTAGTCGGCTTATTTCCCAACCTCTTGCTTTGACCTCAATAGCCATAAATAGACCAATAGATATACCACGATATCTTCTGAATCCAATGAAAAAGGTTGCTATAAGATTTATCAATTAGCCCACTCACACTCTAACATACAGCTTCTTCCAAAACCCATTTAAAGGCAATAGATGGACAAAGCAGGTATAATGGACAATTCACTAAATACTGCTGTCATTGTAAAACTTGAGCCTGATTTTTCAGAAGGCAACGTTAGTTACAATGCAGACGGAACTCTAAATAGAGCAGAAACAAAGAGCATACTTGGTCCTCATAGCGCTGTTGCATCAAGTGCAGCATTTTATGCTAAGGTAAAGTATGATGCTCGTGTTTCTGTCGGAACAATGGGTCCTCCTATCGCTGATTTTGCTTTGCAACAGGCGCAAGCAATCTGTGATGCAGATGAATTACATCTTTATAGTGATAGAATATTTGCAGGTGCAGATACGCTTGCCACCGCTGAAGTTCTGAAAACTGGTATTAGTAAAATGGAAAATGGCAAAAAAATAGATATAGTATTTTCAGGACATAGGGCATCAGACGGCGAGACTGGTCAGACCGGTCCGCAGACGGCCTGGAAGCTTGGCTATACCTTTCTAGGCAACGTAATCGATTATGATGTTGATATTGAAAAAAGACTCATTAGAGCAAAACGTTTGATAATCTTGCAAGGTTTTTACGACATTATTGAAGAAGTAGAAGCTCAATTACCTGTATTTATTACAATTGATCCATCATACAAGCCTTTCTTTAGAACCATTTCACAAAGATTGGCATTTGTAAAGTACAAGAAAGAGGCAATAAATCGAGCTCAGGATTACAAGAGGTATCTAAAAATTTTCAATGCTCAACAACTAGGTGTTGATTTGAAGTTCGTGGGTCTTCCTGGCTCCCCTACGATTGTATACAAAGTAGAAAAGATTCCCAAGGCAAAAGCAAGTAGAAAAGCAGAAATTGTAGATGGATCAGATTCAGAACAAATACGCAAGGTTGTCGCAAGGATACATGAAGTTCTTGGAGGAATGATAATTAGATGATCAATACTCCTACAACGACGTCTAGCAATGAAGGTAACTACTACCAACATCTTTATGTAGTAATTGAACATGAAGAAGGCAAGATTATCCCGGTTAGTTTAGAGATGCTTGGTGAAGCAAGAAGACTTATGGATGATTTTAACAAAAAGTATTCTTCCCAGGAAAAAGTTGTAGCCGTAGTATTAGGAAATAATGTCAGAAAATTGTGTGATGAATTAATACTTTATGGTGCCGACGCAGTAATATATGCAGAAAGTCCAGAATTACAGTATTTTAGAAATCTAGTTCATACAAAAGTAATCAGCCAGATTGCAAAAGATAAAAAATGTGTAGCCAAGTTCTCTTTAGACTATGATGCTGAAAAATTCAAGAAACCTAGATATATGTTTTTTGCTGCTGATAATATAGGCAGACATCTATCCTCAACGGTATTGGCAGAACTAGAGTCTGGTCTTGCCTCAGATATTAACAAACTTGTAATAGAAGATCTGGAAATTAGGCATGAGCACAAGACCAAAGGCCAGCCTATAAAATATAATAAGACACTTGAGATGTATAGACCTGATTTTTCAGGTTTTCTGTGGACTACTATTTTGTGTCTTGATAATAGAAATCCATCGATAGAGAGAGATTACCATCCTCAAGCATGCAGTATTATTCCAGGTGTATTCCAACCACTTAAACAAGATACTTCAAGAAGCGGAATAGTTGTAGATTATGCACCAATATTAGAGGAAAAGGATCTCAAAATAAGAATACTCAATCGCAAGATAATAAAAAGTGCTGTTGACTTTGATAACCGCAAAGCAATCATTAGTTTTGGACGAGGAATCAAAGATTCTCCAGAAGAAAATATCAAATTAATTGAAGAACTGGCAAAGGAATTAGATGCAGAGATTGGGATATCATTGCCAGTTTCGAAAAAACCATATACAGTAAGTGAATCGATCAACTCTCGTTATATTATTCCCGACAGGGTAATCGGGACGAGTGGTAGGAAAGTCGTGCCACTGCTTTATATTGCTGCAGGTATCAGCGGCGCTATGCAACATGTTATGGGAATGAAGGAATCTGAATTTGTCATTGCTATCAATCCTGACGAAAATTCACCAATAAAAGATGAATGTGACGTTTTTATTAAAGGCAGAATAGAAGATATAATTCCAAAGATAATAAAAGAATTAAAAGAACAAAAAATACTGATGGAGGTTCGAAAGTAAAATATGGAGCATTTTGATGTTGCTATAGTAGGTGGAGGTTCAGCTGGATTAGCCGCTCTCAGGCAGTTATCAAATCTAGGAAAACAGGCTGTACTGATAGAGGCTGGAAAGACAGTCGGCTCAAAGAATATATCCGGTGGAATTCTCTACTCAAAGAAACTAAAGAATGGTAAGGTATACAATGTTGAAGATGTTTACGGCAAAGATTTTCTTTCAGAAGCTCCAATTGAAAGGTTAATTACAAAGTATATTCTTCATGCTACTTCAAAAGATAAGGCATTTTCTATTGATTTGACACGTGCTCATGAATATCAGGCAAATTTTGGTTACTCTGTTCTTTTAAATAAATTAAATTCTTGGTTTGCAAAAGAAGCACAAGAAAGTGCTGAAAAACAAGGAGGCGGCATTATTTCTGGAGTTCATGTCCAGTCGCTTTCTTGGCAACAACAACAGCAGCAACAACAACAACAACAGAACGATAGAGTGATAGTTAAAACTAATGAACTTGAGGAGTTTGAGGTAAAGGCAATTATTGCAGCAGATGGTGTTAATTCAGAAATTGCAGAATTAACTGGCATCAGACACAAATTCAGTCCTGATGAATTGTATCAAGGCGTAAAGGTTGTAGTCAAATTACCTGAGGAAATTATTGAGGAAAGATTCCAAATAGGCCCAAATGAAGGAGTTGCACATCTTTTTGCTGGCGATATCACAATGAATCATATAGGCGGCGGATTTGTTTATACCAACAGGGACACACTGTCTGTTGGGGCTGTATACCATTATGATTCCCTAATGGAAAATCCTACTGAACCTTACGTCCTTGTTAATACATTACTAAGTAATCCAATGGTTAGAGAGTTTATCAAAGACGAGGTTGCAATAAAAGAAGAAATTGACAAGAATCTTCCAAAAGAAGAGCAACTAAGAACACGCTTTGCAGTAAGCAAACTAATAAAGACGTGGGAAGAGCTACGTCACACATACTATTCTCCATCTGGTAGGGCAAAACTTATTGAAAATGGTAAATACAAGTCAAGCGAGGAAATTAAGGCACGACTTGATTTTATACATAAAGAATTAAGTAGTAAGTATGGGACAAGATTTGTAAGTGATTATATTGAGCTAGAATACAGTGCAAAATTAGTTCCTGATGGAAAACGCTGTAGGATGAAGAAACCATACTATAAGAATGTCTTATTTATAGGTGATGCCGCTGGTCGAGGTATTTTCATAGGTCCAAGAATAGAAGGTCTTAACGTAGGAATAGATGATGCAGTTAGGGCCGCCAATGCAGTTGCAAGATCTATTGATAGAAATAACTTTTCTCCTAATTATATGGGCGAATTTTACAGCCAGCTAGTTGAGGATAGCCCATATACAAGAGATATGAAAGAAATTGACAAAGATTATCTGAAGATATTTCTAGATGCTGCAAAAGACGTTCCAAAAGATATTGTCGGCTCTAGATATGGAATGATCTTCAAGTTAATGTCTAGCGGTACATTCCGAGGACTTGCAGTAGGCTTTGCTAATATGCTAGGATATGATCGCCTCTTGCCATTAATAGAATCAGAAGAGACTTATGTCCAAGTGCCAATTGAGATTGCAGAAAAGTTAGGTAGTAGAGTTTCCTCTTCATATGTACCTTCAATTCCAACACTTGCTCAGCGTATCGCAAGATTGAAGTATGACGATGATTCTCTTTCTCATATCAAAGTATTGGATCCAAAAAGTGAGTTTATGAAAAGGATGGTTATACTTTGTCCAACAAAATGCTATATTACAGAAAACAACAAAGTAATGCTTCAGCATGAAGGATGTATAGAATGTGGAACTTGTGCAAAAGATACGGAATGGAGACATCCGCGGGGCGAAAAAGGAATTAACTACCAGTATGGTTAGCTATTCATAAAATACCTATGCTATTATCCACAGTTTAATATGCATGATGAGGATCTGAATAATTACCATAAAGTCTGGGCAGGTCAAGCAGGCTACTTACTATTTAAGAAATTGAATCAACTAAAAGATTGACATGTAGATGTCAAATTAACAGGAAGAATACCTCACACTGTTCTTTTATATCATCTACTATATCGATCTATTCACAACTTCATTATACGTAATACTAATTTTTCCATTTGATTGAACAACCAATAGATGGATCGAAATCCTTTTCTATTTTTTCCCCTTTTAGAATTTTTCTTATGTTATTTTCCATGACTTGAATTTTGGGTGTCATTTCAGGCTCAACTGCATCGTTAATTTTGCCATGAAAAACCAGTCTGCGTTGCTCATCAAATAGAAACGGATCAGGCGTACAAACGGCTCCATATGATTTAGCTATATATTGAGTATCGTCAATTAAATATGGAAAATTTAATTTCCGTTCATTTGCAAATTTTATCATGTTATCAAAACCTTCCTCTATATAGTTAGGATCGTTGCTGTTAATACCTACTACTTGTAATTCCGAATTTTTGAATTTAGATTGCAAATTTATAATATCTCCGATTCTTGCCTTGACATAAGGACAATGGTTACAAATGAATACTATAAGCAATGATTTGCTTGTAAAGTCATGTAGAGAATATGTCTTGTCGTCAACGCCTCTTAGTTTAAAATCTGGTGCATTCTGACCAGTTTTTAGAGTTTGACTTGAAGGTGTCTTTACCATACTATAAGCCTTAAGCATCATCCCATATTAAAAATTGTATGTTCTTCTGCAAATGCACATAAATTTATATCTAATTCATTATCGATAGCACAATTAAATCGATATTTGCATATAATTGATCGTGTTACACTTACTATTGCATAGCTTCTGAGTGTTTGCAGAAATACTCATTTCTATCTCGGCAAGTCAAGTCACACTATGTAACTGGCAATTATATGTATATCAACAACTTGTAATTTATAGAATTTTACTCTTGATGTAATAATTCGATCAGACAAACTTATCGTTGTGATATTGGCATAACAATATATATTTAATATAGAAGATGATGATAATAATAATTATCGTAGTATCACAATCTATAATATCTATACAAACAGAAAATTATAATGATAGATAATTATGTTAAAAGAAGAGTCTATTGATGATATATTGCAGCTACCAAAAAGAAAACTCGTAGTATCTCGATATGATATTGATCTTCGACTTCATACCAGAAATGTGATTTTCATTCTGATGGTCGAAGAATCATTAGGTTCTGCAGGGGGAAGAGGGGGTGGCTCAGGAAGCAGAAGAATTAACCGAATCTATGGATTTTCTTGTGATGGTGGAATTTGTAGAAAATATTATGAGACTGCTGAGCAAGAAAAAATTGAACTATTTGATATACCCTATAGTGCTGTTGCAATGGATATAAAACTTTCAACAGGAAAATCCTTAGTAGTTCAAGGTATAGTGGATCCCACTCTAATTAACTCTTACAACGTACTAATAAAATGAAGTATACTACTACTTTGATATTGAACAATAATATAATTGATATTAAAAAAATTTTTTATAACTAAGTAGATAATATATTATTAATCAATAAACTTCATAATCTATGAATTATCAATTGAAATATAAAAGTAATAGATTTTTAAAAATTAAATATCTTATAATCTTATATATATGCAGGACCCATTTTCTATTATAATGTGACAATTCCATCTAGGAGATCAAGAAGGACAAAGGTATTGCACCGTACCGAAGTAATAAATGCAATATTGGATATTTTCTCTAATGCAAATCACAGAATAGATGTTTGTGGTAATTCTAATTTTCCGTTAAAAATCTCATCCTTTGAGTCAGTAAAGAAAGTGGTAATTGCTGCCAAAAATAGAGGTATAGGTCTAAGATTCATTATTGAAATTACAAAGGAAAATCTCCATTATTGCAAAGATCTAATGAAAATTACAGATGAGCTTCGTCACATGGATGAAATTGAAGCTAACTTTGGACTGAATGAGACAGAATATTTAGGTTCTATAACTTTGCAAGAAGAAGCATTACAAGCTACTTATAGTAATGTAAAGGAAGTTGTAGAACAGCAACAGTTTATCTTTGATACTCTATGGAGTAAGGCAACACCAGCTGAGCAGAAAATAAGAGAGATCGAAGAAGGCATAGAACCAGAGGTTATAGAGACTATCCGAAATCCTTTTGAAATACAAAAAATTGCTTTTGAGCTTGTAAAATCAGCTAGAGATGAAATACTGCTAGTATTCTCTACGGCTAATGCATTTCATCGCCAAGAGCGTACAGGTATGATAAAATTGTTAAAAGAAGCAGCAGCAGGACATCGTGTTCAAATTAGAATCTTGACACCTATAGATGATCTAATAAAAGAAATAGCACAAAAGTTGATAAGAGAACAACAACAACAAAATCAACCGCGAATTGATATTCGATTCATTGGAAGGTTTTCACAAACTAAAATCAGAATTTTAGTAGTAGATAAAGCATCCTCCCTAGTAGTAGAATTGAAAGATGATTCAAAAGAAAGCTTCTTATGAAGCAATGGGATTGGCAACTTACTCTAATAGCAAATCAACAGTATTATCCTATGTATCGATATTTGAAACTCTTTGGATGCAAACTGAATTATATGAACAATTAGTAGAATCTAATAATGGACTTGCAAAAGCCTATGAACAGCTTGAAGCAGCTAATGAACAATTAAAAGTTCATGAGAAGATGCAAAAGGAATTTATTAATGTTGCAAGCCATGAGTTACGAACTCCTATCCAACCAATACTTGGTTTGTCTGAAGTTCTTCATGCTAAAATAAAAGACACCGAACAGCGTCAATTATTAGATACCATCACAAGAAATGCAAAAAGGTTACAACGACTTACAGATGACATACTAGATGTTACAAAAATAGAAAGCCAGTCTCTAAAATTAAACAAAGAAAGATGCAACCTAAATGACGTAATAACAAACGTTATAGATGATATGATAATAAATAGAGAATTTAAGAAAGAAAACAATAATGGTGATGATAATAATATAAAATTGGAGTATAGGCCCAAAGATATTTTTGTAGAAGTAGACAGAGTCAGGGTCACACAAGTTATTTCCAATCTACTAAACAACGCTATAAAATTTACAAAAGAAGGTAAAATCACCATTACAATAGAAAAAAAAGATAATGAAGAAGTTGCTGTTATTAGTATTAAGGATACTGGTATCGGTATAGATTCTGAAGTATTTCCAAAACTGTTCTCAAAGTTTGCTTCAAAGTCTTATCAAGGTACAGGATTAGGATTGTTTATCTGCAAAAGTATCGTAGAAGCTCATGATGGCAAGATATGGGCTGAGAATAATAACAATAATACTCAGGAAAAAAAAGGAGCTACCTTTTACTTTACTTTGCCAACTATCAATCGCATCAATAGACAACAAAATGTAAAGGTGGTCAATCAATAATAATAAACAAGAGAATATTGATTGTAGACGATGAGTATGATATGAATTTACTATTCAAGATGGTTTTAGAAGAAAATGGATTCAAAGTCGATTCATTTACTGATCCTTTGTTGGCATTGGAGAATTTTAAAGAACAAGATGGTATGTATGATATGGTAATTCTTGATATTAAAATGCCAGAAATGAATGGCTTTGAGTTATATAGACAAATAAAGAAGATAGACGATAAAGCCAAGGTTTGTTTTCTGACAGCAGGTGAAATGTATTATGGCGTATATACAGATATATTTAACTCATTAGATGCAAAATACTTTATTCGAAAGCCAATTGACAATGAAGAATTGGTAAAAAGAGTAAACAATATGATAAGTTCGTAAATAACAAAACAGAATAAAGGGAGGATGTTTAGTTAGTTTCTATTGCATGTGCTATATACAATAAAAAGCAGAATTATCATTAGTTGAGGAAATGCTGACTACATCCTTACGCCTTTATTACTTTAAGGTTTCTCGTTGCACTTTTCAAATACAGTATATTCAAACTTTATAATTTAAATCACATTCTCTGGATTTGTATATTTCTGCTCAGTTTTTTTATACTATCCCTATCAAGAAAGGCTAATTTATTTAACTTAGCAGTAGTGTTTTTAAAACTCCAGCATCGCGATATTATTGTCATTTTTAATCTTGTTGATAGATTAGGCAACTTGTACTTTGTTTTTTCTTTGCCAAAAAACAATGCGATAGTCTTCTATTATCTAATATAAATTACTTAATCTCTTAGACTTATTATCAAAGTCGTCTTTATGACTTAAAATATAGAAATGCCATAATAATTACTGATGGTCTTTAGTTGTCCCCAATGTGGTAATAGGATGGTTAAGAAAATAGTAGACACAACATTGGGTTATAGAGAGGCGTGGTACTGTAATTTATGTGATGGATTCTATAGTGAAAAGAGGTTAAAGGAAATAATTTATAATGTTTGACATGAATATTATAGATGTTCTTAATGATATGAGAAAGCAGAATTGGCATTATATACATATCTATTGTTTTTCTTCAGCTTCCGCTTTATCTTCATTTAGTCACTTATCTTGATATCTTTTATTATTTCGTTTGTCTTCTGTTCTCCATCATTAATTGACTCCTTTATAGTTTTTACAGAAAAATCAGCATTTTCGTATATATGAGGGTGTTTCTCTTGTCTTGTTATATAATGTACGCTCTTAATTTCTGCTCCGTGATATTCTTTAATTTTCTTATATTTTCTTTGGATTTTATTAACCAGCTCCTTATCTAATTTATCTGGATCCACATGCTCTTGAAATATGTTATAGAGCTCTTCAATATAGCTAAGATATTGAGTTATTACTTTAGACATCTTAACATTGTGCAATGTCTTATCACTGAACATGATATCTCTAGCTCTGTGAAAGACCTCAGGCAGATTTTGTGGAAGATTATCTATGTTTTTTGGATAATTTTCCACTAGGAAAATTTGTTTATCGGTTACGGGAGCAGCATCTATTACCTCCCTCAGCGGAGTATTACTTAATAGACTGCCGTCCCAAGCATATACGCCTTCTTCTACTTCTACCCATGGAAAACTGTATAATGGATATCCTGAAGTAGCAAGTAAATGTCGTGGGGTTATTTTTATTTCAGAACTATCAAATGTCAATGGTTCTGCAGTTAAAACGTTAACTGCTGTTATAATTAGACGGGGTGAATTGTACTTTGCATTGGGTTGTATCTTATTGTAGTCAATGTATTTTTCGAGTGTTTTTAGCAAAGGCGAGTGATCATATAAGTATGTCCATTTCCATGGTGTAAAATATTGCGGATCAGTTAATGAGTAGTCAGGTCTCCACCGCGGTACAAACATCTTATCATTTCCATAAATTGCTGAACTATAGAATGAAAAAAGTGATTTAAATTGTAAATTGTGTAGTGTGTTCGTATTTGAAGATACATTTGCCGCTGCTAATGGGAAGGACGAGAAAGGAGAGGTAGTAGTAGTATTATTTACTCCCAGCCATTCAGTTATAGGAGAATTCAAATTTACTGAATTTTCAGCTATTTCTAACCAGAATTGTTCTAGTGCTTGTTCTGGATGATCTTCTTCTTTACTACCAGCTATTAGAGCAGCATTTACACCGCCTATTGAAGTACCAGCGAGAATATGGAGTTTTACCTTATTTTTTCTAAGTGCCTTGAATACTCCACAACCAAAGGCCCCTAATGAGCCTCCTCCCTGCATTATAAGAACATTCTCGATGGAATCATTATCAGACATAGCGAAATTTTATCTCCTTTGTATTCATTATATTATAAACAATACCTATATCAGTCTACATGATTATTAATAATTAATTGATTAAGAATATAATTGATCTGATATGACAAACTCTATCTTATTCTTTAATCATCGCAGTAACCTGTATCTCCAAAGATAAAACATAAACTCAAATGTGTTCATATATGACCAATAATTATGCACTCTCTCTATAGCCATTTGCTCTGGGTTTTAATCTCATATTTGATTTAATGTGTGTACCTTGTGAATTCTTTTGGACTTCTAACATCGACAAGTTCTATCGCAAATTTTCTTCTACTCATATATGCATTTTTAACTTCGTTAAGGAATATCCTACACTTTTGTCAGGTTCTGTTTTTTCCATCTTATAATTTCCTCTTAAATAACTTCGGACATCCTTATTCTGCTAATGGTCTATCTTCTTTTTCTAACATTTTTTCTAACTCCGTTCATAAGCTGTGTGCTATTATATCTATAAGATTTGAATACCCAAAATGCAAATGATGCAAACCAATTATTATTGAATCAAAATATAGTATTAGAATAGTATCATTGTTAACTCCAATTCTTTGCTGCAGCAGAAGCAGCATCAGCTGCTCTTCATAGTCTCATATTTACTTAAGATGTTCCTAGTTATAGGATCATTTATGTCCTGTTTCCAATGTAATAATAATACTGATGAACCAAAAATATCTCCTAGACTATAATTTGCTGTTGCATCATATTCTACCTCCGCAATATGCAGTTTTTCATCTCTAAGATGATCTTCTATCCATTAAGTATCTACCAGAACTTCTGAATGTGAATATTCACTTTTATTGTTTATACCAATTTTATATTCATGATATATTGTATGCTGAACATTACTGCTATGATATACACAATTTAATATGATTATATGCAGATTCAAACATAGTCTCATTCATGGTATACACATTCTAAAATATGGTTATCAAAATATGCCAAAAACACATATTTTGTGTCTAGATTGCATATATTGCATTTAGTTAGATTGTCACCAATGTATTAGTAATGCTGCCCATAATCATCAATAGAATATAACAGTCAGAAACAAGAGGGCTGTTGCAAAAACAAGATGCTGAGGCATCAAAACAGCAAAGACAATATAATTTATTAAATAAGCAAAAACAATTCTGTTCAAAACACACTTCTTATTATGTGTGTGAACATGTTTTTGGTGAGCCTTCTATGTGGATGTATATGGCATACTTAGTGTTTTCTGATGAATATGAAAACTGTCCTGTTTGCAATGATGGAAGAACAGAAATAATTTCTTTTTTGCAGTATTGTTATAGTGTCTTAACTTATGGTTATTGTAATTATATTCTATACTACTAGTGCAAAGAATGGTCATCTTATTCCAACTAATACAGCTTACTGTTCTTGGAACTTTTCAGATGCTATTTAATTTCATTAGATGCGCTCAGGAAATATTCTTATAAGATATTTAAATTCTATCTTCTTTATTATTTAATTATTTAAGTTGATTTTTAACTAGCATAATAACAAATAAAAAAATATCCCCTATAACTTTAGAAGGAGAGAGAAGAGAAGAGAATAGAAGATAAAGTAAAAGAATAAAAAATTGAATATTATGTTGGAGTTAATATGTCTAGAATCGTTTTTCTATTCACTCTAATATTATCATAGACAGTTAATCTAGTAAAAGCTTTAATCTTTATATTTTAACTTAATGGTATCTTGGGACATGATAGAATGGATAGAATGGCCAAATTTTATTATTATGGCATATCACCTTTTGAGGTTGAAGCCATCTATAGCACACTCAAGAGAGTCTTTGGAGCAGTAGAAGAAGATGAACATCTGCAGGATAATGATTATTCATATGTTAGCATGATTGATATTGGATTTCCGGTTCCATTCAATGAATCTTTTTTTCAACTACTTACGCTAGAAGGATGGTTCAGAATCAAAAGCTTGATTAAAGAAATGAAACGAAGAAGAGGTAAGAAAGGCATTAAAACATTCTTGCGTTTCAATGGTATTATGCAAGGAATAAATTCGCAATTATTATTTTCACTAATAAATAAGAATGATAGACAGTTTGAAATGGGTCTTGAAAAGATTGAATATATGGTTGACATCATACCTGTACAATTAGATAAACTACCTGCTAATACAGAATTAGTAGAATATTCTTATGATGAAGTTACTCACAAATGGAAGCCGCATATTCCAGAATATAGTAGCGATGGCAGCATTAATAATAATAATATCAGGTAGACGTCTCATCATTATTTTATAAACAGTAATCCTAGAAATAATAAGAATATCATGGGGATACTAGTAAATAGATACTTTTATTATTATTATTATTTTAATTGGTTGACAACTGATGAATCATACAAAGCTTTGCTAAGTTCACGGTATTTTTTATTTATAAAAGCTAGTGATTCTGATAATTTCTTAGCTTTACCATACTTGAAACGAATTAACTCTCTGTGTCGCCAGAAATGTTTATCTTCTGAAACGGTAATTGTTGTAAAATAGTCAGGACCTTTTAAATTGTCGGGTAATTTTATGTTATGGGGTAATAGATATTCAATACTGAACCATTCATCGCCGTCAGGATAATCATTTCCTGTGATAATGTCAAAATAAAGATGTAAAACGTCTTCTACTGTTAAACCATCGTCATGCATTAATGGATGTTTAACAAAAGATCTGTGATAATCCATATTTAGTAATTCAGGCTCAAAGTAAGTCTTTATTATAGCCTTTCTAAAAATCTCATTTGATTCCTTAAGGTTCAAAGATACTATAACCAAGTCTAACTATTTTATAACCTTTTAACAAAAAGTCTGTAAAATTTACAAATGATCTATGGTCTAGTCGCGTCTGCAGAGGTTAAATTCTTACTCTAGCTTTGATCCATTATAATTAATATAATACTACTGAACCTTACTGCAATAGAGCGGGGGTAGCCTAGCCTGGTAGGGCGTGGGATTGCTAATCCCATGTTCGAAAGAACTCGTGGGCTCGAATCCCACTCCCCGCGTCATATTTGGGAATTCCTAAGCAATCTTTTTTAGCTTTAAAGAATGCTCTTTTTCATAGTAATTGACACTGGAACAGGTATCTGCAGAGAGTAGGTCTGTATTAGAAAGAAAGATAGATTATTCTTCTTCCATGTGTAACAATTCCTTAGACTTCTCAGGCGCAATTTCAACAATATGTTTTTTTGTATCGTCTACTACTCGCAGCGCCTCCTGTATGATTGTAGGATCCGAGATCAGTTCCTCCTTGACTTCTATACAATTCAGCATTAAAGAGTGCGCGTGAATCTTATCATGCGTTGACGTAGCTGGATCCTCGATTATAGCGCTGACAGCTGCCATTGTAGAATGAACTTGTGTAAGGCAGCTCTCCCATAGCTCAGGAAGGCGATCCTCAATATAGTGCAGCATTTGTTTTTTGTAATATTGGCGTAGCCATGCAAGATCAGACGACACAGTAGGTTGTGAGCAGCCCAAGACAGAGGCCGACTTGAAAGGTGTTCAAGCCCTTAGCCATTACTGGATGAAGCATATGTCTTCTAGCCATAATACTGCGGTTGATAATCTCGCGTGTGTGCCCATTTTTTACCTTGGGTATATTGTTCAAGTCCTCGTCTGTTATTTCGGGTGGTCTCACTACCATATGCGATGGCTACCTCTTCTTACTCCTACTACTCTTATTACTATTCATATCACGCACGACGTAATATTAAAATGTTAATCAACAAAACGCACTAAATATTAAAAATGGAGTTAGTTTTAGTTAATTAGTTAGCCATTTATCAGGAGCCCACTATTACATTATCTTGTTCTTCTTCTCGGCCAATATGCGCTTGCACTCGTCCTCAATCCAGTCCAGCAATCGCTGACCAAGTTGCTGCTTTAGCTCCTAATGCTGCCTAGGAGTCTGGATCTAGCAGTAGTTGCTGGAGGCTATAGTAGTATATTGTCTTGTTGTCCTTGCTCCTCTTTCTTGTTGACATTTGCATAGTTCAGCATATCTGGGGAATGTAATCTTGATAAAGACTATAAAGAATAGCGCATTCTCACGATCGATTGTACGTGTATTACATATGATGACAACGGCCCATAACCCTGATCACCATTGTAGGCCATATTTTTTCTTATATTATTTACGCAGCTGGGTCTCCTTTGATGTCTTTTCGTCTAGCACACAGATTATCTTTTGTAATTATTAAGTAATGCGATGAAGAATATGTGACTATATTTGTAATTCTCAGTAACTGTGATGAGGATGTCAGATATGTTATTTTAAGAATAGGAAGATATGTCAAATCAGAAATCAGATATACTTATTGGCATAGGAAGGGAATTTGACGCAAAAAACATGGGCGGTCATAAAGCCTTTCTAAAAAGCAGGTACCAAAGTGAGAACCCTATATATTTATATATATATACATCTGTTATTCTAAAAATGTTATAGGAGATAAAAAGAAGAAGTGAAACGAAAAATAAATATCATATGCTCCATCGTTATCGGTATAATTGCTTTATTTGGAGTTGGAATATTAACACCAATACAATTTGTGCACGCCACCGAATTCACTTGCACATCCAATTGCCAGGGATTTGTACAAGGATGTAAAGATGGAAAAGCAGATCTTGACAGTAAAGCGAGTGCTCAGTACCATTATGACCCCAATACTGTAGATCAAGAATGGATTGATGGATATAAAGGTGGTTACTCTTATGCATATAATGGGCCCTATTCTTATTGCAAAGCGATGGAGTCCTTGTTGCCAAAGTAGTCTAAAGAAATAAATTAATGCTTAGAGGCCAAAGTGTGCATTTTTTTATAAGAAATGGTTATGCAGTCTGGTGTACAAATTAGGGGTATACAATGTCCCAACGTAGTTCCAAAATACGAATGCGTATGCACCGCATTGATTCTAATTTTTCTCTTTTAATATCAGAAGAAATTTTATTAATGAATACTGCAACCTTTAGAGCTGACCTATCAAATGCATGAGTCGTGTCAGCTCATCGACGGCGTCTTTTATTGGCACTAGAGTTACCATCAGTTCGTCCAAACCTGCTGCCTAGAAGCTCGGTTAACCGCTCAGTCACAGTGGCTTCATTTCCTGAGACTATCAAACTGTCTACAAGACTATCAGGTACCGACGTCTGACTGTCTGTTAGTGGGAAACCTGCGTCAGCAAACATTTTGGCATAGAACGGAAGCTTGGCATACATATCAAGCACTCGATGCCCTGCAGCCATTACAGAATGGCGATCCTGGCTAAGCGCTACTGAAACATATGCCACCAATGGTGGAGGAGTGGCTGATCGTCCATTGGCAGCGTGCTGTTGCCTGCTCCGCGTAATGTCGGAATTCCCGTATTGAGCAAATACGGAACTGGACACACCCATGAAAGGGCTCCATCTGCGATTTCTCCGGCCAGTTCAAATGCCTTCTTTCCTAATGTGGAAATTAACACTGGAGTCTGTGTTGTACGTGGCAACGTAACTACAACGTTAAAGAACTGTCCGTGATGATCTACCTTCCCTTCCCATAGGGCAGCACGTAGCACTTTCACATATTCACGCAGGTGGGCTAACGGTGTTGTCTGGGGTAAGCCATAGATGCCCTCTATAATAGCTTGATGGCTGGGGCCGATTCCAAGACGTAATCGACCAGGTGCAATATCATAGAGAGATAGAGCCTGCTGTGCCATAACGAGCGGATGGCGTGGATAGGTTGGCACAATGGAGGTTCCTAAGCGTATTGTGGATGTTTTTGTTGCTGCCGCTGCAAGTGTCGTCAATACGTCTGGCGACCAAGGAGGTTGTACCATCCAGATTTGCTGTACTCCTGCCGCTTCAGCTGCAACAATAGTTTTTATTGCTGCCTGCCGCATTTGTCCCGTCAACTACGAGTCCAACGCGTTCTCGTGTTGTTGGGCAGCAGCCGACTTGGAGAAACTTGCAATCCCGAATCTTCTTTTGTCACATTTTCGCCTCTAGGTGTATCCATTTATCCAGTCTGAGTAGGATTTCATCTTGAAGCTTCACTCAAAATCTACTATTTTAACATTAAAACAGCCCAGCTGGTTCTTTTCATTTGATAGCTCAGCTGCATCTTCTCACTGGATTTGCTAACTTCTTTCAGCTTTATAGATAGTAAGCAAGATGAGAGAAAAACTAAAACAAATTGCGCGTAATTTACGAAAAGAGCACAGACGTCGATAATCATAGCACAATAAATATCTCGCTCAAGTAACTCCTGCAAACTTAAATCTTATCTAGGCGAGAGTAAAAAACATGAAAAAGCTTGAAGGAAAAGTCGCAGTCATCACTGGCGGAAGTAGCGGTATAGGCCTCGCCACAGCACAGCGGTTCGTCTCAGACGGCGCATACGTTTTTATCTACGGTAGAGGCCAAAGCGAACTTGATGCGGCAGTAAAGCAGATTGGCAAAAACAACGTCAGTGGTGTTCAGGGTGACGTCTCAAATCTCACAGATCTTGATAGGTTGTATGCTACTGTAAGGGAGTAGAAGGGCCACATCGATATTCTATTGTAAACGCAGGTGTTAGTGAATTCAGCTCCATTAGGGGCAATTACCGAAGCGCACTTTGACAAAATGTTTGGGATCAATGTGAAAGGACTTCTATTCACTGTGCAAAAAGCGCTTCCGCTATTTCAAGATGATGGTTCGATCATTTTGACAGCTTCTACAGGCGCATCCAAAGGGCTCGAGGCGGCAAGTGTTTACAACGCAACCAAGGCCGCCAGTCCGGTCGTTCGCTCGCACCTGGACAGTAGAGCTGAAACAACGCAAGATACGCGTCAACGCCATCAGTCCTGGTACGATCCACACACCGATGTCCAGTGTAGCGGACGAGCAGTCTCATAACGAGCATTATATCCACCGTGCCTATGGGCCGGATGGGAAGTCCTGACGAAGTCGCAAAAGCAGCCTCATTCCTCGCG
Organism: uncultured Nitrososphaeraceae archaeon; assembly: GCA_963733025.1. GTDB lineage: Archaea > Thermoproteota > Nitrososphaeria > Nitrososphaerales > Nitrososphaeraceae > JAJNBK01. The sequence goes on along the minus strand of CAVTCE010000019.1, from coordinate 115,949 downwards.
TCGGATGACGGCAGTTATATCACCGGTATAGAACTATTCGTCGATGGTGGTATGGCACAAATCTAGGTAAGTGTTCTTGGACAAATAATCAAAAAACTTGATTTGTTGTTTGGTCTATTTCTCCAGTGCCCTCTTCCTGTTCTTCTTCAACTGATCTTCATCCTCATCATAATCAGGTTCGTTCGATTCTTGGATCACTTATTTACTTTCTCACCACAAGCCAGCCTGCCTTCAAATTCCTACGCTCTATAAGATCAACTATAGCCACTGCGCACTATTCTAATATGTAATACGCTGGTGTGTCATAAGGACTATTTTTTGGTGCGTCAATCAGCTCTTGCTCATGTCGTTCTAACATATGCAGCGCAAACACTATTAAAACAAGCTCATACTGGCTAGTCTTCTTTGTGTGTCTGTTGTTGTATTATTCTTCTTCTAACAGTTAGTATTTGAGCCAAGACCCACTGCAATGTTTCTATCTCTGCCCACAAAATGACTGTATAAACCCTATTATGCGACTTGTGTATTTCTCGTCTTTTTTGTTTGATTATATTGTGTAGTATTTTTGTTATGATATTAGAGGTGCCTGGTTCCATCTGCGCTTAAAGGCAAAAACCAATTAGAATAGGACTTGACTGCAGGGTCAAAATGTATCTCAGCATTGCAGTATTGACAGTAATGTTTGGGTAATGAGCTCTCAGGTCTGAGAGGGCAGCGATGGTACTTGTCGTTACTTACTGCAAATGGCAATACCTTCCCATTGGATTGCTCGACAAAGTATATGGGAGTCTTGCACCATTTGCAGTTGGCTGTATTATCTTCTGTTGGAGTAGGAGTAGCCATATGTTTAGCTGGTGCACCCCTTTGCTTTCAGTATCTTATACAGCGTATTATTCTGCGTCTTTAAAGTTCTAGGTTCTTTATCAGGACTATCAAAACTAATTTGATAATATCTGTTTGCAGTTACGCTGTCCCAGGCTTCGTTAATCCTTTCTTCTTTGTTAAAGTCTAATTTCACCAGCTTATGACATTTATCTAGCCATGTATCTATAAGGTCAAATGTTTCCTCATATGATAGCTGTCTTTTATTAGCCAGATAAGGAACTAGGATTCTCCGTATGCAGTATTTTCTATGGTCTCGTAGTGGAGTATTTAGAAGAGTTTCGACCCAAGAGTACTGGGCTAGTGTCTTCAGTTGTATTAGTGTGAGCAGATTTCTTCTTTGTATTTCCTTCCTTCTGTTTGTAAATGTTTTTAAGTATTTTCAAGACCTTTGCATTCTGCGGCGTTTTGGGAGTTTGCTTTAACTGTTCGAGTGCTGATAATTTCTGCTCCTACTGCTGTCTGCTCCCTATGCTTGTGCTCTTGCTTTAACTTACAAGCGTTCTCTTCTAGATACTCTTTGAACTGGTCATATAACACCCACAATCTAATCCTGAACGTAATCAACTGCAGAACTCATGACTAACCATTTAAATCTAACAATTTGTAATCATTATGAAACAAATCCAGTAGAAATATTTTAGGTACTATTGGATTGAAATGTATTCTCCGTTAAGATGAAGAACTGTTGGATTGATATACACCATCAAAGTCTTGTGCAACACTGTTTAATGCATCGCCTATCTCTGTCAATGTCTGTCGTGTAGCTTGGTCAATTGAGAGTGTTTGATTTTCAGCTATGTTCAGCTATACGTTGTCCCAAACCTGAGATGCGTCCGCTACTATTTTGGAGGGTCTCATCAACCGTTGCGATAGCCGCTGCTCCAGTCTCGTTATTACCTTGGGATAAAGCTTCACGTGCCTTGTCAACGTTGTTTTCTACATCACCACCACTAAAGAAGCTTCCCATGTTGTCTATAACGGCAACTCCGCCGCCCTTTATCTGTTCTAACACACCTTTACCAGACTTGAAGAGCATCCGATAATTGTTGTCCCACTGTCTGGCCTTCAGCTAGCGATAAGTTGTTTCCGGCGACCAGCAAAAACATCGTAATAGATATGCCCGCTACAAATAATAGCTTTATCACAAAACAGCTACAACTGATACATATTTAAATTTAATCTACGTGAATATATATATAAGGACTGGAGACAAGTGGTTAGCAGAAGCAAAAACTAAAAGCTTTCATTTCTATTACCACATATAGTGACATTCAAAGATATTCGAAAGATAATAGCAGAAAAGAACAAGGCATTAGAAAGAGAATCCAAGTTTTATGATCCCAGCCATTACTGGGGAGGTAAAAAAGTAGTTTCATTAGATCAGTGGCTTAAAATCAAAAGCAACTCCGGTCTAAAGGCAGCATTACAATATTTCCCAAATGATTTCCCCAAGATCCGGTTTTACTTTTATTTTATATTGTATAGAGGATAAAACACTGGAACAGGAAGTCTGAGCAGTGCGCGAGTTCAGACTTCGTAAAACTTATGGAATATAGGAAGAATCCGGAATTAGAGACCACATACCAACGTAGGAGCCTGCACGATTGGCGTCGGTCTCGAGTGATGAAGTTGCGATCTCGGTTATCGGTAGCCAGACCTACTGTCTTTATAGCATTAAGCGATGTAAGCCAGCACTGCTTAGTTTTTTAATGATGACCTGGCATAGCTATAATGTCATTTAACATGCTCATTAAATAAGCATAATTTAAGTAATTATTGTTCAGTTTAATTACCCTCTAGCGGGTGCATAAGGATATTTTGATACTTTTGTTTTAAAATTTGAATAGGTCGAATAATTGATTCTCTTTTATGTTAAACATGGGATATACTGCAAAAAATATTCAGTAACCATATTCATTATCATACATTATTACCTTAAAAGGTAATGCTGTGACCCTTCTCCTTCTCCACTTAATACTTTGTTCTCCTGTCATTCTGCCAGTATGTTCATAGATTAATTCACCTAACACCATTTTATTTTTATTATTATTATGTTGAATTTCCAAAATATACGTAAGATTAAATAATTAAGTGTTGATTCATAACTGCATCTTTTTAAAACTTAGACACATTTTACAATGTCAATGTTAAGCCTAAGAATCCCCATTTGTGGCTTATAGATTCGAATCCCACTCCCCGCGTCATATTTAGGAATTCCTAAGCAATCTTTTTTAGCTTTAAAGAATGGTCCTTTTCATAGTAATTGACACTGGAACAGGTATCTGCAGAGAGTAGGTCTGTATTAGAAAGAAAGATAGATTATATCACTCAAGGTAGCTCAAAACCTTACTTTAACAATGCATTAAAAAAATTAGCTTTAGATAATCAAGAAAATGCAAGCATTATCTGCGATTACATCATAGCCGAACAAACTGAGATCAATATCAAAGAATCAACCAAAGAAGGAAAAATTAAAGTTCTGATATGGTTATCAAATTATTTTCGAGACAAGTCATTTAGACAATTGACAAAGCAAGACATCCTTGACTACCTAAATAGTCTAAGGAAACCTGTATCAGAAGATCCAAATCACAAGCGGACAAGTTCCTATAATGGAAGACAAATGATATTGAACAAATTTTTCAGGTGGTTATACAATTCTAATGAACCTGATTCAAAGAAGAGGATAACTCCGCCATGTATGATGGGTATAAGGAAACTTCCACGCCAGGAAAAATCACCATACAAAAGCCATCTAATCTCTGGGATGCTACTGAACATGCCATTTTCCTGAAATACTGTCCTAGTAAGCGTGATAGATGCTATCATGCAATGGCCAATGATATGTCAGCTAGACCACACGAAATTTTAAATTTGAGAATTCAGTATATCATATTCAAAGTAACAGACGAGGCACTCAATATGCAGAGGTTCTTATTACAGGTGAAAAGACAAAACCAAGAACAATACCCCTGATTGACTCTATATACCCTATGTAAAAGGGTGGATAGAAAATCACCTAACAGGCAACAACGCTAATTCTTGGTTATTTGTGTCGCTGGGTAATAATACTTTCGGATCAAAATTGACCTACGATGGTTTATCTGGTCAGTACAAATATTATTACAAGACACATTATTTTCCTAAGTTACTTCAAGATGGGGCAGTACCTGAAAATGATAAAGCGTTCATAAGAAATATGCTAACAAAACCTTGGAACTTGTATATCTTTCGTCATTCAGCTTTAACTGAAAAATCACAGATTCTAAAAGAACATGTCCTAAGAGATCATGCTGGTTGGACGATGACAAGCAAAATGCCTCAAGTGTATATTCATTATTTTGGTACAGAGTCATCAAGATCGCTACTTGAGGTCAGAGGCATCATAAAAGAAAAAGACCATAGAGTATTTCAATGAGACCAAAACAATGTCCTAACTGCAATGAACCAAATAAACCAGATAGCAAATTCTGTAAGCATTGCAGGATGGTTTTATCTTATGATGCTTACGAGGAAACAATCCAGGAACAGCGCCAGAAGGACCAGAAGCTGGAACGCTTAGAGAAGACGCAACTAGAGATGATTGAGATGCTCAAGATTATGGTCCGCAATGATAACTCACCTGAAGCACTAGAACGACGAAAGAAGTTTGAAACCCGTGCTCCCTATGGGAAGTTGTTTATGGTGAACATCTAAAGGTGTCTATATACAGCCACAATTCTGGCAGGTGGAATTGTCACGTTGTAATACTTGCAATCTTCTTTCTTTTTAATATCTTCATGATTATGTTGTGTCCTGTCCCACATTCAAAATTGAGTTCTACCGTTGCGTTCCAGGACCATTGGAGGTTGGTAGGCGTGCCCCTACTGCCTAGTCGAGCCGTCGCCCTCATACCTGAACACGAGGAGCGAGCCAGGGTTCCATAGGTCATTGGTCGCGCCGCCTCCAATGGCCTGCGCCGGACCGAATGAGTCGGTAATCACGTAGATCGTGCTACCGTCTGGACCAAATGTGACGTCGCGGTAGCGGTTCTCCGAACGGAAAAGTTCCACGGGGTCGCGCGCGAGCGCCGTACCGTCCTCGTTCAACGCAAGCTGGAAGATCCTGCCGGCCTTCAGGGTCGTCATCAGAAAGGTGTTCTCCCAGCCAGGAATGACGTCTGACGTGTAGAGGCGCAAGCTTGAAGGCGCAACGCCCGGCCAGCAGACGTAGGCTAGGTCGCCGCCGCACGCAGGGTCCGTGAAGTTGTAGCCGTTCTCGACTGTGTAGAACGTGCGCAATGGCGGTACAAAGTTCTCCGCCTCAAACTCACTCTCGTTCATCACAGGCACGCCCGGTGGCGGGGGTGCGATGATGTTGAAAGTCAGGTCTTCGCAGTTCTCCGCGCCGGACCAGTTGACGTACTGGTACGCCTGGCTGTCGTTGTAGCCTAAGACATAGGGCCAGCCATAGTTCCCGCTCGCTTGGAGGCGGTTGAACTCGTCGTCGGACTTTTCGCCATGCTCCGAGATGTAGAGGCCGCCGTTGGGACCCAGCGCTATGCCCTGTGCGTTGCGGTGGCCGTATGTGAAAATGTGGCTGAGGACTCCATTTATCACCGGGTTGTCGGCAGGGATGGAGCCGTCTGGGTTGATGCGGAGTATCTTACCTTCGTATGCGCTCCAGTTGCCGGCGACGACTTGCTCCGTCGTCGGGAGCTCCTGGGCCTGGTTATCCAAGCAGTAGTTGGAGAGATAGTTTGCGCCCTGGTCGCCTATCGTATAGTACAGCTTGCCATCCGGACCGAACGTCATGCGGCCGGAGTTATGGTCGTTGCTAGCGGATAGCCCGCTGATGAGATCCATCGGTTCGTCGATCGTACGCAGCAGCCGCGTTGTACGTGAAGCGCGTGATTTTGGTGCGGTGGTCAAGCTTCTCGCCAGGATCTGCATCGTACGTGTAGGCGACATAGATGTAGTGCGTGTTGTTAAAGTCAGGGTCGAATGCCATACCCATGAGGCCGTCCTGGCCTTCGGACTGGTGGACGTTAGGGACCGGCATGCTGTTGAGTTCTGAGCCGTTGTTCGGATCGACTCGCGTGACATTCTTCCCGAAACGCTCCGTGATCCAGAGGGCGTCGTCAGGGCCATAGAGGATGTTGTGCGGCACGCTGAAGTTCGTTGCAAGCAAGCTCACCGAGAAGCCTTCTTGACTCGGCAGCCGTACCTGATCGCTGCCTTGTGCCTGAAGTGTGTCGTTAGTAGGTATAGGTGATGTCGCTTCTGTCTGCGCCAATGCCAATTGTATTATAGAAGAATTACCAACTATTGTTGGTATTACTGACAATATCAATAGTCCTAATAGTGCTACAGTTATTATACCGCTTCCTAGTTTGGATTTTGCATTCTTTTGGTTTATCACATGAATATATATACAATAAACTATAAAAATACACATTTAGTTAAAAAAAACTATCATATTTTGCAATTATATTAAGCTTGTTGCACACCATATTACAGCGAATAATGAGATATTAATTAGGGAACAATTTTTGAAAGATATATCTAGCAACGTAGAACAGCTATCGCTGATATTGTTCAAAGAACCAAAAAGAGGTATATAGTATTTCATGAACTACTGCCATAAACTGTCAAGACCGTGTTAGGAAAATTGTGTTCAATCATTCTAATGCTCTTGCTTTGCATTATTACGCTAGGCTTTATTTAGTAACCTGTAAACTCATAGTTTTATTTGCTCTTTACTCTCTTGTTATTTGAGTTCTTATAGCGTATACAAATAAGGAATATGCATCGGTTATTGATCCTTCTTGATTTTGTTTACCTTTTTTCTCCATTTTTGTTCACATTTATTACAACTGAATCCAATTAGAGAACTATTAGCAGCATGGGGCTGGTCGTTATAGTAACTCTAGCAGTTCGAAAAATAGACTCACTCATTTCTATTGTGGATATCTAAGCTTTAAAGTTTTCTTTTCTTGATATAAGTTCGTCGGTCCGAGTTCGATGGGAATGATATTCCTAGCAGTTCGATAAAATAGACTCACTATTTGTATTGTACTCCTAAGCTTTAAACTTCACTGGCTTAGTATGCCAAAAAAGCCTAATTCGCTGCGTAAGACGCTGTTTTTAGTAGTTCTGGTTTCTTTGAGTTTAAGAGGTCGGAGGCAATCTAGGAGTCAAAGTTTTCAACTTTCCTTTAGTCCTACCTCTTTGCTACCACCTACTGCAAAAATAACAATCAAGTTTTCGTAAGGATATACTGTATATTTTATTCTAAACTTAATGATTTTAGATTCTAATCCTTCTTATCTTGGAGAAACGTGCTTGGTGAATCTGGAAAAATGTTACCTTTCTTATGCTTCGGGCATTATGATGAATATGTCTTAATTATTTGGTGATGATGCAATTGGGTATTAACTTCTCTACGAATATCCTCTAATTTTACTTGCTTTGGGCCGTTTATGAATATTCTTATTTACTAGATTATTAGAAACTGACGGGCCACTCCACACGCATCGAGCCCAGGCTGCCCGTAGAAGCATCTTGACCTACCACTGCCGCGAATGCGGTAGGCACTGGGCGGTCCCGACTGAGCGAAGAGCGCCGACATCTCCGGCTCCTTCAAAACCGGACGAAGACTTCTAGCAACGTCTTCGCTGGCAAACGGATGGAAGCGTGATGGTCAGCAACACTGTAATGCCGTCTGGCATCGTTCCGCCATGGGCGGTCATGCATCTCGCCGCGAACCTCAAGGCGCACTCGAACCGCTCGGTGCTACGCCCGAGGCGCCAGTACGATGCGCGAGAGCTGCGGGTACGTCGCACGATAGCCGCGCCAGCGCGCGATCGTTGCGAGGGCGCCAAAGATCACGCGCTGCACCGCCAGCGGCGGCGAACGGAACACGATCACGTCGCTGAACTCCCGGTTAGTCAGGGCAGCTTGCAGCGGATACGGCATGCCCTTACCGTCTGTGTGCCCGAGCCGTGCGAGGCCGAAGAAGGTTTCGATCATATGCAGGAACCGTTCGCCGGGTGTGACCTCCACCCGTACGCGGGCGTCCCGGTCGCCCGCATTCCACCAGTCGTGCCATACGCCGGGCTCGATGACGGCCGTCTCGCCTCGACGAAGATTGCTGGTCTGCCCGTCGCGCTTCACGGTCAGCTCACCCTCGAGCACGGTGAATTGCTCGACAAGACCGGGATGGCGGTGTTCCCCCGCCACACGCGCCCCAACGAGTGCCGTTAGTTCGGCGGTCCCGCGGCCTGCCAGGTTATCCCAGGGACGCTCCAGGATCGTGGCGCGTTCCCTGGTGACGGGGTTCTCCCAGACTTCGCCGACTTTTATCAGTGTGCGATCTGGCGGGCCGTGCGGGTCGGGGTGCGACATGTGAATAATCCCGAAAGAATCCTTATTTGTCGACATACGCATTCTCTTTCCTCTTGTGCCTAGATTATTGTCAATTCTAAAATAAATAATTATCTTTTCTTCTGTGTTCTCCTTGTTGGTAACGTTCTCTGTGATTGGTTAGATTAGATAAGTGTCACTAATATAACTTCACTTAAAAAAGAGTGGCTAAAAAAGGATGAACTCTGTTCACGAACGTTCATGAACTAAGTTCAATTATTGAACACACTAGAAATCCGAAATATTTATATTTTTACTTTTTTCTGAGGTTTTCCTTCCCTTTGCTCATAATAATTGAGTAAATTCTCTATAACAGCGGAGACTTCATGTTTAATCTGCTGCTGCTCTGTGAGTCACGTAAGTTGTTTATGATGATGAAAATGTATAAACATGAAAATAGGGTGTATTCTAACATATTTGGCAGAATAAGAGCATGTCGAATTATACAAATGAGAAATAGCAAACTTATCAGAATTTTGCATCGTCAATTCTAAAAAATTATGATTTACATTGCTAATAAGTGAAGATAAATAAATGTTTAAGACAACTAAATAGAGTTGTTCTAAGCGCTGAACTGGTATGTTTCGTGGTTCCTCTTCTTCTTCTTCTTCTGCTGCATTCTGCATTATATCCACCCAACTCATCATTAGTTACTAAAGAACGCTATCAATACCTGTTTGTTCTTGTCCTCCTGCCTCTATTGTAGGTAATCCCTTTTCTGACAATACTTCGTCTAACACTTTTAGATCATATATTCCTGATAAATCAGGCCGTGTTTTTCCTAAAAATCCAATATCAAATGCGCTATTAGCCGATTGGAAGAGTGATACTTTAATGGGGTCGTATGTTAATTCTAATCTTGTTAAAGCTCCTCTTAACTGATCTTCAGGAATTGCCTGGCCTGTAAGTTTTTTGAGCTCAACATTGAATGCCTTTATAGCTTCTTCCTTATGACTGTTGATCCATTCTGTTTCTTCTACATGTGCTGTCAGCAATTTCTTTATCACATCTGGATTGCTTTGAAGATAATCTGTCCTAGCAACTATATTACCTGTTACAAACTGTCCTTTTGGTGGCCAAAGATCTCTTTCATCTAAAAATATTCTAGCATTTGCTTCTTTTACCAATCTCTCTCCCCAAGGCTCTGGTACCCATGCACCATCAATATCTTTCTTTAACATTAGAGTCAGTATATCGGCATTTTTTGCAGGTACTACCTCTACATTTCCTCCGTTTTCTTTTGTTTTGTAACCATTATCTAGTAGGTATTTTCTAAGAGCTACATCCTGGGTATTACCAAGCTGTGGAGAAGCAAATTTTTTATTTGCAAAATCTTTGGTTGATTGAATTCCTGAATCATTTCTAATCACGAAAACCGCTCCTCCACTTGATGCACCAGAAATTATTCTAACATCTTTTCCTTGTGAAACGACATATGCATTGATTGCAGGATTAGGACCAACATATGTTACATCAACTTGCTTTGCGAATAATGCCTCCATTGCTGATGGACCTGCGTTGAAAATAGTTGTCTTGACCTCTATATTGTCACCTAAAGCTTTCTGAAATGTACCGTTCCCTAAACCGATTACCGCTTGTGCATGATTGATATTTGGAAAGTAGCCAATCTTCAAAGTTTTCTTCGCTGTATTGCCTTCTCCTTCGCTATTACCTGTGTCTATAGTTTGGGAAAATGCTGACGGAGTATGTATAACATTAACAATTGCTGCAACAAGAATAATTGTGGCAGCAGTTGTAGCATGTATTTTTTTTGTATGCATATAACGATAATTATTTTAATATCTGTGTATATGACTGCTTTCAAATACGCAAACTGAGAACAATATGTGCAAAACCTAACGTAAATTATTTATATTTAGCATGTTTTGCTTGTAGCGCAAGTTCAATATATCTCGTTTTAGCATGTATATATAATTGCTTGATGACCTAGCCAAAAATAGAATAGATAAAAAGAAACCTCGCAAAGAAGGTTTAACCTTTATAGTAGATAAGATGCAAGGGCTAGACAGAGAAAATCTCGAAATATTAGCGCCACTAATAGACATGGTAAAGATTTATGGTGCATATCCATTATTAATGTCTGAATCTCAGCTAGAGAGGAAAATAAAATTTTACCATGATTTTAATATTTTAGTATCTACTGGAAGTACCATTACAGAATACGCTATTATGGAAAGCTCTTTTGACAAATTTGTTAAAGAATCTGCTAAAGTTGGGTTTGACATAATAGAAGTTGGCGAAAATAATATTGATCTGAAGATAGAACAAAAGAAAAAGATTGTTGATACCATATTATCCTTTAATCTTGATTTTCATTGGAAGACAGGCAAAAAAGATCCTCGTCATCAGATTGGAATAGATAAAACACTATCAAAGATTGAAGAAGCACTAAACATAGGTGCAAACAAAGTAATACTTGAAGCCAATGAAGGCATCAATGTCGGTATTTATGATGAAAGAGGATTAATAAAATGGAATTTTGTAGCAGCACTTACTTCAAAATATCCACCAAATACATTTATTTTTGAAGCTCCTTTGGAGACTCAACAATCTGCTTTAATAGCAGAATTTGGTCCAAGGGTGAATTTAGCTGAAATTCATCATGATGTTGTAGCTTCTGTTGAATCCCAGCGAAGAGGATTTTTATCTAAAGCCTCCTTTGGCGTATCGATCCTTCATAAGGAACCAGAAGGCGGACCTGCTTCAAAATTCATTTATTATATTATAAAGACAAAACATCCTATAGAACAAGCAGAATTGGTGCGGTTAAGTCGTCTGCCTAGACGAACTGTTCAAAGTGCTATAGATGAACTTAAAGAACAAGGATTGATATCAGAAAAAAATAGCCTCGACGATGCTAGGAGAAGAATTTATTATCCTATTCAATCAGATTGGATTTAATTAATTAATATAAAATAAGACAACACATACGTAATGCCTTGAAGTATAGAGATAGGTACATTAGAACTAACTTTAACAGATACAATAATATTTTATATGCTAAAATTCCTTCTAATAGGAACGTTTATCTATACTATACCAGGGTTAGCATTTACCGACTAGACTAGATATTTATGACTACAATAACTATGAGTAGAGTTGCTGCCACAAGAAGAAAAATTAAGGAAGAAGAAGTATCATCATTAAAAACACTCTATGATATACTCCATAATAGAATAATACAGAAAAAGAGGAAATGCATCGGTCCCATAATAGAGCATAAACGGACAACATATAGAGAGAGATATATAGAAATATTACATTGGATGTTAGCGCATATACTAACTCTCAAGATAATATACAGTTCTAGAAGCACAGCAACAGCTGGAATGAATAAAAAAGTAAAAGTAAGATTGAGTAGGTAATAAATCCACGTTATATAATCGAAGTTTTCCAAACTTGTTTCTACAACCTAGAGTTTCAATCTTTCTTGCCAGAATCAAGCTTTTGTATAATCGGATAATGCATTACAAGGCTGTATATATCAAACATTTAGGATAAAATTTGTTCTTAAACTGTGAACTAAATAATATAAATTCTAAATCACCAAATTTATTGATTAGCCCAAGTACTTGTCCTGTAGTTTATCTATAGCATAACATACATATAGTATATTCTTATAATAACATTAATGAGTACAATCATAGAAGTACAGCATAGAGAAGATAATATCAAAAAATTTCCAGGAAATGACACACATGCATCGTATCCATTAACAGATAAAGCATACTATGTAGAGGAGATTTATTATAAATTTAAAGATAGTATATGTATTAATGTAGAGGATTAAAACAAATAGCACATAATCTAAATGGCATTTTAGCACAAGCAATACCTTGCATTCCAACAAACAACAGCCAATTTGGAACGTTATTCGTATTACAGATTACACAAGCAAATAATCTTTGTTTAGTTGTTTTGTTTGGGACGCAAAAGAAAAATCGGCACCTCCACTACAACTACCACCTATACCATTATTAAAAACACTCTAAGACATTCAGTATAATAGAATCATACAAAAGAAACAAGAAATGCACAAGACTCAGAACAGGGCAGATACAACAGACAGAGCATGGACAGAGATTGAAGCATTGCAATTGGTATTATTACAGAGTCTTAGTATTAGAAGACTGGTAGTGTGCGATACTGTTACTAATGATTAGTAACAACTAACAACATAAATAAAGAAAGTAATAAAATCAAAAATCAAAGAATAGAAAAAATACATCTTTATGTTATTTCATTTAATTTTCAGAAATTGTTAGTCCTCTAGCCCTGTCTGGGTTCCTCATCTTCGTATTCTTGTCCACCCTTTTGTGAATTCTTTTTTAATTTACCTTCTTGTTCTAATTCTTCTACTACGTTTTCTTCTTCTTCTTCTGTCCTTTTAGTGATTCTAATATCCTTGCGTTTACCTCATTTACATTCAAATTTTCTTTTAAATATGCAACAAAATCAGTAGGTGTCACTATACCTAAGGGTCTGTTAATATCATTATTCTCTACTACAAGTAAATGTCTGACTTTATTCTGTATCATTACATCAGCTGCTGCTTCGACTGGCAATCTAGCGTCAATAGTAACTAATGGAGAAGACATAATATTTTTTATCAGCATATTACTACTACTATTACTTCCACTTGTATCATTGACACATACTTTTCTTACCAAATCACGTTCTGTCACTATACCTGTGGGTTTGTTATTGCTGTCATCAATTACTACTAGTGAACTTACATTATTGTCTCTCATTTTCTTTGATGCTTCTTGAGCTGAACTAAGAGTGCCAATTGTTTCAATCTTTTGAGTCATTAGTTCACCTACAAATATAGTTGCCATACTCAGAATAGAAGATACAATTTGCCATCTATAAAGATTAATAACGTAGAATCTTAACTATAAGAAAAAACAAAAAGAAGAAGAACTTAATCTTGCTATACAATAAACAAATTGAATAATAATAATTACAAGAATAATCCTTCTCCATCTTCTCTACTTTGGTATGTGATAGGCTAGCATATTGATCGTATCATTCTCTTATTGCACCTAATGTCAATCCCTTTATCATCTGTTTTTGGAATGTTAGCATCAAGACCAATACAGGAATAAGAGAAAGAGTGATACCAGCACTAAGATACCCCCAGTCTATTCTATATAGCGAAATAAACTGATATAATGCAACTTGGAAAACCATTGAATCAGATCTATTGGCTAAAACTACAGGGAGTATAAATTCATTCCATGAAAACCTGAAAGACAAAACTGCAGCTATCGCAAAACCAGGCATCGACAATGGTATGGTTACACGTCTTAATACTCCAAGTCTTGAGCAACCATCGATCAATGCAGCCTCTTCAAGCTCTTTTGGGATTGTTTCAAAGTAATTTTTCATCAGAAGTATGTTTAGTGGTATAATAAGGATCTGAAATGTCAACATTAATGCTACTAAAGAATTAAGCAAACCAAAATTTGCTAACATTGTGTATAATGGTATTATATTAATTACAATAGGTATCATGAAAAGACCTAATATTACACTCATAATCACATTTTTTCCCTTGAATTCAAACCTTGCAAATGCATATCCTGCTAAGGAGCTTACGGCAACACTTAAAGCTGTACTACCTATGCTTATTATGAAGCTATTTATCAGACTACGTGCAAGTGCAGGATCAGTTAGTACAAAGAGGTAGTTCTCAATTGTTGGAGCTTCTGGTAGAAGTTTAGGCGGAAAACTTATGGCTTCTGTATTTGGCTTCAATGAAGTAGATAGAACCCATATAAGAGGCGATAAAGTAATGAATAAGAAAACTGCAATTAAAGCATAGATTAAAGTTCGTTCTGCAAAGAACCAAATTTTGGGATTTCTAGTAGTTGTCTTCTGCACCATAATCTTGTTTTATCTCCTAAAAAGTTTATGATAAAAAAATGCAATAGATAGATTGATTGCGATTAGAACTATCCCTGCAGACGCTCCTTTTGAAAGGAGCCCAAACTCAAATGCTTGTCTGTACATGTAAAGTGACGCAGTTGTACTTGCAAACAAAGGACCTCCACCTGTCATTATTAATTGTATGTCAAAGAAGTTTACAGACCACATAGTTATCAATATAAGATTAATCACAATGAATGGTTTGAGTAATGGAAGAGTGATGTATATGAAGCTTCTAATCTTTGTTGCTCCATCTATGACTGCTGCTTCGTATATTGTAGGATTTATTGAAAGCAGACCTGCAGTTAGAAAGAGTATGGTAAATGGAGTACCATACCATACATTTGCGATCACTAAAGACCATATTACTATGCTGGGATCTGAAAGCCATCCAACTGACTGCAAGCCTATCTCATTCAATAAATAGTTTAATATTCCAAAATTATCGTCGAAGATAAACTTAAATGAAAAAGCAGCTATGACTGCAGAAATTGTCCAAGGTATTATAAAAATTGCACGCAATACACCAGAAGCTCTTACCTGCTGATGTAATAACACAGACATCAGCATACCAATACCAAACTGAAGAGCGACGGAACCTCCGACAAACATAAGTGTGACTTTAAGCGAGGAATAGAAATTAGGATCATTAAATAAGTTAATGAAGTTTGTCCCACCTATGTATTCCCATCCCCTTAGAATAGTAGTGAGAGAAACGTCATGTAATGAAATGTATGTATTCCAAAAAAGAGGGAATATTAGAAATACAAGTAATATTGCAAGAGCCGGAGTGAGAAAAAGATATGGCTCTGTCTTTTCAAATATACTTGGCATTTTGCATACTCAATCTATAATTCTTCACCATCCCAAGACCTTTGCTGACTTTAGCGCAGCTTCATTTAATGCTTGTTTGGGTTCCTTAGCACCAAAGTAAATCTCATCTATTGCTTGTTTTATATTATCAGCTATCTGAGGATATTCTGGTACGTTAGGTCTGCTATGTCCTACGGAGATCATAGATATCATTTCATTATAATATGGTATGGTAGTATTCAACTGGCTTGCATAAGGACCTTCCCCAATAGACTTCTGGGTCGGAAGATATCCTTCTTTCTGCAGCATAGGAGTTAGTACTTCTGGTTCAACCATCAATGTAAGTAATTCCCATGAAAGGTCTTTGTTTTTAGATGTTTCAGGGATACTGAGAATCCATCCTCCCATCATTGTAGCAGTCATATTATTTTCATTTGGTACAGGAAACATAGGCAGCATGCCAACTCTCTGGTTAATATTAGCCCATTGTTCGCGAGGAAAGGTACCAAGTAGCCAAGATCCTTCTAACATTACAGCAAACTTCTTGTCAGCAAATTCTTGACCCCAAAAGTGATTTATCTGAGGTTTTATACCTGCATTGATTTGTTCTTTGATAAATTCTAGGGCTCTGACTCCTTCTGTGCTATTATATGCTGGAAACCAGTATGTACCTTTTGTAGGATGTCCACTTTTCTGCTCAAGTATTTCTCCTCCAAGCATCCAGAGATAAGCATACCACATGTCTGGAGAATGGCTAGCACCGACTAAGGTGCATTCCTTGTATTCCCTGACCTTTTAATGCATCGTTGAGCTGCTTGGCATCTGTAATATATCCATTCCATGTCTTCAATGAATTAGGATCTAGGCTTGCTTGACTCAACAGATCTTTCCAGTACCACATAGCCCTTACGTCAGTCCAAGCCCAGATACCATATACTTTATTATTATATTTACCTCCATCCCAATTAGTTTTATACCAATCCTTCTCTTTTCCCCACGTATTAGCACGTTCTGTAAGATCTGTTAGAAATTCTCCCTCAGCAAATTCTCCAAGCCAGATTTGATCTACTGATATTAGATCAATAGGAGTTCGGCCAACCATTGCTGTTAAGATTTGCGTCCTGGTAGCATCATATGGTAAAACTCTATAGTCTACTTGAATATCCATATCGGGATGTTTTTCTCTTAACTTTTGCAATGCATCAGTAAACAAAATATCCCATCTTTCTTTTGGTTCTGCTACTATCGCAGTAAGGGTGACTTGTTGTTTCTGAGCCACGACTGTGGTTGTAAAACTTGGTGCTAAACTAACTAATAGCACTATGGTTAGCACAATACTAGTACAAATAATCTTACTTATCTTCATCTAGAGTCTTATGAAGTCCTATTTTTTAACAGTTGCTATCTTTTTTAGAATTCTTGCATATTAATATTAATTAAGATCATAAATAAATGTTATATTTAGAATACCAGCTTAACCAAACTTTTTTTGTGCAAAAAATCCCTTTTAAATATACATGGTCTTCATAGTTTTATCTTCTAATATCCTAGTACTCGAGATGATTTAATGGTAGAGGATTCTCATCCAATTCATCATGTTTTTTTGATAGTCACCTTGTATTATAATGTTAGACTCAACATCAGCTCATCTTGTGAGAGTTAGGGCCCTTTTGTTCTCATACACCTTTGTTATCTTGTCAATACAATTTTTTATAGTTAAATTTTCAAGCAAGTGATCAAGCTCAAGACAACTAATGCATACTATGTAAGAAAATTAATATCCCCTACCAGACACACCTCTCCATAGAGGGCTTTTTTATATGACCAATCTTCGGATCGAAAACCTGACCAAGAAATATGGAAATGTAAAGGCACTGGATGATTTCTCTTTAGAAATAAAATCTGGTGAATTTATGGTACTCCTTGGTCCTTCGGGCTGTGGAAAGACCACAGCTGTAAGGTGTATTGCAGGCCTCATTAGCCCTACCAATGGTCAAATATACATAGGTGATCAATTAGTCAATGACCTCCCTCCAAAGGATCGAGATGTTGCAATGGTGTTCCAAAATTATGCTCTCTATCCTCATATGAGTGTGTATGACAATATTGCATTTCCATTAAAAATGAGAAAGAAATCAAGACGGCACATAGAAGAGAAAATCAGCTATGTAGCAGATCTGCTTGGGATGAAAGATCTTCTTAACAGAAAACCCAAAGAGCTAAGCGGAGGACAGATGCAAAGAGTTGCATTAGGTAGAGCACTAGTACGTGAACCAAAAGTCTTTCTGATGGATGAACCACTAAGTAACCTTGACGCAAGACTGCGTATGCATATGAGAACAGAAATCAAGAAGTTGCAGAAGAAAATAGGCATAACTACTCTGTATATCACACATGATCAGATAGAAGCTATGAGTATGGCAGATAAGATTGCAGTTATGAATGGAGGTTTACTTCAACAAGTTGGTATTCCACAGCAAGTATATAATCAACCCGCAAATACATTCGTAGCAGGTTTTATAGGAAGTCCATCAATGAACTTCTTGGAATGTAGACTTATTGGAGACAGTTCTGCAATTCATCTTGAATCTGATAATATTTCATTCAAGCTTCCATATAGTAGTACAACAATGACACCTCCTAAGACCTTACCTAAAAATGTGACAATTGGGATGAGACCTAAGGATGTTGTTCTTTTAGAGAATGAAAATCCTACAGATATCAAAATGAAGGGCCAAATAACATTCACAGAGATGTTAGGTGATGATTCAATAGTAGAGGTAAAGATAGGATCAAATTTAATAAAAGTTGCAAATGCAAATTCCAACTTTGATCTTAGTGTTGGTCAGGATGTCATGTTTGGAATACCTTATAGCAAGGTCCATTTTTTTGAGACAGAAAGTGGAAATAGATTTTACTACAATACATAAGCTATTAATTGAAAGAAGGATATTAAAATAAGAAGATTACAGATAATTATTATTAATAGAAAGTATTACTGCTACTACTCTCTCTTTTTTTTGTTATTATGCACTCAGCAATAACAGCAATAGATGCAAAACTAGCAGCAGCAGCAGGACAGCGTGATGATGAGGAATAAGCCTCTTACTCATGGGGTACAATACTTGATTTTTATTTATGTGAATATGTTATGTGCATACATATCACATAAAAGTAGTAGTAGCAGTAGTAGCAGCAGTAAACATATATCCTGCGGCCATATTTTATATGCTAAAATTACATCTTTATTGCATCCTTTGCATATTAGACCAGACTTATATTAACAATGCATAGTTGATATTTTAGCACTATGTCATTTCTGAAAACACAATCACTAAAGCTGCAGGTCAAAAATCTCTCCAAGATTTATACCAGAAACGGTACGTCTTCACATACCGTTTTGAACAATATTAATATAGATGTAAAGAACGGAGAATTTGTAACTATTGTAGGACCATCTGGTTGTGGTAAAACCACTTTGCTTAATATATTAGCAGGACTTGAAAACTCATATGCTGGTGAAATACATATTGATGGTAAAACAGTTAATCCTCTGACACCAGACAGAATAGTCGTTTTCCAAGAAGCAGCTCTTTTTCCATGGCTGACTGTTTTAGAAAATGTTGAATTTGGTTTGCAAATCAAGGGTATTTCCAAAAATGAAAGAAGCAAAATTGCCATGCATTATATCGATATGGTTCAATTATCAAAATTCGCTAATGCTTATATTCATCAACTCTCCGGTGGAATGAAGCAGCGAGTGGCTATTGCTCGTGCTCTTGCTCTTAATCCAAGTATCTTGCTTATGGATGAGCCTTTCGCTGCCTTGGATGTTAAAACAAGAACGATGTTACACCATCAATTATTACAAATTCAGAGAAATAACAATAAAACAATTCTGTTTGTAACTCACAATATCAATGAGGCAGTATACTTGGGAGACAGAGTTATAGTTCTATCGGCTAATGATGGTAATATAAAAAAAGAGTTTCTAGTCGATTTGCCACGGCCCAGAAGTTTAGACCATCCTATTATAGAATCAATCACTCATGCAATTATAGAAGAATCAAAGCAGGCTGACTTTCATAGTGATAAAAGAGAAGAAGATGATGATGATAATGAAATTGCGAACACCATCGCCACCACCGCCGCAGCCACAATATAGTGCCATTAAAAGGCCAGTTACAAAGAGAATCGATATAGAGGATACAGCTAATATAATTCTCTTTTTAGCCGCGTTTTTAGGAATATGGCAACTGATTTTCATGTTAGAGATATGGCCAAAGGTGTCTCTACCATCGCCTCTTACAGTTGCACAGTCATTTCTAAATCTAATTGGCGATTATTCATTGATCTATGGTATAGCTGTGACAATGTGGCGTCTGCTTGTGGGGTTTTCTATTTCTATTGCAATAGGGGCAGCAATAGGCTTAGCTATGGTAAAATTCAATGGTTTTGGAAAGACAATGAGTTCGTTTGCTGTAGGATTACAATCATTTCCAAGTATTGCATGGGTTCCTTTCGCTATCTTGTTGATTGGTTTGAATGATTTTGGTATATTATTTGTAGTAATTATGAGCTCAGTTTTTTCAGTTATGATATCAACTTATAGTGGAATTAGAAATATTTCGCCAATCTATATGCGTGCTGCAAGAAATATGGGAGCTAGAGGAGTATCTTTGTTCAGACATGTCATGCTACCTGCTGCTACTCCATCATTAATTACAGGAATAAGACAAGCTTGGTCTTTTGCTTGGCATGCATTGATAGGAGCAGAGATGTTGATAACAACATTGGTAGGTTTAGGACATATTTTATTTGTGGGAAGGGAATTTCAACTTATGGGACAGATTATAGCAACAATGATAACAATCTTTGCAATTGGACTTTTGTTTGATAGGTTTGTTTTCTACAAACTAGAAGAAAAAGTAAGAGCCAAGTGGGGACTTGATCAGCAAAATGAACAATAGATATATTATTAAATACAAGCCCAGAGCAAGACTTTAAACTACACTATCTATTATTCTCTTTACATTTACTACTTGATGATGATAACAAAATCTTTTGTATAAACAAAAAGTACCTGTAATGACAAATGCTACTGTTATAGAAGAAAAGAGCCGAGACTTGGGTATATGTGGATATGAGTTAACCTTACTTTGATTATTGTGAACCTAATACTAAATACGTAAGTGTGGGATTATATGATATTATTGCATATAATATTTCTAATCTGCATATTTGTAAGCGGTAATATATGTATAGGCTGCTATTCCCATGGTAGATGAATGCAAAAGGAAAGTTAATAACATCAGCCATAATAATTGTTGCAGTTATAGTATCCTCTATATTTTATTCTGATTCATCCTCACTATTTGTAGAAAGTGTTAATGATAATACTCAGAATAGCGTTTCTTCACAAGTTCTTAGAATTGGCTACTTTCCAAATATCAATCATGCACAAGCAGTAATCGGTTTAGGGAACGGTACATTTCAGAAAGCTTTAGGTGACAATATAGAGGTCAAGACAACTATTTTCAACGCAGGTCCATCAGCAATGGAGGCATTATTCGCAAAGCAAGTTGATGTAACATATGTTGGTCCTAATCCTGCAATCAATGCATATGTCGTTTCACAAGGAAAAGATGTTAGAATAATTTCTGGTGCATCAAGTGGAGGAGCGGTTTTCGTGATTAGAAATGATTCAGGAATTCAATCAACCAAAGATTTTGCAAATAAAAAATTTGCTTCTCCACAGCTTGGTAATACCCAGGATGTAGCTCTTAGAAAATACCTACTAGATAATGGTTACAAAACAAAAGAAAACGGAGGAAATGTGGAAGTTGTATATGCAAAACCCTCTGATATACTGACTCTAATGTTAAAGAAAGAGATTGATGGTGCATGGGTACCAGAGCCTTGGGGTGCACGGTTAATAAAAGAAGCAAATGCTAGAATATTTTTAGATGAAAGAGATCTTTGGCCACCAAAAGGACAGTTTGTAACGTCAAATATAGTTGCTAGGACAGATTATCTTCAAAGCAATCCAGATGTGATAAAGAAATTGCTGACAGCACATGTAGAAGAAACAGAATGGATCAACAGTCATAAGGAAGAAGCAATAAAGGCATTCAATGTTGAGCTCTCAAAGATTACAGGCAAGACTATACCAGATGATGAATTATATTCAGCATTATCAAGAATGGAGATAACATACGATCCCGTCAAAGAATCACTCTTCCAATCGGCTAATAGCGCATTTGATATTGGATTTTTAGGAAAAACACGACCTGATTTATCAGGAATATATGACTTGGATCTGTTAAATGCCATCATAGCAGAGAGAGAAAAAGAAACAATTAAGTAAATATGCATTTATGAAATTATCAAAATGAATATAATAAATTGCTATATTATTATTTTTCTCTAGACTGGCCACAATAAATGTGTTCCATTATTATTATTGTTATTATTATCATCATCATCAAAACTATACTACAAATCTAATGTGTTCATTTACACGAGTGCAATATAGCTAAACATAATCCTTATTTACATTCATCTGATATCACTTTAAGCCTACCCTCTTAGTATTTGACAACTCAAACGAAGGGACATGTCCTGAATTTAATCAAACTTATAGACTTCATTATCTTATATTGCAAATTGATTCTGATGATTTTATAGTCATTACCATACGCGAAAGAGACAATAAGCAAGGATCAAAGGATTGATTAAACTTTTTGCATAGAAGTGAAAATTGAATCATAATTGCTTGATAATAATACAAAACAAGACAAAATCAGTCAATGCTATCCTCATTAATCAAAGAATTTAAGAGAGCATAACATAAACTTGATTTTTAGTATAGTATATGCCAATTGAGTACAAAATCCTACTCGTCTGATGCAATTGGAAGAGCGATTCTGCATATACCATATATACTTATTTTCACTTGTATGATTTACTTCATTGCTATTGTATCTTTTATTTATGATTGAAGACCTGACCATCTTCGATTACTCCTTCAATAGCCCCTATATTTCTAATATTTCTAATTGGATTTGCGTTAAGTATAATCATATCTGCTTGCTTTCCAACTTCTATTGTTCCAACATCATCAAGTATCCCTAATGCTTCTGCTCCGTTGCTAGTGGCAATCTTTATGACATTTAATGGGTTAATACCTGCCTTGACTAAGAGCTCAAGCTCATGGTGTAAACTTGTGCCTGGAATAAGTCCAAAGTTTGGTAAATCTGTACCTGACATGATTGTAACTCCATGATCATACAATATTTTAGTCAGCTGTAAGACTTTAGACCAAAGATGTTGATTTTGAGGATCATCTTTTAGCATGGCTTCATATATAGTCAAAGTAGGATCAACAGGAACCTTATTTTTTACTAATGCATTTATCATTTCATCAATTTCTGTACTATTGAGGTCTACCAAATTAAGCCATAAAAAGTGGTCAAAAGGGCCACGACCATTCTCAATAAAAATCTCTCGTTTATCTTTTGATAATAAGAATGGGTTTACTGGAACTCCATGTGTAAGAGCATCGATTCCTAGGTTTGCAGCATCAGTCCAACTAGTCAGATACAAATGTCCTATGACTTTTATTCCTTGGTTATGAGCTTCATCTATAGCAGTTTTTACTAAATTAGGATAAAGTCCAACATACAACTTGACATAGTCAACACCAGCATCCGCCTGACTCTTTACCTCTTCTCTGACCTCTGCCTCTGTGTTTGCCATAGTCTCTACGAACCTAGTTGGAAATTGTAGGCCGTTAATTAGTCTCCCTGCAGTAAAGATCTGAGGACCTTTGATTTGGCCTGCGGCTACAGCATCACGGAGTGCAACTGACTCCTTCGTAGGGCCGGCCGGATTACGAATAGTTGTGATTCCATTATCTAATAATGCCTTTAATGTATTCTCAGAGACTGTCTGGTTATATGACGAATCCAATACGCCTGCAACATGTGCATGCATATCAAATAAGCCGGGTATAAGGAAACGACCTGTTAAGTTTACGATCTCTGAGTCTTTTGGATAGTCTGTATAGTTTCCTCTATCAGTTACTGTCAGTATCCGTTCGTCCTTAAGAATAACTACTGAATCATTACGTGGAGGAGAACCGGTGCCATCGATTAAACTGGCTCCTTCTAAAATAACAAGACCCTTAGCGTCTATTTTCTCCAAGTCTGACTGGATCGATGCAAATGTCTGATTAGGAGAACAAGAAAATAATAAAATAACAAGTAATGCAACTAATATCAGATAGATTGGATTATTATTATTATTGTTGCAATCAGAACCTCTCATTACTTTAAAAGTTCTCCTGACAAACACTGCATTGTTGCTCCCTCGTTAAACATTTGCTCTTTTTAATGTTTTTTAAGTACAAACTGACTGCTAATATAGCAAATATTTTCGTCTTTTTAAGTAATATATATAATCAATCCTTATTAAATCTCTTAATTTGGCGAAAGCCTATTTTACACCTTACGGGGTTGGTCTTGGCCATGCAAGTCGTATGATGATGTTGGCAGAACGACTTGGAGATTCAGATGTCGATATTAGATTTTCATCTTTTGGTGAAGGAGCTCATTACATTTCGATGCGAGGATATGAGTGTATGACCGTTCCTCCTGTTGAATTTGCCTGGAGTATAGAGGGAGGATTTTCAGTCAAATATAGTATTGCAAACATTCCGTTATGGTTCACTAATTTTCCAAGGCAAGTAAGAGATGAAATTAATAATATAATAAAATATGATCCTAATATTGTAGTTTCAGATACAAGGTTATCTTCTCTTGTTGCTTCAAAAATTCTGAATATTCCATCCATAGTAATTCTGAATCAAGTAAAACTTTTACTGTCGCCTAGACTTCGAGAATTTAAAATATGCAGAACTTGGGAAAAAATGAATGGAGAATTAGTTGGTCTTATATGGAGGATAGCAGACAGAATTCTGGTACCAGACCTACCTCCACCTTATACCATAGCAGAACAGAATACCTGGGATATTAGTTCAGTAATGAAAAAATTAGAATATGTAGGCTTTACAGCTCCAAAATCATATATTACCGAAGCACAACTCAGAGAAACAGCTGCGCATCTAGGCATAGATAGATCAAAACCTATTGTGTTTATTCATATTAGTGGACCATCGAAGACACGTATTCCTATAATCCGAACTTCCATAGAGGCATGTAAATCGCTTCGTCCAGAGATTCAATATGTGATCTCTGAAGGAAGACCTGGCGGTGATATAAAACCTAGGAAAATTACAAGATTAGGATGGTATTATGAGTGGTGTCCTATTCGTGATGAAATCTTTGCAATGAGCGATGTACTGGTATTACGAGGAGGACACACGACTATCTCGCAGGCTATACAATTTGGCAAACCCTTGATAACAATACCTATAGAAAATCATAGTGAGCAGTTGGGTAATTCAAATAAAATTGCCAAAATTGGCATAGGTATTAGGCTAGAACCAAATAAGATAAAAGCAAACCAGATTACATGTGCAATTCATCAAATACTTGATGATAATAGATTTCAACAAAAGGCTGAAGAATTGATGAGATTAACTGAAAGACTAGATGGCATCAATAATATCGTGAAGATAGTTAGGTCCTACTTTTAATGAAATAGTTTTCATATTTTTCATCGCCTTTTTAGATAGGATATCTACTTTTCTTAAATGTTTTCTATATTCTTTCTTTTCAAATAATGAACTTATGCTCAAGTTATCCATAGACAGTAATAATTTTTCTTCCAAGTCGAAGATTTTTGCAATCTGCTGTATTTCATCTGTCAAAAGCATTAATGGCATCCAAGGTGTCTTTTTTGCAAGTATGATTTTTTTCATTGTCCATTCTACAAACCATGCAGGATAAATCGTTGCACTTAATGGTAACACAACTCCTTTTCCAGGCAACTGAAGTAAGATTTTAGCAGAAATACTTTCTTTTAGCATGACTTTTAGACCTTGATCTAATCCATCAGAAAGATCAATTCGTGCTATTCTAAGATTATGTCTTTTGATACCCATTCTATCAGCTATATGTCCAAAAAGCTTCACATTCTGAGTAAGCTCATCAGAACTTGCATATAATATTAGAAGCTCGGGCACAAAACCGGATTTTATAGCCATTAAAGAAGATATTGCAGAGAGAACATTATGTATACTGCACGATACTTTAACATTTTGATATCCAAATGGCATGCCACCAAGCGCCTTATCTATTTGAATGCAGATGTATCCATAATCTTTGCCAATATAAGAAAGTATTATTTTATCAGCTTCATGTTCATTTTTTGCAGGACGTGCGCCTATAGATGCTAACTGTTCTATAAGATCACCAGAAGAAACAAAAGCTATGTCTCTTCCTACATAATTTACTTTCGCCTTACTACTTATCTGAACTTTGATAAAAAATTTTTCCTTCGGCAGTATGATCTGTTTTCCTGTTGCTATAATGGCCGAAACAACTTGAGAAAAAGTATTTGGGACTTGTTTAGCGATAGCAACTCTATCTATTCCAAATAATTCTTTTGT
This sequence comes from uncultured Nitrososphaeraceae archaeon, assembly GCA_963733025.1. Taxonomy (GTDB): domain Archaea; phylum Thermoproteota; class Nitrososphaeria; order Nitrososphaerales; family Nitrososphaeraceae; genus JAJNBK01. The sequence goes on along the minus strand of CAVTCE010000019.1, from coordinate 90,323 downwards.
ACTACTTGCAGCCTCAACTATGTCATTAACCTTAAAGACAAAGCATGATTCTTCGCAGAGGGTTTTTGTAATCGTCATGTGTTCTAATTCAAGTTTTTTTATTATACTTGACAGTAACATATTTTTGCAGTTAGCTGAAAAAGCTGACGGAAAGACTAGCAGAACATCATTCAAATGATTTTTATTCCAATTTCGGATAATTATATCTGATGTTTTTAAAAAAAGAATTAATGGATTCTCTCTCTCTATTCATTATTATTTACTTTTAAAGCTGTCTTATAGTGTCTTCAATATCTTTCTTATCTGCTGCGTTTGGAATCTGTTCCATATACTTTAATAGATCTTCTTTAGCACCCGAATTGTTGTTGTTGAGCTGTAATCTTGCTATTGCACGATTTTTGTATATTGGAGCAAATCTATAAGCATTGATATCGATTGCTTTTGTATAGTAAGTGTCTGCAAGAGAATACTCTTTCTTCTTTAGATAATAGTTGCCCAGACCTCTATATGCAAGATAATATCTTGGGTTAAGTTTAATTGTTTTTTGATAGCAGCTAAGGGCGTCATCTAAATTGAGTTCATTATAGATACCGCCAAGCATGCACCACGTTTGCGGGTTGTCCTCGTCCAATTTAACAGATTTAAGTAGCTTTTCAATAGCAAGATTTGTTTTATCTTGAATTCGTAATTTTTCTGCTTCAAAACATAGTCTGTTTGAATCTTTAAATTTGAGATTTTCATTTTTGAAAATATCTTCCATATCTTTAGGTACGAGTATCAACGTAATCATATCCTCTTGATCCCAATCTTGCTCGAATTTTCGCTCTGGAATGGCGCCTATAGTATCAGGTTCTGGTATATAGGTTAGAATCCTGTTCTCTTCAGAATTATAGCCAGATACTATAGTTGCATGTTGCACAGTTTCACGAATACCTGGCAGAATAACTATTGGAGGAATTCCTTGGGATATTCTCTTTTTTATATCCTTCAATGAGCCTTTATAAATAAATGTCATAAAACCATGTCTTTCTGCAAGCTCTATTCCTTCCATCATTATAGATCCTCTAATTCTAGGATATTTCTTTGCCATCTCTGTTGCTTCTGTTAATGGTATCTCTTCACCCCAGTACTGTGAAACAACATTAATTACCAAAGGAAAACAAATATTTTCTTGCTCTTCTCTTACCAAAGGCAAGGAAATGTAGTTATCTGGCTGTGATTGCAAGATGATTCATTTGTTTAAAGTTTGAAGGAAAATAAAATCCTTCTTACTAACTTCATCATAGTTGCAGGAATTTTGACAATAATGCAAAACCATCTCTGTCACTTCTTTCAGGGTGAAATTGCGTACCAAAAATCCTCTTTTTTATATGGGAGAAAACTTCGTATTTACAGATACTAGAACTTCCAAGTGAAACAAAGTCTTTGGGTAATTTTGCTACACTATATCTATGATTTTCATAAACATTGACTGAAGTCCTATCAGGTATCAAAGAATTTGGTCTCAAAATATTTACTGTAATTGTGCCCCGACAATGTTCATCCATTCTATAAATGGATCCTCCAAGTGTTAATGCAATTATTTCTGCACCATAACAAATTCCCAATATTGGCTTATCAGTTTGAAAACAATATCTTATTATTTTTGAATTTACAATGTTAATCTCCTTACTATTCTTTCGTCTTCCAGATAAGATAACTTTATCATATAAAATATTATTATCATAAATATTACCTACTTCAGAATATTTTTTGTAGATATATTTTTCATCTAATTCAATCATACAATCAAGTATATCATCTGTAAATGGTGAAAGATTGTCCACTACAAGTGTTGTCAACTATTACTATCTACCTCTATAGAAACATAATGGTTTTCTACTATTCCATTTACGTGTTTCATTATGCTGCCATAGTTTACTTTGGTGTCATCACTCTTCCATTCAAATATACTCCCACAACTCCATGAACCAAAATCTTTGAGAAACTTTGAGATTCTTCTCTCGCTATCAGCAAAGTCAGAATCAAACAGGTAACGTGTGTCTGCTTCATTGAATGTTAATTGAGCTGAAATTAATGCAGGTTTTGCCAACGACAAGCCTAAGTTTACTACATTGTTATCTTTGTATTGTTCAAAGAACATGTGTGAAAAAGTGTCCTTGCCGTTTACAATCATCTGTCCACTGCCATCGTAAGCATCGATCACAGCATAACCAACTAGCTTTAACAGATTACATGAACTCCAGGGAACATAAGCGGTATCCAGTAAGACAATAAGGGGAATCAGCCAATAAGTATTTTTGCCATCACTTACAGGAATTACAGCAATTTTCTTTATATTAAAATTATTATCAGATGTTCCAGGCAGACTTAATATGGGTTCAACCCAACTCTGCAATTCCTTTGCAGATTAAATAAACTGCTGCATATAATGGTAATTTTTCGGTTTGTTTCTTTATTTTGAATGACTGACCTTTTAGTTTTAGGTTTACATGTGCTTTAGCCTCTACATTAACTTCGTTTTCTCCTAAAAGACATGCATTGATAAAGGGATCAAATATTTCAAGATCGTCACATCTCATCTTAGCAAGTCCACTTTTGCTATTCAACGTACCTGGCATTCTAAATACTCTATGAATATCAGTTGTTACATGAGGATCGATACGTACCCCGATCTCGCGAGTCAATCTAGACAGTTCTACTTTAAACCCCTCATAACCTCCTTTCTGTTGTACTATATTATTCAATTTGACAGTTGACAGCTGATCAATTCCTAGTTTATTTGCTATTCTTTTACGCCAGCCATAAGAAAGGCCGCTCTTTGGAAATTTAATTAGAACACCTTCTGGTCTTTTCCGTACTCCTATACTTTCAGGCATCATACTAACACCCATTAGATAACCTACAATGTCCGCTCGAGATCGTGAATCAAGCGGATTAAATCCATTGTCTAAGATATGAAGATGAAACCCGCTGTTACCAGAAAAATAGACTTCGATACAATTTTTGTTGATCCCTAGATCAGTTATTAATATATTAATTAACTTTATTACCTCTTTTTTTAGAGACAACACACATTTGTTACAAGGAACAGATATGTGATCTAGCTTGGAGAAATCACATTTAGAACATGAATTTGTATTTCTCTCTAATACTCCTCCACAATTTAAACAGAGAAAGTAGGAGTGTGTCTGCTCGCAAGGTAGATGCAAATCTTTTGCATCAATATCGAAAATTAAATCTGCTCCGCCCCACTGTTTTTCCTGCATAGGATAGGTTGGAAATCTATAGAATGCATTTGAACAGTAGATATCTGATGGAGCCTCCCTGATCAAAATGGCCAAAAGTTCGCCAATAGTTCTAAATGAAAGATGTCGCACGATCCCTGAATTAAATTGCTTATATCCAAATTCACGTTCTTTCATACGTAGTGGAATACCAATATTTTTACTATGTTTAAAATAATATTCTCTAAATGCGCTCTTAACAAGGGCCATACTTTTGGCCTTATCTTTACTGGTAATCATGCCTTTTTTGAAGTTTCGACCTAAATTGAATTGGATTCGTTATTCCGTTACATTCTTCAGTTGCAAAACAAAGGTTTTCATTTCGAAGTTTTTCGCAAGAAGGAACAGAATATTTTGTATGACTACCACGGTTGCCAGCCAGATGCTCTACTTGATACTTTGTAATATTCTCATTGTAATCAGGTGCATTATGAAATAGTATTACAATATCATCTACACTTTTTCCAATTGCCAGCATATATGTCGCAAGCATCAGTCTTGCAGAATGTGGAAGATTTTCCCCTCTGTTCATTACCTCTAATGAGTTTTTTATGCATGGTGGATAATCTGTTGGCTGATATCTTCGATACTCATAACGCGGCTGAAGCTTTATTCTCAAATCGTCTACCTTTGCTTTGATAGAATCTGGTAAGTTTGATAAAGTCATTGTCTTGATCCGAGAATAAATTAGTGAAGTCAGCTCACTTCTAATGAGTCTTACAGTTTCATCGGCATCAAGATAGACATATCCGTTATGGACTAATCTGTTAATCAATTTCCATTCTTCTTCATGAAAATTTAAGGCTCGTGTAAGATAATCAGTTACTCTAACTTTGAATAGATTGGTATCTTTAGAATCTAGATCAACATTAATTTTAAATAAGTCTTCAAAAATTTTGAATAACAGAAGACGTTTTCTTTCGTTGTTTCTTTCTTTCCTTAAATCCTCAGTCAAATACTTCTCGGTTCTCATTGCTTCAAACAATGAATACTTCTTGAGTATGGATTCAATGCCTATAGATTTTGCAATCATGAGTGTGACAAGAAATGTAAGTATTTCTATCTCGTACTTATCTAATTTCTCGTAGACTGAACCCTTGGTTATTTCTGTCTCTATTCTCTCTACAGCTCTGTCAATAATATGACTCATTTCAGGCCTGTTAAATTCTTCAAAATCGAAATGCGTTTCTCGAATGTAATCTGAAGCCTCATTTAGAAATGGATATTTTGCTAGATCGCTTGTTCCAAGTTTTATAGACAATGTCTATTGCAAAGTTTCTCTTCATACTAGAATAAAAATGCCACGTAAGATTAAAGTAGTTAATTGTTACATTTTAGCCACATCTTTATCCTGAAATAATTTTCATGTTGCAATCATCACCAACACAGATGAAATTCAAATAATAAGAATAAAATTGACTGCAATATCATTTCAAATATTGAGTAATAATCCAACAGGAATATGTAGTAAGTTGATTTATTGCACAAGAGGTTTCAAAGAACCTTTAAGAAAATTTTATCTCAGCAAGATATGCCAAATCAGTTATTGTAGAAATATGTTTCAGCAAATCTTTCAGAGAAATGTGTGTTAATGTATATTTATATATATATATATATATATATATTATAAATGATTCTTTTCGAATAGATAGAATCGACATAATCAGGATATGTCGTTGTTGTATTAGATGATTAATTAAATTCAGAACTAAAGCTGTTAAAGTAAACAACTGCCGACTGAAAAGGTACATAAATTTTAAATATACTCAATGATCATAATGATTGATGAAAGATTAGAATCGTGATTTACGTGTAATTAATTTGGCATTAGCAACAAATTTTAGCATAATTAGAAAATTTTCGCTTATAGTTACAGCATTTTTAATATATAGTGCATTAATTGATCGAATTGTAAATCTGAATAGATATACTAATCATTCATTAATTAATTAATAAAACTAGATAATCAAATGAAGCATTTATAGATATAACGACAGTAAATTTAAAACATGTGATTGAGGAGTTCTAGACAAGATGATCTATTATGAAGAAATAATGAAATTGGCGCTTGAAAGAGGTTTTTACTTTCCAAGTTGTGAAATTTATGCTGATGCTCCGGCTGGCTTCTGGGAATATGGTCCACAAGGAGCCAATATGAAGAATAAGTTTATCGATCTATGGAGAAGAGAACTTGTTAGACGTGATGGAATGATGGAAATAGATGGCTCTCAAATCATGAGTAAGAGCGTTTTTATTGCATCAGGACATATTAACAATTTTACGGATCCTATTGTCAAATGTTCAAAATGCAAATCCATTTTTAGAGCAGATAGATATATCACAGAAAAAATTGGTGAGGACGTTCATGAAGGAATGACCAACGAAGAGATGGATGTAATTATAAAGAAACATGACTTGAAATGCGCAAACTGTAATGGGGAATTAGATGCTGTTAAGCGATTTAACATGATGTTTAAGGTTAACATAGGTCCAGCCCAGGAGGAAGCATATCTAAGACCAGAAACATGTCAGACAATTTTTGTTGATTTTGCTCGAATTTTCAAAACTATGCGAGGAAAATTACCTCTAGGAATTGCTCAAGTAGGTAAAAGTTTCAGAAATGAAATAGCTCCAAGACAAGGCTTGTTAAGACTAAGAGAATTCTATCAAGCAGAGATCGAAGTATTTTGTAATCCACAGAAATTGAATGATTTGCCAAGATTCGAAGAAATTAAAAATACAATTTTGAGACTTTATGATGGAACATCATCTATTGAACTGACAGCAGATGAAGGCGTTAGAAAGGGACTTTTGCCAAACAAATTAGTAGCATACTATCTTGCGCTCTTGAATGAATTCTATGCAAAAACTGGAATAGATATGAAACGCACTCGTTTCAGGCGACTGACTAATACTGAAAAGGCATTCTACTCAACAATAGCCTTTGATTTTGAAGTTGAGACTGGTACCGGTTGGCTGGAACTTGTTGCATGCAACTATCGTTCTGACTATGATCTTCAGGGTCATGCTTCTACAAGCAAACAGAATCTCGAGGTAATTGATCCATCAGATCAGAAAAAGGTCTTACCTCATGTATTTGAGCTTTCAATGGGAATAGACAGAAGCATTTTCACAATTTTAGAACACTCTTACTTTGAAGACAAGGAACACGATGACAGAATTGTACTAAAACTCAAACCTTATCTTGCGCCTGTATTGTTAGGAATACTTCCTCTGATGACAAAGGACGGACTACGTGAAAAAGCTCAGAAAATCCATTCTGAAATTAAAAAAGAATTTGATGCTTTTTATGATGAGTCTGGATCGATAGGTAGAAGGTATAGACGATTGGAGGAGATAGGAACTCCTTTTGCGGTGACAGTTGATAAAATAACAATGGAAGATGATACAATTACAGTCAGATACAGAGATACAATGCAGCAGGAAAGAATTAAGATATCACAACTGCCTTTATTCTTGCAAACAGCTCTATTCAAAAATTATAGATAGGTGTAAATAAATGACGATGATGAGTTGTAGAGCATATTGGCAATATTGGCATGATAGCTATTATTTTATTCAGTGGTAATATGTTAGCAGAATTTCTTTTATCTATTATGCAATTGGAAAAGATTACATTATATTGTAAACCAAAGTAAGGCATATCAACCAACTCAAAAATAAAAATAATATTATTATATGTATATGTTTCAGAACTAAAATAACAAGAGGATATGCTCTGAAGGCCAGGTATATATAGTGACATTATTAGTTGACTAGCCTTTATGATAGCAAATAATTGTGGGTATATAACCACCTCACATGTCATATCGATATTTGACATGCAAAATATGTGTTGAACTGTATCAATTATTTATATAACTTGGAGCAGAAGACAGGAAAAAGAAAACCGGTAGTTATTACTATAGTTTTACATTATAAAGCCACTTTATTATTGTATTTGGTATATTGTTAGAAGATTGTTGATAAAGTATTTATCGAGTTAGTATTTAATTAAAGTCATGTCGACGCAAAACGTTACTGAAGATCAAGTATATTCTGCACTAAGAAAATGTATGGATCCAGAGATCCCCGTAAATGTGGTAGATCTTGGACTTGTGTATGGTGTTGATATTAAGCCCAAAAATAATGTTGATATTAAAATGACGATGACAACGCGCGGTTGTCCACTTCATGATACCCTTGTCAGCGATGTGAAACGATATGTTAGCAAGATTGATGGAGTTGGCAATATTAATGTAGAGATTGTCTGGGATCCTCCATGGAGCATCGAAAAGATGGATCCTGCTGCACGGGAAAAATTGGGATTTGGCAAACCAAAGCTTCGATTTCAAATAGATTATGAAAAATCTCAACCCCTAAGGGAAGGCAAGTTTTTAAAACAGGAGGATGGCTCGTTAATTCTTGCAAATGCCAAAGGCCAGGGTTTCATGGTAAATGAAGCGATTGTTAACTTCTGGGATTCATGCGATGGCACAAGAACAATCAACCAACTAACAGACCATTTTTCTACCAAGCTTGAAATGCCAAGACAGCAAGTTGAACAAGAGGTTGTACAACTAGTCCAACAGCTTCTTGAGGCAGATTTACTAAAAGCCTGATCTATCTCTATTTTTCTTTTATAGTTAGTTATTATGAAATTGCATCAAGATATGGTAACTTCTCCAAAAGTTATTGTTGAAATGGGTATGGGCGATGGACGCCTTTTGAAGACTATATCTGAGAATGATCATGATAACAATTCTTTCTATATAGGGATTGAAGTAGATAAATCTCAATATGAACAGGCCATATCACAAATTAAACTCGTCAATGTCAAATTGTTGAATGGTTCGTTCGAAGATGTCCTTCCTGCTTTTTCTGATAATTCGCTTTATCGTGTTATTTCTGTATTACCAGACCCTAAATATATTGATCAGCTCAAAGAGCACAAATGGAAATATCTATACAAAATTGTATATGAGAAGTTGAAAAATTATGGTACATTGGAATTAGTTACTGAAATAACTGACGATCTTTTACAAGAGGTATCAGATCAAGTATATAATAAATGGATTGAATGGCTCAAGTCTACTTTTCAATCTATGGGTTTTAAGAGAATAACCTCTAGAGAGGGCGCTCCTCCAGAATATTCATCTAGGTGTATAGATCAATTTAGAGCCGATCCGAAACGTATACGCATGGTAACTTTGGATCTAAAGAAGATAATATATTGAAATGAGGCATTATTGTTTTAATATCGATATCTTGCAGTGATGCTAATCAGGATAAAAGAAAAATTTTTTATAATTAGGATAATGATACACTCATGCATCATCAATGTATAAACACGTGCCATTTAGAAGCCTATTAGAAATAGCATATTGAAACTTCAATTGCCTTTATGCCTTATTTTATAATGATCTGCCATACATATCTTCGAACAAAATTCCGCATGGCAATCCTCATTTGTACATGGTATAGGATCAATATGATTAAATTTTTTATTACAATAAATACAAATGGATTCTAGCATTGGATAATTGCGATTTAGGTATGGATATCCACAGTTATGTTTTTGCTTGAACCATAAAATGCTAATCTGTGATTTCTCTGCATATGTCATAACGGTATCATATGCTTCATAATAGCCAGGTGCATAAAATTGCCTAACAAATACAAAAGGTCGTATATTTTTCTTCGAATTATGATCAATGAATGCCACAAGCCATTTTTCAGATAGCAGAATTTCGTCTTCCTGTACTGCAGATTTTTTTTCTTGAATTTTTCTTTGTTTGCGATTTTCACTCAAATAACTAAAATAAGATATGGAACCGATGAAAATTTAAAGCTTCACATTATTAGACATTGCTTGTATGAAATAAAGGATCTTGATTTATAATTGGAAAAAAGTAATATACATTACCAGAGAATAGTCAAAGGAGATATTATTCTTTTTGCAGATAAGAGCTCCAATTATACGATGTCAAAATCTCGCCTTCCGTAGATATCTTGTATTTCTATAGTGGATAACGGATTATTTGTTAATCTATATTTGAATATATATTATCCCCTTTAACAATCACTCTATTGCATATTGTCTGCTAAAAAATAAAAAGATCTATACATATATTTTTAAAAGCAGCTAACCCAATAATTCTTTAAGACTCCTGTCAAATGGTGGTCTTAAAACCCCTTTTTCAGTGATTATGCCAGCAATTAATTCGGGAGGAGTCATATCAAATGCAGGATTGAATATTCTGATTCCCTTTGGTGCAATCCTCTTTCTCCCTAACTTTATAACTTCTTCCATAGGACGTTCTTCAATTATAACATTATCTGGATTGCTCTCAAAATCAAATGTAGAAAGTGGAGCTGCTACGTAGAATGGTATTTTATGTATATTAGCCATTATTGCCACCTGATAAGTTCCTATCTTGTTAAAAACATGACCTGTACGTAAAACTCGATCAGCACCCACTATTACACGCTTTATTACACCACGAGACATCATATGTCCAACAGCAGTGTCCGGAATCAAACTCACGTCTATACCATCATGTTGAAGTTCAAAGGCAGTCAATCTTGAACCCTGCATTACCGGACGGGTTTCAGTTGCAATAACACTTACACGTTTACCAGCCTCTTTTGCTGCCCGTATTACTCCCAAGGCTGTTCCATATGCAACAGTTGCTAATGAGCCGGCATTGCAATGTGTCATTATAATATCCCCATCTTCAAATAATTTAGCACCATTAATTCCCAATTGTTTATTGTTTTGGATATCTTCTTCGGCCATTTTTAGAGCCTCATCAAGAATTACTTTTCTGATATTCTCAACTGTCTTTCCATCTTTTGTCTTTTCCATGATACGCTCTAATCCCCAAAAGAGATTGATTGCCGTAGGACGTGTTGCTCGAAGCACATTGAAAGCTGTGTTGATATCAGACATTAATTCACTAACAGTTTTTGCTTTGCTCTGAGTGGCGGCTAAAGCAAGACCCAAAGCAGCTGCGACACCAATTGCAGGAGCACCCCTTATCACTAGGTTTTTTATTGCATATGCGATATCATTAAAATTATTACACTTAAAATATGCAAGTTTATTTGGTAATTTAGTTTGATCGATCATTATGACTGAACCATCCTTCCAGGCAACAGTAACCAGAAGTTCAAGGCTCTTGCCATTGCTATCATGAGTCATTGTTAATTAAAAATTCTTTTTCAGACTATATTAAATTTAACTAGCCACCTATGGCTTTGTTCATTTAAGAAGGGCTTCTAATAATCATTTTATTCTGCATTTCTGTAAACAAGAAGCTTCCAATCGTGACATATTTACTCCTTTTTCCTTGTAGTAGATGGAGAATAGTAATCATCAAAACTTCTGTTCTAACTTTGACATATCGGATTGTTTTCTTAGTCTCGCAATATGTTTTTCCATATATTATGAATGTAGAGATGATGATGTTGTTGTTGACGGTTTTTATTTTCAATAATCTACATCAATTTACGGTATATGAATATGTCATGTACCGCCATCGTCTTTAGAAATTGTATGTTCCCTCCATATTGAAAGGGTCGCAAAAAATAGTGGTCATTTACTGTAAACAGTAACGGTTTACTGGTTAGTCAACATTAAAAATAACTAGAATTTATAATTTTATTCAAGTTTGCATTTTTTTAACATTTACCTCATAAAAATCAGCCAACTTTCGAATGATATCGCCCATAGCCACTGTTCATCTAAGAGTTTTTTTACTTTCAACTCCTAGGATGAATGTAAATGATGTTTTATATTTAGTGTATGTGGGGATCACTTAACACTAAACCTATAGCTGAGGATATCTTCTACTTCTTCTTCTCTTATGCTCTTTAAAATGACACATCAAGTATATCTTTATGCAACACGCTTGTACTTATTTTCAAGTCTATCTCTCTAATCTTTAATATTATTTTATATTGCACATTAAAAATACAATATATACTCATTTTTCGTAATATAATAGCATTCAATTCTATCAATTTGATCAATTACTTAAATTAACTACTATTTTGTTTGTTATTCTTGCTTGGTGCCACATTGCGTGCAGAACCTCGAATTTATCTTGAGTTTAAGTCCGCATGCAATACAGAATTTATCTCCAGATTCTTGGGGTTTGTTTGATTGTGTTATATTTGGCGGTGTTCTGTCGCTATCGATAGAAGAAGGTTTCCTACTATACATTTCTGTTACTGCACCACTAGGTTTGAATGTATCATCAACATCTGGCAGAAAATCAGAGTCTTTTTTTCCTCCTTTTTCCTTGTCTTCTAGGTAAAGAATCAGTCTTGGAACATTTTCTTTTCTATCAGGCTGGTTTATCTGTTCTCCTAACCATAGAGCAAATTTCTTTAAAGTCATCTCTGGAGTAGAAAACGTAAGTGAATGTGTAGACATATATTCATCAGTTGCAGCTCTGCCATTGAAGATCTTCATTAATACTAATGCTACAGTGTGGCTATTAATTATTGCGAATTACCACATTTACTGCAGAATTTTGCCTGTTTAGGAATTACAGATTCGCATACAATGCAGTTTTTAGTTGTTAATGTTGTCTTATCAACGCTCATTTTACTTGGGCGTTCAATCACAATATCTACAGGTTTGAATGTAGGTTCCTCCTCCTGCTCAGCCGGCTGCGGTGAAGGCATAGTAGATCCTCTTACTTCATTGCTTTCAGTTCCTCCAACAAATCCACTTATTCCAAAATCTGCTTGCGGAGTAGAAGAAGAAGAAGAAGCCAGTCCGCCAGTAGGATTTTTCAATGATGAGCCTTTTTCCATTGTGGACTTCATTTCTAAAATTACTCGAATAGCAAGAAAATTCATTGCAGATGTAGCCACTAAATATTCACCAATATTAGAAAAGTATTCTTTTTCATTGACCTTTCCTTGCTTGTACAGCTGTGTTGAATCGATAAATGATTCATATCGATCTTGAGTATCGTTAATAAGCTGTTTCAGCTTCTCGGTCAGTGCACCGAGGGTATCTACACCAGAGGACATTATTAAAAATTCATCTGCAGACTTAATAAAAGTTTGAATGCGCAATTGAAGATAATTTCTATTATTATTAATATCATTATTTTATAACTATCATATAGGAGAACATAATATTTTTGATTAGTAATTCATATATTAGAAAAGATAACTTTTTCATAGTCTATACGGCTAGTTCAAACAACCTATTAATATCGATACGGTCAAGTTGACGTAAATTCCGCCTGGAGGGGTGGTCTAGATTGGTTATGATACCTGCCTTACACGCAGGTGGTCATGGGTTCGAATCCCATTCCCTCCATACCAGTCATACATCTATATACATTATTTATAAATTGACAAAGCTACTCCTAACCAATCCCTTTGAATGGCTACACTGAAAGCTAAGACTCTCATTAATACTACTGTAACAACAGCATCAAAGAACAGAAGAATAAAAGATTTGGAATGAAGATTGATTCTTTACTGAGGTACTCTGCCTTACTTTAGGTTCATCTTTTAATATATGGCTCTTGTTACCCAGAGAATACAAAGATAGCATTAATAGTTGATATATAGTTTCTATCTAATCTTTTCCTTCGTACTAGTCTTGACTTCTCGTTTTCTTTCTTTGGCTATTATTATCGCTGTTAATACTATGTATATTATCTGAATTACTTCAATTGCAATAGCCATCTCACTAATAGGGCCTCCTCTTCCTGTAATTGGATTGCCTGGTATTCTTGTCATAGCCCACATTATTATCAATATTATAGTGCCTACTATTCCAATGTAATACCATATTCTTTCCCATCTTTTGATCATAGGCACTGCCCAAAATAACTGAGCTAAGCCAGCAACAGTGAAGAATATTGCTGAGTTTATGTTAAAGCCTATCATGTTTGGCACCAATACAAGGTGCAATATTCCAGCTATAGCTGTTGTTGTTGGCAGCTGCAGCATAATAATAAAGTCCAATTTTTACCATGCTACCACATCTCACCCCATAAAAGAATAATTGCTGGTTTTAAGAGTGCAGCTAGTAACTAAAGTCAAGTTCATGGTTAATTCCACTTTCTAGCTGAAAGTCATTGACTACTTTGTTTGTTCCATCAGGATATGCCACCATTACTATGTATTTTCCCTGGGGTAAATTATTAAGGAAATATTGACCGTTAAGAGAAATTATTGCATTTTCTGTATATCCTGTTTCTTGATTGGCAGCTATGATTGAAGCCCCTATAGCAGGTAGTCCTGCTGGGCCACCAACATAGCCATGTAATGCTGCTGGGGGTGTAGCGCCTGTTGTGGTTAGTGTTGTAGGAGTAGGAGTATTATTATTTTGATTAACATTAGGTAGCATACCTCCACTTATTATAAAGCCAGCCAGAGCTATTGCTCCAACTATTCCTATGGATGTCAATAGAGCGATTTGGTATTTGCTTCTTTCTGTTCTTTTTCCTTGATGTTTGAAGTATTGCTTTACATTATTATTCTCCTTACTTCTTTTTTCTTGATCTATTGATTGGAGCGATTGTGCTGCTGGTGCTGCTGCTGAGGACGGTATTATTGTTCTATTGTATTCTTTATGGCTTTGCTCATGAGAAGCTCCCCAACCCCCAATGCTACCAGTATAATCTCCAGTAACCTCTAAAACTTCATCAGAATCAGATATTTCTTTGAGTGTTTCCAAAGTTAGTCTCTGATTAGTTGCATAGTGAGTGCCTTTATCAAATACAGTAGGAAGCCATCCAGTCCTTTCAAATATCTTATTTTTCATTGCTTCAGAATCTGTTCCTGGTTTTGTAAATATCTCGACCATATAAAATGGTGCACTTTCAGATTTTTCTTTTTCACGTACCAGTAAATCATGAATGAGAGTAGGGTCTGCTTTGGGAAGGTATGTCTGATACAGGGTCTGCAATCCTTGAAATACTGTCTTTATTCCCCGTAACGTGTCTATGCTCTTGTCATAGGACGTCTGTTGTTCCTGAGTATGTTGCTGGGAGGATGTTAATGATGTAGATGAATTGTGATACTTCCGTATATGTTGGTGTTCTTTGTATTCATGTTGTGATGCTCGGCCACCTCCTATGCCGCCAGTATATTTACCAGTAATCTCCAAGACGTCATCATATTCTGATATTTCCTTGAGTGTCTCAATTGTTAGCTTTTGGTTTATTATGTAATGAGTGCCATTATCGTATATTGCAGGATTCGTACCTGTTTTCTTGATTATAAATTCTCGTACCTCTTCTGTATTCACGCCGGGTTTGGTAAAAACTTCCACCATATACATTGGTGTGACTGATGGGTTTTCCATCTGACGCAAGAATAGGTCATATGTTAATGCTGAATCGACTTTAGGCAAATACTGTTTGTACTTTTCTTGTAGCCCTTTGAATTGATCACTTATTTCGGTTAATTCAGACATGGATAATGTATATAGTGTCGGGATAATGATATTCTTATTTTGCCAAAGTAGCTAAAATTGAAGTAGTTTTATATAATTTTTAACACTTTTGATTAATGTATTGTAGCTTCTCCTGATTGTATTGACAAGATAACTAATCTCTACAATCTGAGCAATTAACTACGAAGAGAAGATAAGTACTCGTATTCATGCTCTAATGAAAGTCTTAATTATTGCTGCCTCTGTAATATCTTCTTATGCTCAGCCTAGAAGATGCATCTATAGTGTCTGAGGTTTTTAGTGAATTAGCAAGTGAGACTAGGTGTTCTATACTGATATCGTTAGACAAAAAACCAGCAAAGCTCAGTTCTATTGCTAGAGAACTTGATATTACTTCTCAAGATGCTTTTCGGAATATAAACAGATTGGTGGATGCGGGCCTTGTGAGAAGAGGAGGAGGTGATGAAGATGGTGGCTCCTTCCAGCTAACAGAGTTAGGAAGGCTTGCAACAAAGCACATTCCATACTTTCTAGTCATAAAGAAGCATCAGGAGCTCTTTGAAGACCATACTCTCAAATATATTCCCGATAAGTTTGTTCAGAGAATTGGGGCTTTACAGAATTGTGAAGTTATAAGCAGTGTGTCACCAGTTTTTGAAAGGTTAAAGAAACTGGAATCTAATGCAAAACAATATCTGAGGATAATGGTCTCACAGGCATGGCCTGAAGAGGGA
Source organism: uncultured Nitrososphaeraceae archaeon (assembly GCA_963733025.1). Taxonomy (GTDB): domain Archaea; phylum Thermoproteota; class Nitrososphaeria; order Nitrososphaerales; family Nitrososphaeraceae; genus JAJNBK01. The sequence continues at coordinate 74,868 of CAVTCE010000019.1, read as the reverse complement.
AAAATACTTGCAGAGCGCGCTATGAATGATGTCGAAGTTTGTACTATAATTGGACGTAATACCGTATTTCCAAAGGAAGTCATTGAATCTGTAATACCTCCTCTTGATGGATTGCAAAAGTCTGGTAAAATTAAAAGAAAAATGCTTGACACAGTAAGTATTGCTATATATATATCAGATTCACAATCTGCAGTGATGCTTCCAAATAGGAAAGGAGAGGTTGATATGGGGATGCTGCTTGTTGGCACCGATCCATCATTTAATGAATGGTGTCTTGATTTGTTCAATTACTTTTGGGAACGTGCGGGACCTCAGAGCCTAGACAAGGCAAAAATAGTTTAGAGATATTTTATTGCTTCTTAATTTTCAAGACGTTCTGATAACCTTTGTCTTTTAATAGATTGTTTAATCATATCCATGGCATTAATAGGACTGAAATTGCTGTGATAGATAGAAATATGATTGATAATAAAAAGATTGAGAAAAGAACAGAATACAATTTATACTGGAATGTTTTTAGGTTTCAAACAAGCTTACAGGGATCATAACTAAATCTATCTAAAATCAAAGGATCAAATCTCACCGTCGCATTTTTCAGCTGGGAAAATAATAATAACTGAAAATAAAATAGATTTATCCCTGACCAGCAGATAAAAGAAACAAAACCCCTCATAGTTCATACAAGAAACAAGTCAGTTTTACATTGTCTTAATATAGCAACATACAAATTATAAACTTCTGTCATTGTTTGCAAATTTCTAATGAAGGTCGGGAGTAAACTTTATTTATTTGACTTTAGAACATGCGATATGAAAGAAATAAATGTTTACGTTGTCTCTGAGGACCTTCCTAAAGTAACTAACATTCTCCGTAAACATAACGTTGGTGGTATGGCTTTTTATGAGATAGATGGCAGAGGCCGTAGAAAACGTGAGGAAGTACCAGAGATGGTGCGTTCTTATATGACAGGCAGGAAGATTACCCACGAATTTGCAAAGAGAACAAAGGTCGAGACGTTCGTAACTGATTCAGCTGCAAAAGAGATCGTTGAAGACCTTATAAACACTCTAGGATCAGCATCTGATCCACGGGGCGTGGTCTTTGTCAAGGAAGTTTCCAATGCATATGAGCTAGGAACAAAACTAAGCGGTGAGGCTATACTAACTGCTAAATAAAGTCCAGTGTTTGCCAAGTCAGCCTCCTAATTAATTATCATTACCTACCAATTATCACTTCCTATTCAACAGTATTTTCCTCTTTTTGATCTGAATCTTCAACTGTAATAAGTACTCGGAATGATTCTTCTTCTTCATCATCATCCATTAGCTGCTCTTATAGCAGCAAGTGACCCTGATGCTGTTACTGCTAAGAGGAACTCTAACCATTGTCAGTAACATTTGTATAATAATTTTGTAGATAATGTTTGAAATAAAAAACGGGTTCATTCAGCAAATACAAAACTCTGAAGGATTTGAACGTTGCTGATAGAATGGTTCAGCAACCATCATCATTTTTGTAATTAAAGTATTTCAATAATGCTAGCACACATTATTTACCTAATGTTTACACCTTAATCCAGTGCATTATTATTGGATATGACAGAATCAGTCAAATAGAAAATGTAGATGAAGAACAACAACCTCCACATGTCTCTTCTCTTCGGTACTCACATGCATAGAGAATAATATAAGATGACGTTTTTTATATCTAAACTATTAGATTAGATGACACGCATTTTTTATATGAGAGAATATTTTTCTAATTGATCTATATAATAGTACTTTCAAGAATAAAAATAGAAAATAGCAACAGTATTGCAATTAAAAAGATTATAATGGATAGTTAATTTATCACCTATGTGGACCTGGGCCACCTGGACCAAATCCTCTTTCATCAGCCACGATGCCATATATTGGAGTCTCCTCATAATGCTCCTCTACTCTTGAAGGATCAATCCAGATACTTATTACACCTTCTTCTAGTACCCTGATAGATGTTGGAACATCAGTAACTGTACCCTCAATCAAAAATTAGATGTACCATTAGCAGTAGTTACAATACACGATGCATGCCCTGCTTTTTCCTCAAAGATATTTAAGTTTACTGATGAGGTTGAGGGGCTAGATATAAAGTATAATATTGCATTGGTTCCATTCTTTAACGAAAAGCAAGACCTTCCAAGGTTTCCTGAATTTGTAGATAAAATCAAATCATGCAAACGATGCGAAATTGCTTTACATGGTCTTTATCACGAGAATAGAAATGGCCAGTTTGATGATTTTCATACAGTAACAAAAGCAGCTGCAGAACAAGAGATACGTGCTGGTCTTGAGATATTTCACGAGATAGGAATAAAGCCTAATGTGTTTATACCACCAGCTTGGAAGTTAAATGATAGCTCTATTAAGGTATTAGAAAAGCTAGGATTTGTCTTAGCAGAAATGCAAGAAGAAATTATATTACTTTCTGATAAGGCATTTAGGAAAATAAAAGTTCCAAAGGTTTTAAATTGGGATTCAACTGGATATCCAGAAAAGAATATTGTAAATGTTGGTAAAGATGAAAGACGTTTCAAACTTTTAATGGAAGAAGAACCACAAATTATCAGAATTGCCTTGCATCCACGAGACCCGCGTCAGGCATTGAAAGAACAAAAAGAGATGATATGCGAGTTAAAAGATAAAGGATACAGGATGCTAACATATACGGAGCTTGCACCTAAATTGCAAGGAGTATCAGTTTCAATATAATAGAAAAAATAATGATAAAATTTCGTTACAACACAATTTTCGCTATCTAACTTCTCTTTATATTCTTCATTGATTTCTATGCTTCTTCATTTAAGTCTTCTCGTACCTTATTACCACTGTATATTTGAGAGAAACGTATCTTGAATTTTATTCCTGTTTTAAGAATATATCTAACTGAATTTTTCATTATTATTAAAATTAAATATTTATCAGTGGGAGAACAACTTTTATGTTTAAGTTAAAATATTAATATTAAATTACAGACCTTTCATACTAATAATATTTGGTATCCATACATGAAATAAAATACGAAGATATAGATAAAGGATTTTTAGCTGTCCTAGAGAATTTAGTTCCGCCAGATATTGATAATAATGAATATGCTAAAAACATATTACAAAAAATAAAAATGAATTCATTACATAAAATATTTGTCGCAGAAGATGATTCAAATGACAATGTAGTTGGAACTATTACATTACTCATAGAACCAAAATTTATCAATAAAGGTATGCAAGTTGGATACATAGAAGATGTATCGGTAAGGAAAGGATATGAAGGGTTAGGAATTGGATCAAAACTTGTAACTTATGCTACTACTTATGCCATCTCAATAGAAGGATGCAGAAAAGTATTGTTATATTGTTCAGAAAAAACTAAACCGTTTTATGAAAAGTTGGGATATCAATTAGCCAAGGATACATTTGTAATGAAATTTGAATTGTAATATTGTCAATATCATTATAATTATATAAAACATGACTGATCAGCTGGAAGTGTAGAAGTACCATTGAATGTCTTTACACCATTCTCTTCAGAAGCATTTGTTAGATTGAAATCTTACTACATGCTAACTTGAAGTTATCCTTTTTTGATAGTATCTTCCAAATTTTTTTATATATTATTGCTACCATTACAGAATATTATGACCGTGGAAGAAAATCTCCATTTGATGAAGACTCTAGATGACGCATGGAACAGTAGTTTTAGTTGGATATGTGGTAGATGATACTATTTTAAAAGCCAGATATAATTTGGCTCATTGCCAACAGTATCCTTGGATAAACCGATACTATTATTTAGTAAAGACAATGATTCGCTTTGCGTATTATTGAATAATATTATTCCATGGAAAACCCAACGACCATCAACCGGTCTTCCTATAGCAGAAGATATCCAAGCAATACTTTGTCCATCTGGAGTCTCAAATGTCCCATTACCTCTACTCTGGATTAATTCATCAGATAAGTGAGTGCTTATGTAAGTCTGATTGTTAGTAATATTTCCTACGCCCTTTAGGAATCCTTGGTCAGAGGAATGTTCCTCTGTCATTCGGTAAGGAGTTAATGATATATTTTTTGAACCTAAGAACTTGGTTTTATTAGCGCTATAAATCGAATCGGCTCCGTCCAAAGGCAGGGTACCCTGTTCGTTAACACTTGGCTGAGGAGTCTGTGCTAATAAATCTGTGCCAAAATGAGGTAAAACTGCCACACTGGAGATAATCAACAAGGACAGAGGTAATGACAACTTTGTTATCCTATTCAAACGGGTTCTATGAAATATGGTGATTTAAATAGATTTGGATTACAAAGTGGTAGCTATTTTAAGTGTTTGTAATAAGGGTAATAGAAGTATCAATGAAGAGATTCAATTAGCCAATTTTAAAAACATTTAATGAGTTAGAGATTTCTTATTGTGGTATGCTTTTGTCTCCCCTTGGATTGGACATACAACAACCATCAAGCCGTAGGACGGGAGACTAAGTTTTTTATCTATAGACCTTAATATTCTTGTCATATGAATGGTGAAGAGCCCAATATTTTTAACGGACTAAATATGCAGATGATAAACACAGCAATCGAAACTATGCGAAACAATACAGAAATGGCAAAGGTGACATTTTCTGTAAGATCGGAATGGAATGGCGGCTTTAGTGTTATGTCTACCTCCAAAGACTTTCGTTTAGGAGGCCAAAATGTAGTAAGAAATACCGAATATAAGATGCAATATGATTTTCCAGTTCAGCTCTTAGGAGACGGAAAGGGACCTACCGTATGAGAGGGTTGTATGGGTGCGTTGGCCGCATATTTGACACAAACTATGGTAGCTCATGGTACGTCCAAAGGGATCCAACTCGACAGTATCAAGATCGATGTAGAAGGCGACGTTGACATGGGAGGTTTTAGCGGCATATCTAATGATGTAAGGCCTGGTGCCCATCAATTCAGAGTAAAAATTAATATAAAGAGTGGTTCTGCTTCGAAGGAACAATTAGATGAACTTCGTGAGATTGGGAAGAAGTTTTCGCCTGCATTTGATACCTTGACCAATGGGACAAATGTGATCGTAGTTTAGTATTATGCGACGATAGAAAACTGCAAAGCAAATGATCAAAATATACTTATGTAATCTTGTCCCGTCTCAGAAATCTTTTGTAATTTTTAAGTCTCTTATATAAAAGACTATGTTCATTTCAATGGTAATGTAGTATTACCGTCATTGATAAAGTATCTTCTGAATATTCCTTATATGGTCCTAATAACGTGCAAGAAATGTGGTGAACTAAATTATCTCACTCCTCACACATTTTGGAATATAACTGACTTTGGTGCAAAGTGCGAGAAATGTGTTCTGTTTTTGAAGGTTAAGCAGAAAACCATTCAAAAGAGAAGATTATCCGCATTCCTGTCTAGGATATTACAATATTTCATGTATTTGGTGCTAAGCTCCGAATAAAAAATATGCAAGGATTCTATAAAGTTGTAAAACGCTTGATCTTCCATACCCAAGTCTCTCTTTTCTTTTCTCTTTTCATTTTCATTTTTTTCACTATTAATAGAGTTGCCAATTTATATGGCGCCATATAATCTACCAGTATAAAGACTTGTCTAACAGATATTCTTTTCGTCAAAAAATAATACAAAGCTTATATCTTTCAAGATAGTGACTATGGATACACATAGATATGTCAGATTCATTAAATCTGCGTGATCTGGGAGTTATTGTTAGAAACACACAGCCAGAGGACATTTCTAAAATAGTCAATTTGCAGACCGAATCATATCCGTATCTTGCTCCTTATGGAAATATATGGCGTTCAGAAGAGCTTGAGAGTCATCTTCGCATTTTTCCACAAGGACAATTTGTTGCTGTTGAACCAGATGGTACTATAGTCGGTTCTGCCAGTACTCTTATAGTCTCACTTAATCCTGAATATGCAGAACATACATGGAAAGATATTACTGCAGACGGTTTATTTATAACTCATATTCCAAGCGGAGACAGTCTGTATTTGGCAGATGTATCTACCCATCCAAAACACAGACATAAAGGTATCGGACGCATGATTATTCACAGATGGAAGGAATTAGTTACGACGTTAAATCTAAGGAGGATGATAGGAGGAGGAAGATTATTCAATTACATTGAACACGCAGACAAGATGTCTCCATATGAATATACTGAGAAAGTGATTAAAGGGGAATTAAAAGATCTTGTTCTAACATTCGAATTGGATATTGGGTTTAAATTTGTCAAAATACTCCCAAATTACTTGAATGATGTTCGTTCTCTTAATTACGCTAGTTTTATAGAGTGGGCAAATCCAAGCTACAATCAAAGTCTCTAGCAAGTGGTTTATGAATTAAATTTGACGATATTTTAGGTCTCATACTCAGTCGTTTTATGAAGAATACAAATCAGGTAGTCGTTGGTCTGGGTTCGGTGGATTCGCTGTCCTAGCACGCCTAATTTAGAACTCTTATTTCTTAGCTATAGTCAGGCCATAAAGCAGATTTCTGCATCAGCCAATTGCATAGAATATTCGCCAAATTATAAACCCTGTTACTACTATCAATACAATACCAATAATCAGTTTCAAACTTCCTTCACTGAATCTATTGGTATATTTCGCTCCCATGTATCCTCCAAGCATTGCAGCAGGACCCATTGTGATCATTATCAGAAAGTCAACATTTCCGTTAATTAGATGTCCAACGAAACTAAATACACCAGTTACAGATGATACTGCTAAATTTGTTCCAATTGCTACTCTGGTTTCCATTTTTAATACAGAAATCATTGCAGGCAAACGTACACTTCCAATGATTAAGCCTACAAGTCCTCCAACGAATCCTATTCCAAATCCTATTAACGATTCAGTAAAAATAAATTGCTTGTTATGGACTCCTGAAATGTTTGAAGGATTAGAAGGACTAGAACGAAGAGCACTACTAGGACCATGAATCAGATCCAAATTGTTGTTATCTTCTTTGTTGTTATTGCTTCTTCTCATCTCTTCGTCCTTTTTCTTTCTTGAACTCTTAATTAATACAAATGCTTCATACAAGACTATTATTGCTATAAGACCAAGTAACAGAGTAACAGAAATGTATTTTGTGAAGACGGAACCAAAGAAACCGCCAATAGAACCTGTGGCAGCCATAATTAAAAACGTTTGAAGAGAGATGTTTTTTTGTCGAAAATGTCTAATAGGCAGCAGCAGCCGCTCCAAAAGTGCTTACTCCAATATTAGTCCCGGCAGCAACACTTACTGAAGAAGAAGAAGAAGAAGAAGAGGAAGGAGAGAATGAAGATTCAACTCCTAAAATGATAAATGCAAGTCGCAATACTCCAAGGACAACTCCAACCATTCCGCCTACAAATCCAACTACAAAACCCAATAAAACAAGAATGATAGCAATAACTAAATCAATATTAATGGTCTGGAGGAGTTTATTCCCTAATAAAAATTTCACGTTTGCTTATACTATGATTTTGGAACATGTATATTCAAACGCGTTACCATATCTTATAATCGAAAGTGTAATACGCGTCAGCTCACTTTTGCTGATGATGATGATCATGATGGTCTATTTGATCATGGTGATGAAAATCTCTCAATCTCTCATGAACCTGGTTCCTATACAAAGTCAAACCAATTCTTGTAGCATATGGCTGTCCCTTCGCAAACGATTCAGCTAATTTCCTAACAAATTCTATCTCTACTTTTGGTGGCATTGGTGGATCAAATGGATCTACGTATGCTTCAATTATTGTTGGTTTTTTCTCTCAGTCATGGATTCATGCATAACTGAACTTACCTCTCCAGGCTCTCTAATGGAATAACCTTTGCCACCACAAGCTTCAGCAAACTTTGCAAAATCAATTGGTGTAAATTCAACTCCAAATTCGGGGTTACCAAGAAATGCCATTTGTTCCCATCGAATCATTCCTAATGTATTATTTTTTATTATGATGATTATTCAATAACACTTGCACAAAAGCATACACTATTACAATTTGAATTATTTTGAAGCTTGCAGCGTACATATCTATTCTTACATCATTTTCACACATATCCAACAAATTAAAAAACTAAATCTATCAACACTGGACCAATAAAAATTAGTATTGTCAGCCTTAACAAATCCGATATCATACCCGTTTTAAACATATTTAAAATACTAACCGCCCTTGAGGAATATATTATTGCCATTGGTGGAGTAGTAGAAGGAATAGCACTTGATATTGATGCACCTAGACCAGCTGCAATAATAGGAGGAATAGGATTAAATCCTGCACCTATTGCAAGGGATGCAGCTATAGGACATGCTATTACAGCTGAAGCAGTATTTGATGCAGCGTAAGACAATATAAAACCTAATATCGCACTTATTGCAAATATGCTTGATGCTGTAAAATTAGCCCCTACACTATCTGATATTTGATTGCCAATCCATAATGCAAGACCACTACTTTCTATTCCAAGACCCAATACTAAACCACCACCAAATAAAAATACAATATTCCAATCTATTGACTTTAGCATCTCATTCCAACTTAATAATGGATAAGTAGTAGTAGTAGTGGTGATCTTTTCTCCTATTCCTTTAATTTTTCTAATTTTGATGAGGCCTATTGCCAATATTATTAGTAAGGCAGGTACTGATTCGGGGACATTTTTTGCTAAATTGTAAAAGAGAATGGATACAATATCTACTGTTTCACTGCTATCTCCGCTTACACTATCTGGATAAAATGACCTTAGCAGTGATGGAACAATCCAAAGTATCAAAGCTGAAAAAAGTATGCTTAAAACCACTTTTTCTTCTGTTGTGATTTTGCCCATTCTTTTCAGGTTAGTTCTAAAGCGTTCATAGGATGCAGAAAGTGAATTTACGTCAGGTTTTATAATTAGAAAAATGATACTCCAAGAGATTAGTAAACCAATAATTGCATGTGGGGTTCCTATAATAAACCAGTCAGTAAATGAAATGGTTTCATCTGGAACAAAATCCTCTACAGTTGATTTGGCAATAAGATTAGGTGCTGTACTTATCAGAAGCAACATTGCTCCAGCAGTAGCAGCTTGTCCTAATGATAGGAAATTGGCCTCTGCATATTTGCTTCTTTTATCTTTTGAGCCAACATTTCTTTGACGGCTATTGTCATTTACATCATTATTACTAGTAGCGGTTTTGTGTACAATCCCTCCATCATTTGTATTAGTTGCCCCTACAGGTATGTTTAGAATTTTCATAAATGCCACAACAAAAGGAAATACTATGGTAGTAGAGGCTGTTATAGAGCCAGTCATTGAAAGTATAAAGACAGGAAGAGAGGCAATAAAAAAAGTAGCAATCTTGGGGTTATTGCCTTTATAAAATGTAGCAAGTCTGTATGCAATTCTTTCATCCAGTCCGCATTTCTGAAACGCAGCTGCAAGAATAAAACCAGAAATAAAAATCCAAATTATAGGATCAGCAAATTTTGTCAGTGCTTCATTAACTGGGAGTATTCCGCTAGTTATGAAAATAAAAGGTGCCAAAAGACTTGTAAATCCTAAGGGTACACATTCTGTTACCCACCATATGACCATCCATATCATTGCACCCAACGCAATTTGAGGAGATAAATGAGAAATGGGTTTTTCCAAATTAACCTCCATTATACTTTGAGGAGTAGGGATGAAAATTATAACAGCAAAAAGAAGCGGCCCTAATATCAAACCCATATTCTCCTTCTTTTTGATAGTGTCGATGTAATTTTTTAGCCGGTGGGTATTCATTTTTTACATCTACCTTTTAAAATTTCTTAGTTCTTCTAAAAATACTATTTTATTATCAACCATTTCTGTAATATTCATTTTATAGACAGAGATGATGAATTTTTCCTTATATTATTATCTAGTGATGGTTGCGCTTTTTAAAAAGGTTTGGGAGTAAATTTATACAACCTTGGGTATTTTGCATTATATTTAAAGTACTGATATCTTCACCAAATATTACTTGGCGTTTCATTGCTTATTATATGTCTTACAATACAGAATCTTATAAAACATTATTATACAATTCATATCTGAATATTGGGATTAGCGATTTGGAAGATTAATTAATGACATTTATGTGTGACACTTGAGTTACTATCGTTACCTTTGACGTAAATTACCTTCAAGCAGTCCACTTCTAACATGTATTCGATCTATATGCTTTGACAGATCAGCTTTGTTTTCAAATTTGGATTCACAATAAGGACATACAATTACAACTATTTTTTTAACTGCTTTACCAGGAGAAGGAGATTCGATTTCAGCAAGATCTAAACTTTCTTTTGGGACATTTCCTATTATTGACATAAGAGTAACTAAACCTAGTTGAACCTCCTTAGTCTTTTCTCTTCTTACCACTAACAGTCTTCTAATTTTTAGACTTCTCATCAGAGATATTGCTTCTGTTACCAAAGTCCCTTCATCAATAGTAACTACAGGAGAGCTCATCACGTCTCTCAATATCGTCTTGTATGGTCCTTTATTCCCACCAATAACTCTATATAAAATATCTCTCTCAGTTACAATTCCTGTAATAAGAGGATCCTCTGCAGAAGAAGATACTGATCTAACAAGAATAGAAGAAACCCCTCTATCTTTCATTGCTCTTACTGCATCTGCGATAACTGAATCTTCAGGCAGGGTTACTAACTCTGTTTTTATTAAATCCTCTATCCTTTGTTTTGATGATGTCGAATACATCAGAATATCCCTACGCAAGCAAGTATTGTTAACCTAATAAATTAATTTGCTAGTAATAATAAACGATAATAATATGTCTCTTGTAAGCAGAGAAGACATAATCGTTCAATTATTGGAGTTGTCTAAAAGCGGAACTACAAAAGCCAAGATGAAGAGTACTTTATCTGTTTCTCATAGTCAATTGAGAAAAATTCTAGCAGAGGTAGTAGATAGACGCTTTTTGCAGTTTGTTGAGCCCCATAGGCTATTCATTACAACTCATAAAGGTCTCTTATTTCTCAAAACACCGACACAAACAAAAAATAGGATATTCTAAATATTGTAAATTAATTATACTATTAGAAAGTTGATAGATAATAGAAAAGCAAAGGACAATGTTACATGATATCAAGATAAAGGTCCAAATAGATAATAATCTTTCTGTATTCTAGTAATATCGTCTGACGCTTTTTATTCTAGTGTTTTGTAGGAAAGACAGAATTCTTTGAATTATTTATTTATACATTATATTATTTATTTGACTAACCTTATTCAGGACTAATTATTCATATTCAGAACTAGTCGGTTTAGATCTTAAGATTTCTATTTCAGATTCTAAGATTTCTATTTCAGATTCTTTGCTAGCAAGCTCTTCAGTCAAATAGTTTTTTTCTTCTTCTGCTTCTTCTAATTTTTTTTCTAGCTTTTTAATATGGTCAATTAATGGTTTATCTCTTCTAAATTCTTGAAGCTCATCCATAGTTACATCGTAATGTTGCAATACTTGACGTTGTTTTACTTTTGCGTCTTCTGTTTCTTTCTCCACTTTCTGCAACTCTAACTGTTGTCGTATGATATAACTAGGCAGCTGATCTAATGGCATTTCAAGATTATCTGATAAAGCACAGACTTCGTCTACATTATTAAAATATTCGTCAGCTGTCAAACCACGCTTAAAACAATGAATATTGCTATTATCGATTAGTGAGTCTATCTTATCTTCACTTACACCCATCTCGTCTAATTTGTTTTTTATTCTAATAGAGGGTGCAAATACAGACAGATTCGAGTCATGCTTCTTTAGGACCAAAGCCACCGCTCTAAGTAAGTCAATATCAGGATTCTCTTGTTTAGCGTCTTTTATGATAGCACTTACAGTTCCAGCTCCTATATCATTAACTTTGGCAATTTCATCTCTAGACATACCTAGAAGCCATTGCTTAATGACTCGTTCTCTTATAGATTTTGGAATCTTTGCTGGCATTCAATATTCTTTTAATTTATAGATCCGTGGTTGATAAAATTTCGCATACTTTGCTTTTAAGATGATGAATGATTGATTAAATTCAAATATCCTATCACAGCATATTTTGCTCTCAGAGAATATCTGACGGCCATTTGACGATTATCTGACGACTATCTGACCATCAAATGACGGGCCATCACCACTATCCAACGGAGAAGAGTACCAATTTTATAGAAGAGATTAAAATAATTATTATATATAATATATTTTAGAAAAAACTGCTATAATAAATAAGTTTATCTATATTCTTTTAGAAATATATCTATAGAAACTAATCTCGTCTTCGAATAGTTTTCTCCATTTTAGTATGATAGAATATACTCATTTTCACCAGTTTTCTTGAACTTTATTAAGAGGTACATCAATACCTTCAACATACCAGGTATTGATAGTCTTCTAGTAGGATGTTCTTTTTTTCTAACATCGGACTGGTTCATTTTGTATTTGATTCTACTCTAAAATATTTTATATCTAAGCTTTTGAAATACTATTGTTAACTGAAACCTCTCACTACTATACATTTAGACGATACCTCTTAACTAAAGCATTGCTGAGGTTGAGATCGAGTTATTATAATTTCTATGAGAAGTTAAAAACATATTATCGTTTATTATAGTTTAATTATTCTTGCAAAGAGACCCACAGGGAAATGAAGCACGGCGGGTATTTGGAATTCTTTTCATCACTATATCTATAGCAGTAGGTGCTGCCAGCTATTTTGAGTCAAATTGTATTTATCAACAAGGAACCCTTCTATTATTATGCCATCATCTTGGTTCTAAGTTTTGGTATTCCTTTTGGAACAATCTTTGGCAAATCTCGTAAATTAATATCTTCAATAGGCGATAGAATGAAACATAGCGCGAATTGGTCTGCTGGTGCAAAAATTCTGAATGGTATATGCTGGGCTGGTCCTTTTGCTGCAATAGCTGCATTTCCATCTCTCTATCAATATCTAATTTTACTTGGTATTGGATTAGGTAATTTTTCAACATACCTGCTAATGAAAAGATATAGTGGACTCGATAATCGTGAGCAAATGATTGTAGGCCTGGTTTCTCTAACAGCAATTCCTATTATGGCGGAGATTAATACAGCTCTATTCACCGCAAACCAAGATATTGCAATAATGATATCGAGAATTTTGATATCAATTGCTTATGGTATGGGCGGAATTTATGGTATAATTACAAAATAGAAGACATCCTAAAGGATATCTAAGAACTTGATATATTCTTGTCATATTTACATAAATGTAGGTAGGTAAAATACACATAGAGAATACATACAGTCTTGTCATCATCGAATAAAAATGTCCGATCATCAGAAAGAAAAGCTAGAGCGGCGGCAGTTTGTATAGTAAGCGGAGGTCTTGATTCTATCTGTACTGCAGCTTATTTAACCAGAGAAAAAGGCTATGATCTATACATGCTCACATATATTTATGGACAGCGAGCAAAAAAAGAAGTTCAACAGGCTAGAGCGTTCTCAAAGGTTTTGAAGGCAAAGGATCATCGTGTCATTGATATTGCATTCATGAAAAATCTATATGGCAGAACAAACGTCCTGACAGACAGCAAACAGCATTTACCTAAAAATTTTGATTACAGTATTGTTGTCCCGATTAGAAATGCAATTTTCATTACTATTGCAACAGCATGGGCTATGAGCATAAAAGCCAATCTAGTAGCATATGGTGCACATGGTGGAGACAGCCATTATCCTGATTGCCGTCCAGAATTTATAAAATCTATTACTAAAACACTCAATCTAGCAGAGGTTGATGGCATTATATCAGGTTTAAGACATAAGATTACTGTATGGTCTCCTGCAATGGACGGGATGGACAAATCTAAATTATTGAGTATTGGATACAAAATTATGGGCGATGAAATTTTCAATACATGGAGTTGCTATTCTGAGGGAGTCAAAAGCACTAGCACAAATATTTTGCACTGTGGAATATGCGAATCGTGTATAAATAGGAAGATTGCAATTAGCAAGGCAGGTATCAAGGATAAAACGCATTATGCAAAAAATTACTAACAGAATACAACTAAGCGAAATATTCACAAGTATTGAAGGCGAGGGCATCTTTTTTGGTACAAAAACACTGTTTGTGAGGATGGCCGGCTGTCATCTAAAATGTCACTGGTGTGATACCGCCTATGCATTGCCCTTAGATAGTGGAAGTGGTTATACTATTGATGATGCAAAGAAACTAATTGGAGAGCAGTTACAACCAAACACTTACAAGGTTAATTTCACTGGAGGCGAGCCATTAATACAATACGAGGCTGTTATTGAACTGGCCAAGTTTGTCAAGGAAGAACAAGGACTTAGGACATATTTAGAATCTGCATGTTTTGATTCTAATAGATATGTTAAGGTTCTGCCATTTATTGATATTTGCAAAGTAGAATTCAAAATGAGCGATTCAGAAGTTATTGATCTCAGACATTATGATAATCTCATACGCAATGAACTCGAATGTCTTGAAGCTGCTATTGCAAACCATAAACTTACGTATATTAAAGTTGTAGTATCGAACTTAACAGACCTTTGTGAGTTTAAAGGTTTGGTACAGAATATATTTGAGCATGTAAAAATTGCAAATATAGCAGGATTTATAATACAGCCAAGCTATGGAATAAATGAGCCAACAATCGAGAGACTTTTCGAATTTTATGATGCAGTTTATCCAATATACCAAGAGGTTAGGGTAATACCACAATTACATAAGATAATAGGAGCCAGATAAAAGAAAATGCAGCGCAGCAGCAGCATCATGAAAAGAAGAAAAAAGATACTATAAACAAGAAAAAGATTGAAAAATTGTTAAGACAACTTTTGATAGAATTAGGAGAAAATCCAGACCGTGAAGGTTTGAGAGATACACCTAGGCGTATGGCTGATATGTATGAAGAAATCTTTGCAGGGTACATGATGAACGCCGAGCTCGATGTGAGTTTTGGTGAAGAAACTGACGCAATTATTGCTAAAGATATCCAATTTTACAGTATGTGTGAACATCACATGCTTCCCTTTTACGGAAAAATACATATAGCATATGTTCCATCTGGCAAAGTATTTGGAATATCAAAGCTAGCCCGCCTAGTTGAAAAATTCTCTCGCAGAATGCAGATTCAAGAGAGGTTGACAAAAGAAGTAACTGAAGAAATAATGAAAATGGGAGTAAAAGGAGTATTAGTTGTAGCAGAATGTGAGCATCTTTGCATGAAAATGCGTGGTGTTAGGAATAGCAGCCTGATAATGACAATAGCTCACCGCGGTATTATGGACCAGAAAGAGCTCCGAGAACATATCATTGCCCTTATGCATACTTCCAAACCAGAGATGCGGCCCATTTAGAAAAAGCACACACAGAATGAACTTGATAGGTTTTAATGTACTATTTTACTTCGATCAAGTCAGATAGACTATTATATGCTTTTTATGATATTGTCGATGACAAGGCTTATAAAAAAGACAATTTCCTATAGGTAAGAAGAATGGCAAGTGCAATCTTCAGAGTACAGTCACACAAATTTAGCCAGGACAATATTCAGACAACTCTTGTATGCTCAAAATGCGATGAAGTCTTTTCTAAAGAATTTCTTATAGATCTGGAGGGACAAACAATTGAATTTAAATGTCCAGTCTGTGGAGCACCCGGTGAAGCAGATCTTCCATATAAAAGTGCAGAAGAAAGAGAAGAGTTTGAAGAAGACTTTGAAGAAGTAGAGGAAGAAGAAGGTGGAGAAGAGTTTGAAGAGGAATACTAGTTATTGTATGTAGAAAAACTATGTTATTCTTTATTTGTTCTTAGCGCCTAATTTTCCTAACTGGGCTAATAACGCGGCTAATTGAATTTCTGGATGAGCACCAGATACAAGTCTATAGTCATACTCTGCCATTAGAGCAGCGAATTCATCGGGTCGTTCTAATTTCATATCATAAGCCTCCTGATTAGCAAACTTGAGAAAATCAGTTTCGGACATTCCGTATACATGTATTAGCTCAAGTAGTTTAACTCTAGCTTCTCTGAATTTTCCCGAAAGAGCCAACTTAATAATTTCCCCAACTTTAAATTTTCCTGAAATTCCTATTGATGCGACAACATTAGTCAGTGAAACAGAGCCCATTCCTGCAGCTGCTTGTAGCATGTTAATAGAATGCCGGAGATCTCCCGAAGTAGCTTCGTAAATTTGTGTAAGAGCTTTATCGTCATATTTTACTCCCTCTTTTTGACAGATCGTTTTCAAGTGACCTACAATATCTTCATTTGCTAATCTAGTAAAGCGAAAAACCACACATCTACTCTGAATTGGCTCAATAATCTGCGATAGATAATTGCAGATAATTATAAAGCGTGTTGTTCTAGAGCTATCTTCAATTATTCTTCTTAATGCAGTTTGGGCTTCCGGCGTCATTTCATCAGCTTCATCAAGAATTATTATTCTGAATGGGCGGTTGTCTTCTTTATTGCCAGTGGTAAGTTTCATTACAGCTGCAAATTCTTTTACTCTTTCGCGAACCATCTTGATTCCTCTTTCATCAGAAGCATTTAGCTCGAGAGTATCTCTTTGCCATTCTTCTCCAAGTAGCCCTTTTGCAACACACAAAGCAGTAGTAGTCTTACCTACTCCAGCAGGTCCTGCAAATAGTAAATGCGGGATTTCTTCTGGATTCTTAATAAGATTTTCTAATCCGCGGATAATTTCTTTTTGATCTATGACTTCATCTAATTCCACTGGACGATATTTTTCTACCCACATTAAATTTGAGAAATTTTTGTTCATTGTTGACATTATCCTTGATTAACTCGGTGGCCTTTACAGCATTAATAACTTAACTAAAATTTCTCATTTAGCTTAGAGCTTAATAAAAACTACCCTTACAAAAGATATAACTAATCCGAACATATATACTTGATATATCTACGATGAATGCCACTTCTTCTTTACAGGGCAAGATAGAAATCATTCAGGGTGCTTATCATATAGAATATCTTATGGAGGATGTTCGCGTAACATATAAGCATGACGTAAAGGTATCGATAGATGGTGTTACAATTGATGCAAAGGAAGGTGAGATTTCTTCAATTCGTCGTTGGGTTGCAAAAATTTTGGTTGAACAAGGCAATATTGAAATCCAAGACAGCGACATTTCAGCCTATCTCTCAAGAGCTTTGAACCGTGAGAGAATAGCAAAACCTCATGATCTGTCTGGATTAGATCCCGATTTTTACATTAGAATTAACGATTACCTTGAAGGCTTAAGGGAAAGGGAAAAGGAAAACATTATAGTTTCGTTGAATTCATTCTTGGCTTCGCGTCTTGAAAAGATCGTAAAATTAGCTGCTGCATCACCTCTTTCTCCAGAATTAGAAAGAAAATTGTCAGTTGAAGAAAAAGAACTTTATATTCTAGTTCACAACTCTGCTTCAGAGTTCAAGGAAAAGGCGTTAAAAAAATTTGACTGAACAACAGACTGCAGCTGCATTAGCAAATGATTTGGAGCAATTTTTACGAGCTTTTAAGGATAGAGAAGGAAACTACAAGTATTTTGATAGAATCAATCATATGATGGCCTCTAATTTTATTTCACTGGTAGTAGATTATATCGACTTTGATACATTCAATCCTGGTCTTGCTAAACAAATTACACACAATCCAGATGATATGCTTGAAGCATTCAATGAGGCAATATTGTCTATTTTAAGTGAAATTCATCCAGATTATGCACAGGAAATTAGAGATAAGATCAAAGTCAGAATAGGAAACTATACTGTACAAAAAGGATTGCGTGATATTAATGCTGACGTAATTGACAAATTGATTGGTGTTTCCGGAATGGTAGTCAGGTCTTCTGAAGTTAAACCGCTTGCCAAGAAAATTGGATATCGTTGTCTTAACTGCAATATCATTAATGAAGCGCAGTTAAAAGGGTTATTACTGAAGAAACCTTTGAGATGCATAAATTGCTCAGAAAAAGAGCTTGAAATGGCTCCGGAAAATAGCATTTTCACTGACTTTCAAATGGTTAGACTTCAGGAATTGCCGGAAGATCTGCCAGCGGGCCAACTTCCACACTACGTTGAAGTCACTGTAATGGGTGACCTTGTAGATCAATGCCGCCCTGGCGACAGAATTATGTTGACTGGGATAATAAGAATAGAACAAGAGCAGATTTCTCCCCAGGTGAAAACAAGTCTTTTTAGATTACGAATGGAAGGAAACAATATTGAATACCTTGGCGGACGAGCCGGCAGTAAGGACACGCGTACTGTGGAAAGAATAGCAATCAGCACTGAAGACGAAAGGCAGATCGTATCGATTGGAAGTAAACCAGATGCCTATGACAAGCTAATCGCCTCTTTCGCTCCGCATGTCTACGGCCATGAAGTGATCAAAGAGGCAATTCTCCTGTTGATTGTAGGCTCAGTAACAAAAAAGCTAGAAGACGGCTCAACTAGAAGGGGAGATATTAATGTACTCTTGGTTGGTGACCCTGGTACTGCCAAATCAGAAATGTTAAAGTTCGCTGCCAAAATTGCACCTAGGGGGCTTTATACTTCTGGAAGAGGCTCAACAGCAGCGGGTTTGACTGCAGCAGTAATTCGTGACAAGATAGGAATCATGATGCTGGAAGCTGGTGCTGTGGTGTTGGGTGATCAAGGATTGGTATGCATTGATGAATTCGATAAGATAAAACCAGAAGATCGCTCTGCATTGCATGAAGTAATGGAACAGCAAACTTGTTCTGTTGCAAAAGGGGGCATAGTTGCCACTTTGAATGCTCGAACGTCCATTTTATCAGCAGCAAATCCCATGTATGGTAAATATGATCCATACAAGAATATTACAGAAAATGTCAGTCTGCCAATTCCACTTTTGACTAGATTCGATCTCATATACGTTATAAGAGATACGCCGGAAATAGAGAAAGATAATCGTGTCGCAAGTCATATTCTAGAAATACATAGAGATTCAGAACATGCTGCGCGTCCTGCTATCTATATTGATCTCTTTAGTAAATACCTTGCATTTTCCAAACAAATTGAACCAAAATTGACCACTGAAGCAATTGACATCATTAGAAATTACTATATGAAAATGAGAAATGTTGATTCGGAAGGAATGATTACTGTTACTCCTAGACAGCTTGAAGGTCTAGTAAGGTTGTCCACAGCACGCGCCAGATTATTATTAAAAGACAAAGTAGAAGCAGAAGATGCAGAACGTGCGATATACCTAGTACAGAGAATGCTAGAGACTGCAGGAGTAGATGTCAATACGGGCAAAGTGGATCTCGGTGTTCTTCATGGTAAACCTCATAGCGAAGTTTCTAAATTGAAAATGTTTATGGAAGTTTTTAATGCACTTTCTGGACAAGACAAAAATGATGTCGAAGAGAAGAATTTCATTAACGAACTAATAAAATCAGGCAAATTTACAGATGATGAGGCCAAAACTTTCATCAAAAAGGCAATGCAAAACGGACAAATATATGAAAGAAAGTCTGGGTTTTATGCCAAAGCATAATGTAAAAAGTTAATATTTTACTTCTAATTACTAATAATAGTGCCTAATATTATTAGCATCATACGCCATCAGATTAATTGCCAACCAAAGTCAAAGTTTTTTTAGATACTATAGCCAGAAATAGCCTAAAAACAAGAAGGAATTATGAAATAGCATTAGTTCATTTCCAAGGGTGTTGTTTCTCTATGTTGTGAAATTTTTGTTCATTGTGAAATATATTATTTGATGGCACTGTAGGTTGTTGTAACGGTGATCTTGGTTCGATCTCATCACTTCCATCAGGAAGCTGTGGCTTTAGTGGTGGTGGTGGTAGGTAGTGCTTCTATTTCAACTTCTACTCTATCCTCATCCTCTGCACCTTCATTATCTGTAACAGTTAGTGTAAATTCAAATGTTGTGTCTTCTTCCAGATTAGGAACGGTAAACCATGGTGTAGCTTTATCAGCATCATTTAGATTAACAGATGGCAATCCATCTGTCTGTTCCCAATTATAGGAAACAATTTCTCCAGTAGGATCTGGATCATTACTACCTGCGCCATCTAAAGTAACTTGCTCTCTTATCACTGCTTTTTTATTACTGCCCGCATCGGCTACTGGTTTAGAATTACCTTCAACCTCTACTTTCATACTACTATCATCTTCAGCACCTTCATCATCTATTACTTTCAGAGTAAATTCAAAGGTTGTGTCTTCCTGTACAAATGGGACGGCAAATTTTGCAATTGGTTGATTAGTAGCTTTTAAGTAAATGTCGTCATAATGGTCAATCATCATCATTTCCACTATCACTACTTGCCTCCCAAACATACGATATAATTTTACCAGTTGGGTCAGGATCATAACTGTCTGTACCATCCAAAACAACTTGCTCTCCTCTTACTGCTTCTATATCTTCTCCAGCATCGGCTACTGGTTTAGAATTACCTATAGCATCTATACTTATGGTGTCAGTACTTGTATCACCGTAAGTATCTCGTACAGTAAGCTCAAAAGTAAATGTTGTATCTTTAGAAAGATCATCCGGCACTTTAAAGATGGATACTTCTTCATTAGGATTTATAATATCTATGTCATATAGATGATCACTTGTTTGTTTCCATGCATAGGTTAATGAATCTCCATTTGGATCATTGCTATCTTCTCCGCTTAAAATAACTTCTTCACCTTCATTTACTTCTTCCTCTTCATTATCCATTTGAGCTACTGCAATTGGTGGTTGATTAATGCCTATCACTTTAACATTAGCATATGCTGTTGCAGTATTAGCGCTATTATTACTGATAGAAGAGGAGGATTTAGAATAATTACTACAAGTTATCTTTGCAGTCAGATTGTTGGTATCTCCTGGAGTGACCAAAGCATTATCATCTGTAAAGTTCCAAGCAGAATAATCACCTGCTGCTCCTGTTAATCCTGCTGCAGACACCTTCTTAAAAGGAAGATTATTCTTCTTGGCATATACTATACAGTTTTTATAAAAGTCATCCATTGATGTTCCAAATATTGTAATTGTATCACCGATTGGTAATTCCTGGCCTGAAGGAGGAGAGGTAATATTTAACATACTAACATTGAATAAAGTGTTACCAGCAGTAGTGCGAGTTATATTTGCAGAAGAATCTTGTACTAATTGTTGTAAAGGAACAGTAAAACCATCCGATGATGAGGATGATGGTGACGGTGCTGTTGCTACTCCAGTTACATTAACACTATACCATTTTGTTAAATTAGGAGGACATAGTATTTTGGCAGTTATTTTGTTGTTTGGGCCTTCATTAATGAAAGCATAGCTAGAGTTGAGCAAGAAATTCCATCTTGAATAATCATCTTTCTCACCAGAACTATTTGCTACAATTGGTTGGTATGGCTTTACATTATTTACAATAACCGAAACCTGGCAATCAGTAAGAGCATCATCTGTAGAGGTACCTGAGATTGTTAAGTTGTTGTTACTGCTATTATTAATAACAGGGACCTCTTGACCTGTGGCATGAGATGTGATCTTTACTCCAATACTTTGAGGAGACACTCCTATCTCTTCTTGAGCATACAGAGGAAAAATGATAATAAAAGTACTAGCAGCCGTACAAATAAGAGAAATTATAGTCAATATGTTTAGTAAAGTATACAATGATAAACTACCATATTTAATGGAATTACTTAAAACATATCTTTTTGTTACAATTTTAAAAGTAAAAATATTTTATTAAATAAACTCGAAGTAAACAGTAGATAGGTTATCTATTCGAAAATCTATTAACAGAATGATAGTAGAATTAAGCAGGAAAATTAATCTAGAATAAAGACAATCATTCCAGTAGCAGTTTTCAAAATGCATCAACTTACTTTTTTGAATTATCAATACTAAAGCCTTTGACGAAAACAAATAATCACCATCATCAGCAGACATGTCTTGTAAGAACATAGATTTTTCAGATATTTCTTAGTCAGCCCGTTTGGGTGGGAAATCTACGTGTGAATGGGATCTGTCTAATGTTTTGTTTATGACTTCAATTTTGGAAGTCTTGAAAGGAGTTAACAAAACAATTGAGAATTTAAAGAATTCATAAATAAATTTAAAGCAGCAGAGTCAGCCTGTATAAGATAAATCTAAATCAATTCCTGAAAATACGATAGCAAGAAAAGAATATGTCAAGTGTGGAAAGCCCTATTGCCAACAAAGAAGTGGTGGCCTTATTACTCTGCTTACTGGAAAGATGTTAATGATAACAAGAAATTTAAGAGAAAATAATCTGACTCATCTTCTCTCTAATGCTCTGACATTTAAGATATAAATTGCTGCATGTTAAGTCTTAACAGGATTAGTCATAAGTTGATAGTATGGAAGCTTTTTTACATGGAATAAAGTTATTTGAAGCAGGTTTAATAATTAACTAGAATTAATTTATATTTTTTTCTGAAGTTATTTAATGTGTCTTTCTAGGTGGAATTTGTTTACAACATGTGGCGCTGTTGCACAGTCAGACATTAGAAGTATTTCGTTCCCACCGCGATGTAGTTTTTCGCGTTATTTAAGATACTGAGTCTGCTGTTGTGTCAGTAATTTCACTAATTAGTCCTGAATGTTCGGCTAACGCTATTGTCCTTGTATATCCTCTCTGATAGATACTTAAATTAAGTCATACCTATCTTTTTTGTATGTCTGTTGTAATGAAAAACATAATACTTGATTTGCAAACCGACATAGATATTGCTATTATAAAAATCAATAGACCTGAAGTACTTAATGCTCTGAACAAGGAGATTATGACAGAATTATCCCAAGCATTAGATATTGTTAGTACCGATGATGGCATAAAGGTTATCGTAATTACAGGAACAGGAGAAAGATCATTTTGTGCAGGTGCAGATATAAGATATGTAGTAAATATTGATCCTATCGAAGCAGAAAGATATGCAACCTTTGTTCATACTTTACTTAATAAAATAGAGAATCTACAGAAGCCTGTTATTGCTGCAATAAATGGTTATGCTTTAGGAGGAGGATGTGAACTTGCATTGGCATGTGATATCAGAATAGCATCTAGTAATGCAAAGATAGGCCAGACGGAAGTTACAATTGGTATTCCTCCGGGATGGGGAGGTACTCAGAGACTACTAAGAATTGTTGGGCCTGCGAAAGCAAAAGAACTTATCTATACTGGTAAAATGATAACAGCAGAAGAAGCAGAACGAATTGGACTTGTTAACAAAGTAGTTAGTTTGACTGCTGAAGAAGAAGGAAGAGTACCATCATCTGCAGATTCAATAACAGCAAGCGGAACTAGTACCATAGTATCCAATAATCCTTCTAAAGAAGGACAACAGGAAAAACAAAGATCCAAGGAACTAGCTAAAATGCTAAACAAAAAGTTACTGGATGAATGTCTCTCCTTTGCAAAAGAGATTACAAAGAATAGTTTTATTGCTGTTAAAACTAGCAAAATGTTAATCAACAAAGGAATTGATGTGGATATTGATACAGGATTGCGTTTAGAAATTTATGGTTGGGCATTATGTTTTGCACATGAAGACAGACAAAAAATGATGTCCTCTTTTTTGAATAAAGGAAAGCAACAGAAAAAGGAGTAATTTTCTAGTTTTGTCCTGAGTATTTGGGATATTACAAAAGGCGAGCGAAAGCCAAAGAATCTTTTATATTATTCAACTTAATAAGTTTCTGCTCTCAAAACTCTTTTGTGACCATTAAGCAGGTCTTGTTTCTGATTTTCAGCAAGAAGGTCAAAATCTATTACAGTATAACAGCAAAAAATTTTCATTTTATTATGGTATATTGAAGATGATGACGAACAAAATAATCTTGTTTCATGTTTTATTAGGTCATCTATTCTATTTTGATGAAAGAACAAACCCATATCAGAAAAAACAGTCAATCCACTCTTACCTAATTTATTTGAGCGCTGAAGTAGCATTTTTATCATTATCATTATGTCTACTAATTCATTTGTTAAACTGAAATATCCTCTCTTTGATTCTACAATTACAAGTGAACCTTGCAATTTGTATCTTTCTACATCTAAACCAGTATTTTTCAGACTTTGCAAAATATTGCTGACAGATTCATGGTAAGGCAAAATAAGAATCATTTCATTTAATAATTCGATTGCAGGTTTACAGTATTCTAAACAAATTTTGTTCAGAGTTACAGCATCTTCATACAAAATTAAATTGTGTTCTCCAAAATTACTCTGATTAATTGTGTCAAGCATACAAAATCTATATTTGATTATATCAATTCTTATCTTTTCTATTTTGCTACTTGTTTCTTTTTCTTGCAATCACAAATGAGGACTAAAATTATTTTTATGAGGTTCGAATAAATGTGTCAGTAACCTTAGTCATTAAAAGTGAGTGTCTAAATCAGTACTTACACGAAAGTTTGAAAGGTTAGAAGATAATAAGGATCGACTCTATCTTATGTCGGTCTACAATTATGACTCGGAGAATAATAGTATGGGTCTGTACTTTGTAAATTGTTACATCCTACTCCTGATAGAATGTAGTTATTACTCTCCGAGTCATATCTTCTACAGATATGCGTCATATAAGTAAACCGCAGGAGACTCAACCAGATCGAAAGCCCTTGGTACGGCGCCTATTCATTATCTTGATACTTTGTTATATGAAATGAAGTAATGATTTTTTCCATTTTGGGAAATAAATCTGGAACCTATAAAGGTTCGCCAAAGAAAGTGAGCAGATAAAAATATTCGTTATTTGCCATAAATTTAAGGCAATGACAAGAGTAATGGCTACAAGATTCGAACAGGATAGCGGTGTTGAAACGAAAATGACTCCCAGCGATATAGATGAATACATAAAGACAGTAATAAAGGAAAAAGGCAAAGTACCTTCAACTAAAGAATAATCATTCAATACGGGTGTATCCGATCAATAGCACTCCATGCGGTAAGCCGTGGTATGAATGTGTCCAGCGGTGGTGGCAGTGGTGTTATTCTGAGCCGTACGAAGGAAGCCCAGTGTATGATCGTGTTGGAGAGTCATGTACTAAAGGTCAGATCTACGAAGACCTATAGTGTTGGTCCTATCGCAGTAAAGTTTCTTCCTTCCAGTAAATTGGGAGAGCATTATCAAAATGAGTTGAAACTTGTCCAAACATGATATTAATATATTATTTTGTTATCATCATCGCGCTTGTTCCATTCAATATTTGTCCACGAATTTCTCCATTTGGATTCTGCTGTGTATGAACATTGACATATGTCTGGTCATTGCTCATAGCAGAAGTAAGGTTTGATAGCAGTTTGCCAGCCATTGGACCTTCTAGATTGGTAGCAGTGATGTTTCCTTCTGACAATACTCCAGTTGTCATTGCAGTTGTTGGAGTATCTTCTTTGAATAATGTGATTACAATAGGTCCATTTTCACCTACTTGACCGCTATGGATATGAGCTGCTGTAACATTTTCTATATCTGTAACATTTACTATATACATTATATTATCTTGTCCTAGCTTAAATTCGGCTACACCAATTGCAGAGGTATTATTTACCGGTGGAACTTCTTCGAACCCTGTCAGTTCTGTAATGAATCTTTCTTCTTCTTGTTGTTCTCCTGCAAACGCTGAAGTTGGAAAATCAATAGTTGCTCCCACTGTTATAATTGCTAATGCTACCATGACAATAACAAATATCGTTACTGTCACTGTGCTTTTTATTTTCATCAATTAGTCTGTAGATTATATCACATTTAACAGATTTTTCTAAATTTAAGCCCACACATTCATTACGATGATGGGATTCTAGATGGCAGAATTATAGTGATAAAAGATTATGGTCAG
This sequence comes from uncultured Nitrososphaeraceae archaeon, assembly GCA_963733025.1. Lineage (GTDB taxonomy): Archaea > Thermoproteota > Nitrososphaeria > Nitrososphaerales > Nitrososphaeraceae > JAJNBK01. The sequence goes on along the minus strand of CAVTCE010000019.1, from coordinate 48,930 downwards.
ATTCCATACGTTGAAAACTAATTAAGTTGAATAAGGTTTTTCTACACTTCTCATTTGAAAATAGATATTTAGTTTATCAGTTATCTTAATATCATTTATATTAAATTAAATTAAATTAAATTTAAACAGCCTTCTTCATTGTGTTAACATGTGGGAGAGAAGGATCAACAATATTATTTATATTGAAACTCTTTTTTCTTCACTAATTTCTAACATCAGAAATATTCATCTAAAATATTTGCTTAGAATTGCCAATACTATTGCGTTTCTCCTAAATTATTCAGCATGACAAAAATTGTATATAAAAGAGACTGTTTCATCAATTCTACATCATAAGTTAATATCAACTTGTAATATCTTCAAAAATCCTTATAAACATTGCTAAAATACATATACTTAAATGTTTGTCAGCCAGAAATGTTATCAAAATGTATTAGGTATAATTTTGATTGCCTCACTGGCCAGTAGCTTTGTACTCGTACAGCCAGGTTATTCAACAATTATTACAAGCAACAATGGATCAAATACAAGTAATAATAATCTGGATATTTCAAAAGAAGTTTTTGTAGTAGATTACGCCAATATACGTATACAAAAGTTTGATACTGACGGTAAATTCATAGCAAAGTGGGGTACTGAAGGAGATGCCAAAGGACAGTTCAAGATACCCCATAGCGTCGCAGTAGATTCTTCAGGTGATCTATACGTAACAGATATGATAGATCTATCTGTAAAAAAATTTACTGGAGATGGTAAATTCATAGCAAAGTGGGGTTCGAAAGGATCTGGTGATGGTGAATTTCGTCATCCACATGGCATTGCCATTGATTCTTCGGATAGCGTATACGTCACAGATATGACAAATCTCAATATTCAAAAATTTACATCAGATGGTAAATTCATTACTAGCTGGGGTGGTAAAGGAGATGATAATGGTAAGTTTATGGCTCCAGAGAGTATTGCTGCCGATCCCTTTGGTAATATTTTCGTGTCAGATACTGCGAATAATAATATCCAAAAATTTACATCAGATGGTAAATTCATTACAAAGTGGGGTACTGAAGGAGATGCCAAAGGACAGTTGAATAGTCCAGCAGGTATTGATGTTGATTCCTCTGGTAATCTTTACGTTGCCGATGATGGCAATAGCCGTATCCAAAAGTTTACGAATAATGGAGACTTTGTTACCATGTGGGGATCTAAAGGATCCAAAAATGGCCAATTAGATAGGCCCCATGACATCGATATAGACTCATCAGGCAATAATGATGTGTATGTAGCTGAACAGGGCAATTTTCAAATACAGAAATTTACATCAGATGGTAAATTCATAACAAAGTGGGGTACTGAAGGTTCAGATGACAATCAATTTCAAGATCCACATAGTGTTGCTGTCTATTAGACTAATAGCCTAATGTATTAACGAAATAATAATAAAAATAATAGATAAAGCAAACATACAAATTGTAACAAAAATATTTATAAGTCAATTGGAGCAATAAAGCATAGTTATGATAATTTATTATTACTATTAATATTCTACTAATAAATGAAAATTATTCTTCTGTATTGAGAATCAATATATAAAATCTTATAACACACAAGCTGCATAAACTAAATGCTTTTATAAGAAAATGAACATCATGGATTCTGGTAAGGCGTCTACGTTTCGTTCAATTTATTCTCTTGTATCTGTAGTAGTTTTATCGATAGCAGTACTTCAGATAAGTACTACTTTGGTAGAAAGAAAACAGTTTAGTAATAGAAGAATATAATGTCATTAATATTATTGTAGTTATTATTAAGTTAAATATTCTATCGTACACCTTTTATTCGGCCAACTGGCTTCTAAAACATATTTATCCGTAGAATACGAGCATGCTTTTTCAATTAATTATTTTCAATTTGGAATATCGCAGCTTTAGGAATGAAGATTTTATATTTTGGGGTGTTGAAGTGACATTTTATTGAGAAAGAATAAAAATATTAACCCTTTTTTATCTCTATGCTAAAAGCATGACAATAACAATATCAGACACTAGAGTAAAGATCTTGCTTGATTTACTAGGTTATTCTTCACTTTATCCACCACAGGAACTTGCTCTATCAAAGGGTCTTCTAGAGGGCAAGAACTTGCTTGTTACCACTCCTACTGCCAGTGGTAAGACACTAATCGCAATGATGGCTGCAATAAAAATAATCGAAAAGGGTCTAAAAGTTATTTATCTTACTCCATTAAGGGCACTAGCTACAGAAAAATACCATGATTTTCGTGCACTTGAGGGTTTAGATATGACCGGTAGAAAGATAAGAGTCAAAATTGCTAGCAGCGACTATAATTCATCAGGAAAGGAAGTACAAGATGCAGATGTTATTGTTTTAACAAATGAAAAAATGGATTCACTTATGCGACACGGCGCTGAATGGATTTCTGATGTAGGACTTTTTGTGGCTGACGAAGTTCATTTAATCGGTGAACGAGAGCGTGGCCCTACTTTGGAGATGATGCTAACTACCATATGCAAAATGTATCCGAAATCACAGATTCTAGCGTTAAGCGCAACGGTTGCAAATTCTGACGATATTGCAGACTGGCTTAAATGTGAATTAATTGAAAGTAATTGGAGACCAACAAAGTTAGTAGAAGGAGTTTATGAGAATGGGAATATTCGTATGAATGATGGTACTAACTTCAAAATTGTAACTTCAGTTGGCGTTACTTCTGCTGCTGCAATAGATATTGCAATTGATTCTCTAAAGGATGGTGGACAAGCTTTAATTTTCGTAGAAACCCGTAAACGTGCTTTTTCTCTTGCCGCTAAGGCGGCAGAAGCAGTTTATAAGAGGATCGATAAATCTGCTCGGGAGAGGGCATTAAAGCTATCATCTCAGATCCTCAACAAAGGTGATGATACTGAACTAACAAGAAATCTATCTCATCTATTGTCCAAAGGTGTAGGATTCCACCACGCGGGGTTAGGGCCCTCAAGCAGAGACATTGTAGAAGAGTCATTTAAAAAAGGCGTAATTAAGTTATTAACTGCCACTCCAACACTTGCCGCAGGCGTTAACTTGCCTGCGCGGCGTATTATTCTTGCTAGTATTTTACGCTATGATGCTGAATATGGTGGAAATATCCCCATCAGTGTTTTAGAATACAAACAACTCTCTGGTCGTGCAGGCAGACCACAATATGACACTTTTGGAGAAGCAATAATAGTAGCAGAATCAGGAGTTAGTGCAGAAGATCTGTATGACCACTATATTCTAGGTAGTCCCGAGCCTCTGCGCTCACAACTGATGAACGACAGAGCAATAAGGGTTCATCTTCTTAGTACTATTGCAAGAGTTCCTGGAATAAAAAAAACTGAAATTTACCATCTATTTGAAAGTACATTATTTGCAAAGAAGTATCAGAAAAATACTGTAGTTTTCAAAGTTGATGCTGCCTTGAGTTATCTTGAAAATGAGTATTTTATCAAATGTAGGAATGATAGATATGTTGCTACAGACTTTGGAAGGAAATCAACACTACTTTATATTGATCCTTTAACTGCAGTAGAATTTAGAAAAGCAATAGGTGAGCTCGAACGTACGACAACAAGAAAAATTAATGGTGGTAATGACAGTCACACTTTAGGTTTTCTTCATATGATTACTACTAGTGCAGATTTCTATCCAAAATTATCGCTGAGGAAAAAAGATTTTGAGGAATTAAGTTCATTAATTCAGCAACATAGTCATGAACTCTTTTATCAAATAAGTGAATATGATTGCTCGAGGAGTCTACTGGCTCTCTATGAGTGGATAGAGGAAACTAGTGACAGGATGATAAGCGACAATGTTGGAGTCGAACCCGGGGATATGCATAGAATGGTGGAGATCGGTGGCTGGTTAGCATACTCATTATATGAAGTTGCAAAATTGCTTAAAAGGGAAGATTTGCTCAAAGAAATACACGATCTTCGGACACGAATAAAATATGGTGTGAAAGAAGAATTGATTCCGATTGTTGCTCTTGAGGGAATTGGTAGAGTACGAGCTCGAGCGTTATATGATGCTGGTCTTACAGATCCCAGAAAAATTTTGCAGGTATCTAATTCAAAACTTTCCGCTATTTCAAAAATTGGACCAACCGTAGCAGCTAAGTTAAAAGAGCAATTAAAGAAGATAGAACAAGAGAAATCATTTAGACACAAAAAAGAAATAGATCGATAGATAGATAGATAGACTCTGATGAAAGGATATAATTCACAATTCAACTTATCATTTCAAACCAAATCGTTATAATCGTTTATAGAAATATTGAGATTTTCTACCATATATGCTTCGCCTGTCAATACTCTTCAATAGCTTCTAATATGCTTGTATGACGTGATAAGATATGTTTTATGACCAATAATTTAACTATTGCCAATCACGTATTCATAATAAGATTAAATATTATTCTATCCTAAAAGCAATTATTCTACTATGGGATTATATAAATCTGCATTATATACTTGGTATTAGCAGATGCTGGATTTATCTTTTGGAAATAATATTCTAATCTATGGAGTGATTGTTTCAGCCATTTCGTTCTTAGTTACATTAATTGCAACTCCTAAAATGATAAGATCATTAATAGCACAAGGTAGCGTGGTACAAGATTATCATAAGCCTGGAAGACCTGATGTTCCTAGACCAGCTGGTCCTGTGTTGCTTGGCGGGATCGCAGCAGCTGAGATTGTTCTTTACTTCTTAACATTAGATATTACAATTATGGCCATAACGCTGACCACTGTAATTGCATTCATAGTAGGATTTATAGATGATAGGAAAGTTTTACCAGGTTGGTTCAAACCTGCCGCACTTATAGCAGCTGCTATTCCTCTGATTATTTTTGGAGCTCATGGAACTAATCTAAATCTTATATTTGGAAATGCGTTTATTCCAATACTATATGTACCGCTTATACTAGTGATCATTCCAATTGTTGGTAATACCATTAACTCAATTGATGTTCTAAATGGAGTCGTCACTAGATTTGTAATTATTACAACTATGCCACTTTTAGTAAGTATAGCTATCTTTGGTGATAATGAAGTATTTCTTGCTGCACTTCCTTTGCTGTTTGGAACAATTGCATTATATCGGTATCATAAATTTCCAAGCAAGATATTTGTAGGCGACTCGGGTACTTTGGTAATGGGATCCATGTATGGGGCAGTTGCAATTGCAGGTAATTCTGAAATTATAGGTGTTATTGCTCTTCTGCCTGCTGTAATGAATTCTTTTCTCTTCCTTGCCAGCGTTAAGAAAATTGTCGAACATAGACAAGTCAAACTGCGGCCTACAGTTATGAGGAGTGATTTCAAATTAGCAGCATCTAAAGAAAAGAATGCACCTATTACTCTTGTAAGATTAATACTAGCAGAAGGTCCTCTCTCAGAAAAAGAAATTGGCTATCATATATCTATTCTAGCAATATTTTCTTCATCACTAGCTTTCATTTCGATCTTTATACAATATTATTTCTTGTCAGGAGGTATATAGATGAGGCTTACCGGTCTTTTAGGATTTATCACAGTAATGTGGGTAATGATACTGGCCATTACGGCTTTTCTGCTAAATTTTGTTGCTCCAATAGATTTTGTTTTATTTAGAAATGGATTAGATAGGCTTATCGTATCTTTAATGCAAGCGTCTATTGCCATTATAATCGTAATGATATTAGTGTGGGGACTTAATAAAATGAAGGAAATTTATATGCAAAAAAAATTGCAATTGTAAAAAAATTTCTATGAATTATACATCATAATGCTTTTATTTTGCAGTAGCTCTGCATATACATTAAATAATAATAATATATTGAAATGATCACTCTATAGTTTACCAATTTAGAAAATGGCAGTGATAATAATTGCTAGTACTGATCATTTCTCATATGATATAATGGACAACTATAACATCGATCTTAGACTCTACTATCGATGATAAGAGCAATGAATATACTATAGTAAGCAAAATACTAATAACAATAATGGAGTAGCCTATAATGTTATAACCAAAAAAATTATCTTCAGTTTTTTTATTTCTATCCCCTGATAATCCTGATGATAATTAATGTATGTGGCAAGATCAAAAATGTATATCTCGACTGAAAGTGGGTTTTGCCTTTTCAATCATCAAAAAACGATGTTGCATTAAAGAACTTAAAGCACATCTTTTGAGTCAATAAGTATAATTATATTACCTAATAGAGAAAGCTAGGCACACGCTAGAGAATAATTATCATAGAGGATAATCATGATATGTGACAATATTATTATTAATATATCTATTAGTGATTTGATATAATCACAGCAATAATAATTCCGATCAATCTAGTTCTATCAAACATCTGCAGTCACATGGCTAAGGATATTAGCAAGGATTGTTGGTGGGTGGGTGGATTGGTGGGACACAGTGTATATAAAAATAAACAAAATTTCAAGATTTGGGATTAGTTCAATGCATATAAAATCAGATGATGTTTTAGAGAAGCAGATATTTTAAGAAAGGCAGCGGATATCTGTGTTATGATATCATTAAAGTTAAAATACCTGAAAACAAAGTTGCTGTGGTTGTGATAAATAAAAATAAAAATAAAAATAAAATCTTTTTTATAATAATGCAGATAAGTACATGTCCGCAATGGTAGTGATGAATTTGCTAAAGGCCATAGAAAGATCATGTTTGTTTGTTATCTATTACTTATTCTAACAAAAAAGCTAAAATAAAAAACTTGGAAAACGATCTTATATCATTTCCATTTTTAGAATATTTTTACCTCCATTTTGATTATGTATTGTTTGAAATAATAAGTAATTATAGCAAACACGAAATGACGGCCATGTTTTAGATGATTTTAATTAATCTTTATCAGCAGTATAGATTTCTTTGGTACTTGAATAACTTCGGTTTTCGATAAAGGACCAATTTTTTCCACAAATAGTACAATTGATGATCTTATTCTTTGAAGAATACTCAAGCTCATAGTGACTACAGCGTATCTGATATTCGCGTTTTATATTTTCCATCTTTCGAAGATCATCAATATGTCTGACAGGATTTTCTGTCAATATAATACATGTATCTAAAGAATTTTACTTGCTTATCAATCTTTAAATTATAGAATAATAGAAGTTGTATCCCGACATAATATTAGACAAACCTTATTTCTCCAATTGTTTTAGTCTTTGTTAACGATTAGTTGGCTGCTACTACTTATGATAAGTTACCTAACGTGTCTGTATAGAGCAATCCGTTATATTATAGGAGGTTATAGATCAGATGGCAGCTTATCTAGAATATTTGCTATTTCGCTCAAATTGGCAGCCACATAAGTAGGTTTCTCAAATTCATTCATTGGTTGTTGTAATTTGAAAAGTGAATTGGTAGTCCTGATAGTTTTCATTCCTAATTTGTTCGCTGGACCGATATCGTTGTCAAGTCTATCGCCGACCATGATACAATGCTCTGGACTCGTGTTGGCAAGGTTCATTGCCAGACGAAATATTTCTAGATCCGGTTTTCTTACTTTGACTTCTGATGAAAGCACAATAACTTTAAAGAATCGGTTTATTTTGGACTCCTCCAATATCTTTAGAATGTCCACTGATTGATTAGCTATTATTCCAAGATCATATTCTATTAATAGAGAATTCATTGTTTGTTCGGCATCATCAAATAAACAAAAAAAATTTCTTCTTGCTTCTTTTAATTCAGGCTCCAACTTTTCCACAATAATCTTCCCATAACCCTGCTGGCATATTAATTTGCAAACTTCAATAATTAATTCTCTGACACTGCCATGACCTATCTTGCGATTTCTAATAACATTATCTCTTATTGTCTGATAATTTCTAAAATTAATTCTTGCTCCAAAACCATTGAGCATTTCAAAGAACCGCATGTCAAAGTAGTCGATAAAACCCCATTCATTTATTAATGTCTGTCCTAGGTCAAAGAAAATAAATGGTTTTTTCATATTACCACATTTTTTTATGTTGATCAATACAAGGGTTTGTATTTGCGTTAATGACACTATTGCAATTGTTTATCACTGGCTAATTTGCTATTTCGACATCTTATAACTAGGATGTCAATATAGTTGATATCTTTCAAAACAAAGAACCTAATAATTATGCATATTATTCTACTATTAGCAAATCATCAGCAATGAGATCTATTTCATAAAAATTGAGATAATTGCTCAAGAAATTGAATTTTATAAATGTCTTTTTACCGAAAGGTTATATTTTTTAACAGGATTAATGAGAAGATTGTTTAATCATTGTTGGTGTAAAGAGTATTGATATAAAGTCTGGCTTTTTTACCCTCTATTATAAGAGTATTTTCTATACAAAATATACTCGATCCCGCGTATATAATAAGGGTAAGTTCCTGGTAGAAGAATAAAGAGAAACAGAGAACAACGAGATGGTGGTAAAAGCATCTGCAATAACAACATTAAAAAAAGAAAAAGCGCAGCAACAACAACAAAAAGAGATAGTCTTTGATAAAAGTAGCACAGCCGAGTATACTTTAACTTTATAAACTCTATTCACTCTCCTGCTACGTTGCAAAATTATGAATTTGTTTTAAAGAAATTTATGCAATATCATAAAGTACAAAATATAGATCAACTTCTATCTTTAGGAGGTGATACTACTACTACTGCTACTACTAACTTTACTGGTATAGAAGACAAAGTAATAGACTGACTTTGTATATCTGCGTTCTACTATTACTTACGGTTCTAGATATATGTACATGTCAGCATTGCTATCGTTTTATGAAGTAAACGACATATCTCTACGAAAGAAAAGAATTGCTAGATTCTTAGGTGTTCAGTCAACACGAAAGCATAACGATAGGGCATATACTACAGAAGAGATTAAAAAAATGTTAGACCATGCTGCTGACATTCGAACTAAAGTTATAGTGCTACTACTAGCTTCTTCAGGTATTAGGTTAGGCGCTGTAGCAGAACTTAATAAAACACCTACAAAAAATGCAAGATTACAGCATATACAGATCACAATCTATCATAACACCCGAGACGAATACTTTACATACTGTACTCCTGAATGTGCATCGGCAATTGATAATTATTTAAATTATAGGTAGACTAGATGTAGTGAAAAGATAACAGACGAATCACCGCTAATTCGAGAGCATTTTGATATTAACAGATTAGATGAAGCTGTTACAATTAAAAAACGGCCTGAGCTTATGAAAACACGTGGCATTGCTGCAATACTCTCTGCCCTTGTAGTAAAAGCTGGAATAGCAAAAGTAAATCATTCGTATCGAGAGCTTGAGAGAACAGGTCAGAAAAATAAAGGTTCGTAGAGAAAGTTCTTGCTTTCAGTTAAGTTCAGAGTCGGTCAAACAGCTAATCCTTACCAAGACCAGAAAGAAACCAATTTAAGATAGCGATGTAAGATACTAGCTAGTGTTAAAGCTCTTAACATTCTTTATGAGAATATTTATACCAACAATTAGATTTAGCGATCATGGAGGATATGATTAGTTGGTTTCTAAAGTACTTATTACAAGTGGAACCCAACAGACCAGTTTGGATGACCAGGAACTAAAGGAAGTAATCAATGCGATCATCTATGCTAGTGACCAATCTGAACAAAGCAAGAGTTTCGAGCAGGTAAAAAGGTACAAGGAATTACTAGCTAAGTTAGAACCATTAAGCAAGTAAAAGTAGGCTGTAAAATAATTTTTAAACACTATATTATTTCTAATATCTCGCCCATGATTAATTGATCTTTCTGATATATGAGCTGTAAAGGTATATGCATTAGACATAAAGCGTCAAAGCTAGCAGCTGTATTAGGACGTCATACCGGCGACAGAAACATTGTAGAATATGGGATATATTTGTAAATTTAGAGGAAGTTTGGTGTCCTGTGTGTAGTATAACATCTATCTGTGATTAGAATATTTTATCTGAGAAATCCAAAGCATTTGTCTTTTGATCCACAATAATATTCTACACCTATATCCGGAGGTTAGTTAATATCAAACAAGGAATACTTGGAAATTTATGATTACTTAATTATTAAACTTTAAAATACTTTCACGAGACGCACCAAGAAATTTCCTATAACTCTATATCATTCAAGTAATTGTATTTATCTAGTGCATAAACATTCCCTGCGATTAAGTAAATAATTAAATAATTACTGCATTACTGATCTTTTATCAGATCAACTAATTCTGCAAGAAAAATGCTGCTTCTATTACTAGAATAGAATTCTATGCATTAGCTTCTTCTTTTTCTCCTTCCTCCTACTCTCTACTAGATAAACACTGCGCAGTGCCAAATTAATTGAGTTTTTTATATTTTGAACAATTTCACTGGCCGCCAGTGAAATTAAAATTTAATTAATTAAATTTTTTTGCTTACCGTGATTGGCTGTACATATTCTTAAGGCTTGCTTGTTTTAATTTAACTAACTTATTGCTAAATTGATTGATAGTATGACTTTGGTTCATACAATGGATTATTACTTACTTTTGTTTTTGCTTAGCTCAATGGCTTTACTTCCTCTGATATGGTTTGTTTTAAAAAGGTAAATATTTACCTTTTTTTCCTTCTTCTGCATACCTACATAATCATACACATAGCCGAGTATTATTGCATAATCAATATCCTCTTAATGCTTAATTTTATTTGTCTTATATGCATAAAAAAACTTTGACCAAAATAATTATAGAATTTTAGATCTTTTAAAATTAATTGCTACAGTATTTCCCTCAGAAGAAATTGAAAAGAAATTGAATCAATTTGTAGATTCGATATTTTAGACATTCGCCTACAAGGTATTAGACTAAAAACGTAAAATAGTAGGTCTAGTTGTGTACTATAAAATGGTTTTTAGTCATGAATGTATTGATAGCTGAAGATGAACCTGACATCGCTCTCTTATACAAAATGGCATTAGAAAGAAGAAATCACCAAGTCACAACAACTGAAAATGGCGAAAATTGTCTTAAAGCTTACCACGAAAGATGCCAGAATATAAGATTTGCAATACATGATATTGGACAAACGTTGCCATTTGATGTTGTCATCCTTGACCATAAAATGCCTAAGATTAATGGTATGCAGGTAGCGGAAGAAATTCTTGCAATGAATCCCCGTCAGCGAATAATATTTGCTTCTGCATATGTTAAAGAAACTCTCACAGATTCTATAAGAAAGTTAAAACAAGTTGTAGAGCTAATGCAAAAACCTTTTGATGTGAATACATTAATTGATACAGTAGAAGACAAAGAAATTTATTCTGAGTTAAAGGGATTGAATGTAGATTTAGATATCATTAAAGCTGTTAATCCCACACATGAACAAATAATAGATTTGTTAAAACGATTAAGAACTGTACAAAAAGGTGGAACATTTTAGTTTACTCTTTATTGATTGATGCATGCTAAGATTAACATTGCAATAAATAACAACGACAGGTTCCATAAGTTATTCTCTTTGGGTAATTTGATTTATAAAATTATTAATATTTCATATTAAAGTACAGAATGTATTAATGTATGGCACATACAATCAATATATATTTAAAAGTATCATTGCTAATATACATTTAGAAATAAGTCATCCATTAAAAATACTTATTAGCAGAATTTAGACGTGAATTCCCTTTTTTCATATCTTGAATTTGATTTGATGCATAAGTCTATAAATCTCCGAAAGCTTTATGAATTCCAAGAAACAGTGACAATATACTAGATATTGTTATGTTCAATCGAATAGGAGCAATTATACTTCTGGTTTCAGATATGAAAAAATCTCTAAAGTTCTATAAAGATACCCTAGGAATGGAATTAAAGAAAGAATCTGAAGATTGGATTGAATTTGTAAAACATGGAACAACAGTACTAGCTTTACATCCTACAAAAAAAAAGAAGATGACAAAAACTAATAGCATGTTGGTAGGCTTCAACATTAATAATCTAGAATCAGTCTGTAGCGAACTAGAAAAGAAAGAAGTAAAGTTTTACAAAAAGTTAACCGAGGAACCATTTGGAAAACATGCTATTATAAAAGATCCTGATGGCCATTTAATTTCACTAACAGAGCTAATTTCAAAAGAAGAAGAATATACCCAGATACCCTACTATCATGGCTTTGCGCCAGAGTGATGATTATATTTGCCTTAAATAGGGACCTGCAGCATTAATAGTCAATTAATCTTATTATCTTTGAATTACATATTGTTTTCTCAAATCCTTGGTGATTAATTTTCTATTGCTAACCACTTACGGATAATCTTGATTGAGACTGCAATACTACTTCTGGTCTTTTCTAAGGGTAATTTATTGTCATTTGTTGTGAAAAGCTACACCAAGTAAAAAATATTTATGGGTTACATATAGATACTCAAACAGGTTAGCCAAAATTAAGATAGACCTATGCTAAACTATGAATCAACTATTAGATTGTTATTATTAACGACAATAACTTCTAAAACGCAGAAGGTTGTTGACAGCTGTATATTATAGACGATTCAATAGAATAATTTAGTATTTTTTGGTTTATATTATGAGAAATATTTAATCCAAAAATCTCTTAGGCCTTACAACCTGTCAAGTGTAACCAATAGTGCCATTATGGGATATAATTTTAAGTATCTTCTATTTGACATAAGGATATTGTGTTGTGTTTTATAGTAGATTACCATTTTTTGCCTGCACTTTGTCGCATATAATAATAAAGATACTGCTGAGCGTAGCCAGAATATTTCCCAAAGTATTTCCTAATAGATTCTGAAAATGTTATATATTGGTCATAGTTTATTTTTTTGTTCTTATTATTATTTTCCTTTTCTTTTCCATTGCAACTTATAAGCCAACTATAATAGTGGGAAAGTGCTCTTGTAATCCAGATATCTATAGGAAAAGCCTCAAGCTTCTCTAGGGAGAATAATAGTATACAATCAGCAATTTTATTACCTATGCCATATACTTTTAATAATTCTTTTTTTGCATCGTCATAGCTAGCTTGTAGTAGATATTTAACATCAAGATTTCCATTGATAATACTCTCTGCAAGTAATTTAATTGCTTTTGCTCTATATCCAAGTCCACATGAACGCAAGTCTGCGATTGTTGCTCTGTTTAGGTCAGCGGCAGTAGGAAATGTAAAAAATTCTTTTCCATCAACTACTATTCTTCTACCAAATTTTCTCGAAAGGCTGTTTAGCATTCTGCGAATCATTAGGATATTAGTATTGCTAGCACATACAAAAGAAAACATACACTGATAAGGATCCTGGCGCATCAGACGCAGCCCTGAAAATCTTCTTATTGCATCAGATAGAAGAGTATCATTTGGAAAACTAGATAAAATATATTTAATATCGTCATCCAATCTGAAAACATGTTGTTCCCATCCTTTCATATTGGGAAAGGAATAAAATTCGATCAATCTATCGTCGTTATTTATATTTTTATTTTGCTTAGGATTATCTGCTGCAAAGGTAGAAAATTTGAGGATATGTTCTCCATATGTTCCATACCACGCATTGTCAATTCTTTTCCACAAAAACATCTGTCCACTATTTATGCTGATCTCTAGATTGATGATTTCTTGGTCGAGGCATAAAGAAGACAAAGGCTGTAACAACTACAGCTATCATTATGAACTCCTTACTCATATTCTTTATTGAACTTTTTTGGTTTCTTCTTCTTCTCCTATTTTTTTTAAATCATTTTTTAAAATATCAATAGTTTTTGGGATTTCATTCTTGGCGCATGAAAAGCAAACTTGTTGTAAGGATAATGGATAGGTAAAATACTTTTCATTAAGGGTTATATCTCTTTTGCAAGATACGCACTTTTTCCTTTTATATGGATCAGTATTTTTTATTATCAATGAGATATAAACAAAATAGAAATCATCTAATTTATAGGTATGACATTCTCTACTAACATTGTTTTAACTTGTTTTATTTTGACAAGGGCTCGAATGTCAAACCGATTGAAAATAAAAGAGAATGTTATATACATTTACTATAAAGTTTCCTATAAAGCATCGATAAAGTTGATTCAATAAAAGGATATGATTACAATAGATCAACAATCATAGAATAACTTGATTGCCGGGATTTGTTCTTCCAAGAAAATTCTTACATCTAAGAATCAAAATGCTGGATGTAGACATAACCTCATATTTACTCTATAATCTAGTAAAGGCTAATTGGTATTATTTTCAGATGAGAGTAAATTTAAAAAAGTAATGCTGTGACTGTCATTCAAAGTATTATATAGCCGTTTTTGGTAGAGGTAGATTGGAAGCATTATGAAGCCTAATAATTTTGCAATGAGAGACTGGCATTTAGAGCATGTTGAAAAAGTCATAATCCGTTATATAACGGGCATATCTCCTGATGCCTCGTCATTTGAAAAACGTAATTTCAAGAAATATAGTACCATTTCAAACTGTGCTAAACAGATTGAATATGATATAAAACATGGCGTAACGACTGATGAGGTTTTGGCAGTAATGCAAAAAGTTAGATATGACAAATCTTTCTCAGAGCTGCGTGCACATCCAGAGACAATACCAAGACTCGACGAGCTAGAAAGGCAAGTTTGTGCTCCAAAAAAAGTAACATCTTGGTAATATATCTTTAGTATTTTGTATATCGTTATTGATAATTTTCTTCTTTTATATAGCAGTTTTCTAGTAATGTTGTATCTCTATACCAAGAAATATGACTTTGTTGAGACCTTTACTTAATTGTGTACTAATTCACGAAGTATCGTTAATAGTGTAAAGATTTCCATATTTTTAGATTAGCGCAATCTTCTACTGCCTCAATTTATCCTCCTTCATCATCTGCGGCGACAGCATCAGTGACAACAAAATCTGCAGAGGCAACATCAGTTATACCTTGCCCATCGATGACAGTCAACCGAAATGTTAATGTCGTATCTCCGTCTATCTCATCGCATGCCGGAATTGCAAATGTACTAATGGGTGCTGCAGAACCTATTATCTCAACTTCAGGTTCTCCTCCTGTCTGTTCCCATCTTGCTGTTATAGGAACCATAGGGCTGACGGTACCTTCCAAAGTAATAGTGCCATCAGTATCACATACAGCACTACTTGGTGTGGCTACAGCTGTAGCGATATTAATTGGAGTAGCTTGAGCGGTTAAGTTTTGTTCACCAGGAGATGGTTGAGTAATGGTCGCGCTAGCAGGAATGCTGGCATTACTATTTATTTGTCCCCCACCCGTCGCAGCAACATTCTCACCTATATTCGCACCTCCGCCTATATTCGCACCTCCGCCTATATTCGCACCATCAGCTATTCTTGTGTTCTCAGCTATGCTCGCACCCTGAGCTATGCTCGCACCTCCGCCTATGTTCGCACCCTGAGCTATTCTTGTGTTCTCACCTACGCTCGCACCTCCGCCTATATTCGCACCATCAGCTATATTCGCACCTCCACCTACGCTCGCACCTCCACCTATGCTCGCACCTACGCCTACGCTCGCACCTCTACCTATTTTCGCATTCTCAGCTATGTTCGCACCCTGAGCTATTCTTGTATTATCACCTATGCTCGCACCCTGAGCTATTCTTGTGTTCTCAGCTATGCTCGCGTTATTACCTACAGTCACACTACTGCCCATGGTCGTATTATCACCTACAGTCACACTACTGCCCATGGTCGTATTATTACCTACAGTCACACTACTGCCCATGGTCGTATTATTACCTACAGTAACGCCACTTGCAAGTTGTTGCGCTTCGGCTAATAACAAACCAACTTTATTCTCTGTTGTATTAATCATATCAGTTGTTGTTATTGCAAGTGCAAAAACTGCCATAAATCCTACACTTACCAGCAGAGTATTTCTATTCATTTTGTTAGTATATTCAAAGATGTCTATCTAATATACCTTGTTGCTTATCCGCCTCTTACTGTTATAAATTCAATACAGTCAGTAGCAAAATCCTTGAACTCAGTAGCGATATGGCTCTTAATTGATGTTGTTGGAGTATTGACAATCGTTGATGGCAATAACTTCATTTAATGGCTATTGCTATATTTGTATAACTTATGAAACTATTTCGCAGGCGATTTGAATACTGAGACCCTTTTCAAAACCAGAAATAAAGTATGCACTGCTATAATATACATTTCAGTGAGTCACATACTGACCAAGAAAACTCCTTTTCTCTTCATTTCATATATAGTTGTAAATTCTTGTTATTATTATATCACAGTATTTCTCTATATCTATGGACAAATTTCACCTATTATAGCCATACACTACTGATATAGTTGTATGCATATGATCATTCTTCTGACTAACCAATAGATGCTATATGTTTAAGTTATTACTGGTATAAATAAGTAGAGTAGTAATAATTAGGAATTGTATCTATGCACAAATTTGAAATAGATACTGTCATGATTGGAATACGGAGTAAATAATCTGATTTGTATGAACAAATCATCTAGATATGGCAACTGTTAAAGCCACGGACAACCATGATCTTTGTATAATAAGAACTGTAACGGAGAAATTGACTCGCAGGACTGTAACTTTCCTATATTCGGTAACAACTGTAGTGGAGTAATCTACATCGATATTGCTCAATTGGCATATATATTGTAAAGAACCATAACAAGAAAAAGTAGTAGTACATTATGGCTTAGGATATAACTTATCTCAAGTTCTAACCATATAAGAGGCTGCGTTAACTTAACTACATTTTTTATTAGGAAATTTGTGATTTGGTTCTGCCTGTATTTCTATCTCTAGAAATAAAAGAAAAATATCTTTAACCAGTTATCAACATCATGCTGCCTCTATCTCATGTTACTCTCAGGCATGGTAGTAACTAATATTAACATTACCAAAAACAATTCAGTTCTATCTTCGATCTATTGAATAAATTTCTATAACATGATGATATTCTTGCGAAGCTGCTTCACAGATAATATTATACTTATGCCTTAACCATTTACATTCATATCATTATAACCATAACAAGTTTACAAGTGAATTTAATTTGTTAAAATACAACAAGTAAAGACCATGTGAGATTATGATGTGTGGAGTATATATCCTAATAATGCGTTTCAGAACATACAAGACACTATTAGGACACTCAGCTTTAGGTTATGCTAACACTATTTGGAAAAACACTTAAGTTAGCAGAGCGAGCCACGTAGAGAAGAGATATATATATATATAATATAAGTATATATTACTACTTTCGTATTAACAGGTTTTCGTACACATATCAACAATTTCGATACTTCTTAATTCAAGAATAGTCACAATAGCCTTTTGAATATCGCGTTTTGATATAAAGTCAAAATCCCATGCATCTATAAATCCTTGATATTCCTGTTCTAGTGTCTTGGCTGTGTCTTGGAATACAACCATCTTCTCAGGAGTATCCGGTGTCTGGTAACCTTTCGCTACCATAATTGGACATCTTTTGTCTCCAGCTAATGGAATATACCAAGCATTTTTTGCAAATTCGTATCGACCGGTAACAACAGCATTATACATACGCATTAATTCATCATTTGATAATTTTTGCATATCCGAAAACCAGGATCCGTTCTCAATTTTTGCTACAGGTGATACGTAGTTATTCTTTCTGCTTTTAATACTACTATTTCTAAATATCATTACATTATAGTCATAGTCAATCAGATAAAAATACCTTTTTCTCCTGTTTAAACATGCTTGACTCCTGAATTAATATCAATAAAAGACATTGCGATATGTTATCAATATCTTAAACCTAAATTATAAATGAATCCCTACCACTTGTTCTTGTTAAAGCATTTATTTACTTGTCTAAATTTAGTTAATTGCTCAGTTAATGAGATTACTATACGAGCTTATTTTTGCTGATAACTAGCTTGTAGTAATAATGTTTATCTCCACTTTATTATTAGTCTTCCTACTAGAATATTGTTCTCCTAAATTCAGAAGAATAGTATTAAAATTGACTGGAGTTAATGTATGTGAAAAATACCTTCCTTTTTTAAAAATATTTTGGCCTCTCCAAAAATAGAGACGAAAGAGATAAATTGAAAGTAAATTCTTTTGTATCAATGAATAAAATACACTCTGCAAATTACGCAATTTTGTCTGGAATTGCGTTTTTAGCATTACTTGCATCATTTTTAATTGATGTCAACAGTCAATTTATACAGCAAGCATTAGCACAAGATACTGCTGCAACAAATACAACCACTACAGCAATTAACCAAACTGATAGGACATTAATGCCATTTGTGATCAATGTTACACGTAACACTAATGCAACAGGTACTGCAGCGGAATACATCGTAAATGTAACAACCTCTGGCATGACTAATACATCTGGAACGTCAGATAATCAAACTGGTCTTGAGAT
This sequence comes from uncultured Nitrososphaeraceae archaeon, assembly GCA_963733025.1. Lineage (GTDB taxonomy): Archaea > Thermoproteota > Nitrososphaeria > Nitrososphaerales > Nitrososphaeraceae > JAJNBK01. The sequence continues at coordinate 30,477 of CAVTCE010000019.1, read as the reverse complement.
AACACCATTTCTGGTAGACGTACTTCGTAATACTAATGCAACAAGCATAGCAGCAGAATACATCGTAAATGTAACAACTGGCGCTAATGATACGACTACACAATAATAATTATCTATCACATTCTTTTTTCCTAAAACAAAATTTGATAGTAGTTAGAAATAATATTTCTTATACTTCTACTATCAATATATAATTAAGGTGATTTTCTATAATCCGTAGTCATTAGTAATCAATATTATCAATTATCGAAATGATAATGTTATCAGATTATAGTATAAAGCAGAAATATATCATGTTGTTTTGACAACTGCAACAACAATTGGCCTAGATGATAACAATCAGTTCTACCTGTGGCATCTAAAAGCATAACAGAGTTCGTGGATACTATATGTAAAAAACAGCTACAATACAGGTAACTTTAACATCTATTGCAATATATTTAACTTACAGTTGCAGCTCCTAATTAACATATATTGTCTCTGCAATCAGTCTAAATCGAATAATCAATAAATTAGAGCCAGTGTTGGATTTTTAGAAAATTATCAATTGGCTCTTTTTTAAGCAATTTAATAAAAGCCAGCGTCTGAGGAACTGATAGCACAGGTTTCTTGAAATGGTTATCGATAGATATCCTCGGACAGGCAACTTGTACAAATGCATCGATACCCTTGAAAATTTGTATACGATCTTCGGTAATATCTGTCAATGCAATTAGCTGTACCTTCTTTCCTAAACGTTCAAACGATTTCTTTAATTCAAGTGCCTTTATATGTGCAAATTGCCCTTCTTTTAATCCAATTATAATTCCTATTATTTCTGCATCCAATGCTTTATAGATCGATAAGATGGCTTTCTTTTGTAGTTGTTTAGCAATTCCAGTAACTTCAGAATATTCTTCGAAGTATGGATCCAGCATATATGTTGGTTTTTCCGTGGATATTGCAATGCTCGCTGAATGAAACACGCTTTGACCTAAGAAAATATAAGCGTCAACTTGGGTTTGGACATTATATGCTGGATAGAATTCGCAGCCAAAAACTTGTGCATCATTGAGCTGTCCTTTTCCTCTACCGATAATTACCTGGTAACCAAATTCTTCAAAGATCTCTCTGACACGTGTGATTTGATTAAGGTGTTGGCTATCAGTTACTAAAGATATTGAATTGTAGTTTTTACTTTTAAGTTCTAATGCACATTTTCTTGCTATTCTATCAAAAATTATATCGTCAAATGCATCGATCATTACTACCTTCCCATCAAATGTCTCCAGAGATATAGTATGGCCAATATTGAACAAAATTTCAGCTCCTAACATGTCTGCTGCATGCGTATTCAGATCGCATGAACCCCAACATGTATCGCCAATAACATAGGCGGGAATACCAAATTTTTCTGTGATGCTACTTGCGCTATTTTGAATTTTCGGTATAAGAGCTTCTGGCCCATTGAGTGCTACAGAATGAGGCTTTCGTTCATTAATTATTTTGAATATTCTTTTTTCATCTATCATCATCATGTCTAGTTAACCACCTTAAGAGAACATAATTTGCTGATTTTCAATATCACTATTTCATATACAATACAATAAATCCGATCTCTTTCCCTTGTAGACATTACCCTTTTATCTATTTGCACAGATGAATTTTCTCGACCAATCAGAAATATAAATCAAATATAAATTAAATTTAAATTATACGAAACACGGAAGTCAATTATATATTTTTATATACTATAATAATTATTAAGTTCATAAGTTCTTGTTGAAAGTCTCTTTTTTCTAAAATATTATTTGTGTAAATACATTTTAGATAAAATATGAAAAGAAAGACCTAGTCATGAATCTCAGTATATATAACTATGCTAAATAGAAACAACATTTATTCTTACTATGCTCGTTATAAAGAATTAGTATCCAGATCATAGACCATATTTTGGATATGATTACAAATATAGATCAATTCTTAATATCAATAGAATAGGTATTACTGAGAATCTCTGGCGCCTTATTAGTACCTATGTTTTTGAATCGAACAGATATTTTTTCACTATTGGCATCAACTAAGACTTGGAATCTGCTCGACCCTTCGGCGGTTTGAAAAACGTGCTCAAAGTTAATAGGGACGGAATTATTTCTTAAGGATTCAGGAATCTGTGGTTCAAAATGGATCTTATTCTCAATCATATTCATTCTCATCCCTAACATCATCTCACGCAAGGCATAAGTATACATCCCGACCGACCAAGCCTGAAGTATACAAGAATTAAATGGTTCAGGTCTATCGCCTCTATATGTTTCCGCAAACATGCCATTTTCAGACAGGATCCGTTCCGCCATTGCTTCTATGTAATAAAGTGCCTGTTCTTTCCTTCTGAATTTAATTTCACTTATAGCAGCCCATCCTGTAACTAGAGGCCAAACAGCACCATCATGATAAAGGCTCGGATGATACTTAGGATCTAACGCGCTTAATGTTCTGACACCCCAAGCTGTTGTAATATCATCTTTTTCGATCCTTGTGAGAACATATTCAGCTTTGTCTCTATCTCGAACTGCATCCGTCATCAAAAGTACCAATGCATTGGGTCGTATACTCGGATCCTTTGAGCCATCCTTTCTTATTGTATCATAATAAAATTTGGTAGTGGCATTCCAATATTCTAAATCAATTTTATCCCGTAGTTGTTCCGCTGACTTTTGCCATTTTTCTTTATTATAATTATCTCCTACGATCCTCGCTAGATCACTTCCTATTTTCAAACTTTCGTAAAACAGAGCTTGAATATCATTAGCACTTTTCCTTCTATCGATATGATCCATCCATGTAGAATCTTGTATAGGTAATTTTTCAGCAACTCCTGTAAATCCATGCTCTACTAATCCATCACCATCAGAATCTTTCAAAAATCCCCAATTTACAAGATCGGTAATGGAGTTCCATCGCTTTTCCAGGTAGCCAATATCACCAGTAGCTAACACATATTCGTGTATTGCCCATGGAAAAAGAAAAGTAGAATCAGCCGACCCATAGGTTGTATTGTGTAAAAAAGCCTGCCCACTTATTATCATAGGCAATTCACCTTTCTTTGCTATTGATGAGGTTTTTTTAGCTTGGTAGTGTAGAAAATTTTCAATTATTGAATAGACAAAATAATAATCCTCCATAGACAAATAACCTCTTAGCGCCCAACCAGTATCTCTCGCCCAATAATTAGGGAATCTTGGTAGTCCCGCACAAATTCCCGCTCCCAGTTCATCGTATTCTGCTTTTAAATATTCCATGCTCACCTTTGCTTTGTCTAAAGCTTTGAGTAGTTTTGCAACAGTTGGATTTTGTTTTGAAGTTGATTCTGCATATAACGTAGAAGAGAAGACAGTTATGAAATGCTCCCGGGTATCTTCTAAAAGCTGTCTGTAATTGTCTCTTATGAACCTGTATTCTTTTATACAATCTTTAGAACTGCTAAAACTGCCAGCGCCGATAAGAGAAACCTCACAACTCTTTCCTGCTTCAATTTCAAGGTCATAAGATAGCTCGAGGTCATTATCAAAAGAATCCGTTAGAATTTTAGAAGGCCTCAAATCTCTCGGTGCAACTCCAATTGTTCCAAAATAATGAGCAACACCTTTTTTGGCACTTGTTTGTATTTGCAGGCAATTATCCGTTGTAAGCAACTTTGAATAAATACTTTGAGAAATAGGCAGCAAGACCATAACTGGTGATATTGCCATCAATAAGAAAATGAACTCGAATCTTTCGTTTGTTTTTTTGAATTTTCTTCTTTAAACCCATTTTTGAAAAATCACTATGTTTATCTAATAGATCAAGTTCTAAGCGCATAACAAATCCTCTGTTTTCTACAGGTACGAATAATGTCCTTTTTACTTGCAATCCTGCTACTTCATGCCTAGTAGAGAGAAACCCTTTCTCATGTCTGGAAGACACAACAAAATTTGGAAGCCGCTTACGTATACCATCATCCATAGAAATCTCAACTGTAATACGGCCAAAAGCTCGTACAGGAGGCACATATAATCCTCCATTATCATATCTAGCACCCATCCATGTCCAATTAGCAGAAAGTGATCCGTTAGATGAACAAACTATATATGCCTTTTTTCCAGATAATATTAATGGGTTTGTGAAGTTCTTAAAGATAATATCTTCGTTCGTTGTAGCAGATTCTTGATCATCAACTAGATTAGAAGAGAGAAAGATCCTTTCTCTCTGATCTCCTGCATAATCGCTGAAGGTAAAGGGAATAAGTATCTGCTCGAAGCCTTCAAGTTTACTCAAAATTACAATTTTGCTTTTCTTTTTTTCTTCCAATCCATCTTCTTTTATTATTAAGAATCTTGCACTCTGGAAAGGCTTAAATGGAATAGGTCTATATTCAGAAAGCGCTGATGCATTTACGACATCCTCTGAGGTTGCAATAAAAATCGATTTCTTTGGGATGGGAATCTCATTTACATAGATATCAAGTGATACAATATTTCCGCCTAAAGGCACTGGCGGATTTAGCAAAGAGAAAATAAATCCCTGGTGTTTATTCTCGCCCTCGACTATCATCACATTTTTTAAACTTCCCTGAATGTAGGAGAGTACAGTATGTGTTTTATCTAATGTCCTTACCATCTCACTACACCCAACTACCGTATCATCAGCAGATGAACGAATAACCTCTTAAATTTTAAACTATATAATACTTTATAAGACTATCAATATTTAGTAGACCATATTATCCAATAAAACTAGATATTGATATATGGCAATAGTGACAAAAATTATATATGTTACCATCAGTAACAATTGCTAATTTAATATCGAAACTGTGAAGAGTAAATAAAATTGACATCTATTGGTAAAGTCTTGGTCGGAGACAACTATCCAGTCAGGGTGATGGGAATAATTAATACTAGTCCAGAATCATTTTACAAAGAATCCATTAAAACTAGCACCGAAGAAATTGTTGAAACAGCTATAGAGATGCAGAATAGTGGAGCCGATATAATAGATATAGGTTCAATGTCTACCGCGCCCTACCTTCAAACTATCATTTCTATTGAAGAAGAAATCAAAAGAATGAAACAAGCAATAAACATAATAAGGAAAAATTGCAACTTACCGATTTCAATTGATACACCACGATCAGCAGTGGCTAAAGAGGCTATCGCCTTTGGTGCTAATGCTATCAACGATATTACTGGGTTAAAGTATGACAAAGAGATGGCAGATATTGTATCAAAATCAAATCTTCCAGTCATCGTAGGTGCTCATAATAGGAATAAATCTTTACCAAAGGCCAACTTGGACAAAATCTCTGGTACCATAAAACTTCTAAAGGAGAGCATCATGATTGCAAAAAGAGCAGGTATTAGTAACGACAATATAATCATAGATCCATCTATTGGATTTTTCCGAGCTGATGGTAAAAATCCATTCTTTACAGAAATGAAAGATGTACCTTGGTATAGTCGGGATATTGAAGTAATTTCAAAGCTAAATGATATAAAGAAACTGTCAAAACCGATTTGTATTTCAGTTTCGAGAAAATCATATATAGGTAAGTTATTTAAACTGGATACGAAAGACCGCTTAGTTCCATCACTCGTATGCGAAGTAATGTCTACCTTGAATGGTGCAAACTTAATTAGAACACACAATGTAAGAGAGACAGTGCAGGCACTTACAATGTTAAGGTTACTTCATTAATAATCTGAAGATTATTATAAATGGTTATTTTAGCTCCTTTTCAACCTTTATTTAGATATATCAACACATTCTTTCTCATCTGACCATATGAGTATTTTCCTAGCTTACAGCATTTGATCACACAGACATTCATAATTTTCTTCTTTGTAAGCATGACAATGTTCGTTCCATAATAGTTCTCTCGATTCAACTACTACTCAATAACACTGTTTGCAGATTATCTCTACTTCCGACATTGCTCTGACCATAAGAAGTAAATGTCCTTGGGGCTACCAAATTCACAATTTTTTACTAGTATTTTTCTTTTTTTCACAACTAATTATTTTGCACTTCTATTATTGTTATTACTTTATTTAGTGAACTTGTCAGTTGTTAAATCCTTTGTTGTTTGCGTTTGTTACTGTAATTGTAAGTATATCGATAGGATGATATTTGAAAACTTGTTCTTACCCTATAAACATACCTATTGCTGAAATGGTCCTGTTAAGTTAATCAGTTGTAACCTATGAAGCTTAGTCTATTTAAATATTAATTCAGAAATGTTTGAACGTAATAATAGGACTAGACCTTTTCTTATTAGATATATATACATTGTACCTATATTATCTTGAACTAAGCCTTAGATATACATCTAAAGCATTAGAGCCATTAGTAGATAGATGTGATTTTAGGATCGTTTATTTCTGATGCATAAATACACTCTATACTATTACTACGAATTGACTAGCCAGTATTACTTATCCATTCTATAAAAGGGACGAGCGTACTTTCAAACGGCAATGATTTGGAATCTTTTGCATTAAAGCATACTAATAACATTCTTCCTTCAAGTTTTCTTCTTAGTGATGAAGGAAGCTTGTTTTCATCAAATGGTTGAAATAGTTCAAAGAAATAATCTTGCTTGTAATATGCTATATGCTGTGCAAAGCAATCTGACAAAATACTAGGATCACCAGCAATTCGTTTGTTCATTTTAGACCAATCAAACGAACTATCTTTCTGCAATTCTATAGAAATTTGTAGGCTTCTTCTTATATAATTCTCACGAGTAAAATTTGAATCCATTTTGTTTGGCATGTTATAAAAACCTCTTATGTCTTTAGCCAATTGGCCTATTGCCCTCTTTGCGAGATCAATTGCGGTTAGTATTTCCAGCTGTCCTTTTATTCCATAATCTTTTCCAAACATGTAGAAAGTTGCTGTCAGCTCATCTTCCTTTATAAAGGGAAACTCTATTTTTCCTGCCATAAATTGTGTGATTCTATAAGAAATATCAGTGGGCAAGAACATACCCATATAGGAATCTGATACAACTACCAATACTGCTGAGAGAATAAAGCTTCATTTAATGCTTGATATTGTGTGTGTGTGTGTGTGTGTGTGTGTGTGTATTATCTTGCCAACTGAAAACCTTGATTTAATTATCAACGAATTATTTAACTAAAAAGTTTCTGTATTTTATTATCGCTTTCTAATTAGTTAAATGAAAATCTTACTTTGAGAATCAGAACATCGTAATATACTAGCCACATCATATTGTTGGGCTGTATAATTCAAAATGGTTGAAATAAAAAGAAAGTATAGGAATATGATTTTCAGTGTGCGTGAGGTGGTGGAGCACTGCCCTTCGATAGCTCTTCATTAAATGTTCCTGAGGCTTTCTCATGGAATTCCAAGCTAGACTGGTCTACCTTGACTGCCTGAGGCGGACATACTGAAACGCAAGCCATGCACCAAATGCAATCATGTTCTCTAATTGGATCAGCCTTGTCTGTGTAGTCCTTTCTCTCTTCCTTAACAGAACTACCAGTTCCAGCACTTGTAGCATTGGCCATTTCTACTGCAGGTACATCGTTCTCTGTTCTATACCATTGAAATACTTGCACTGGACAGGCTTCAATACAAGCACCATCTGCTATGCAAGAGTCCCAATCTACTGCGACCATGGTGCCGTGAACTCCCAATGGGACTTGTTCTTCTCCCTTGGCTGAATAAGCTGATTTTACTTCTTCATTTTCTGCAGCCTCTTGAGGTTTTCCCGGTCCCCAAACAAAGTGATAGTGTTCACCATCGGAATGCATATGTTTCCCAATTGTTTGATGGTTTCTGGGAAAGTCTGGATCTATTGGCATATCTGAATGAATTTCAAGTTACCATATTATATAAACCATATGTGAATAGGTTCTAATACTACAGATTACTTAAGAACTAAAAATATAGGTACAGGATATAGCATTTATATGAAATGATGGGATTAGGAATTAAGTATTAAGAAAATATAAGAATAGCATAATAAACATATAATTAATTGGTAATTCTATTACTAAACAACAGAATAATACTATCAATCAACCACATAGAAAGGTTATTTAGAGTTCAAATTCAATGAATGGTTCCATTGTAGAGAGAGACATGAATTGGCTTATATAGCCTGCTTAAATCTAGGCGATTGAAAGCAAGGTCATCAGTCAAAGTTATATAATATATATATGTGTCATGCATGAAAATATAAAACCTATCTTATCAAAGATATATAAAAAATGATAAATATGTTTGAGATTTTTTGATAAAATACTTGTCATAAAAAACTTATAGACATAATGATTTGATAAAGCTGACCATGGATTCTAAGTATAAATGTGTAATTAACTCAACAGATATGACAGCTATAATGTCTCTTCATCAAGAAGCATCAACACAACAAGAGAACAACTTCACAACAGGCCAAAGTTGGGGAGCGCTTAGAAAAGCCTGGAAGGGGTACAGAATTGCGAAGGTACAGGACGATAATACCAAGATGACAGAATACGCTAGTAAAATTCGAAAGATTCAACAAGAGTTAGGAATTAGCGTAGCCTCATTTCCACATTTAGGAATCCCCTAAGTCAAGGCGAAACCTTTTTTTTATCTATACATGTTATTACTATTATTATTACTAGAAGCTAATTGTTGATGTAATTTAGTTTCGATCTGGGATTTAGGGATTGCACCAACAATTATGTCTACTGCCTTTCCATTCTTGAAAATTATCATTGTAGGTATACTTTCAATACCGAAAGATCGTGCAATCATCTGATTTTCATCTATATTCACCTTTCCAAATACAACCTTTCCTGTATAGTCTCTTGCCAGTTGTTCTATTATAGGCGAGATTATTCTGCAGGGCCCACACCATGGAGCCCAGAAATCAATAAGTAATAGAGGATATTTTGATATTTCTTTTTTAAAATTTGAGTCGGTTAGATTAATAGGTTCTCTTATATTGTACATGGCTGCATTTGATGTTATGGACTTTTGTAATTCTACCATCTTTTTGTGTTTTATAGCTTCAAGTTCCTCATCGTCACGACCAGACATGTATTATCAATTTTAATATATGTTATATGTACGTTATGTGTAAATAAATTAATAATAATAATTCCATAATTATCAGTATACCATCTTTGTTTTCTATGTGTGCTTATCAGATACCTGTGTAATTAATGATGAGTATCTTGCCTAGAGATAAACGATATATAATTATTTAACTTTCTCTGATTTTTAGTGGTTGATTAGTTTGGAAGAAGAATCTAATGAAATTAAGGAAGTTGAAATTAAGGAATCGCGTATTGACAATGATGATAATAATCTTACAAACTTAAAGGAAGACTTGGCTGCATTAAAAGAGGAATTACGTGAAGCGAGAAAATCCTCAGATAACAATTTGAATAGATTAAAGTATATGATGGCTGAATTTGATAATTATCGCAAACAGATGGAAAAGCAAATAGACTCTAGAATTGAGTCTGGAAAAGCTGAACTTTTGGTCAAATTTCTTAGCCTGCGTGATGACTATTTAAGAGCTTTAGAGATGGCAAAACAGAGCAAGTCCGAAACTGTTGTCATTGAAGGCTTAGAAGGAATATTAAAAAACTTTGATTCTCTTCTTAGATCTGAAGGAGTTATTGAAATTGAGACAATTGGGACACCTTTTGATCCCAATGTTCACGATGCTATCGGCTTTTCACACCAAGATGAGATAGAAGAGAATATAATTACGAAAGAAATTCGTAAAGGGTATATGCTCAACAATAAAGTTTTAAGACCAAGCCTCGTTCTGATTTCTAGAAAGATAGTTAAAAATACCGCTAATGATACAGAAAAAATAGAAAAAGAGGCTGAAAATTAGTATGGCAAAAATTATAGGAATTGATCTTGGAACAAGTAATTCTGCTGCGGCAGTAATGATAGGTGGCAAACCTTCAATTATACAGGCGAGCTGAGGGCACTTCTGTTGGAGGAAAGGCGTTTCCGTCAGTGGTTGCTTTTACCAAAGACGGTCAGCTATTAGTAGGTGAGCCTGCTAGGCGTCAAATGATATCCAATCCCGAGGGTACAGTTTCTGCGGCAAAGCGCAAGATGGGAAGTGATTTTAAATTCTATGTTTTAGGTAAAGAATATACTCCACAGCAGATATCTGCCTTCATTCTTCAAAAAATTAAGAAAGATTCGGAGGCTTTTCTAGGTGATACTGTGGATAAGGCAGTGATCACAGTACCTGCATATTTTAATGATAATCAAAGACAGGCGACTAAGGATGCAGGTGAAATTGCAGGTCTCCAAGTAGTGAGAATTATCAACGAGCCGACAGCTGCTTCGCTTGCATATGGATTAGACAAGGTCCAGAAAGATCTGAAAATAATGGTTTTTGACCTTGGAGGCGGAACATTGGATGTTACAATAATGGAAATGGGAGGAGGAGTCTTTCAGGTCAAGAGTACTTCAGGAGACACTCAACTTGGCGGAACTGATATGGATAATACTGTAATAGATTATATTGTAGAGGAGTTTAAAAAACAATCTGGTCTTGACGTCAGAAATGACAAGGCTGCCATGATGAGAATAAGAGAGGCAGCAGAAAAAGCAAAAATAGAATTATCAAATATTGTCAGCACAGAAATTAATTTACCATTCCTTGCATACGATCCTAGAACAGGGCCAAAGAATCTTATCATAACTCTAACAAGAGCAAAACTAGAGGATCTCCTTAGACCGATAATCGAAAGATGCAGAGCACCAATGATGCAGGCACTTCAGGATGGAAAAATAACACCAGCTGATATAGACAAAATCATTATGGTTGGCGGACCTACTAGGATGCCAATAGTCAGGCAGTTTGTCGCAACAGCTACGGGTAAAGAACCAGAACGCGGTATTGATCCTATGGAAGCAGTAGCGATGGGAGCGGCAATTCAAGGAGCTATTATTACTGGCGATGTTTCTACAGACATTTTACTGGTCGATGTCACACCACTCACTTTAGGCGTAGAGGTTCTGGGCGGCTTAAAAGAACCATTAATAGAACGCAACACAACAATTCCTACAAAAAAATCCAAGGTGTTCACTACTGCTGCTGATTATCAGACTGCAGTTACAATACATGTGGTCCAAGGAGAAAGACCTATGGCAAGTGATTGTGTTTCCTTAGGGATGTTCAACTTATCAGGAATCCCTCCTGCTCCTAGAGGTGTACCACAAGTAGAGGTTACATTTGATATAGACGCAAATGGAATCCTGAATGTTGCAGCGAAGGACTTGGCTACATCCAAGGAAGCAAAGATTACAATAACTGCTAACACGAAATTATCAAAAGAGGAGATCGAAAGGCTAAAGAAAGAATCAGATAATTTTGCTGAAGCTGATAAAAAGAAGAAGGAAGAGGCCGAAGTTAAAAACGAAGCTGATAACTTGATCTATGCTGCAGAAAAGCTAGTCAGAGAAGATTTGAAGGATAAAATTAAACCTGAACAAGCTGATAGAGTTAACAAGGCAGCTCAAGAGCTAAAGGATGCAATTGCAAGCAACAACATAGATAATATCAAGACAAAAACTCAAGAGCTGAAAAATATTGTCGGCGAGGTCAGTACGGAAGTATACAGAACTGCTGGTGCTGCCTCTGCTGCCTAGTGCTGGTGCTGCGGGTGCTGGGGAAACATCTGGCGCTGGTTCAACAACGAGCGAGTTTGCTGGAGGTGGTGGTGGAGGAGCTTCGGCAGGCGCGTCATCTCCCCCTCCTCCTTCTTAATATTGCCTTTCCGGCTTATGAGTACGGCTTATGATGATAATCTTAGATCATAGGGATTTAAAAATATGAGTGGCAATAAAAGGGATTATTATGAGGTACTCGGCATCCAAAGGAGTGCAAATAAAGAAGAGATCAAAAACAGCTATAGAAAGTTAGCATTGCAATATCATCCTGATAGGAACAAATCACCAGGAGCTGAAGAAAAATTCAAAGAAATCTCTGAAGCATATGCTGTTTTATCTGATGATGAAAAAAGAAAAAGATATGATACTTATGGTCATGTCGGAGCCGAAGAAGTATTCAGAGGTTCTGAAGCTAATTTTGATGAAGTTTTTAAGGATATGGGATTCGGAGGTTTTAGAGATATCTTTGAACAGATTTTTGGAGGCGGCGGCCGTGGCGGATTTGGCAGCGCGAGAAATGATCCTTTCGGTTTTGGTTTTAGTTTTGGTGGAGGAAGAAAAAAAGGACGAGACATCATTTATGATGTTGAACTTTCACTAGAAGAGGTTCTCAAAGGTAGAAAGGATGAGATAGAATTACCAAAACTTGAGAAATGTAGCAACTGTGGAGGAAGTGGATCTGCTCCTGGGACAAAACCAAGAAAATGTAGCGTTTGCAATGGCCAAGGTCAGACAAGGCGGGTATATAGTCAAAATAGATTCTCTACATTTGTCTCATTAGAACCATGTCGGACCTGCCAAGGGCAAGGTGAAATTATTGATAAACCATGTACTGTCTGTAGTGGTTCTGGCAGGTTTAAAAAGAATAAGAAACTGAAGTTAGAAATTCCTGCAGGAGTAGAAGATGGGATGACATTGCAGTTGCGAGGCGAAGGTGAGCCATCTGAAAATGGCATTGCTGGTGATCTGTTAATACGCGTTCATGTCAGACCACATTCCATATTTGAAAGATTAGAAGATGGTCACTTGCTCTACAATCTTAATCTGAAATTCACAGATCTTGCACTTGGAACTGATGTTAAAGTGCCAACCCTTGATGGCCACGAAAAATTAAAAATACCTCAGGGCACTCAGCCTAATACCATTCTGAATATTAGAGGTAAAGGATTACCACACTATGGTAACTATGGAAAGGGTGACCAGCTGGTTAGAATCAATGTTAAAATTCCAACAAAATTAAACGACAGACAAAAGTTATTATTGAAGGAATTAGAGAAGGAGTTCAGAAATAATGGACAAGACGCATAGTGATTTTAATAGAGTTGATGTTTTTTGCAGCCAGTAAAAGAAAAAGAGATGTGTGTGTTCGTTCCAGGTAGTCTAGAAACGGACTGAAATTTCTATTTTTCAAATATTGATGATAGTATAAGAGAAATAATAGAATTACTCATGATAAATAGACGTATCAAAAATGTTGAACACGCTCCTAAGAACTCGCTGAGAAGATAGTTAAATCTTGTGAGAAGAAGTCCAATAGTTTATGATTACTTACTCTAAGAGAGAGAATAGTAACTTTAGTGGAATGCTTGAAAATATCAATGCTTTTTATTAGGGCTTGTTGACTAGGGCGCCTGACCAACTCACCTCCACCCCAACCATCCCACTTCATCGATATAGACAAGGGATCGAAGAAGTCACGATAGTTGCAGAATTATCGAGTCAAAAAACAAGACCTGTGACTGACACTAAATGTATGTAGTCCTCGAATCAGTTGTGAGAGGTTATCTCCAGGAATTTACTTGTATGATATGAGCAATTTATCATTGGAAAGCAGCTAAATAACAAATACAATATAACATGATATATAGATAACTTAGTATGCACATTCGCTCATAATTAATTGGATGTCAAACAATATTCCTAATGCCAAATTCTCTATAAATATTATAAAACAATAAGCGTAGTGAAGATGAGTCTATTAATCAACAATTTTATTATTCCTTTGTTATCTATAAAATCACTTAATGCTTGCAATTGAGGCAAAACAGGTATCAAAAATCTATAAGGGTACAAGTTATGCTGCCTTGAGCACTGTATCTTTAAATGTAGAACCTGGACAAATATTTACACTGCTTGGCAGAAATGGTGCAGGCAAGACCACTTTTGTAAGAATATGCGCTACACAGCTAATGCCTACTGCAGGAAGCATAAGTGTTCTTGGATATGATGTAGTAAAGGAACCTGGCAAAGTAAGGAATATTATTTCAATAGTTCCCCAAGAGGGTAGACCATTAAGAGCCCTTACTCCGTGGGATCATGTATATAATTGGTTACAAATCAGAGGGGAAAACAAAAATAAATCTAAGGAAGAGACAGAAAAAATTCTACGTAAGCTAGAACTTTATGAAGCAAGAAACAGGCCCGCAATGAATCTTTCAGGGGGCATGAAGCAAAAAGTTCTTGTTGCGATGGCTATGGCTACTAATGCTGAATTGTTATTTCTTGACGAGCCCACTATTGGATTGGATCCAGTTTCAAGACGTCAAGTGTGGTCAGCAATTAAGGATTGGAAAAAGGAAGGGAAGTCAATTTTATTGACAACACACTATATGGATGAAGCTGAAATGCTTTCAGATAAAATCGTAATAATAGACAAGGGCCGTATAATAGCCCAAGGTATTATGAATGAATTGCGAAAGATAATTCCCCAAAATATCAGAGTAGATATTGCAAAGGATACAGTTGACACTAATCTGCTTAAAACATATGGCTCAGTAGTAGAGACTGGAACTAATACGATAAGGGTATTTGCCTTTGATTCTGCAGTGAAAGAATTATCTGAATTTGCGATAAAAAAAAATATCCCTTTTACAGTTTCTCCCATAACGTTGGACGATGTATTCGTTTCCCTTGTTGGAAATGGACAAATAGAGCATAATGATGTAAATGTTGATTATGATACTGACAATTAAAAGCTGTTAAATTTTTCTTCCAACCAAAATAGCGTTACCAATTAGTATAAACATTATTAATATTTTATAAAATATTTTTAATATTCGATAAAATTATAATCATAATAATCTATTTGTAGGTTGCAATAGAAAGTAAAGAGCATTCCATCAGTCATGCTATTGTTATGATAGACATCATATTTATCATATCTTTCCAGTTGTAGTGATTGATAATAGTATTTTATCTATTGAGATAAAATCCCTTCAATATTAACTACATAGCTTTTTTCTGCAACTTCAATTTGATATTTGCAACTAACCATTTGACTTACAATTTGTAGATTTGTCTTGAGATGTTCCGTCACTCTTCCTACTCTGTATCGCGATTTACCTTTTGCTAAGCTTAATGGAATGACCAGCATGTCAGCAAGAAAGAAATCAATGGGAACATTAGCCAGATAACTTTCTAGGAATCTATATGCAGCTTCTTCACCTACGCGCTCTGCAGTTTTACCCATCTCACCCATTGAATCTCCGCCGATATAAGGACCAAAATCAGATTCACAATGCACTAAAACTGAGGAGCCTGGTGATAAGGATGTTTCAAGTGAAGAAGAATAGCTTCTGCAATGGACACCATTTTTTTCTAATTTTAAAAGAGCAGACGAAATCTGGCGTTCTGCAACATGTTTGGGAAGTTGACAGCAAACACTTACAATTTTTGGTTCCATATTATGTGTATTCAAAAGGTCAAGAGTGTCTGGTCTTTTACAGGGACTTATTTCAGATCGTATTTGGCCTCCTCCTTTTGGATAGTATCCTCTCTTTAAAACTTCTATGCTGAACTTTATGCCGATGCTGCGATATGCTTGCATTACTATATACCGCAAATAATCAGTCGTGGGACTCATTTTTACATCTGTGCCACCCGTAATTTCGATGCTAAGACTTTTGCCTGAAAGAGAGACTGCTGGAATTACAGTTTGCAATATCAATGGAATACTGCCTGCGGTACCAACATCGATTTTAATCATACTGTCTTCAAATTTGTCAGGTTTTGGAATGAATCTTATCCAGTCTGATCCGACTAGCAGATTTTCTACACTTGCATGAAACAGATTTGCTACTGTCCTAATTGCAAACATATGCTGCGGCCGCAGGCCAGGATTTTGACGCTTGGCTCGAATATTTATGACTTCAATCGGTTTGCCTGTTATTGCTGAAAGCGAAACGACGCTACGCAAAATCTGTCCCCCTCCTTCACCAAAAGATCCGTCAATTTTTAACACGTAAATCTGTCATTGTGTTAAATTAGAAGGATAAAATCCTTGCTTTAAATACGTCTGTCCGCATTCCATATAGCGATAAAGAGCAATTTTACTATCAGATATTCATAGTACAAATCATACATGGATATTAACCATATTCTAACATCATTTCTAAAATACACCATAATAATAGTCAAAAAGATTATAAGTATAATAGAGTCGACAATTTTTTTTAATTTTATAGTGTTATCAACATCGTCATCGTCATCTACCGAAGATATCAACATCACTGATAATAATACTACTGCGCAACAAGATAGCGGGCAAACTACAACAGCAGGAGAGGATATACAGTTAACTCAAGCCAAACCCAGAAAACAGCAGCAACAACAACAAGAAAACGAACAACCTGCAAACCAAGAGTAAGAGAGATTTCCTAAATCTTTCTTCATATCTCTCATTTCTTTAGTCTAGTCTTCTGACAAAAATCATTATCATAATTACCAGAGGTAGATGCCGCAGATGCAACAACACTATCAGCGCACCCTCACCACTATTATTAAGATCACTAGAAGAAATACTATACAATAAAATCACACAGAAGAAAACAGAAACATGCAGAACATATAATAGAGATTATACAGACGGCCTATGACAGATATAACAATCCAATGGTGTAGCAGCAGAAGGTCGCGTGCTGACAACTCATAATACTTAATAATAATTGTTAAATAGACTTTAATGACTTTAATTGTTCTAGGTGCTCAAGATATTTGATTTTTTAAAATTACTTTAAATTATCTCATAGTTTTTGTTTACAACAGTGATACCTAGAGGCTTATTTGTAGGCAGATTTCAACCCTTCCACTTTGGACATCTTGCTACTGTCAAGTTTGCACTAAATAGAGTCGAAGAGCTCATTATAGTAATTGGAAGTGCACAGACTAGTCATGAGATGAGGAACCCATTTACTGCAGGGGAACGTGTTCAAATGATTAGAGATTCGCTATTAGCAGACAGTGAAGTTGATATAAGAAGAATACTCCTGATTCCTGTCTCTGATATATACATACATTCTCTGTGGACATATCAAGTTGACACTTTAGTTCCAAAATACGATGTAGTTTTTACAAACGATCTTCTTACAGCTCTTTTATTTAAAGAAAGAGAGATAAAAGTAGTTGAACCATCTTTATATCGGAGAAAAGAATTGTCTGCAACAGAAGTTAGATCAAGAATGGCAAAAGATGAAGACTGGAAAAAGCTTGTTCCCTTTCAGACTGCAAAAGTTGTAGAAGATATACAGGGCATCGAAAGAATCAAAGCAATTTTTGCAAAGCATGGGATATGAGTTAAGGTTAATGATTTTAATTCCTCCGTCGATTATACTATAAACAATAGCAAACACCTAATTTGAAACTTATTTACACAAAATAGATCTTGCTTTTATGGTAAATAGTGTTTGCCTTTAACCTGGTTTTCGATACTCCCATCTATATTGCAATTCCTTCAAATCTTTGAAATTTTTATCATATCTTCAATTTTGATTTCCATCCCATAACGATTTTCCTCTCTTTTCATGTGATTATATATTTTTAGCAAATCAAATGAATGCCTTATCATATTGAACTTTCCTGATATTTTCATTTGGATAAAATTGAATACAATTGTGTATATTCTAAATCTTTTTAGTACAACATCCCTATAGGCTTTTATATTGTTGTGCAATTGTTGAA
The DNA here is from genome assembly GCA_963733025.1 of uncultured Nitrososphaeraceae archaeon. Taxonomy (GTDB): domain Archaea; phylum Thermoproteota; class Nitrososphaeria; order Nitrososphaerales; family Nitrososphaeraceae; genus JAJNBK01. The sequence goes on along the minus strand of CAVTCE010000019.1, from coordinate 12,840 downwards.
TGAATAATTCTGCACACCATGTAGAAGGAATTATTCCCTCGCCAAGTAAGGGGTAAACAGTACCTATTGACTCGCCTACACCAACTGTTTTTCTACCATCTGTAAATGGTTCGCAATTTACTGGTGGACTAATTCGAATAGGTCTTCCAACCTTTTTTATAACCTCACATTTATATTTCTTCAAAAATTCATCGACAAATTTATTATTCTGTCTTCTTTCAAAATCCCCAGCTCCTATATGTGCATAGCCATTTTCAAGAGGAAAATACCAGAAATACCCAGTCATTGAAGGAAATGCCTGCAAATAGAAGTCGTCATATGGCATGTTATCATTATCATATTTTACCTTATATTGGACGCATGGGATCCACATCTCTTTTTTTGGTTTTGGAAGATAGTTTCGATGAAATCCAGTTGAATCAATAATGATATCAAAATCTGATTCAAGATTCTCTTTCTTTGGCACTCTGCCAAATTCTACTTTTGTACCCCTTATCATGTCTTGAATTAATTTTAACTTATCATAACTGACCATTCCTTTCAAACGAATATCTATGCTGTTATCTCTAATGCCGTTGGTTTCTTTAAGGTCAACTTTCATATATTTTCCATCATGTAAGATATATTGATCAAAATTCAGGCCGCAATTTTTTGCTAAACCTGACATTACATTTTGACAAGTTGCCCATGCACAGACAGCATCATGTTGGGCTTTCGGCATTCTCTCAAAACCTACTACCTGATTATCAGCATCATCACTTAATCTATTCATAAGATATGCTCCAGCAACTCCTATCCCAACAACTGCAATTTTCATAATGATATTGACTAGAGAGAAAATAATGTTTAATAAAAACATTCACAAAAAATATTATTGACTAATGTTGTTCTTATATAAACAGGACCTTGTCATCAGCAAACAAAATTAGGATGCCTCGCTCTGCAGGAGCAGGACTGGGGTTATTATTTATGGGAGCAATATTAGTAGGGATCGGAAATTATATAGATAGGGGAGCAATTTCGCTTTATGGACTAATCATTGCCATTGGTGGATTTTTGCTATATATTATATCTTCAATTATGGTGAAGAGAAAAAATGATAATAGACAAGATCATTATAGACTATGATGATTATAATTCCATCTATATTATAATTATTGTTAACGCAAAAGAAGTACATACTAATGATGCAATATTCAACTACAATAGATCTATCGCAAATGTATTCATAGCACTTATGGACTGATATTTGAAAATATCTATATCGAACAGATTTAGCTTTAGGAATAACAAAAAAAGACTATTCATACATTATGATTGTCAATATGGCTTCCAACTTTATGTCAGACCTCCCTATATCAAGTAATCCTTGATTCCTATTGCTCATCATCAAGCTGGCGGCGCAAAACCATGATAGCAAGGTATCTGGTATATTCTTCTTCTACTTTTGAAATTATCTCTGTTAATGAAATTAGAGAAATTAGATGTCCATCAGGATCTTTTATAATAGCATGTTTTCCAAATGGTTCCTCGGTTAACTTTTTGTAAAACTTTACTTCTTTCTTTTCTAGTTCGCTACAGACTGATTCTAGATTATTAACGTTGAAGCCTACCAACCAGCATGTTAACTGCTCATATCTTAGATACGTATATCTCCGAACATCTCTTAAGATCAAATAGCAGTATGTAATTACAAAAAGATATTGACTAGTCATTTTATTCCTAATATTTAACTAACCATCAATCTTGTTCTAATTTTAATTTTTTAAATGACTTAAAGATGTAAGAAATAAAAATAAGTCATACTGTCATTTATTATCCCTCATTATTGTTGCTCTTTATTTACTCCTATGATATTTACGGTATGGTATTTCGATAAATTAACGGGACCATAAAGACAAGAAATTTTGGCAGTTAGTTCATTTACACCTTCTCTAATAAGACGATAATCTTGTGTATATGTAAATATCCACGTTGAATAATCATTTTTTATCATAGGACCAGTTGCTGTTGCTCTCTGGAATGGCTTTGTGTCGTTTACATCCACATGAACCTGGCAATCAGTAGTTGCATTATCTGTCGATATTCCAAATATAGTTAGTTCGTCTACCGGAATTTCTTGACCAGTACTAGGGGATGTAATTTTTACACCTATCTCGGGTAATTCTGCATATATGGTATTAGTGCAAAGAACATAGGTAAGAAACAGTCCAGAGGCAACGGATAGCACCAAAGATTTGGTCCTCATATTTAGATATTCCCATCATTGGTTCAATAATATAATAATATATTAGAGGATATATTTTAATCTGGCAAGTGTTTAGTTTTGACAAACAAACAACAATATTTATTTTCTAATATTTATTCCTCCTCGTCCATCCGTCTATTCGTCCCCAGTTACCCTTAGTTGCATCCATGTCTATCATAAACACGAGTAAGCGGGCTATCGAATACCGCTTATCCCTTATGATAAAATGACACAAAAATATCTCCAATAGACATCCCTTCGAATAACAATAATATGACTCTGAATGCATTTTTTCTTCGGATCGTTCCTCTCCAAAAAAGGATAGGAACAACCAAAAAGACGGCTAGTATTGGAACATAATATATCGTGAGAACATATGTATTGCGTTTTCCGACTGTTTCGTCAGATCGAATGTTTACTGTCAGCTTACTGTTATCTTCATCCTTAACACCCGATGCATCCACTTCTGCTGCTGTATCTCTTCTGGAAAAAGCAGAATGTTTTTCTATCTCAATAAACCTTTTCCATTGCCTATAGTTGTCGAGTTTTCTTCCCTAAGATGTTTTGAGAGTAAAGGATTTATACTAAAACCTGTGAAAGTTGCACCATTTTGTTCTAAGTAAAGGAGTACATGAAGGTACACCTACCAAAATAATGCAAAGAATCCTCTATCTATTTATCCGCTAGAGAATTCATCTAAGATAAATTGCTGTGCACAACCTCTCTCTTACTACTAATTATCAATATAATGAATTCTTTCATTCTTTCTATGTGATCATGTTTATTTTCTCTGCCTATTTCTTCTTACTGTTTGGACTCCTTAATTTCTATCTTAAGTGACTTATACTTTGAAATAAATTCTCTTAACCAATCAATCAATCATCTTATGTTGTGAAAGCAACAAGGCCATAAGTAATGGTTCTGCTGGGGATGGTTCGCCGTTTGCATTAATTGCAGCGGCGTATTTGTAACAATCATTTAGCATATTTCAAATAATTCTCTATCTTCAGAAGAAGATAGGCTAACTACAAAACTTTTCGATGATTCAATTTCTTTAGTAAGAATGTCTTCCTTTGGAAATAAACTCATATAATCAATCACTTACAACCTCTTTTACTATTACTTTTAAGAATTGATACACCAATTAGAAGGGGGAGTCATATCTCCTAGGACAGACTATTATTGTGAAGAATGTATACATAATAACAGGCCAGTATAGCAAGTAGGAAATCAATGCAGAGGATAACCCATTTTAGCTAGTTAGATGAAAAATAAAGTATTGCGTGCAAAAGTAGTATGGTAATCAAATAACCTAAATTTTTATTTCTTTGTTATTTCTTTATCCCATCAAAACGATTTGCAACATCATCCCAGTTTACAACATTCCACCAAGCAGAAACGTAGTCAGGTCTCCTGTTTTGATATTTGAGATAGTAGGAATGTTCCCATACATCACATCCTAAGAGTGGGATCAAACCTTCTGTTCTTGGGCTTGTTTGATTTGGCATTACTTTGTATTCTACTTTTTTGGTAGATGGATTATAGACAAGCCAGCCCCAACCACTACCTTGAATCAATGTGGTAGTAGAAGAGAATTTCTCTTTAAAGTCTGAAAAACTTCCAAACGATGTATTTATTGCATCAGCGATAGATCCTCTTGGTTCACCCCCACCATTTGATTTCATGTTGTTCCAAAATATTCGATGGTTATCGAATCCTCCGCCGTTAAAGTTGATTGCACTTTTTTGGTCTCCCGGAACTTGATCAAGATTCGATAATATTTCCACAATGTCTTTTTCTTGAACTTCAGGAGGACATTTTTCAAGTGCTGCATTGAGCTTATCTGTATAAGTTTGATGATGTTTTGTATAATGTATTTCCATAGTTCTTGCGTCAATATGTGGTTCTAGTGCATCATAATTATATGGTAACGGAGGCAACTCATACTTTTTCATTATTCCAATAAACCAAAGATGGAACTATTAACCCTTTCTGCCATTTTAATATAGTATGGTTCTTCTTAGCTGATGACGAATATGGACAAATGACTTTATGAAGGGTTTGTACTATTATATAATAGTTATATATTACATACACCTTTATTGTAATACCCTTAATTTTATGGCTATTAAGCAGATGTTTTTGTTCAATTTTCTTGTTGATCTATATTCGAAAATGTATAAATGCATTAATCGAGAAACATATTTATTTAAATTTTTTATTCATATCATTATGGTTATTAACAAGGAATTACTCCAGGCTAGAAAGAAAATTTCTGACAAGAGACCAAAATTTGTCAGACAAGAGAGTTGGAGATATGACCGTCTATCTGAGAACTGGAGGAAACCTAAAGGTATAGATAACAAAATGAGAAAGCAAGTATCTGGTGTACCTGCACTTGTTAAGATTGGTTATAGAGGTCCGAGAGCAGCGAGAGGACTTCATCCCTCAGGATATACCGATAACCTTGTTTTCAATGTAAATGATCTTTCAAAATTAGATGCAAAAAAGGATGCCGCTAGAGTGGGACATACAGTTGGAACAAGAAAAAGAAAAGAGATCATTGCAAAGGCTACTAGCATGGGTATTAAATTACTGAATGCTGGTAAACTGGCACCAAAAAATAATGAGACAGATATAAAAGAGGAGAGATCTTAAATGGTAGTAAACATAAGAAAAAAAAGAGAATTAATTGCAAGAATGCTGGGCGTAGGTGCAAATAGAGTAAGGTTTGAGCCAGACCAACTTGATGACGTAGCAGATTCTATTACTCGTGAAAATCTTCGTGCTCTGATTAAGAATGGAACGATCTGGACTGTCAAACCAAAAGGAACATCAAGAGCACGTGCTGAATCGAAACTTGCTATACGCAGAAAACATGGAACTGGCGCAGGTTCAAAGAAAGGGAAAAAGACAGCGAGAACGGGTAAGAAAGAAGTACATGTCATCAGAGTTAGATCGATGAGGTATCATTTGAAAGTATTAAAGGATAGAAATGATGTCAATCGTGAAACGTACTGGTTGCTTTATAAAAAAGTTAGTGGAGGTCAGGTACAATCCTTGGCTCACCTGCGTGACCTTATAAAACAATCAAAAACTCATTAACTTTGTATCATTTTTCCTTTTTTAAAGCTACTCTACATTTAGCAAAATCTTTTATACTCCCGTTTCGAAATTTTATTCCTTCTTTTTCCAATAGCTTTCTTTTTGCTACCGATCCATATGCATAACCTCCCATCTTACCATTTGAACAAATAATTCTATGACAGGGAACTATTATAGGATTTGGATTTTTATTTAGAATATTACCTACTGCACGCGCAGCAAAAGGATGACCCAGAGCCTTAGCAATATCTCCATACGTCGCAATTTTACCCGCAGGAATTTCCATTAAAAGTTTGTAAACGTCATTATCTTTCATAAAGAAATTTGAGACTTTTCTATCTGTTTCAGTCATTAAGGTTATCTATACTGCAAAAACAACACCCTTTAATATATAAAAATATCTATCAAAAATAAATCAATTCAGGTATACATTTGGTTAAAATATATGCTTACTCGCAACAACCGATTTCACTGATTCAATAGAATATAGATTATACCTATACCTTTTTTTGCAGAACAGCTTTATAATAGTAAATTTATTGTTGCTTAAACATTATTCTTTGTGTTTTTCAAACCATTTTCATCTCAATTGCATTTATATAAAAAGATAGTAATGATGTGAACAATCCAATTATTAATATTTGGTGTCTGTTCAATAATTTTCATGAGGGTGTGTCAATGCAAAGAAGAAGCTTTATGTTTTCATTATTAACTTAGTTTCTTCTATATTTGTTTCAACACTCATGAAAGATTCCTTCTCATTTACAATTTGTCTACCTTTTTTCTAATCCTTTTTGCCTTATTAGCCTAGATTCTACTGTGTCTGACAATTAGGATTTTTGTTCAATGCAAAAAACAGTCATTACCCTGATCCTTTGATTCAATGTATTGATTCTTATTTCTTAAAGGAGTTCTATAATAGCTATAATCGACATTTCGACGGCTGATAGTTCCCGATCTCCTGTTTTAAATAGTATATATAATGCCGTCATTTTTTTGTTACCCTACGAAATTCCAACATTTGATGCATCATAGCAATAACAATATCAAACTCTCAACACTTTGAGACCAGTATCTTCTACTAATCCCATTATCCTATTTTTTTCCTTACCAAGTCCTTTCCAGTCAACTATTATATGAGTAACTCTCTCAATACTCTTTGCAATCATTTGATTTAACATATCTTTATCAACTGATTCTAAATTGTGTCTTGGAGCCACAGCAGACCAGGCCAAATTCTGACTCTAATAATAACGTGTTAAATTTCGAAGGATAGTGTGTTCCACCCAAACAAATTCCAACTTTTTCACACTTTCCTAATCCATTTACGAGGACTCTTAGGAGACAATTGCATACGATAGAAGCAGCATTTCTGTCAATCCATTGCCTTTCTGTAGAACCAATTTCAATAAACAAGACAGGTTTTTTCAACGATGTAGGTCCATGATGGCTTGCTTCTATAACAATTTCATAATATGAAAGGGCTGGTTTAGAATTATTAATTTCCTTCAGATATCTTTTTTGTAAATATGGATATGATATTGCTAACTCTCGTGAGTTTCCACCATAGGGATTATCTGCATAATTTCCAGTACAATGACAAGTTAAAGTAGGGATTTTGCTTTCAGATCTATGTTTTGATAAAAAAATAAAGGCTTTTGAATGCGGATATCTTGTATCTAACTCTTCTATATAGAGAAGATTCTCATGAGAGATGTGAAGTTTGATTTTTTTATATACCTCTGAGGTATATTCCTCACTATTATTCTTATCATGTACAGAAAAATGTTTGTTATGAATTAGGTAATTTGCCATAGTCATACTTGCCAAATCCTGTTTTGAGGCAACAAGAGTAAAGTAGGAGGATTCCAACTATGAGATATTATAAGTAGCTAATAATAAATTATAATAACAATAAACGATTATAAAACTAGGAATAGTATATGTAACTTGTTATTCAATTTTTTTTGCTGACAATAGAAAGTACATAAAGTAATAGCCGGCACATCGAGAAATCTAATAGAGAAATTGAGAAAAAAAGCACCAGTATTGCATAAAGGAGATATCATTAAGATAACTGGGATTATACAATCAAAGAGTGGTTGCTTATTATATTATGTTATTGTCCAAGAAACAGAAAGAGGGGAGATATTCGGCTCCTCAGGCTATCTTGTAATGAATACCATTAGAAGCAATATTCGAAAGTATCTTTAGAATCGCTCTTTACTAGTGCTAACGAGGATAATAGTATTCCATATCTATAACATTAATAAGGACAGTATTTTTTTGCAATTCGAAGATAATATTTCTACCATGAGATAATTTACTTAGTCACAGTTATAAGATAGCTTTGGAAATTGATTTTAATGACCGATGAATTACGTAATCAGCAACAGGCTGCCTCAATAGAGCAGAAAATCAATGAACTGGTTCAGCAATCACGAGTTCTTGAGGCCTATATGAATGATAACATTAGTCGAGAGGCTACTGTAACACGATTATTGGAAGAAGCACGACTGGCTTCTAATGCTATTCAAAATGTTCCAACCGATTCTGAAGTTGAATCATTTATGCCTGTTGGAATTGGAGTTTATATAAAAGCCTTAGTTCCACCAGTGAAAAAATTGCTGATAAATATAGGTGCAGATGTTACTATAGAAAAAAATAAAGAAGACGCTATTAACTATATTGAATCTAAAATTAAGGAATTTGAAGTTGCCTTAAGGCAACTTGTTAGCCAAAAAGAACAAATATCAATGCGTATGGAACAAATTCAACGACAAGTAAACCAAATGTTACAAAAAGGTGGTTCTGCGACTGGTACTTCTGGAGACGGCTCCCAAGCGTCACATCGTACCCAACAACATTCGCATGACGCTGGACAACAACATACACATTAGGCGAAATAAGTATATGTTTGATAAGCTCAGAAAGGCCTTTTCAAGTGCAGCCAAAACCTTAGGTCAAAAAGAGCTTTCTGAAAAAGATCTTGACGATAACTTATTTGACTTACAACTTGCATTGTTAGAAAGCGATGTTGCACAGGAAGTAATCGATGATCTTTCAGCAAGATTGAAAAAAGAATTATTGGGTTTGAAACTGGAAAGAGGACAGGTTGCAGAGGATATTATCGGGTCAAAGCTTCACAATGCTATTGGTGAAATGCTTGCCAGATGTGGAAAGATAGATCTAATAGAGAAAATCAAAGCAAAGAGGGAAACAAAAGGCGGACCATTTGTTATTGTATTTTTGGGAATCAATGGAACAGGTAAAACTACGACAGTCGCTAAGATATCTAATTTGTTACGTAAGAATGGCATTTCTGTAGTTTTAGCAGCAGGAGATACTCATCGTGCAGGCGCAATTGAACAGTTAAGCGAACATGCAAAAAAATTATCGTTAAAGATAATCATGCAAAGATATGGATCAGACCCTTCAGCAGTGGCAAGAGATGCAGTAGATCACAGTAGAAAACATCATGTCGATGCGGTATTGATTGATACAGCTGGTAGGATGCAGACTGCCAAGAATTTGATGGATGAAATTAGTAAAATTGTAAGGGTATCTAAACCGGATCTGAAATTATTTATAGGCGATTCTTTGGCCGGGAATGATACTATCAATCAAGCAAGAGAATTTTTTCACTACACTAACTTTGATGGCGCTATTTTAACTAAAACAGATGCAGACTCAAAGGGTGGTGCGAGCACTTTCTATTGCATATATTACATCCAAACCTATTGTCTATCTTGGAGTTGGTCAGGGATATGAGGACATAATTCCATTTAATCCTGCTAAATTCCTTGAATCTATATTTGGTAATACTTCAATAATTGACGTTGAGAATTTAAGAACATCTACTTTTACTGATGCACCGGCCACTTCTGAATCAATCAGAGAGATTTCACCATTATCATCGCGTATAGACTCGGAAGTAACAACAATACCTAACATGATCAACGAGACAGAAACTCCCCTGCCTATATCTGTTCCAGAAATGCAAACAAAAGAAATTAAAGAAGAAGAAAAAGAAGAAGGAATGCCTTTCGACAAAAATTCTGTAGAGGAAAGCATAATACAAAGCATTCCTTCTTCTTCTTCCTATTCCCCACCTGCAGTAAAAGAAGAAGAAGAAAAAGAAAAGAAACCATCTAAGAAGGAAGAGAAGAAGATGACCAGCCGCTTCAGTAGATTGTTTGGTCGAAAGGACAAGACAAAGGGAAAGATAACAGAGAAGAGTGATGAAGAGTAGAGAGGTTTACAGCAATCTACAGTAGCAAAACAAGGAATAATTGGACTAATACAAACAAACAATGAAGATAAAGAATATCTGAAAAGAACAGGGAGAGAAGATAAATACAATGCTACGATACAGAAGACCATATTAAAAAAGAAGAGAAAAAAAGAGAAAGATATGTTAGTTTTACTCTTTAGACAAAGACAATGAAGACTTCCTTAAATAACAAAGATGTTCTTAGCCTGCAAGATCTGAGTTCAGAGGAAATCCTTTCTATTCTAAGATTATCTGGTAATTTAAAAAATGAACTCATGAGTGGAGACGGAGAAAAAGCAAGTCAATTATTAAAGGGCAAAGTACTTGGGATGATTTTCCAAAAGCCTTCAACTAGAACTAGGGTAAGTTTCGAGACTGGCATCTTTCATCTTGGTGGAAACGCATTATATCTCAGTACTAATGATATGCAGTTATCGCGCGGAGAATCAATAGAGGATACTGGCAGAACGTTATCTCTCTATGTCAATTGTATTGTAGCTCGCGTTTATGAGCATGCTGATGTACAGCTGTTAGCTGACTCTGCTTCTATACCTGTTATAAATGGCCTTTCTGATACTTTCCACCCATGTCAAATACTTGCAGATCTGCTAACGATTCAAGAGCACAAGAATAAAATGAAAGGATTGAATCTTGCGTGGATTGGAGATGGGAATAATGTATGTAATGACTTGTTGTTAGGTTGTGCAAAAACAGGCATCAATATGACGGCAGCCTGTCCCCATGGTTATGAACCTTTAGAACAAATAGTACGACTGGCTAGAGAGGAAGAACAAAAAACCGGAGCTGAGATAATTATTACAGATGATCCGCTTCAGGCTACCAAGGATGCAGATATTATAGTAACTGATACATTCCTGTCAATAGGAAAAGATCAAGATAAGACTACTCGAGAAGAAGCTTTCCTTCCAAGATATCAGGTAAATTCAGATCTTTTAAAGAATGCAAAAAGGGATGTAATATTTATGCATTGTCTTCCTGCAAAACGTGGACAAGAAGTTACCTCGGAGGTGATAGATGGGAGTTCATCCGTAATATGGGATGAGGCTGAGAACAGATTACATGTTCAAAAAGCTCTAATGTGTATGTTGATGTTAAGAAGAGAAAGAAATAATGTTTTAAATCGGTACAAATAGCAAACTCTGATATTATTATGGCAAAGTAACTAGAAATAATTTATAAAAGATTTTAAAATGAAATAAGTAATCAATAAGAAAGGTTATTGTTAGTTTTACAGATGTTCTCTTACATCTTATTATTATATTCTATTATCTTTCCGATTTAATCAGCCCGCTTTCGCAGGGTGAGTCAGCAACTTTCATATATCAGAATTTCTTATAAGTCTAAACTATTATTGAGATTTAAAAGTTATAAAAGATCAGCTTTTGTTCAGATATCTGTGAGTAAGAGTAAGATTGCTTTGCTTATTCCTTATATAACACTTAGCCAAATGAAGTATGGATCTGTAGTATTGCTATTTTTAAGCATTATTTTGGCTTTTTATAAGGATATTTTCCATGTCACTGTTATTAACGATCTTGTACAATTTATTTAATCACTTGACATTGAAAAAATTTTATAAGATGAATCAAAGTGAACGTTTACGCTATCTAAAAAAAATAACAGAATTGTCTGCACAGGATATTGCTATATTACAAGATCCTTCATCAGCATTCAGCTTTGACAATGCTAATACAATGATAGAAAATGCAATAGGTATATTTGCTCTTCCACTTGGTATTGCAACAAACTTCGTAATTAATGGCAAAGAATACCTTCTACCAATGGCTATAGAAGAGCCTTCCATAATTGCAGACAGGCAAGCAAAGCAGCAAAAATTGCAAAGAGTAAGGGAGGTTTTATAGCAGAAGCAGACGAATCAATTATGATAGGTCAAGTACAGATAGTCTCATTACCTATTTCTGAAGAATCTGCGAAAATAAACATTCTGTCTAGTAAGAAAGAAATATTAGAGTTGGCTAGCTCAAAGAGCAGATTCGCTGTTGTTAAAGATCTGCAAGTAAGACAAGTGCAAGACAAAAGCCAACATAATAAAGGAGTTATGCTTCTTGTAGAATTAGTCGTTGATACTAAAGATGCCATGGGCGCAAATATAGTAAATACAATGTGTGAATCAATAGCTCCAGTAATAGAACAGTTAACTGGTGGCAAAGTTATATTAAAAATAATTTCAAATTATGCAACAAAGAGGCTTGTAAAATGCAAAGCAATTTTCGACAAGAATGAGCTAGGAGGACAAGATATTGTGGAGCGAATCTTGTACGCATACGCTTTTGCATACTCTGACGTATACCGCGCTGTAACTCATAACAAAGGTGTAATGAACGGTATTGATGCAGTTGCCTTAGCTACAGGCCAAGACTTTCGTGCAATCGAGGCTGGAGCCCATGCATATGCTGCCAGAGACGGTACCTATAGATCAATGACTAACTGGAATAAAACAGAGGAAGGTGATTTAGCAGGTGAGATAGAACTACCAATGGCAACTGGAATAGTCGGAGGGGTCGCCTCAGTCCATCCAATGGCCAAACTTGCGTTAAAAATTCTTGGAGTTAAAACTTCCAAGGAACTTGCAATTATATTGGCTGCTGTTGGTCTTGCTCAAAATTTTGCCATTTCACTATTAGAGCATTAGCATCTGAGGGTATCCAGAAAGGACATATGAGATTGCATGCTAGAAATATTGTGCAAAACCGGCAGGTGCAACAGGTAATCAAATCGAAATAGTTGCCAATAAAATTGCGGAAGAAAGAACTGTAAATATAGACAGAGCAAAAGAAATTCTTACATTGATAAATAAGGATAATAATAGTAACTAAACATAAAAGTGTCTTGTAATAAGGTATTCTCTTTAATATTGACTTTATAAGGTGTTGTACAATTCCCAACAGACAATAGTAACCCTAAATGAGATTGACAATTTTGGAATGTCTACAAAAAGCATTTTAGAGTTTTCTAATTGAAATCATGAAGTTCTGTGTTACTCAACTGTAAGATCTATGCAACAATATCATTTAATGATAAATTCAATCAAGCTCAAAAATTGTTAACTATCCTAAAAGAAGAAAAAAGTAAAAAACAATATCATTTATAACGTCATTACTTACGTTAACTTCCTGACATTTACTGTATGTTTGAATGCAATTGAAATTACTAACGAAAGTTATCTCATCGT